>JABABU010000026.1 GCA_014238065.1 Actinomycetota bacterium
CAAGGGGAATTGCTTCGAACGTCCACCGTCCGAATTCTTCCCCAGCGACGGTGTCGGGGTCGAGAAGGCCCGCAAGGTGTGCGACGGTTGTCCGGTTCAGTCCAAGTGTCTGGAGTATGCGCTCCTGAACCGCATCGACCACGGCGTGTGGGGCGGCACCAGCGAACGCCAGCGCCGCCGCATCCTCAAAGCCCGCCGCATCGCAGCCCAACCCACCACCGTCTAGGCGTTCGGGGCCGGCACAGACCCACCGCTTTGACAGGACATGCCGTGGCTCCGGAACGGTGCAGGCGACACAGAGCCTCTGCCCGACCACGGATCAGCTGCTGAAGCTGAAGAAATCGATGGTGCGGCGGCTGGCACGGCGGACGTGGTCGAACCAGCCATCACTGTCGCCCGGCATTGCAGTGGACATGTCGTCCATCGGAGCATCGGCTGAGGCGACGATGGCATAGACCATCCCCTCGCGTTCGACCATGGTCACCGTCTGGCCCGCGACCATGCCGGTCCAAGCTCGATCGCTGCCGATCAGGGTGAGCTGTCCACCACCCGGCACCCGGTCCCAGTCGATGCGCCCGGGCTGTTCGAACAATGAGATGTCCCGCACACCATCGGTGTACATGGCGTGGGCGAGATTCCCATGGCGTCTGGCGTACACGAGTGAGAAACCCTCGAACCCGTCAGGAGCGGTGAACATCACCGACGGATCGACGGCCGGGTGCTCCTCTTCGAGGATCACGGCGCTGTGCGCTCCGACAATGCTGGCGATGTCAGGCACCACCACATTCGCCCCGCCACTGGTTGCGACCGCTCCCCAGAACGCGATCGACGCTGCTGCGCTGACTGCAAGGGCACGGGTCCGCGAACGGCGGCGCGGCCGAGCGACGGGACCGAACGGGCTGCGGCGGGCGATGCGGGCACCAAAGTCGTCTGACATCTCGAGCAGTGGAAGCTCACGAATGCGCTGCCGTGTGTCGTGCAACGCATGTAGTTCGGCTCGTATCCCTGCATCGGCCTCGAGTGCCTCCTCGACCTCTGCGCGCTCCTGATCACTGACCTCCCCGTCGAGGTAGGCGTTCAGCAGTTCGTATGCGTCGGTGAGTTCGGTTGCGTCGTCGCCGCTCATGACGCATCACCCTCCATCTGCGGCCCGAGCAGGCCACGCAATTGCGATCGACCACGGTGGATCCGGCTGCGAACTGTTCCGATCGGCACGTCGAGCGTGTCTGAGATCTCCTGATAGCTCAGGCCGACGACGTCGCTCAACACGACCGCCGCCCGGTACTCCTCCGGCAGCGACATGACAGCGCTCTGGACCTCGTCGGGGATCGATGAGTGAGCCAGCGTCTCGTCAGCGCCGGCCGACGCGGGGAGCACTCGCTCCGCGTCATCGGGGAGGAAGTCGGTAGGGCGGCGTTTCTTACGGCGGACCTCGTCAAGGAACGCGTTGGTGGTGATGCGCGACAACCAGCCCTGCATCGAGCCGGGTTGGTAGGTTCGCAGCCCTCGCTGCACCCGTACCAATACGTCTTGCACCAGATCCTCCGCATCGTGCTTGCTGCCGGTGAGGCGGTAGGCGACCGTGTAGATGAACGCCCCATGTTCGCGGGCAACATCTTCCCAGGTCGGTACCGGACCGACATCTGCCGTGTCATTCCCAGCAATCCGGCGACGCCGGGGTCGGTCGCTCACGAGGACCGGCCGACCACAGAGAACCGGGTCTGTTCACCGGCTTGAACGCCGGCGCGTGGCTGCCAGTTCCCGATCAACGCGCAGAGTTCCCCTACACCGTTTCGCCCACGAGTGATGTCCAACTCAGTTGGACGAAGCCGAATCGTCCTCGTCGGTGACGGCTTCCTTGAATTCCTTCTGCGCCTGACCGAGCGAACGTGCGAGCTTCGGCAGTTTCGCTCCGCCGAAGAGCACGAGCACGATGATGAGGATGACGAGTAGTTCTGTCGGACCGAGGTTCACCGCCTCAGGTTAGCAACGAAGGTTGCTCGTCAGCCCGTCGCCTCGGCCGCTGCTCGACGGGCGAGTGCACGCTGACGGCGGAGACGGCGACGTTCACGCTCGCTCATCCCTCCCCAGATACCGAACTTCTCACCGTGATCGAGCGCATATTCGAGACAGTCCTCACGAACGACGCAACCGCGACAGACCTCTTTGGCCTCCTTGGTCGAAGCACCGCGCTCGGGGAAAAAGAGATCTGGCTCGACACCGAGGCAGTTCGCGAAGTCCCACCACGTCTTTGGTTCTTCCTCGCCGACCTCAGATGTTGGCTCGCTCACTAGCGCCATCGATTGCCTTTCCCGGCGCCGAGCGCCCACATTTCCCGCTGACTTCGAACCCTCGAATTGAGCCCCAAACCCCAGTTCCACCCGCGTGGAGCACCCTACGGCCAAATGATCACGTCGAGGTAATTACGTCGAGGAGATTGTCCCCGTTTCGAAACACTTTCGCAAGTTATTCTCAACATTAAGTTGGGGTTGAGACTTTACACACGAACAGCGCTATGTGTCGCGCTGACAGAGAGTTACCTGTGCTTTTCAGATCGTGACTCCAGGAGCCTTGTGCCAGGATGACGTCCCATCCACGTGAGAAGCTCATGACATGGCTCTTTCGGCTGGCACCGCCGGAATCACGAACGAGATGCTCGAATCGGTCATTCGCGAACTCGGTTCAGATGGTCGCCTGGTACACGTCGAACACATCACAGCAAAGCCCGGCACCATGACGCGTGCCCGTGCTCCACTCCCGCCGGCGCTGCTCGAACGCATCGGCATCGAACAGCTGTGGAGCCATCAGGCAGAGGCCTACGATCGCGCCATCGGCGGCGAGTCCGTGACAGTGGCTTCGGGGACTGGATCCGGCAAATCACTCGTGTACCAACTGGCCATCGCCGATGCGATCACCAAATGGCCGAGCGCGTCATCACTCGTCATCTATCCGACGAAGGCGCTCGCACAGAACCAACTCCGATCGTTCGCATCACTCGGCGTTCCCGATCTCGTCGCCGCTACCCACGATGGCGACACGCCACCAGATCGACGGCTCTGGATCCGTCGCAACGCGAACGTGGTACTTACAAATCCGGAAATGCTCCACGTCGGGATCTTGCCGAACCACCAACGATGGTCGACGTTTCTCTCACAACTGCAGTACGTCGTCATCGACGAACTTCACGTCCTGCGGGGAATCTTCGGCACGCACGTCGGCCATATCCTTCGTCGCCTCCGCCGAATCGCCGCCCACCACGGCGCAAAGCCGACGTTCATCTTCACCTCCGCCACCATCGGCCAACCCGAAGCGCTGGCATCAGACCTCATCGGGTCTCCCGTCGGACGCGTCGACAGCGACGCTTCCCCCCAGCCGGAACGCATCGTGGCGATGTGGTCGGGTCAAGCAGGAGATCCCGACATCACGACAACGCCGAACGTCGAAACCGCGTACCTGGCGAGCGAGTTCATCAAACGAGGCCATCGAACACTCAGCTTCTGCCGATCGCGGCAAGGCACGGAGGCCGTCACGGACCAGATCCGGGAGCGGCTACCGATCACCGATCACCACAGAGTGTGCTCGTATCGAGGCGGCTATCTTCCTGAAGAGCGAAGGGAAATCGAGGACCAGCTTTTCGACGGCGGCCTCAAGGGCGTCGTGGCCACCTCAGCCCTCGAGCTCGGCATCGACATCGGCGACCTCGACGTGGCCATTGTCAACGGTTTCCCCGGCACGATCGCATCTTTCCGCCAGCAGATAGGCCGCGTCGGCCGACGCGAACAATCATCGCTGGCTGTGCTCGTTGCAGGAGCCGATCAGCTCGATCAGTATTTCGTTCGCAACCCGGCAGAGTTGTTCACTCGTCCACCAGAGCGCGCAGTCATCAACCCCGACAACCCATTCGTACTTCGGCCGCACCTCGCCTGCGCATCCCACGAGCTGCCCATCAGCGCCAACGAAGACCACGAGCTCTGGGGAGACGCCCTCGATGACGGGGTCCGCGACATCGCACACGTCGATCTCGTATCGATCCGCAATCGTCGCGCCGTGTGGAACGGCTCCTCATCGCCGGCGCGAGAATTCGGGCTGCGGTCAGGTGGGGGCACCGAACTTCGGATCGTGGATCGGAAACATCAACTGATCGGAACCATCGACGCGTCACGAGGGCCCTCCCAAGCCCATGTGGGAGCGAGGTACCTCCACCTCGGCCAACCATGGGAAATCGTCGAACTCGACCTCGAAGCTGGCACCGCAGTCGCTCGCCAGGACGAACGAGGAAGGATCAGGACTCATGCGCTATCAAAGATCGGTCTCGACATCGTGGAGCAACACCAACAACGCGACCTCGGTCCATGGCAGCTGCACCACGGAATGGTCAACGTCAGTGAGCACGTCACTCGATACCAACTGAAAGACAGGGCTGGCAAAGTCCTCGATGACCAGAAACTCGACGTCCCGCCATCGCAGCTGTTCACCACGGCATTCTGGGTGACGATCCGCCCAGACGTGATCGAGACCGCAGACGTCACAGCCACCCTTCCCGGCTCGCTGCACGCGATGGAACACGCAGCCATCGGGGTTCTACCGCTGTTCACCATCTGCGACAGGTGGGACGTCGGAGGTGTCTCGATCACGCACCATCACCAGACAGGCCTGCCGACGGTGTTCATCCATGACGGCACTCCTGGCGGTTCCGGGGTGGCACAGCTCGGATACGAGCGGAGTTTCGAACTGTTCGAGGCAACCGCCCGCATCATCGAGTCCTGCCTGTGCGACCGCGGCTGCCCGGGCTGCGTGGTCTCACCTAAATGCGGCAACGGGAACGAGCCACTCGACAAGCGCGGAGCACTGTCGTTGTTGCGCACTCTCGTCGACTGATCAGCTCTCCACCAACATCGATGCAGACGCCGAGATGACGAAGGACCGCGTGGCGATGCCGACAATCGGGATCCGATCGACAGGCCCGTAGCCAACGCGAACGGTGACGGTACCGCCTGGCTCGCCTCGCTCGACGACGACGACTTGTAGTCGACTGGCGTCGAGGCCATCGGCCGATGCAGCGGCCCGGCGAATCTCGCCCAGGTCCGGAGACACCGTCGCTGCTCTCACCGCCGCCCGTGCCGCGTGTGTCACGAGCAGTTCGGTGCGCCAGATGACAACAGTCTGTGCGACTACCAACACGAGGAGCAACACGAACGGCATCAGCAACGCAAGCTCGGCCGTGGCCTGGCCGTGTTCGCCACGTCTCTTGCTCACACCGAACCGATGAGATTGTCGAACACAGCGTCAAGAAGCGCGCTCACCTTTCCCGTGCTCGTGGCCCACGCAGTGACCAGAGCCAGGATGACGGCGACGGCACCGGTGAGCAAAGCGTATTCGGCGGTGGCCTGACCGTCCTGGCCGGGCAGTCGGGCCCGTCTGCAATTGACACACGAGCAGTACATCTGAACCTTCTTTGATCGGATTGATTCGGGGTAGTGAAGGCATCGATCACGTCACGTTCGGCGACGCGACCAGCACCGGAACGATTGTGAGCAGGGCGAAAGACGGCAACATGCAAAGGACCATCGGGAACAAGATCCGGACCGAGAGACGCCGGGCTTCGGCGCTGTCACGGCTCGCACCGATCCGCCTGTAGTCGACCGCGAGGTACTCGAGTCGCCGAGCGACAGAGCCACCTTCGATGTGGCCCTGTTCCAGCACATCGAGGATGACGGCGATCGGGTCGCCGGCATCAACTTCGGCCGAAGCCAACGCGGTGGAGAACGAGACACGCTTCGAGATGGCAGCAACCACCAGGTGGAGACGACTCCTGATCGACGCCGGACCGAGACGAGCGCCGAGCGATAGTGCATCGAGAACACTCGCTCCGCATGTAATTGCCAGCGACACGATGTCGAGAAAGTCCGGAACGTCGCGAAAGTGAGACTGCTTCGCTTGCGATCGAGGCCGCGTCGGCCCGCGGCCTTCGAAGTAGTCGAACATCCCGACGAGACCAATGAACGCGCCGAGCGCTAGTCCGGTCATGCGAGGCCCGACCTTCGAATGGCATCACGCATGCCTGCCGCCCCGACAAGCGTGAGCACCGCAGCCAGCAGCACACACATACGCCCCACTTCAGACGTCAACAGGTCGGTGATGTAGCCACGATCGACGAACCCGGCGACAGCAAGAACGGCCCACGGAGCCCCGGTGACTACCGTGGCCGAGGCTTTCGCCTGGGCGACCTGAGTCGCGACATCTTCACGTCGGAGCCTGCGGACCCGAAGCACCACCGCGACATCGCGAAGGGGTCGCGGCGACGACATCGCTTCGGCGAGAACGACAGCAGCGATCACGATCGACCACTCTCGGCTCGGCTCTGAAGCGGCCCACGCCTTCAGCACCAGTTCTGACGGCGCACCATGTTCGAGCGCGCTGATGGCCCTGTCATACGGCCCAAGATCATCGCCCGAGACCAAATGTCGACCACGAGCCAGCGCCAGCGCCAAGTCGTGTCGCGACGACAGCGCGGCCGCGATCACATCGGCGAGTTCAGGCAGCTTCGATGAGTTCCTGGCTTGATGGCGTTCGGTCGCAACTCGGACGGTCATCGCCGTAGCGATGACGATGACCAGCGTCCAAGCCCCGACCTCAAGGCCCCCCATGAGCAGGCCCACGGCCACGGCGCCCGCTGCAGCTCGCGTCGGCATTCGGCGCGATCCGAGCAGAACCGCGCCGGCGACCACCACCGTCGTCACCATTGACCTACCTCACCCTGGACCGCCCGAAGGCCCTTGGCGCCGACCTCTCCGATCGCCGTCACGAGTCTCGAGCCGGTCGGAGTGCGTTCGAGGTGCACCACGAGATCGACGACGTCGCGCAGCTGATCCCTCACCAGTGCCGCATCGGTGGTCTCGTGAGCAGCACACAGCAGCTCCAGACGCCGCATAGCGCTTGCTGGACCATCGGCGTGAATCGTTGCCATGCTGCCTCTGTGACCGGTACCGAGTGCGTGGACGAGATCGACCGCTTCAGCGCCACGAACCTCGCCGATCACCAACCGATCCGGCCGCATCCGTAATGCGCTTCTGAGCAGCTCCCTGATCGACGTCGCCGGACGGCCTTCACCATCGCCTGGTTGTGCTTCGAGCCTGACGAGGTGCCGACTCGCCGGCAACTCCGCGACGTCCTCGACCACGACCAGGCGTTCGAATGACCCGCATCGATCGACCATGGCACCGAGGAGCGTGGTCTTACCGGCGCCGGTGGCGCCTGAGACGAGCACGTTCCTCCGGTCGGCCACCGCCTCGGCGATCAGCCCTGCACTCCGACCGGCCACCTCTGTCAGGTCGCTGACCGCTGTTCGGAAGCGCCGGATCGAAACGAACGGCCCTCCCACGGCCACAGGTGCGACCGCAATGTTGACCCTGAACCCACCAGGCAGACTGAGGTCGGCCATCGGATGTCGTGAATCGACACGGCGGTTGCCGATACGAGCCAGTTGCTCGACGAGCGTCGACACCCCATCGGCATCGAGCACGAGACCTGCCGGCGTGAGGCGACCGTGCCGCTCGACGACGACTTCACCTGGACCATCGATGAGCACGTCTGTCACATCGTCGTCGTGAAGGAGACCCTCGATCTCGCCGAGCCCACCGACTCTGCCCAGGACACGCCTGACGACTTCAGATGACTCACCCTCCGACAGCCACGGCGCGGCGTGGCCGATGGCGTCGGTGATCGACTCGATGTCGGCAGGCACCACGCTGGTCGCAACGTCGAGGTGGATCTTTGCCACCAGAGCCGGCAGCTCTATCCCGCTGGCCACACCCGGTGTGCTCACCCTGCACCTCCACCTCATCATGAGAGGGGAAGTGGTGTAACGCTATGAACTAGGCCGCCTCGGCGCAACCGCCGATACGAACGCTTGTCAGGCGGAACGCACCCGTCGGATTGCCTCAAGGGTCAAGAGGATGGCGATGAAGAACAAGCGTCTACGTGTCATGGATCCGTGTCTGGAGAGGAATGGCGGAGGTGGACGGGAATCGAACCCGCCGGACGGGGATCACCCGTCCCACCCGCTTTGAAGGCGGGGGAGCCCACCAGGCGCTCGGACACCTCCCAGAACTGACACGATCAGCAGCAACTCTCGCCGATCAGACCGAAAGAAGGTCGCGCGCACCCGTGTCGCTGCTGGGATGACGCAACTTCGACATCGCCCTGGCTTCGATCTGACGGATCCGTTCGCGAGTGAGGCTGAAGTGTTCGCCAACCTCTTCAAGGGTGCGGGGCTCGCCGCGGTCGAGGCCGAAACGAAGCTTCAAGATTTCGCGCTCACGCTCGTCGAGTGGAGCGAGCAGACGATTGATCTCGTCGGGAAGCAACGCCGTTGCTGCGACTTCGAACGGAGAATCAGCGGATCGGTCCTCGACGACGTCGCCAAGCTCGGCATCGCCATCTTCACGAAGCGGCTCTGACAACGACAGGGGTTCGGCTGCGAACCGAAGAGCCTCAGTGACCTTGTCTTCGGGCATCTCGACTTCTATCGAGAGTTCGGTCAGCGTCGCGGGACGGCCGTACTTCAGCTCCAAGCGGGAGCGTGCCTTCTGTAGCCGAGCCAGCGTGTCTCCGGCGTGTACTGGCAGGCGAATGGTACGACCGGTGTTGGCGATGCCGCGAGTGATGGCCTGACGAATCCACCATGTGGCGTACGTCGAGAATTTGAAACCCTTGCGCCAGTCGAACTTCTCGACGGCGTGCATGAGGCCGAGGTTGCCCTCTTGAATCAGGTCGAGCAGCGGAAGGCCCGACGCCTGGTACTTCTTCGCGATGGAGACCACGAGTCGAAGGTTCGACTGTACGAACGTGCGCTCGGCCTCTTCACCTCCGCGACTTCCTTTGCGGTATTCCCTCCGTTTGGCGGCGGTGAGCGGTTTGCCGTTGTCATCAGTGCCACGGTCGAGGTGGACGCGCACCTCGTTGCCCAACTCGATTGCTTGCGCAAGCCGGACTTCGTCGTCCTTGGTGAGCAACGGGTACTGACCGATGTCCGTCAGATACAGACGAACGAGATCTTCCTCGTCCCGCTCGACCCGTTCCTTAGCCAACGCTGGTGCTCCTGTCGTGAGCCCGGGGACAAAGTCCCGGCGGATCCAAGTTGCGTCATCCTACCGGCTGACACAAACGGTCCGGCGTGAGAACATTCACCTCGCTGGGCGATCCCTCGCCGAACCGTGGAAAAGGGTATCCGGTCGCGTCCTGCTTCGCGCAGGAAGCCAGATCCGACTTAGGCTCCCTTCATGGCCGACGACGTCGAGATCGCTCTACTCACCATGACTTTCGTGGCATCAGATGCCGATGCGCTCCTCGGAAACCTGTCGAAGTACGTCGTGCTGACCCGCGGAGTCGGAGGCTGCCGAAACATCGATCTGTGTGCCTCGGTCGCAAGGCCCGGCGTGTTCGTGGTGATCGAGAAATGGGAGTCCGAAGAACACGCGCGAGATCACGTCAACTCACAGCTGATGATCGAGATGGCCAACTCGTGTCAGGGCATCCTGACCGAAGCGCCGGAAATCGATCTGCTCGAAGGCATCTCGGCGCACGACCTCAACTGAGGCCCGATGCCTCGCACGCTGCAGCTGAGATGGTCTCGAGCTCGGTCCAGGTGAGCCCTGAAGCCGTCCACAATTCGTCGAACGCAGCATCGGCAGCATCGGTGAAACCGTGGCGGTTTCGGAACTGATAGACCCTGCGTTTTCGCTGACCCTTGAAACCAGCCTTCACGAGCCTGCCAACGCAGTACACGTCCCACGCAACACTCTGAGCCAACGTGAGGTCGTCGTCGCTTGGCGCGTCGGAGAAGCCGCCGTTGATCCTGTCGGTTGCCTTCAGCACGTACCGACCGATGGTATCGGCCGTTCGGTCTTCGCTGAGCTGACGCGGCCGGCGGGTGTCTTCGAATGCACCACCCTCGACGGCAAGTGTCAAGGGATCGACCGACTTGATCGAGGCGCGCGCGAGCGGCGAGGCCTCGTCGATGTCGATGTTGAGCTGGTCGAAGCCCGAGAGGTCGGCCTGCATGATGACCCGCTCGGCAACCGCGACGATGTCCTCGACGCGGAACTCGACCATCGTGAAGTCGCTCGGTGTGACGTTGACTGTCGTCATGTCAGGAAGCCGCCGCTTCGCGCGACAGCTCGGCGATGTCGTCGATCTCTTCGTCGGTGAACCCTGCCATCTCGCGGAACCTGCGCGTGAGCTGGATGGGTGACTCGTCGTCCTCGCCGCGAAGGCCGTTGAAGGAGAACAGCTTGTCGACGACACGCTGGAACTCGAGCGCTCTGTCGAGACGGTCGCGATCACCGGCGGTCAGATTCCGCAGCCAATCGGATCCCATCTTCACGTGCGTGACCTCGTCGGCGAGCATCCAGTCCTCGCAGAACTCGAGCACCGGGTCACCGGCGATGGTTCCGAAGTCCTTCATTGTGGTGAACACGTCGATGGCGAGACCCTCGAGTGCCCGGTTGACACCGGTGAGACGAAGGACAGGGTCGGTGTTGCACGCCGCTTCATACAGCAGGGTGTTCTCGGTGAATTCGCCCAGTTCGGTGCCCATGTGATCGGCCAGCATCACCGAAATTTCGCAGTGGCGCGCCTCGTCCCAACACTGACGAGCCATGTCGAGCTTCAGTTCGAATGGCACTTCGCCCTCGCCGGCACCGATCTCGAAATCAAAGCACGTTCGGCCAGCACCCTCCAGCGCCTGGATTTCGCCGGTGAAGATGCCATGCATCAGCGACCGGGCACGATCGGGAGCCGAACGGAGCGCCGGGGTGAGCTTGGCTCGCGACGAAGTGCCACTTCCGCCGAGCCGAGGATCCTGAACGCGCTCGGCCTGGCTGACGCGGTTGAACCGCTCGTCGCGTGCCAAGTCGTCGGCTGGAAAGCTCTTACGCATGTCTCACTCCCCTGAAGTGGCGTATGGATCGCCGATCGTGCCAGGTCCTGCGATACCGCCAGCTGCAAGGAGCAGCTTCTCGAGTTCTGCCTGTCGGTGTGCAGCCCTGTCGACGTCTTCGGGTGTCTCGATGAGCGACTGAATCAACATCTCACCGTCGCGCCAGTCGTCGAACTCATCCTGGAGCATGAAATCGAGACTTCTGATTGTCGGCGCGTCGGTGATGCGGCTGGTGTTGTTGCGGTGGTATGTGTAGGCCGCGATCTTGTGAGGGATCAACACCCGATACACGCCGACCAGCTTCTCGAGCGTGAGCTCTGCTGCTTCGGGCTGGGTGAGAGCATCGACGAAAGCGACCATCTCGTCGTTCGGTGGAACGGTGAGCCGGTCCGGCTTCATCTCGCGCAGCTCTGGAAGACGCTTGTGCATAAGTTCGGCGTGCCAGGCGTGGTGGTAGCAGTGAGTGCCGAGCCTGAGTTTGATGTCGAGCTCAGGCACTGTCGCGACCCAACCGCCCAGCGCCTCGAACAGCTTCGTCTCGATCCACTTGTAGTGACCGACGCGCCTTGCCGTCTCGTCGACATCGAAGATGCCGGGAAGCTCTCGCCGATCCCATGGAGCGAACGGTGCCCTTGGCCTACTCGGATCTGTCATCAACTACCCCTTCGATCGCCCGGACCCAGATTGCTGGAGCGTACAGACTGTCAACTGCCCTGCGAAAAACCCTGACACAAGAAACCGGTGCACATGACGAGCAATACGTCTGCGACACCGAAGAGACAGGTTCTCAGCGATATTTGTTCGTGATCGGCAGTCGACGATCTTTGCCGAACGCTTTACCAGACACCTTCGGCCCCGGAGGCGACTGCCGCCGCTTGTATTCAGAGAGGTCGACGAGCCGCGTCATCCTGGCGACAATGTCGTGTTGGAATCCCATCGCCACGAGCTCTGCGGCTGTCCTGTCGTGCTCGACGTAGGCCTCGAGGAGTGGATCGAGCTGATCGTACGGGGGAAGGGACTGATCGTCGCGTTGGCCTGGCCTGAGTTCAGCCGAAGGTGCCTTGTCGAGGACACTCTCGGGGATGATGTCCGATCCGGCCTGGCGGTTCCGCCATCTGCACAGCTCGTACACGAGCAGCTTCGGGACATCCTTGATGACCGCGTAGCCACCGGCAGTGTCGCCATACAGCGTGGTGTACCCGACAGCTGACTCGCTCTTGTTGCCCGTGGTCAGAACCATCCACCCGAACTTGTTGCTGAGGGCCATCAGCACGACGCCGCGGATCCTGCTCTGCAGGTTCTCTTCGGTGGTGTCGCTCTCGGTGCCATCGAAAGACTCCGCGAGCATCCCGAGCAAGGCAGAGTGGGCCTCCTCGATCTCGATCGTTCTGAAGTCGATGCCGAAGTTGGCCGCGAGCTTGGCAGCGTCGTCGCGCGATCCGTCACTCGAAAAACGCGACGGCATGGCCACACCATGCACGTTCTCCGGACCGAGCGCATCGGAGGCGAGCGCGGCCACGATGCTCGAGTCGATGCCTCCTGACAACGCTATGACAGCTTCGGAGAAACCATTCTTCAGCGTGTAGTCGCGGGTTGCTGTGACAAGCGCCTGCCAGGTTTCACCGAGAGGCTCATGAAGATCCTCGACTCGAGGCTCGAGCGCTGCTGTGAAGGACTCCGGCTGTGGCGTGAGCTCGATGACCGGCAACATTGCTTCGTGCCTCCTGCCACGAGGGTCGAGCAGGCGGGCACGATACGGAAGCGGCACCTCGATGTCGACGACGAGGAGGTCGCTCTCGAATCGACGAGCTCTTGCGACAAGCGCTCCTGTCTGATCGATGACCACTGACCCGCCGTCGAAGACGAGTTCGTCCTGTCCGCCGACCTGATTCACATAGACGATGGGCACCGAGACATCGGCAGCTCGGGTCTCGAGCAACGACTCTCTGATCTGCTGCTTTCCACGACGGAATGGAGAACCGTTGATGTTCAAGAGCAACTCTGCGCCGCCGGCGGCCTGGTCCGCGTATGGACCGACCGGAGACCAGATGTCCTCGCAGACAGTGATGCCGACACGAACACCTGCGATCTCGTAGAGCGGTCCTGCCTCGGTGCCAGGGACGAAATATCGCTGTTCGTCGAACACGCTGTAGTTCGGCAGCACCTGCTTGTGGTAGCTGCCGGCCATCTCGCCACGATGGAGCACAGCCGCGGCGTTGTGCAGGTCGTGGACAGAGTCCGGGTACCCGACCACTGCGACCACATCGCCGATCTCCGCCGCCAGCCGCGCGACAGCCTGTTCTGCCTCGCGAACGAACGCCGTCTTCAGAAGCAAATCCTCGGGCGGGTAGCCGGTAATGCTCAGCTCGGAGAAGACGACGACGTCAGCCCCGGCCTCTGCTCCCGCTCTGTACGCATCGATGATGAGCTCGACATTTCCGTCGAGATCGCCGACGCACACGTTCAACTGTGCCGCTGCAACCCGAATCCGACGCATAGGTTCAGTGTACGAAGCGAACGCCTTCCGTCACCACGAACGAGCCCAGCCTCCGCTCGGAATGCCGCGCCGATCCCGAGGGACCGCCTCACGCACCGTTTACGCGAGTGCCGCGCAGCAGGTCTCCGTCATCAGCGTCGCAACGACGTAGGGGTCGGCGTTGGCGTTCGGACGACGGTCCTCGATGTAGCCCTTCTGATCTTTGGCCACCTGCCACGGGATGCGGATCGAGGCTCCTCGATCGCTCACGCCGTAACTGAACTGGTCGTATCGCTGCGTCTCGTGGGCCCCGGTCAGACGCTCCTCGATACCGGTGCCGTATCCGGCCAGATGACGCTCCGCCACACCATCGGCGCCCATTGCCTCACAGGCCGTGATGATGGCGTCATATCCTTCGCGCATTGCCTTCGTCGAGAAGTTGGTGTGCATCCCAGCGCCGTTCCAGTCGCCCTTCATCGGCTTGGCTTCGATGCTGACCTCGACCTCGTGATTCTCTGCGAGCCGGAAGAGGAGGTACCTCGCCACCCAGAGATGGTCGGCAACGGTCACCGTGTCGACCGGGCCGATTTGGAATTCCCACTGCCCTGGCATGACCTCCGCATTGGTGCCGGAGATGGCAAGACCGGCATCCATGCACGCCCTGGTGTGCTCCTCGATGAGATCCCGACCGTGGATCTTCAGCGCACCGACGCCGCAGTAGTAGGGACCCTGTGGGGCTGGGAAACCGTTGGGCGGGAATCCTGCCGGCCAACCCGTTCCCGGGTTCATCAACGTGTACTCCTGCTCGAGACCGAAGATGGGCTCCTGGTCCCCGTACTTCGCGAGTGCTGCGACGGCAGCGGCGCGAGTGTTCGTCGGGTGTGGTGAGAAATCGGCCGTGAGCAACGTCTCGCACAAGACGATGATGTCGTCGCCGCCACGAATCGGATCGGGGCACTCAAACACAGGATTCAGGACGACGTCGGAGTTGTCCCCAGTCGCCTGGTTGGTGCTCGAACCATCGAATCCCCAGATGCCTGGCTGATCTCCGTCGGCGAGAACCTTGGTCTTCGATCGCACTTCACGCGTCGGTTCGGATCCATCGATCCACAGATATTCGGCCCGGTAGACCACGTCTCACTCCTGTACTGACATCGGGGCACCGCTGACACCGGCGCTTCTGAGATGCACATTCTCCCAGACAAGATTCAGATTTCCATTGCTCGAATGTGAACGCCCTGTGAACCTGTGGGTGAACCCATTGCGTCGATGGGAAGCGCCGTAACACTTGCCGAAGACGGACTCAGCCGTCTCAAGGCGCCGATTTCGAGGTCTCCCAGAATGGAACGACACACCGACTACGTGATGCGCAAGGTGGAAGAGCGCGGCGTGAAGCTCATCCGCCTGTGGTTCACCGACGTGCACGGGCAGCTGAAATCGCTGAACATCTCTCCGGCCGAACTGGAAACAGCCTTTGAAGAGGGGATGCTCTTCGATGGCTCTTCGATCGACGGGTACAGCCGTCAGAACGAAGAGGACGTACTGGCGCGACCCGACCCGAACTCGTTCCAGCTCCTGTCCTGGACCGACAGCGAAGAGCGTGGTGCTCGCATGTTCTGTGACATCCAGACCGCAGACGGCGACGCTTTCGTCGGCGACACCCGCCAGGTGCTTCGGCGCCAACTCGACAGGGCCCGCGACATGGGCTTCACCTTCTTCGTAGCGCCGGAGATGGAGTATTTCCTCTTCGAGAGCGGCGATTCTTCGCAACCGCCCAAGCCACTCGACCAGGGTTCATACTTCGATCTCACCACCGCCGACGTGGCCAGCTCGATCAGACGGCGGACACTGCAGGCGCTCGAGGGCATGGGCGTCTCCGTCGAGTATTCATTTCACGAGGACTCGCCGAGCCAACACGAGATCGACTTGCGCTACACAGACGCTCTGACGATGGCCGACAACGTCATGACCTTCAGGCTCATCGTCAAGGAGATCGCAGTCGAACACGGCGTGCACGCCACCTTCATGCCGAAGCCCCTGGCGGGAGTCCAGGGATCTGGCATGCATACCCACATGTCGCTGTTCCGAGGCGACGCGAACGCCTTCCACGACAGTTCGGATCCGTTCGGTCTTTCGGCAACGGCGCGTCAGTTCATGGCCGGCGTGTTGCGCCACGCCAGCGAGACGACAGCTGTCACCAATCAGCTCGTGAACAGCTACAAGCGGCTCGTCAGCGGATTTGAAGCGCCAGTGACCGTGTCGTGGGCCCGAACGAACCGCGCAGCTCTCGTCCGAGTGCCAAAAACGAAGAAGGGGAAGGACGACGCTGTACGTATCGAGTACCGGGCACCAGATCCGGCGTGCAATCCGTACCTCGCCTTCGCCGTGCTGTTGGCGGCAGGACTCGACGGCATCAAGAACCAATACGAACTCGGCCCCGAAGCCGGCGAAGATACTGGCGAACTCGAACGTCTCCCCAGTTCGCTGGACGACGCCTTGGATGCCATGGAGTCGTCGGAGCTGGTGGCCGATGTTCTCGGCGACCATCTCTTCGAGTGGTTCTTGCGGAACAAGCGACGTGAGTTCTCGGACTACAAGAGCCAGGTCACCCAGTTCGAACTCGACAGATATTTCGGGAACATCTGACCGTGGTCCGCCCGATAGCAGTGTTCCCTTCGCCGACGCCCGAGCTGGCCCAGACGCTCGATCTGGGCGGCTACAAGTGGACCGCTGTCGAGAACGAACTGGATTCAGTCAGGTCCGAGCCCGAGGAGGGGTGGTTTGGAGCCATCATCGTTATCGACGACGAGATCAAGGACGCATGGGCGATTTGTCGCTCGCTCCGGAGGCGTGACGCCAACATCCCGGTGATCCTTCTCGTCCGCGGCCACCTGCTCGACGAACTCAACATGCGGGACGAACTGTACGACGACTTCTGCCTCGACCCGTTTCACCCACGTGAACTCGAGGCGCGACTACGGCACCTGCTTACGCTTCCGACGCACGAAGTACGGCCCGAGATTGTCGAACAGGGCACGCTGACACTGAACATAGAGACCTACGAGGCCTCCATCGCGGGCCGACCGCTCGATCTCACCTACATGGAGTACGAGCTCCTGCGTTTCCTGGCGTCCAGCCCTGGCAAGGTGTTCACCCGCGAGGTCTTGCTGAACCGCGTGTGGGGCTACGAGTACTACGGCGGAGCGCGCACCGTCGACGTACACGTGCGCCGTCTCCGCTCGAAGCTCGGCGAAGAGAACGCGAACCTGATCCAGACAGTGCGATCAGTCGGGTACAAGTTCGGGACTGCTCGCTGGAACTGAACTCCGTCAGAAACGATCGAGTCGGCGCCCCTCGAGCGATCTTTCGATGAGAAGAGTCGAGTGCGGATTGCCATTCCCAGCCATGTCCGCTGCCCCGTCGGTTGATCGGACCGATAACAATGTTTCGGTCAGGCCGCCGCGGGGAGGAACCTCGGCACGACGTGCAGCGCGTCGGAGGTCATCACCCGAGAGAGGCGTCAGTAGTTGGTCTCGAGGAGCTCGCTGTCGGCATGCCGGATCTCGGCGTCGGACTTCAACGCCCAACCAAGTAGTGCCGCGACTGCCGACATGCTCGCAACGATGATGAACGGCGCCAACAACAGCAACACCGCGATGATGACTCCTCCGACCATTCGCTCAGGTTACCCGGCGTGGACGAAGGCTTCGATCTCGACAAGACCGCCGAGTGGGAGCGCCTTCACGCAGACGGCTGATCTTGCGGGAAGGTGATCGCCAAAGGCCTCGGCATAGATGCCGTTGATGACGGCGAAGTCGTTGATGTCGACCATGAAGACGGTGCATTTGGCGACGTCGGTGATAGTTGCTCCTGCCGATTCGATGACGCTCTTCAGGTTCACGAGGGCTTGCCTGGCCTGAGCCTCGACACCATCTTCGAGCGACCCGTCTCTCACGCCGAGTTGTCCGGAGACGATGATCCACTCGCCAGCACGGTGATAGGCCGAGTAGTGGGCAACTGGGGTCGACATGAGCATGTCCTTCGAATCTTCGAGGCGGTCAGCCTGAGAATCTACAGCACACTCGCACCCCGTCGTTCCGTCCCCGAAGACCGTCGCGAGAGCAATCATTGTCGGAGACAGTTCGTGTCAGCGGGTCGGGATCACGGGCGGGCAGCCCGCTTCGAGCCACACCGCTGCAGCCACGGCCGCGAAGACAGCGTCAGATCCGTTGACCGGCGGGCGATCAGATTCGACGATCTCGACCTTGATCTGTGGAGTGTCGATTGCCCGCAGGACTCCGAATGACCGAATGGTGAGATCATGCACTGTTCCCTGTTCGTCAACGGCGATCGACTCGGACCTGATCCAGCCCAGAGCCATGTGCGCTGCCCCGATGGCGTAGGACCGCAACACGACATCGTCGAGCGCCTGGCCGGCGTCGACCGTGATCCGAATCGCGCCATCGATGATCTTGGCCGTGGCAATTCCGCCATCCGGCGCTCTGATCGATCCGACATGGCCGCGAAGACCGGCCAACGCAAGGTGAAGCTCCACCCAACCTGCACCTCGAATGGCGGCGGACGTGGGCGGCCCTGCAGCATCGACCTCCACAACGTCGATCGCGGGGCCAACAGCTCGGAGTATGTCGGCGATGCCGTGGGTGGCCGCCACTCGGACCTCGCCGGAACCATCGACCCGCAAGCCGATTGCCACCGGTGGACGCTTGGCGCCATTTCGAACAACCCATTCCCGGTCGGTGACCACGCGCACACTTCTGCCTCGCTCGTCGGCAATTCGGCGCGCCACTTCGCCGAGCCTCGAATGCGATTTGGCGCCGAACGCGCCGCCGTTGAGCAAGGGACCGACAGGCTCGCCACCTGGTTCGCACCAGACGGAGTCGGGCTCGAGGTAGGCAGGATCGACCCAACCCGTCTGCAGGGTGACAGCCCAGTCGCCCTCCGGAAGCGCGATGGGTGGGGTGGGTTCGAGCGTTGTTCGACGACCTTGGATCTTTCCGGCTGCGCTACGCGCCTCGAAGAGCGTCGCGGCCACCGCCCATCCTTCACCTGCCGGCACGGCAACGAGCGCATCAGCCGGCGCTATGTCGTCGGCAAAACCGCCGCGACCGAGCGCGACATCGGGCCCGACGCTCTGGTCGGCGCGACCCTCGAGAGTCGCCCTCTCGCCGGCCGCTGCGAAGTCGCGAACTGCAACGGTCGCTCCGCTGGCGACCGATACGGCCGCCTCCCTGATCGTCGTCCACCCGGTACAGCGGCAGAGGTGGGCCTGCAGCGCTCGACCGACCTGCGCATCATCGGTGAGGTCTCCGCCTTTGATGACGAGGCCCTCGAGTCGGCAGATGATGCCGGGCGTGCAGAAGCCGCACTGGCTTGCACCCGATTCGCAGAATGCGCTCGCCCAGGCTTCAGCCCTTCCGGCGTCGAGGCCATCGACGGTGACGATCGATCGGCCTCGCATCCGCCGCACCGGCGTCACGCACGACACACGTGGCGCACCATCGACAAGCACGGTGCAGCACCCGCATTGGCCCTGCGGAGCGCAGCCGTCCTTCACTGACGTCACCCCCGCTTCGCGCAAGACGTCGAGCAAGGTCATGGCTTCATCGGTGACCGCGACCTGTCGCCCATCGACACTGATCTCGAAGACTCGGTCAATGCTGTCGGACACAGATCACTCTCGCCGGTGGATAGCAGGCCTGAGCAGGCTACGTTCCCCAGCGATGTCTGCTCCCCAGTTCGTCACACAACGCATCAACCGCCGTCGCTTCTTGACCGGCTTGACGATAATGGCAGGAACGGTCGCGATCGGCGGTTGCGGAGGCGGGACGGGTGCGCCGTCCATTTCTGCGTCTCGACTGTTCGACCCTCGGGCGCTACGACCCGATGGCACGCCGCAGCGGATGGTGTGGGCCCTGTCAGATGTCGATGGCTACCTGGCTCGCACCGCACCAGACTCGATCACGGTGACGGCGGTGCAGAACGACATCACGGTGCTCGATGCTGTCTCGGTCGACGTTCACAGAGATGGGCTGCTGGTTCCCTACTATCCGGTCGAAATGGAGTTCGCCGACTCGTCGCCGGTCGAGTTCACCTTCGAGGCGAGCGGTCAGCAATTCGTCAGCTTCGTCGACGCTCGGGGCAGGGCTGACGACGGTCTTGTCGGTCGGAATGACACCATGCCAGCCGTCGCCACACCACTCTTCGATGACCCCCGTGGAAGTAGTCCTGTGTGCACGCGCTCACCTGAACAGTGCCCCTTCCACGACATCTCGTTGGACGACGCACTGAGCGAGGGCCGACAGGTCATCATCAACATCAGCACGCCGGCGTTCTGCTCGAACCAGGTCGCGTGTGGACCTGGCCTCGAAGTGCTGATCGCGGAGGCGCCCGAGATCTCAGAGGACGTTGCCATCATCCACGCCGAGGTGTACACCGCACCGACTTCTACCGATCTCGGCGTTCCAGCGCCGATCATGGACGCGACAGGACTCTGGTTCGAACCAGCCCTCTATGTCATCGAGCGCGACGGCACCGTCGCCCAACGCCTCGATTTCATGTGGGACACCGTCGACTTGCGAGCAACCATCGCGACCCTGTCCTGACCTGGGACAGAATCCGGAGAACAATCAGCTGAAGCTGCTGCCACAGCCGCAGGTGCGGCTGGCGTTCGGGTTGTCGATGGCGAACCCTGAGCCCATGAGGCCGTCTTTGAAGTCGAGGGTTGCGCCGTCGAGAAGCTGGGCGCTCATGGGGTCCGACACGACATTGACTTCGCCGAAGCCGACTTTCATGTCGTCGTCGGCGAACTCGCTATCGAAGTACATCTCGTAGCTGAAGCCGGAGCATCCACCGGGGCGAACCGCGACGCGAAGGGCGAGTTCCGCCTCACCTTCAGCTTCGATGAGTTCCTTGACCTTGTCTGCTGCAACATCAGTGAGCGTGATCATCAGACCTCCGTAGCCGTCGACACGCATTCTATCCAATCCTGCCCATCGACCACAACAAGTCAACTTCAGAGGGAATTCCGGCCCGTAGGATGAAGTTGTGACCGACATGACCACACCGGTTTCCAGCGAGGACGTCATTGACGTGCTCAGAGGCGTCATGGACCCTGAGTTGGGCGACAACATCGTCGATCTCGGCATGGTCAGAGGTGCCGAGATCGTCGGGGGCCGCGTCGACATCACGATTGCGCTGACAACGGCGGGTTGTCCTCTGCGGGCAACAATCAAGTCCGACGTCGAGTGCCGGGTCGAGGTGTTGCCCGGGGTCGAGAAGGTCAAGCTCATCTGGGACGAACTGAATGCAGCTGAGAAGACCCGCGTCATGGAGCGGGCCAGGTCGCATGCGAGGGACAGAGCGTTGCCCACCAAGGTTCCTCCGATGACACGTGTGCTCGCCATTGCCTCCGGCAAGGGTGGGGTCGGCAAATCGTCGGTGACGGCGAACTTGGCGATGCAACTCGCTCGTAAAGGCTTCACCGTCGGCGTGATGGATGCCGACATCTGGGGCTTCTCGATCCCGAGAATGCTCGGTGTCGATGGTCGGCTCGAAGCCGTTGCCTCGGACAATGGCGATGGCAGGGGCGAGATCATCCCCGAAGAGGTCTCGAAGGAGCCCGGACTCCTGAAGATCGTGTCGACGGGACTCATGGTCGACACCGAAGAGACGGCACTGATGTGGCGGGGGCTGATGCTGGCCAAGGCGGTCGAGCAGTTCCTCCACGACGTCAAGTGGGGCGAGATGGACTATCTGCTCATCGACATGCCACCCGGCACGGGCGACGTGCAGATGGCATTGTCCCGACTACTCCCTCAGGCCGAGATGATCGTGGTCACCACACCAGCGCTGAGCGCACAGAAGGTCGCCGTCCGGGTGGCCGACATGGCTCGCAGATCGCACATGCCGATTTTGGGTGTCATCGAGAACATGAGTGCCTTCGTCGCTCCCGACGGTTCTCGGCACGCGCTGCTCGGCGAGGGTGGAGGCGAACGCCTCGCTGCCGACCTCGGCATCCCACTCCTCGGTTCGGTTCCGCTCGAGCCGGCGGTTTCGGCTGGAGGCGATGAAGGCGACCCTGTGGTGACCAGGGACGATTCTGTGGCGGGCGCCGAGTTCCGAGCCATCACCGATCGCCTCGTCGAAAAGATCGCTCCCCCACGAAACATGACCGGCTGTTCGGCTCACATGCTGAATGCTGTTGAGGCTGCGCTCGACGGCGTGGAACTCTGACCCATGGCCCCAGTACTTCGGAACGTCACTGAAGCTGATCTCGGTCGGGTGCTCGCGATGAACAACGCTGCTGTTCCTGCCGTCAGCGCCCTCACCGAGGCTTCGCTCGACGACCTGGTCGGCTGGGCGCACCAGTTCCTGGTCGTCGAAGACGCAGGCGATGTTGTCGCTCTACTCATCACCCTCTTACCAGGAACCGCGTACGACAGCATGAACTACGCCTGGTTCTGCGAGCAGTACGAGTCGTTCGGTTATGTCGACCGCATCGCCGTCGATCCCGCTGCTCACAGCAAGGGCATCGGCCGAATGCTGTACGACGACTACTCGTCAAGATGCCGAGAGGCCGGCATCCCCCGTGTGTGCGCCGAGGTGAACACGAAGCCACGGAACGACCAGTCGCTTCGATTCCACGACCTCTACGGCTTCCGTCCCGTCGGGGAACAGGACACCGAAGGCGGCACCAAGTCCGTCGTCATGCTCGAACTGCCGCTGTAACGATGACGGTGACACCGTCATCATGAGTCAACCGAGTTCGTCGGGATCGAGACCAGTCGGACGAGGATCGCTGGCTGTGGTGTCGTAGAAACCGGGCGGACTTCCAGGCCCGCCGACGCCGAACGACTGAACCCGGCCCTGGAACCGACGAGCAAGCATCGGCCGTACCACAGCCCTCACCGGTGGCAGAAGTAGGGCCAGACCAAGGGCGTCGGTGAGAAAACCAGGCGTCAACATCAACGCTCCCGCGAACAGGATCATGCCTCCGTTCACCAACTCGGTCGTCGGCATCTCACCCTTCGACAGTTGCTGGGTGATCCGCCGCATGACGCCAAGGCCTTGGACCTTCACCAGCCAAGCACCGGCGACGCTGACCGCGATCAACAGGACGACCGTCGTGAGCACACCCATCGACGATCCGACCTGAAGGATGATCGCCAGTTCGACGATTGGCACGACGATGAACAACAGCAACAGCATCGGCATGCATTGAGCGTAGACCTACTCATTACCGACTCGCTCTCGTACCCTTGAGACCTATGCATCCGCCGTCTGTCGACAAGTTGGCGCGGTCGGTGACCAACACCGATCTGCCGCACCCGGTTCTGGTCGATGTGGCGCGCGAGGCCATCGCAGACGGCGACCACGAGAACTTCAGATCGCGAGTTGTCGCCGCCGAACGAAGACTCCTTGACAGGGTCGTCAACGCAACCGGCGTCCTCTTGCACACCAACCTCGGCAGAGCACCGCTGGCGCATCACCAGAGCGCCGGATACTCGAGTCTGGAGCTCGATCTCGAAAGTGGCCGACGCGGTAGTCGTCAGAGTTCAGCAGCAACGCTCCTGGCGAGAGCCGGTGGTGCCGAGGCGGCCGTCGTTGTCAACAACTGCGCCGCGGCGGTGACGCTCTCGTTAGCAGCCATCGCCGGGTCGGGGTCCGTTCCGGTGAGTCGAGGAGAGCTCGTCGAGATCGGTGGGGGCTTCAGAGTCCCGGATGTCATTGCGCAGTCGAGAGCGAAGCTCGTCGAGATCGGCACAACCAATCGGACTCGCATCCAGGATGTTCGGCGAGCGCTCGACGAGCACGACGACGTCACAGCAGTGCTGAAGGTCCACCCCTCGAATTATCGGATGGAGGGCTTCACCGAATCAGTCGAGGTCCGCGAACTCGCCGACCTTGACGTTCCGATCCTGGTCGATCTCGGTTCGGGTCTCCTCGACGAAGCATGCCCATGGCTCGACAACGGTCGACCGAACTGGCTGGGCGACGAGCCAGCAGTGCGACAGACTCTCGAGCAAGGCGCCGATCTCGTAATGTTCTCCGGCGACAAGCTCCTCGGCGGTCCACAAGCCGGCATCATCGCCGGTCGCGCCGACCTGGTTGCCAAGTGCGCCAAGCATCCTCTGATGCGAGCATTCAGGCCCGGTTCGCTGGTGATCTCGGCGCTGCAATCGGTTGCACTCGCATACCTCGATCGCCGTGGCAGCGACATCCCCTTCTGGTACATGGCGAGCCTCACGATCAGCGAACTGAAAGATCGGGCCGCCGCCATCGGCGTCGGCGAAGTCGCAGAGATGGACGCAGCACCCGGTGGCGGCTCGCTTCCCACAGCCACCATCCCAAGCGCCGGTCTCGTTCTCGGCGGCGATCACTCTGCAGCCCTCCGAGCCGCGAACCCGCCGATCATCGCCAGGGTGAACGAGGATCGCACTCACCTCGACCTCCGAACGGTGTCACCCGACGACGACGCCCACATCAAAGACGTCGTCGCTCACCTCTGCTGAGGCGCAACGACGCTCTCGAGGATCTGGGTTGGAGTTCAAATCAGCTCAGATCCTTCGTCGACGTGGACCCGTCTCGAGCGGCATCAATTTGACCTGGGACTTGCGCGTACCGACCGCATCCTCCCTAGGGTTCTGGCGTGCACGTCATCGCGACCGCCGGCCATGTCGACCACGGCAAATCGACCCTCGTTCGCGCCCTGACCAGCATTGATCCCGACCGCTTGGCAGAAGAGAAGGCACGCGGGCTCACGATCGACCTCGGCTTCGCCTGGACGACGCTGACATCAGGCCGTGGAGTGAGCTTCGTCGACGTTCCCGGCCACGTCAGGTTCATCAAGAACATGCTCGCCGGGGTCGGAGCGGTTGATGCCTGCCTCTTCGTCGTCGCCGCCACAGAGGGCTGGAAACCTCAGTCGGAAGAACATCTCAGGATCCTCGAGATGCTCGGCCACGAGCATGGCGTCGTTGCCCTCACCCAAGCCGGGCTGGTCGACGCCGACCTGGCCGAGTTGGCGCGGATGGATGTCGAGGAACACCTCGAGAACACCTTCCTCGAAGGTGCACCGGTGATCGCGGTGGACAGCATCGACGGCACCGGTATCGCCGATCTTCGAAGCGCCCTCGACGATCTCGTCGCCGTGACGCCAACGGCAACCGATCGAGGTCGCCCAAGGCTCTGGATCGACCGAGCATTCTCGGCCAAAGGATCCGGGACGGTCGTCACGGGCACCCTGGTCGGCGGGCAAATGAACGTCGAGGACGAGGTCACGATCGAGCCGCAGCACATCACCGCGAGGGTCAGAGCCATCCAATCGCAGGGCAACGATCACCGAACGATCAGGCCTGGTAACCGCGTGGCGCTCAATCTCTCTGGCGTCGACCACGGCGAGGTGGCGCGGGGCGATGTAGTGGTGAGTCCCGGTCAGTGGCACCGCACGACACGTGTCGACGCCGAGCTACAGGTTCTTGATCGGGTCGATCACGACGTGTCTCGTCGGGGTGCTTATGCCGCCTACATCGGGTCGGGCGAGTTTCCGGCCAGGATGCGCGTGCTCGGGCCGTCGGCTCTGCTACCGGGAGAAACCGGCAATGTCAGGCTGCACTTCACCCAGTCACTTCCGCTCCTTCCCGGCGACCGATTCGTGCTTCGCGAGTTCGGCCGCGACGAAACGATCGGTGGCGGGCAGATCCTCGATGTCGACCCGGTGCTGCCGGCAGCGAAAGCTGCACCGGACCGCTCGATGGAACGTGTCATCGCCGAACGCGGGTGGGTACGCGCCGACCATCTCGAACGTCTCACCGGCGTCGAGCCCGTAGGAACGCTCGGCGGGTGGATTGTCGATCCGCCTGCGCTGGAGAAAGTTCGAAACACCGTCCATGGCGCCATCGAGACGGCGGGACCGCTCGGTTACGACATCGCCACGTTCGACGACCGTGAGCGGGCCGTTCTGGCCACCTTCGACGACGTGGTCGTTGAAGCAGGTCTGGCTCGCCTCGGAGAAGCCCCCGACCCGCTGGCCGACCACCCCGTGATCGCGCGGTTGGAGATCGATCCGCTGGCACCGCCTGACCCCGAAGACGTCTCCGGTGACGAGCTGAGAGCTCTTGTCCAACGCGGGCTCATCGTTCACATCGAGGGTCGGTACTTTGCGGCGAGCGCCATCGATCTGGCGGCCCGCAAAGTCGCAACACTCCTCAGAGATCAGCCCGGCGGGGTCACCGTTGCCGAGATCAGGGACAGCTTCGACACCACGAGGAAGTACGCGCTTCCGCTGCTCGCCAAGTTGGACGGCACCGGAGTGACCCGGCGCCGCGGCGACCTCCGAGTCGGTGGCCCCCGTCTGCCCACCCTCGACTAGTCGTCAGCGACGCTGCCGATGTTTCTCCAGCCAGCACCTTCGTTCTACGACGCCTCAGCGCTCAACCATCGCCGACGTTCGACCTCGTTCAGACCACCCCATATGCCGTGCGGCTCCCGAATCCGTAGCGCGTAACCAAGACAGGACCGCTGCACCGAACAGCCCTCACAGATCGCCTTCGCCCGTCGCTCGCGGTCGGATTTTTCGTCTTTGCGTTCAAAGCGCGGTGGCGGGAAGAACACCGTTGCCTGCGGGCCCCTACACGCAGCTTTCAGCTGCCACGTTTCTTCCAACGCTGCAACCAACCCCATCCCCCTTGTTCGCCAGCGACCATAGCCCCAAGCATCGGCGCGCGACAAGAGCAAACATGCCTCTGACCTGGGCAGGAGCTAGTCGAGACGGGTCACCCGCGCATCTCGCGATAGTCGCGAGCGCCACCTTCTTCCGGTTCGACCTCGAGTACGGTGCCCTCGATCGCAACGACCCGTGCCCTGTCTCCCACGGAAAGTGGTGTCAATCGATTCGCTCGCGCCCTCCAGAGGGCATCTCGAACACGGACAGTGCCATCGGGGGCAACTTCGGTAACGACCTCGCCCATTTCGCCAATCATCCATTCCCGGCCGATGGTCGTGGTCGAGAAACGGGTCCTCACCAGTGACGGCATGCCGGAAATCATGAAGATGATGGTCAAAACAACACCGACGAGCAGCGTGATCCAGGACATCGAGTGACCGTCGTAGAGGGTGAACGATCCAAAAATGACCCCAAGCACACCGACCCCGGTCCAGAACCGCGGAATGCCGGCTTGGACATCGATGCCGAAAGCGAGGACCGACAACACGATCAGAATCAAACCGAGAGGCCGAGTGTTCACCACGCCGAGGCCGTATGCCGCAAGCAGCAGCGACACAGCACCGACGACTCCTGCAACCCCGATGCCGGCGGTGTAGAAGTCGAGCATGATCATCGTCATGCCGATGAGCAGCAACAGGTAGGCCACTGCAGGGCTGGCAACAGTGTGCATGAGTTGGTCGAGCAAGCTGAGCTTGTTGAATCTGGCCACCACCAGCAACTCGCGCTGAGGCGTGTCGCCATCCGCGTTCACGACCTGTGAGATCCCGGGCGTGAGACCCTGGTCTTCGAAGGCAAGGACAAAATCGCCGATGGTCGGAGCAACAACGTGGACGATGCCGGCGGCAACGGCATCATCGTCCTTGAGTCGGCGATCGAAAAGATCGGCGATGGGGCCGTCGAGCCCTGCGCCGAGGAACTCTGAATCGATGTTGCCGATCTTTGCTCCTGGAGCGATTCCAGAGATCGTCGCAGCCTGCGTGAGCAAAACGGAAAGCCCTGTGACCGAAGCCCCACTCTCGCCGACCCACACACCGACCGGCACGGACGAGGTGTCGATCTTGTCGAGCAGCTCTGCATAGCGTTCGTCACTGACCACCACACCGGAGCTGTTCAGCTGAATCACCAACGCGAGGGCTTCATCTGCGGCGGCCGACACCAGGTGCTGCTCGATCGAGCTCACCTGAATCGGGTCGATCAGACCGCTTACCTGCAGAATATCGACGACACCGACCAGTTCCGGCGATTCGTCCTGAGCCGAAGCTGAGGCCATTCCCACGAGGAGGGCGGAGCACAGCGTGAAGACGGCCATGGCTACTCTGACAGCAACGCGCATGTGAAGCCTCCGGGGGTTTTGTGGATCCATTGCAGTTCGTCGCTGCGTCGCACGTCGTCATCGTGGCCGGAAAGGGCGGTGTCGGCAAGACGACCGTGACGGCCGCCGCCGCCGTTGCCCTTGCCCGGTCGGGGCGAAGAGTCCTCGCGGTGGAGGTGGACGGTACCGGTGCGCTTCGCCGCCTCCTCGCGGTTCCTGATGGATCTTTGGTACCCCTGCCATCGCCGCTCCTCGAAGACGGTTCGATTCGCGTCGCCGCAATCGATCCTGAACCTTCACTCGTCGGTTATCTGTCAGAGCGCGGGTTCGGAGCGCTCGGAACGACACTGTCGAAGTCAGGGATGTTGAACCTCATTGCCACCGCGATCCCCGGCATCCGTGACCTGGTGGTCCTCGGTCGTCTCCGACAGCTGACCACAGCTGACGAAGCCGACGTCGTGCTCGTCGACGCCCCGGCTGCTGGTCACGCGCTGAGCTTTCTCAGAACCCCGACAGACATCGTCCACACAGCTCGATCCGGCCCGATCCGACAGCAGGCCGACGCATCACGTGCGTTCATTACCGACAGCTCACAAGTGACGGTCACGTTGGTCACCACGCCCCAGGCCACACCCGTTCGTGAGCTCATCGAAACCGCCTATTCGATCGAAGACGAACTCGACCTCACGCTCGGGCCCGTTGTGGTGAACATGGTCGAACCGCAGTATTCCTCCCCGGCGACCCCATCGGATGCCGACCACGCAGCCCGGGAGTTCCTCGCGGCCAGAATCCGCGCCGAGAAAGGCCACATCTCGGAGTTGGCCGATCAACTCGCCCTGCCCCGGATCGAGCTGCCCCGTCTCGATGGCAACCCATCGAACATCGACCATCTGCAGATGCTGGCCGACAGGTTCAGCTCATGAGCATCAGTCGAACGCTCGAACGCTCGGACGTGATGCTGGTGGTCGGGTCCGGGGGTGTCGGCAAGACCACCACCGCGGCCGCGCTCGCCATCAAAGCTGCTCGGGATGGCCGCAAGACCGTCGTCGTCACGGTCGATCCCGCCAAACGACTCGCCGATGCACTGGGGATGCCTGGAGGACTCACAGCCGATCCACAACAGATCGACATCGAAGCTTCAGGTGAACTATGGGCCCTGATGCTCGACCCACGGACCACCTTCGAACGGCTCATCGCCCGCGAGTCGACCGACGACGCCCTCACCGCCGAACTCAAGAACAACCGGGTCTACGGCAACCTCGCCAACGGTCTTTCCGGGACTCAGGAATATCTCGCGACCGAAGAGCTCTACTCGCTCCACCAAGATGACCGTTTCGATCTCGTCATCGTCGACACCCCACCGTCTCGTCACGTGCTCGACATCGTCGATGCGCCGAGTCGGCTGGTCAGCCTGTTCGACAACACCGCCTACCGACTGCTCACCGGACGAGGAACAAACGCGACCCGCCTCGTGGGCAAGGCCGCGCAGCGGATGGTGCGCACCGTGGCTGGACTCGTCGGCACAGACGTCGTCGAGGACGCCATCGACTTCTTCAACGTGTTCGAATCGCTCGAAGGCGGTTTCCGCGAACGCGCCGTCGCCGTGAACGACCTGCTGACGTCACCCTCGGCAAGCGTGGTGATCGTGGCCGGCCCCAAGGCCGACGTCATAGTGACAGCGTGTGACCTCATCGCTGCCCTCGAGCAGCGATCGATGGCGCCTGATGCCGCCATCATCAACTTTTTCCACCCCGACCCGCTGACCGTATTCGACGAGGACGATGCGGGGCGGAACGCCGATGACGCGGCCTGCCGACTACATGTGAGAGCCTCGGCCGAACAGGCCGCGAGCCTGCCTCTGGTGCAGATGTTGGGTCAGATTCCCGTGGTCCGGGTCCCATCACTGGCCGACGACATCCACGATGCCGATGGGCTCGGTCACGTCGTCGCCTGCTTGGCCGACGACACGAGCTGAGCGAGTAGCCTCGGAGCCGTGTCAGAGGTACTCATCGCCAGCGATGCGAGCTGGATCATCAACGAAGTCACCGCCGTCCTCGGCGGCGACGACACCCATGTCAGAGTCGTCCACCGCGGCGCAGACGTCCGCGACGCCGTCAGCACCACAACACCCGATCTCGTCGTGCTCGACTTGCAGATCGGGAACATGGGCGGTATGGCCACCTGCATCGATCTGCGACTCGAGTCAGGGGCAGGTCGGCTCCCAGAAGTACCTGTCCTGATGCTGCTCGACCGAGCCGCAGACGTGTATCTGGCCCAGCAGTCAGGTGCAAACGGCTGGCTGGTGAAGCCGCTCGATGCCTTTCGGGTTCGCAAAGCCGTCGACGCCGTACTCGCCGGAGACAGTTACCACGAGAACACGGCCGCCGGCGTCGTCTGACGCGCCGCTGACCGGGGGCAACGCCGCCGGCTTGGCCAATTTCGATCGGCACGCTGTAGCTTGGTAGGTCAGCAAGAAACGGGATGTGGCGCAGGTTGGTAGCGCGCTGCGTTCGGGACGCAGAGGTCGGGGGTTCAAATCCCCCCATCCCGACAGCTGAGAGATCCGGTGCCGCGTCAAACGACGCAGCACGGTCGCGTGAATTGTCGGTTCGAGTGTGGCAACCGCTGTTCGCACCACTTGCCGGTCAGCGTTATGTCGGGCGTAAGGTGCCCCACATGTCCCCCCATCCCGTCAGATGTCTGCAGAATCGGCACAGACCACAGCCAGGCTGGCTTCGATGCCAGCCCCATGAGCATCTCGACCGTCCGCGGCGGGGCCGAGGAGCACACCGGGTGCCGGTGATGTCGGACGAAATCTCTGTCTTCGTCGAAGCACAGTTCGTTGAGCCTGCCAACTGATGGCCGGGAACTCGCCCACGATCCGTGTCCCCGCCGCAAGGGAAGGGCCTGTCGGTAGTGGCAACGGCGGATGGGCGGCAGCGTGCTTGGCGGCGTTGTCGGCTGACCCACTGACGATCGGCATACGGGCACCGATACCTCTCGATGTCGAGCTCGACGTGGTCGTGGTCAGCGGCGGCCTCGACGTGGTCGACGGATCGGAGATCATTCTCGAGGGCAGGCAATGGGAGCCCGACTATGCCGATACGGCACCGGTCTCGATCGAAGCTGCAATTGAGGCGAGGAACCGATTCGCCTGGTCAGGCGACACTCACCCCGCGCCGCAGTGCTTCTCGTGTGGAACCCAGCCGACGTCGATGAACGTGCAGGCAGGCCAGCTCGACGACGGCAGGTTCGCGACCGACTGGACCGTGCCCCAATGGTCGATTCGGAGCGATGGCAGCGTTGATGACGGTGCCCTCTGGGCCGCGATCGACTGCACCGCCGCATGGTTCGCGTGCGGTGAGGGCGACCATCGACGGACCGCGTTCACGGTTCAGTTCGCGTGCGAGGTGATCGAACCGCTGGTCGGCGGCGAGACGTACGCACTCGTCGGCTGGGCCGGTGATTGGGGCCAAGACTGGGATGGTCGCAAACGAAGCGCGGCCTCAGCAGCGTTCGATCGAAACGGTCGATGTGTCGCCAGGTCGCGATCGTTCTGGGTCGCACTCGACTGATCAGCTGAAGGCGTCATCGCCTGCTTCCGCTGCGCTGACTGAGCCGGCGGTCACAGTGGAGTCGCCATAGACCTCGTCGAACGTGGCCTGGATCTGATCGAGTGGAAGATCGTCGAACGAGCCTCTCTGGTTGACATATTCCATGTGACGTTTGCCCGCTGCGTCGAACGGATGCATGAGCGCGTCGGCTGTGCCGTCGAACTCGAGCACCTTGGTCCCGAACCTCTCGCACAATTCGATGTTGAAGGCCGAGCTCAGCTTGAACCAACGCCCATCGAGCAGCAGTTCGCTGTATCCGTGCCACACGAACAGGCTCGTCTCCATGCTGTCGCGCAGCTTCGCGCTTGTGAGATGGTTCTTCACATCGGCGAAACCAAGTCGAGCCGGAATGCCTTTCGCCCTCGCGGTGGCGGTGAGGAGCACCGACTTCGGCACGCACCACGAAGACGCCGCCTCGGCAACGGCGCTGGCCTTGAACGACTCTGGCTCTCGGCTCAGTGTGTACGGGTCGTATCGCAGCCCGTCGCGCACTGCATGAAAGAGCCTGATGGCGACCTCGGTGTCGTCTGTCGCGTCACCCGCAGCCTCATCGGCATAGGCGACAACCGCCAAGTCATCGGAGTCGATGAAGAACGTGGGTTGCAGCCAAGCCGGTTCGATGTCCATCCGGAAGACGGTACCCGTGAAGGTCCGAACGGACCCAGAGAGCACCCTCGGCTTCCGTCTACCCGGCACACCCCGCCCAGGGTCGGAATAGAGTGACGACTCGAGCATTCGACATGAGGGGCGACTGAGATGAAGGCCGTGGTACTGAACGCATTCGGTCAACCGGAGACCCTCGTGGTCGAAGATCGCGAGGCTCCCAAGGCAGGAGCCGGTGAGATCGTCGTGGACGTGAAGGCAGTTCCCGTCACGTTCCCCGACTGTCTGATGCTCGAGGACAAGTACCAGTTCAAAGCCGATCCACCGTTCGTGGTCTGCGGCGAGGTGGCTGGCAACGTCGCCAGCCTCGGCGAGGGCGTGGAGGGATTGAACGTCGGGGACCGCGTTGTGGCCGCGACCGGCGTCATCGGGGCCATGGCCGAACAGGTCGCCGTCAATGCAGCCGGTACCAGAGTGCTCCCTGACGGCGTCGACTATGGCGAGTCGACTGGCCTCATGTACGCATACGGCACGAGCCTGTACGGGCTCAAGCACCGCGGTGAACTCCAGGCAGGAGAAACCCTCATGGTGCTCGGCGCCGGCGGCAACGTAGGGCTCACGGCAGTCGAACTCGGAAAACTCATGGGTGCACGGGTCATCGCATGTGCGTCAACCGACGAGAAGCTCGAGATGTGCCGGTCCCTCGGAGCAGACGACACCATCAACTACGCCGATCAAGATCTGAAGACCCGTGCCAAGGAACTCACGAACGGCCACGGCGTCGACGTCGTGTACGACGCAGTCGGCGGCGAGTACTCCGAACCCGCACTCAGGGCCACGGCATGGGGCGGCCGCTTCCTGGTCATCGGTTTCACCGCTGGCATTGCCAGCATCCCGCTGAACCTGACGCTCCTGAAGAGCTGCCAGATCGTCGGCGTGTTCCTCGGGGCCATGAGCGGTCGAGAGCCTGAGTTGGCAGCCGAACTGCAGGCCGAGCTGCTCGAACTCACCTCCTCGGGCCAGCTCAAGCCACACGTGTCGGCCCGCTACTCACTCGACGACGCACCGAAGGCATTCCGCTCGCTGATGGACCGTCAGGCCGTCGGCAAGGTCATCGTCGAGCCATAGCCCGCCATGACCACTGAACGTCCAACGCCTGGATTCATCGGTCGTCTGCGGTCCCGCCAAGCTGGTAGACCCAGAGGTGTCGTCGGTCGGGCTGTTGGTCGGCTCATGGTCAAGGACACCGCGCTCGGCAATGACCGCAACTTGGAACTCGTCGGCCACGTGGACGGTCAGACGGTGCTCGACCTCGGCTTCGGCCAGGGCAGAACGGTCGAGATACTCGCCGAGCGAGGGGCCAAAGTCCTCGGAAGCGAGGTGTCGCGAACGATGTTGATGCAGGCGACTCGACGAAACCGCAAAGCCATCGCCAACAACATGGTCGATCTTCGTCTCTCGGACGGAGTCACGATTCCCTTCGACACGAATTCCACCGACGCCATCGTCACGGCGCACACCATCTACTTCTGGCCAGACCCACAGGCCACCCTCACCGACATGTGTCGGGTGTTACGCCCTGGCGGCTACCTCACGCTCGCGTTCAACTGTGCGGATGAGGGGGTGCCGGACTGGATGGACCCCTCCGTGTTCTCGAGTTACACGATGTTCGAAGTGATCAAGATGCTGGAAGTGGCCGGATTCGTCGACGTCGAGGCAGGTGGTGCGAAGGACGCGCCTCCTGCCATGCGATGGGTGCGCGCCAAGAACCCCCTCGTATGACCTTCTTGCGGTACATCTCACGTTCCGGCGTCATCCAAGGACCTGCACGTCCCTGTGCCGCGGGGGTCTCAGCGACCTCGGCATGAGATCAGGGTTGGCCGTAGTGCTCGCGAAGCTCGCGTTTGAGGACCTTACCGGTTGCGTTGTGTGGGATCTCGTCGATGAACACCACCGACTGAGGCACCTTGAAGCGAGCGAGGTTCGCCCGGCAATGATTGATGATCGCGGCCTCGTCGATCGAGCGACCCTCCTTTACCACCACACACGCTCGCCCGACCTCGACCCACTTGTCGTCAGGAATGCCGATGACCGACACCTCCCCGATCTCGTCGAGTTGATACATGACGCTTTCAACCTCGGCCGGATAGACGTTCTCACCACCAGAGATGTACATGTCCTTCCAACGATCGACGATGTAATAGAAGCCGTCCTCGTCCATGCGGGCCGCGTCGCCGGTGTGCAACCAACCATCGGTGAACGACTCTTCGTTTGCTTCCGGCCGATTCCAGTAACCGGGCGTGATGTTCGGCCCACGGCACCACAGTTCGCCCGTTTCCCCGACAGGCGTGAGATTGCCGTCCTCATCGACGATCTTCGCCTCTGTGTGCATACATGGAAGTCCGGCTGAACCGATCTTCGCCGCCGCGTCCTCTGGCTTGAGCGCAAGCACGAGCGGCGAGGTCTCTGTCATGCCGAAACCTTGCTGCAGAGGAAGACCTTTCGCTCCCCAGGTCTCGATGAGCGGAACCGGCGTGGGCGACCCTCCAACGCCACAGTTCCGGATGGTCGGGAAAGTCGCGTCCTCGAAGGCAGGAACCTGACTCATGAACAGGAAGTTGGCCGGAACTGCCAGCAGGTGCGTCACCCCAACATCCGGATCGTTCATCAACCGCAGACACTCAGCGGGGTCGAACGTCCGCATGATGAGGTTCAGTCCGCCGAAGTGGAACGCGGGGTTGGCGAAACAGTTCAGCCCACCCGTGTGGAACAGGGGCAGGACAGCAAGGTTCACCATGTCAGGACCGAGCAGGAAGAACTCGACGCAGTTGACGGCGTTCCAGAACGTCATGCCCTGGGTGATCAACGCTCCTTTGGGCCGACCAGTTGTGCCCGACGTGTACATGATCGTCAGCGTGTCGTCGTGAGTGCACGGGTGATTTTGCTTGAGCGGCAGCGGCGCTGAGGTCGCGAGAACATCCTCGTACGACGCAGCCGCGCCCGACGCATCTGGCGTCTCCCATGTCATCCGGTGCGCTATGTCGCACGATTTGACAAGGGTCTCCGCGGTCTCGATGAAGTCATCGTCGTGAATCAACAGAGACGGCGTGCAATCGCCGAAGATGAACTCGAGCTCCGCGACCGCCAGCCGCCAGTTCACCGGGACGAACACAGCACCGAGCTTCCAGCAGGCGAACTGGACCTCGAAGAAGTTGCTGTTGTTGTTGGCCAGCACACCGACGCGATCACCATGGCCGATGCCGAACTCCTTTCGCAGCGCGGTCGCGAGTCGGCTCGTCCGATCGTTGACCTGGGCCCAATTGAACTCACGCCCGGTGTCGAGGTCGTGAACTGCTGCCTTGTCGGGTCGGGTGTACGCGTGATGCGCCAACCAGTCGAACGATGGAACACTCATTTCCGTCCTCTTCCCCTCAGCCCCACCTGATCGCTGCATCAATTCTCCACCCCACGGCAGCGTCGCGCCAACAGCACCTGCTTCCTGGCGACGGTTCAGCCGGCGATCGTGACCCGGGAAGGCGTCGTCGGCACCCGGATCCGAGCCGACGGGTGCCTGGCGGTCACTCAGCGGCAACTGCCGGTCCGACATGTCAACCGGGACCGACCGGCCACCGTTGGGTAGTGTCGCTCAACGTTCCCGATCAGTGACGAGAGGCCACGATCGTGCCGAGATTCTCATCGCGTCTCAGGTCGATCGTGACCGCAGAAGCTTCGTTGTTGTTGAGCCAGGTGAGCGACCTGCAGCGCGCCGGCAGACCAGTGACTGCGTTGTGCGTTGGCGAGCCAGACTTCGAAACCCCCGACGCGGTCAGAGCCGCTGCGAAGAGAGCCATCGACGCTGGCAGAACGAAATACGCGCCGCTCGCCGGCATTCACGAACTGCGCGAGGCTGCGTGCCGCAAGCTCAAGCGGGACAACGAACTCGACTACGAGGTCGACCAGATCGTCGCCAGCACCGGCGGCAAGCAGGTCATCTACAACGCATTCATGGCAACCGTGGACCCCGGCGACGAGGTCATCGTCCCGTCCCCGTACTGGGCCGCATATCCGGACCTCGTGCGTATCTGTGGCGGAGTCCCGATCGTGGCCGAAACCAGACAGGACGAGAACTACATCCTCCAGCCGGAGACATTGGCCGCGAACATCACGAACAACACCAGATGGCTGATCCTCAACAGCCCGAACAATCCGACAGGTGCTGTCTACGGCCGGGATCATCTCGAATCACTCGCTTCGGTACTGCGCTCTCATCCTGACATCTGGATACTGAGCGACGACATCTACGAACACATCGTGTTCGGTGATACAGCTTTCGTCACTCTCGCCCAGATCGCCCCCGACCTCAGCGACCGGACACTCATCGTGAACGGATGCTCCAAGGGTTACGCGATGACGGGTTGGCGGCTCGGATTCGGAGCAGGCCACCGGGATCTGATTACCGAGATGATTCAGGTCCAGTCTCAAGTCACACTCGCTCCCTCAACAGTAAGCCAGTGGGCAGCCATCACCGCTCTGGAAGAGGGGTTGTCGCTGAAACCCGAACAACTGGCGGTACTCAACGCCAGACGAGATCTTGCTGCGGCGATCATGAACCGCACGGAAGGGCTGCATTGCGATCACCCGAACGGTGCGTTCTACATTTATGTGAACTGCGCTGACGCTCTTGGCAAGGCAACCCCTGATGGGCAGACGATCACCAGCGACCGCGCCCTGTGCAACTACCTGTTGTCACATGCTGACGTCGCTGTCATGCCAGGATCCGCCTATGGCCTCTCTCCCTATTTTCGCCTGTCGTATGCGGTGGACACCGACGAGTTGAGAGCAGCATGCTTCCGCATCGAGGACGCCTGCACGGCGCTGCGATGAACCACTGGGCGTGTGGGGATGGAGCGGTGCGTGCTTCGACACTCGAAGTGCGCGGCCGGGTTGCGATCAGCGATACTCAAGGTTCCGGGAGGGACGATGGTCGAGATTGCCCAGGTTGCCGGGCCAGCTGAATTGGGCGAATGCCCCATCTGGAGCGAGGCCGAGCAGGTCCTGTATTGGATCGATATCGACGGAAGGACGGTCCGACGGTTCAATCCGACAACAGGAGCCGACGAGCAGCGCACGATGGCTGGGCGGCCTGGCTCGATGGTGCTCACGACGACTCCTGGGCGTTTCCTGGTCGCAACCGAACATCTGCTCGTGTGGTTCGACTGGGCGACCGGCATCACGGCACCATTCGCACAGCTTGAACAGGCGTCGACGGGAAATCGGTTGAACGACGGTCGCACCGATCCTGCCGGGCGATTCGTGGTGGGAAGCATGTGGGAAGACAGCTCGGCGAGAGTCGCTTCCGGCCTGCTGCACCAGGTCGAAGCAGACGGTTCGTCGACCGTGGTCCGACGAGAAATCGGCGTCACGAATGGCATCGCATTCGATCCTGAGCGTGGTCGCGCCTACTTCGCAGACACACACACGGCGACGATCGTCATGTGGGACTACGACGTCGATTCCGGAACTCGACGCAATGAACGACTGTTCTTCGACTACTCGGGGCACCCGGGAGCACCTGACGGCGGGTGCGTCGACGCTGATGGCTGTTACTGGTCGGCCTCGGTTGGCGGATGGTCGGTGATCAGGATCACCCCCGACGGTGAACTCGATCGACGCATCGAGGTCCCGGTCCATCGACCATCGATGCCATGCTTCGGAGGCCCAGACCTCTCGACCCTGTACCTCACATCGATCAGGAGCAGGTCCGACCCTGACCGCGACGGCTTCGATCAGGGCGCTCTCCTCGCCATCGATGCCGGAACGCAGGGTGTCCTCGACACACCATTCGCTACAGGCTGACAACCATGGCAGACATCTCCGAAACCCATCCCGGCGCTCGGCCCGGCTTTCTCGTCGACGAGCCCTCCGCCGCCATCGAGACGATGTTCGCCGACGGACTCACCGACGGCTTGCCGGTCGTACCTGCGACGCCGGCGCTCGTCGGCGCGATGCTCGAGGCAGGACCATGGGCGGCCGGCGACACCCTACTGGTCGAGCCGACCCGAGATGCTGTGGTCACGGCATACCAAGCTGCCGTGTGCGCAGTGATGGCCGGGGCCGAGCCGAAGGCGTTTCCGATCATCGGCGCGACGCTCGACGCGATGGGCGACAAGCGTTTCTTCCTGCACGGGCCAACAACGAGCACCGGTGGGGCGACCATCATGATCATCGTCAGCGGACCTGCCGCAGCTACGGTCGGCGTTCACGGCGCCGAGAACTTGTTCGGCCCGGGATTCAGAGCAAATGCAACCATCGGTCGCACAATCCGGCTCGTGCAACTACTGTGCCTCACCGCCATTCCAGGCGAGCTCGACAAGTCGACCCAGGGTTGGCCTGGCAAGTTCAGCTTGTGTTTCACCGAGAACCTCGATGCGAGCCCATGGGAGCCGCTGCACGTCTCTCTCGGCTACGCGGCCGACCAATCGACCGTCACGATCTTCGCGGCGGAGTCAGGGCACAGCATCGTCAACCACGGCGCAGGCGACCCCGAGAAGCTGCTCATGACCGCTGCCGACACGATGGCTTCGCTCGGCAGCTTCAGCCCCGGCCGATCAGTCGTCGTCTGGGCGCCCGAGCACGCAGCCAAGCTGGCCGCGTGGTCGAGAACAGAGGTACAGGAGTATCTCTACGAACACTCGGGTCGAGATCTCGCAACGTTGAAACGCTCTGGCAAGATCGAGGACGCGCCCGATCGTGACATCGACTGGCGCGGCAAGTGGCAAGCGGAGGGCGACACCGAGATCCACGAAGGTGACGAAACAGTGATGGTCAAACGCGGCTGGGCGCCCGAGGACATTCTCGTGCTCACAGGAGGAGGCACAGCGGGCGGACACTCTGCCTTTTTCCCGTCATGGAGCAGAGGTCGTAGTGTTGCCTTCATCACGAGAGAGGTACAGATGTGAGCAACATGCTCATCCTCGATCCGCGACCACCCGTAACCGAAGCCGCGAACGATCTCGCGCCTCGACTGACGACACTCGACAATGCAGTGATCGGACTGGTTCACAACGGCAAGACCCACGGCCGCGAACTGATGGAGATGGTCATTGACGAGCTGCGCGGTCGGTGGTCGATTGCCGAAGTCATGCACATCGGCCCGCCGAGTCCGGGGTACGGCGGAAACCCTGACGACGCGAAACCGGCAGCCGAGGCCATCATGGCCGCAATCTCTGCAATCGGCGATTGAGGCAGCTGTTCGTCGGGCAGTGTGTTCGACTCGATCCTCTTCGAACGGCAAGGCATCCCTTCGGTGCCGATCATCACCGAGCCGTTCAGGCCGACCGCCGAGGCGCTCTACAAGGCCCAGGGCATCAGCGGATACCAGTACGTGGCGGTCGAGCACCCGATCACCAGCCTCGACCACAACGAGCTTCGCGAGCGAGCCAGGTTTGCCGCACCACTTGTTGAGGCCGCGTTGCTCGAAATAGAGAATTGATGTCGAACCGGACGGCGATCGTGGTCGGGGCATGCACCAGGGAACCAGCCGGAGCAGCGCAGCACGCTGTCGCACCGGAGACAGACGTCTTCCCGCATCATCTTGAGGTCGGGCTCGCCGCTGTCCACTCGACCGTGCTCGGCTGAGCTGGTGCACCTCGACGAGCTCCGCGACCTGATGGTCGAGACCTACGGGCTACAAGACACCGAACGCGGCGTTCCAGCCACGATTGCCTGGATCGCCGAGGAGGTCGGTGAACTCGCACAAGCGGTCAGGAAAGGCACCCGCGAGCAACAACTCCACGAACTCGGCGACGTGTTGGCCTGGGTCGCTTCTCTCGCAGCGCAGCTCAATCTGTCGATGGACGAGGCCATCGAGCGATTCGAAGACGGCTGCCCAAAGTGCGGATCCCGTCCCTGTTCGTGCTCTCAAGGATGATGGTGAAGCGCACCATCATCTTCACGCTCGGGACGAGAGTGCCTCTGCGATCTGGATGGTGTTGAGCGCAGCGCCCTTTCGCAGGTTGTCGCCACTCAAGAACAGATCGAGGCCGTGCTCGAAGACTTCGTTCCGGCGGAAGCGGCCGACGAATGTCGCATCCTGGCCGGCCGACTGCAGCGGCGTCGGCACATCGGTGACCACGACGCCAGCCGCCTCGGAGAGGATCTCCTTGGCCGTCTCCGGTGACATCTCTGACGCGAACTGGGCCGAGATCGCCAGTGAATGACCGGTGAACACCGGAACACGCACACAGAGTCCCGAGACTCGGAGATCTGGAATCTCCAGGATCTTGCGGCTTTCATTGCGAAGTTTTTTCTCTTCGTCGGTTTCGTTCATCCCGTCGTCGACGAAGTTGCCGGCGTGAGCAAGCACATTGTGCGCTATCGGCTGGGAGAAGTTGTCGCCGGCCGGGAAGTCGATCACCGAGCCGTCGTAGGTCAACTCCATTGCCCGGTCGACGGTCTTCGACAGTTGGCCGCCCAGTTCCTCGACACCCGACAGGCCGGCTCCTGACACGGCCTGATACGTCGAAGCGATCATCGCCTCTAGCCCAGCGGCGTCGTGTAGAGGCTTCATCACCGGCATGGCAACCATCGTCGTGCAATTCGGGTTGGCGACAATGCCCTTCGGGATCGAATCAAGCGCATGCGCGTTCACCTCTGGGACCACGAGCGGCACCTGGGGATCCATGCGCCACGCCGAGGAGTTGTCGATCACGACCACCCCCTGCGAGGCGACTCTCGGCCCGAGCGCCCGAGACGCGGCAGCCCCAGCGGAGAACAACGCGTAGTCGAGACCTGAATAGTCGGCAGTGTCGGCGTCCTCGACCTCGATCTCACGACCGCCAACGGTCAGGCGTCGACCCGCCGACCGTGACGAGGCGAACAAACGGATCTCTTCGGCGGGAACCGCCCGCTCGGCAAGCAACTTCCGCATCACGCCCCCGACCTGGCCGGTGGCTCCAACAACACCAATACGCATGATCGAAATGCTACTGGCGAGCCTCGGTCGACCTACCGGAATTTACCAGCCGCTACTTCCGCTCTGGCAGAGGAGCCGAATAGACGTCGACGGCATCGAGGCCAAACGCCGCGTGCAGACGCTGTACCGCAACGTCGCATTCGGCTGCGTCGACGATGACCGAAATTCGGATCGTGGATGTCGAGATCATCTGGATGTTGATGCCTTCGTTCGCCAGGGTCTCGAACATCGTGGCCGCGATGCCGGGGCTCGACTTCATGCCGGCGCCAACCAGCGAAACCTTCGCAATGTCGGATTCCTGGCTGATCGTGCCGCCCTCGAATTCACGGGCGAGATCGTCGAGCACCGACTGACTCGCGGTGACCTCGGTCTTGGGCAGCGTGAACGACATGTCGGTCTTGGCATCCACCGACGTGCTCTGCACGATCATGTCGATGTTCACACCGGCATCGGCGAGGGCCCGAACGATGCTCGCAGCGACACCTGGTCGATCCGGAACGTTCGTGATGGTGACCTTGGCCTCTGTGAGGTCGTGGGTCACACCACTGATGATCGGTTCTTCCATTGAGCCCTCCTCTGCGGTGACCCAGGTTCCTGGCTCCCATGTGAAACTCGATCGGACGTGCAGATCGACGTTGTGGTTTCGAGCGAACTCGACAGACCGAAGTGCCAGAACTCGGCCACCGGTCGCAGCCATCTCGAGCATTTCATCGAAGCTGATGCGACCAAGCTTGCGCGCTCTCGGACAGATCCTCGGATCGGCCGAGAAGACGCCGGTGACGTCGGTGTAGATCTCGCACACGTCGGCATCGAGCGCCGCTGCGAGCGCGACCGCGGTGGTATCGGACCCCCCGCGACCAAGCGTGGTGATCTCCCGTTCGAGTGATTGGCCCTGGAACCCGGCCACGACGCACACCGTTCCCTCTGAAATGGCATCCCTGACACGGTCGCCTTTGACCTCGAGGATCTTGGCTCTGCCGTGATCGTTGTCGGTGATGATGCCGACCTGGCTGCCGGTGAAGCTCTTGGCCGAGACATCCATGTCGGCGAGCGCCATACACAGCAGCGACATGCTCTTTCGTTCGCCAGCGGTGAGCAGCATGTCCATCTCGCGGCCGGGGTGAACGCTGGACACCTCCCTCGCCAGGGCGATGAGGCCGTCGGTGTCCTTACCCATCGCGCTGACGACAGCGATCACGTCGTGACCCTGCCGCTTCGTGAACGAGATGTGCTCCGCAACGGCACGGATTCGGTCCGCGTCGGCCACCGAAGTGCCACCGTACTTCTGAACGAGAAGAGCCACGGGTCATCAAGATACCGCGAAGCGATGTCGGTTCTCGTCGTGTATTGGTACCTTGGCGGGGCATGAGTTCAGACAAACGGTCACGGCAGAAGGCAGCACGAGCCGCGAGACTCGAGGCTGAGTGGAAAGCAGCCCAGGCTGCGAAGCGCCGCCGCTCTGTGATCCGGTTCACGATCATCGGGGCGATCATCGTTCTCGCCGTTGTGCTCTACAACCAGTTCACCAGCGACGACGACGAAACAGTGGCCACGGTGACAAGCACCACAGAAGTTGCAGCGCCAACCACTGTCGCGCCAACCACGGCCGCTCCTACGACAGCTCTCCCAGAGGGCTCTACCACCGAATGCCCGGCCGAAGACGGCTCGAGCCCCAAGACAACCCAGTTCGCGGCGCCGCAGCCGCTGTGCATCGATCTGGGGGAGAAGTACGTCGCCGAATTCTCCACGACGGTTGGCTCGTTCGACGTCCTCGTCGACCCCGACGTCGACCAAGCGACGACGAACAATTTCGTCACACTGGCACGATTCCACGCCTACGACGGCACGATCTTCCACAGGGTCATTCCTCATTTCGTCGTGCAAGGCGGCGATGTTGCTGGACTCGACGGACTCGGTGATCCCGGCTACAAATTCACGGGTCTGCGACCAGAGCCCGGCAAGTATCGCATCGGCTCGATCGCAATGGCCAACAGCGGCTCGGACCCCAGTACGAACGGCTCGCAGTTCTTCGTGATCACCGGCCCCTCAGGGGTGGCGCTCGGGCCGGACTTCTCGCTCTTCGGCCAGGTCATCAGCGGAATCGAAGTCCCACTGGCGATGCAGGACGTCGAGACGGGCCCCGGTGACAAGCCGGTCACCGATGTCGTGCTCGAGTCGGTGACGATCAGGGTCGCGAGCGCCGACGACATCGCCGCATACGAGGCAGCACTCGCAAGTTGACAGGGCTTGCCCCAAGGGTCGAGGTGAGGCAGGATTCGCGGCGATGAGTAACAGCGGTCCCATCAAACCGGTCGAACCGCCAACCACACGGTGGTCGTTTCCGCCAGCCTCAACGGCTGACGAGAACGGCCTTGTCGGCGCCGGCGCCGACCTCGAGCCCGGAACAATTCTTCACGCATATCGGAGCGGAATGTTCCCGATGCCGCTCGGCCGGACAACGGCCTGGTGGTCTCCGGATCCGCGGGCGATTCTTCCGCTGACAAACTTGCGCGTCGCTCGCTCCCTTCGCCGTTCGTGTCAGCGCTACGAGGTCAGGATGAACACCGCGTTCGAGACGGTGGTTCGGGGTTGTGCCGATCCGCATCGTCCGAATGGCTGGATCGACGAGGCCATCGTGAAGGCATATACGAACCTGCACAGTCTCGGTTGGTCGCACTCGATCGAGTGTTGGGAGAACAACGAATTGGTCGGCGGCCTGTACGGGGTGGCAATCGGTTCATTCTTCGCCGGCGAGTCGATGTTTCACACCAAGACCGATGCCTCGAAGGTGGCGCTGGTGGCGCTGGTCGACGCGATGAAGACAACGGGCGGCGCGTTACTCGATGTGCAGTGGATCACGCCCCACCTCGAGTCGTTGGGGGCTGTGGAGATACCCCGTGACGATTATCTGCCGCTACTGCACAACGCGATCCGTCGACCGCTTGCCGGTGTCTGGCGTCAGCCCATGCGCTTCGCCCCGCGCTCCCCCGCCGGAAGAGATCTGTAGCGACGCCACATTCGCAACCGGGTGCTTCAGTGGCCGACAATAGGGGAATGACCGAATCAACAGCGGCGAACGCAAAAGATCGCCCTTGGATGATGCGAACCTATTCGGGTCACTCGACCGCCGAAGCGAGCAACGAGCTGTATCGGACGAACCTGTCCAAGGGTCAGACTGGCCTCTCGATTGCTTTCGATCTGCCAACGCAGACCGGCTACGACCCCGGCGACGCGTTGGCTCGCGGCGAGGTCGGCAAAGTCGGCGTACCAGTTGCTCACATTGGTCACATGAAGACGCTGCTCGACCGGATTCCGTTGGGCGAGATGAACACATCAATGACCATCAACGCTCCTGCAGCGTGGCTGTTGGCGCTGTACATCGCCGTCGCCGAGGACCAGGGAATCGCGACGGACGAGCTGCGCGGCACAACACAGAACGACATCGTCAAGGAGTACCTGAGCCGCGGCACTCACATCTTCCCGCCGGAGCCGAGCCGTCGGTTGATCGTCGACATGATCGCCTACTGCTCCGAGCACGTTCCGAAGTGGAACCCCGTGAACGTGTGCAGCTACCACCTGCAAGAGGCCGGAGCAACGCCGGTCCAGGAGCTGGCCTACGCGCTGGCAAACGCCATCGGCATTCTCGATGCCGTCAAGGACAGCGGTCAGATACCTCCCGATCGGTTCGACCAGGTCGTCGGCAGCATTTCTTTCTTTGCGAACGCCAGCATCCGTTTCGTCGAAGAGATGTGCAAGATGCGCGCGTTCACGTCGATGTGGGAGTCGATCACGCGCGAACGCTATGGCGTCACCGACCCGAAAATGCGTCGATTCCGATACGGCGTACAAGTGAACTCTCTCGGCCTGACCGAAGCACAACCGGAGAACAACGCTCAACGCATCGTGCTGGAACAGCTCGGGGTGACCTTGTCGAAGCGTGGCAGAGCACGCTCGCTTCAACTCCCGACATGGAACGAGGCTCTCGGTTTGCCTCGCCCATGGGATCAACAATGGTCGCTCAGGATGCAACAGGTGTTGGCGTGGGAATCTGACCTGCTCGAGTACGAGGACATTTTCGACGGGTCCTACGTGGTCGAAGCCAAGACAGCCGAACTGATCGAAGCCGCCTCCTCCGAACTCGAAGAAGTTCTCGACCTCGGAGGCGTCTTCGAGGCGATCGACGAACTCAAGCAGCGCCTCGTGACCTCCCACACCCAGCGGATCCGCGACATCGAAAGCGGTGACCAGGTCGTTGTCGGCGTGAACGCTTTCACCGAAGCGACACCGTCGCCGCTGGACTCGGCCGACAACATTCTTCGTGTCGACCCGGCGCATGAGCAGGCTATGGTCGAACAGCTCATCCGCTGGCGGGATGAACGTGACAACGAAGCTGCCACCGAGGCCCTCGACGAGTTGCGTCGCGTCGCCCTGAGCGACGAGAACATCATGCCGGCATCGATCGGCGCTGCGAAGGCCGGCGTCACCACGGGTGAATGGGCCAGTACTCTGCGGGAGGTGTTCGGCGAGTACCGGGCACCGACGGGTGTCTCAGGAGCGAGCAGCCTGAGCACAGGTCTCGTCGAAGTAGCGAACCGCATCAAGAAATGGACCGACGGTCCACCGCGGCTGCTCATTGCCAAGCCAGGCCTCGACGGCCATTCCAACGGTGCAGAGCAGATCGCTGTTGCCGCCAGGGACGCGGGAATGGAAGTGATCTACGACGGTATCCGGGTGACGGCCAGCCACATCGCCGCTACAGCCCGAGACGAAGACGTCGACGTCATCGGCTTGTCGATCCTCTCCGGATCGCATCTCGAACTCGTTCCCGAAGTCATCAGAGAGCTCACATCAGTGGGCGTTGACACACCTGTCGTACTCGGCGGCATCATTCCCGCTGCCGACCAGAGAACAATGCTCGACGCCGGAGTCGTCAGGGTGTACACGCCCAAGGACTATGAGCTCGCTGGCATCATGTCCGACATCGCCGACATCGCCGAGGCACGCCGCCGCGATTCGTGACCCGAGGTGCTTGATCCTCAGGTCAAAACCCCTCAGTCCTCACACACCGGTAACCGATAGAGTCACAGGGTTCAGTGATCACTGAACCCTTTGTCGCCTGGAATGGGACGGGAATGAGCAAAGACCAACGTTCGCAAGCGACGGTCATCGATCGACGCGGTTTGGTGGGTTTCTCCGCCGGCCTCGCCGGCTTCGGGATCGGGCTTGGTGCGGTAGTTCTCGATGTCGTCATACTCGGGCTCGTCGCCGGTGTGTGCTCGTTCATCAGCGCCCTCACCATCGTGAGGGCTCCTGGAAAGCCGGCGTCGAGCGGTCGTCGCGAGGGTGACTTTGCACTCACCGACGGACAACCCGTCGGCGTTGCGCCTGCCCGCTCCGAGACTCAACGCGACCAGACTCCGCTTCTCCCCGCCGACTACTTCGAAATCGCAGCACGAAGCCGTGTGGTGGCTGCCCGACGATTCCTCAAGCCCCTGGCCGTGATACGCCTGAGCATCACTGGCGACGACGGCGGTGGATTGACTGGCGACGATGATGTCGCGAACGTTTTCGCAACGACTCTCCGCGAGTGCGACACCGCATGCATTCTGAGCGACAGCGAGATCGGTCTCGTACTCGAGGACACGCCCGAGAACGGTGCCATCTGGGTCGTCGAACGACTTCGCAGAGCCCTGCCAGAGAACCTCGAATGTCGTCTGCGAGCCGGTGTTGCGTGCTATCCGGCCCACGCCATGGAAGCGAACGAGCTGCTCGGGCAGGTCGATCTTGCTCTCGAGCGAGCGAGCGAGTGGACTCAGGATCGCATCGAGGTCGCTCGCGCCGACTGATGAGCGCGCCGCGTTAGCGGTGGGTGGCCCACCCGGGGTTCGGTTGCCAGCTCCTACCGCTGAAGCGCCACGCGCTCTGCCGCGGGACCGGAGCAACCGATTCCTGCTGGCGGGGCCACAGCAATTCGAGGGCCGCGGCGATGGCGCCGGCCTCTTCATCAGTCGCCTGGGGATGGACTCTCACAGCGGCACATTTCCGTGCTTGCGCTTCGGAAGACTCTCGCGCTTGCTACGGAGCATCCTGAATCCCTGCACGACCTTGCGGCGAGTTTCGACCGGGTCGATCACGTCATCGACATAGCCGCGCTCGGCGGCAACATACGGGTTGGCATATCGCTCGGTGTACTCCTCGACCAGCTCGTCCCGCTTGGCAATGGGATCGGCAGCTTGCTGCAGTTCCCGCCGGTTGAGAATCTCGACCGCTCCCTGCGGACCCATCACCGCAAGCTCGGCTGACGGCCAGGCGAGTGAAATATCCGAGCCGACAGACTTCGAATCCATCACCACGTACGCGCCGCCATAGGCCTTGCGCGTGATGACCTGGATCCTCGGAACCGTTGCTTCACAGTACGCATACAACAACTTTGCGCCATGACGAATGATGCCGCCGTGTTCCTGGTCGACGCCCGGCAAGAATCCTGGAACATCGACGAAGGTGAGCAACGGCAGGTTGAAAGCGTCGCAGAATCGGACGAAACGGGCGGCCTTCTCGGAGGCATCGATGTTGAGGACTCCCGCCAACATCATCGGCTGATTGCCGACAACCCCGACCGGGTGACCGTCGATTCGGGCGAATCCACACACGATGCTGCCACCGAAACTGGCGTGATATTCGAGGAATTCGCCGTCGTCCACGACCTCACCGATCACGCTCTTCATGTCGTACGGCATGTTCGAACTGTCCGGCATGAACGTCGACAGCGCATCACAAGGACGGTCTGGATCGTCAGTGCACTCGACGGCGGGCGGCGCGTCGAGGTTGTTGGCAGGCAGAAAACTCAGTAGGTACCTGACGTCCTCGAGTACCGCCTGCTCGTCGTCAGCGACAAACGTTGCAACACCGGACTTCGAAGCGTGACTCATCGCGCCACCCAGCTCCTCGAGGCTGACATCCTCGCCAGTGACGGTCTTGACGACGTCGGGGCCCGTGATGAACATGTGGCTCGACTCGCGAACCATGAAGATGAAATCGGTCATCGCAGGCGAATACACGGCACCACCTGCGCATGGGCCGAGGACGACGCTGATCTGAGGAATCACGCCAGACGCCTTCACGTTGCGACGGAAGATGCCGCCGTACGAAGCAAGTGAGACGACGCCTTCCTGGATTCGAGCGCCTGCGCCGTCATTGAGCCCGATCATCGGTGCGCCGACGCTCTCGGCCAAGTCCATCACCTTGTGGATCTTCTCTGCGAACACCTCGCCGAGCGCACCACCGAACACAGTGAAGTCCTGACTGAAGACGAAAACCTTTCGACCTTCGACGGTTCCCCACCCGGTGATGACGCCGTCAGTGTACGGACGCTCCGGAAGGCCAACCTCGTGGGCTCGATGGCGCGACAACATGTCCAGTTCGTGGAATGAGCCCGGATCGAGCAAAACGTCGATGCGCTCGCGCGCCAGCATCTTGCCCTTCTCGTGCTGGCGTTGCACCGAACGCTCTGACCCGGCGTGAAGCGCTTCCTCCTTGCGCTTCTGGAGGTCGTCTATTCGGCTCGACATCGACTGATCTGACACAGCCAATGATCGTAGCGCTGCAGGTATCGACCACCTTCATGGCCATTGACCGGATTCACCCGTACCATCACCCGGTGTTTCAGATCCCCCCTGCTTCGGCCTTGCCGTCGAGGCTCCCGTCGCTGCTCATCGGGCTCGTGTGTTTCGGTGTCGGCATCGGGATGATGGTCCAAGCCGACCTTGGAATCAGCTCGTGGGATGTTTTCCATCAAGGTCTGAGTGAGCAATTCGGTCCTTCGATCGGCACTTTCAACATCGTCGTCGGAGCGGTCCTCTTGATCCTGTTCTGGCCACTCGGCGAGAAGATCGGTCTCGGAACCGCTCTCAACGTGATGTGTATCGGCCCTGTAGTCGACCTGTTCGTCGAGCTGGTCGACACCCCGGAGTCATCGGTGCTGCGTTGGCTCTTGATGTTCTGTGGGCCACTGGTGGTCGGCATGGGGAGTGGGCTGTACATCGGCGCTGGACTCGGGCCAGGCCCTCGCGACGGACTCATGACCGGGATCGCCAGGCGAGGCCCAGCACTCTGGAAGGCGAGAACAGTCATCGAACTGAGCGTTCTCTGCATCGGGTTCGCGCTCGGCGGCTCGCTCGGGTTCGGAACAGTGTGGTTCGCCGTGTCAATCGGGCCATTCGTGCAGTTCTTCCTGCGGCGCCTGACATTCTTGCCGGCAATCGGCGGGGCAAGCGCACCGATTTCCTAGCGGACGAGCTGTGGAAACAAGCGCAGCCTGTCAGCTCAGATCGAGGCCGAACAGCTCGGAAAAGCGGGCCGCATAGGCATCATCATCGGCAACGTTTCCAAGCGAAATCCACTGCTCATCACTTATGGCCAGCCGCCGCGACGAGAGCTCGGGGCCGCCCCAGCCGCACGTGTACCTGAGCCTGGGCTTCGAGGTGGTCACGATCTCGTGAATGACTTCGGCCACTTCACTCGGGTGTCCTGGGTCCTTCAGACCGGCCATGTACATCGCGAACATTCGCCGGTAGATCGCGTCGTACGCGCCACTCTCGTTGGGTGCCTCGGTGTTCTTGGCGAGGATGGCCGTCTTCACGATTCCGGGCTCGATCAACGCCACTCGAACACCCTGATCGGCGACCTCGACCGCCAACTCCTCGGTCAGACCCTCGAGGGCCCACTTCGAAGCGACGTACGGGGCCTGGGCTATCGCGCCGACGACTCCGGCGACTGACGACACGTTGATGATGCAGCCAGAACCCCGCTCGCGCATATGCGGCATGACCGCCTGGATACATCGGACAGCGCCATGAAGGTTGACGTCCATCACCTCGGCGAAATCTTCGATGGACGCCTCCTCGACGACGCCATTACCGCCGACACCAGCGTTGTTGACGAGAACGTCGATGTGCCCCGCTTCGGCGACGACGCTGGCGAGGGCTGTCTCCACCGAGGCTGTATCGGTGACATCACACACAACCGGCAGGACCTCTACTCCGGCCTCAGCCGCCATGGCTCCGAGTTTCCCTCCCTTGTCGAGGCTGCGCATCGATCCGTAGATCGTCCAGCCCTTCGCTGCGAGATCGACCGCAGCGCTTCGGCCGATCCCCGAGTTGGCACCGGTGATGAGTGCGACAGTCATGGTTGGAAGCTACTCGGTCGGTTCGGGCAGCCCATCGCCTGGTGCGCGAAGCTCACGTCGTGGCAGAAGTCAGCCCGTTGCCGGTCACCTCCCCCCTCAAGCCGATGCTGGCGAAGGTGATCGAGAAGTTCCCTGACGACGACACGTTCTTCTACGAACCGAAATGGGACGGTTTCAGATGTGTCGTGTTCAAGAACGGCGCCGACGTCGAACTCGGAAGCCGCAACGAGCGCCCCCTCAACCGCTACTTCCCCGAGCTGCTCGAACCGTTGAGAATCCAGTTACCTGATCGGTGCGTTGTGGACGGCGAAATCGTGATGCCATCGCCGAACGGGCTCGACTTCGACGCTCTGCAGCAACGGATCCATCCTGCGGAGTCAAGGGTGAATCGACTGGCCGCTGAGACACCGGCTTCATTCGTGGCTTTCGACATCCTTGCTCTCGGCGCCGACGATCTCATGAACACTCCACTCAGGGAACGGCGAGAGGTGCTCGAACGGTCGCTGAGCGGCGCGACCCCTCCTCTGTATCTGACCCCGACCTCGACGTCCCGCGAGATCGGCGAGGACTGGTTCTCCCGCTTCGAGGGCGCCGGCCTCGACGGCGTCATTGCGAAACCAGTCGATGGGGTCTACGAGCCGGACAAACGGCGCTGGTTCAAACTCAAGCCCCGACGCACTGCCGACTGTGTCGTCGCAGGATTCCGCTGGCACAAAGCTCGGGACGGAGTCGGGTCGATGATGCTCGGGCTCCATGATGACGAAGGGACGCTCTGCCACGTCGGCGTGTGTACGAGTTTCAGCGCGAAACGGCGCGGTGAACTGGTTGACGAACTCGATCCCTACAGGGAGAACGCATTCGACGGCCACCCGTGGCGTGACTGGGCCGGGGCCGAGACCCACTCGAAAAAGCGGACTCCTGGCACCCAGAGTCGATGGTCCGCAGGCAAGTCGACGGCGTGGGAGCCTGTACGGCCCGAACTCGTCGTCGAGGTCATCTACGACCAACTGCAGGGCACACGCTTCCGCCATTCGGCCCGCTTCGTCACCTGGCGCCACGACCGCGACCCGAAGTCGTGTACCTACGACCAGCTCATCGTCGCCCCCGCAAGAGAGCTGGGCGAAATTTTCACAAGTTGAGTGATTGCGGGGTCGACCTGGCTCACAAGGCGACCGGGTATGCCTTGAGGTCGCGTGACTGCCACGAATCAACTCTGGTTGAACTCGACCATGTTGCCGGCGGGATCGAAAGTGAAGGCTTGCCGAGCGCCCGTGTCCGGGATGTCGATGGCGTCACCGATCTTGATCCCCTTGTCGCGCATCTCTCCGATGGCAGCATCGAGATCTGCAACTGCGAAGGCGTAATGCTGTCCCTTCGGTGGGACCCAGTCTTCGATCTCGATCAAGTGGATCTCGATGCCGTTGGCGCTCTTCAACCAGGTGCCAGGAATGCCGAAGTCGGGTCGAGGTATCTCCTCGAGACCGAGCGTGTCGGTGTAGAACTTCGCCGCAGCCGCGTTGTTCGAGACGTTGATCGATACGTGATGCACTCCCCCGAGTTCCATGCCTCAAGCCTACTCAGAGGTCACCGGCGACGTTCGGCCAGCCGGTTGGCTCTGACTGACAGCTCTGGTCCATCGATCGACTCGCACAGCGCCGCGAACCCTGGTGTCGGCCCTGTCCACAGCAGCGGGTCGATCGACTCGCCAACAGGAGCATGAGTCTCTAGGGTTGCGATTCGGCGGAACAGCAACGCGAGGTCGTAGTCGGCGGCGAGTGTCGCTGCGAGCTTTGCGCCTCCTCGAACAGCGATGTCCCACGTCGACGAATCGAGGGGAATGTCTTCGATGTGGCCGTACCTGGCGAGCAGTGTCGACGACGACTTGGCCCCCCACCCGCTGAGTCCTGGGAAACCATCAGCGCTGTCGCCGACGAGCGCCAGGTAGTCGGCGATCGCTTCGGGAGGCACTCCGAACTTCTCGATCACGCCATCGGTGTCGAGCTCGACGCGCTTGCGTCGGTCGAACTGAACGATTTTGCCACCGACCACCTGACCGAGATCCTTGTCAGGAGTGCAGACGAGTACGCGGGTGACTCGCTCGTCTGCGGCCGCCATGACTGCTGCGGCGCCCATCGCATCGTCGGCTTCGAACTCGACCATCGGCCACACGACAAGGCCCATGGCCTCCAAGCTCTCTTCGAGCAGCCCGAACTGCGACATGATTGCAGGCTCCATCGCGGAGCCGTCCTTGTAGCCGGCCCACAAGTCGTTGCGGAACGACTCGATCACGTGATCGGTGGCCACGCCAACGTGCGTGGCGCCGCCTTCGAGCAGCATCAACATCGACCCGAGCACACCCCGGACAGCCCCGACCTCTCGTCCATCGGCGGTCTCGTGGCTTGGCAGCGCGAAGAAGTAACGGAACAGTTCGTAGGTTCCATCGACCAGATGCACGTCCATCCTCTGAGCCTCCCACATCGTGTGAATCATCCTTCACAGTTCCAGTGGTGCCGCCGATGGAATGACGATGTCGGAACGGGGCGCAGGCCTATCTCTTCCGGCCGCCAAATGCGGATGATCACGCCTTTGGTCCTGCTGTGGACGATCGCCGGTGCGCTGATGGCGTTCTTCGTGTCGATGGGAGCCGATCAGGTCCTACACCCCACAGGATCGACCGCGCTCTTGTTCGAGGACGGAGCGAAATTCCTCGGCGTACTCGGCTGGCGCCTCTACTTCGTGCTGACCACGCGCGACATCGTGCGATCGACCATCACTGCGGTCACCTCTCTACAACCGGGCACCGTCGCGACCGTGAGAGCCGAGCAAGATGCGACCCTCGAGTCGATGCTGAATCGCTGAGCAACCGCCCTATGAGTCAGTCGCGCAGAAGTTCGTTCACCGATGTCTTGGCACGGGTGCCGGCATCGACGGTCTTCACGATGACTGCGCAATAGAGCGAAGGGCTCGGAGCGCCGTCGTCACGCGCAGGGCCGGGAAGTGAACCCGGAACGACCACCGAATACGCCGGGATACGGCCCATGGTGATCTCTCCAGTTGCCCGGTTGACGATTTTCGTCGTTGCACTGATGAACACGCCCATCGACAGCACAGCGCCCTGCTCGACGATCACACCTTCGACGACCTCGCTGCGAGCGCCGATGAAACAGTCGTCCTCGATGATCACCGGGTTCGCCTGAAGTGGCTCGAGCACACCACCGATACCGACGCCGCCTGAAAGGTGACAATTCGCGCCGATCTGAGCGCAGCTACCGACCGTTGCCCATGTGTCGACCATGGTTCCTGCGCCGACGTACGCACCCAGGTTCACGAACGAGGGCATCAGGATCGCGCCAGGGGCCACGTATGCACCACGACGCACAATGCTGCCTGGAACAGCCCTGAAACCGGCATCGCCGAATTCGGGGGCGCCCCAGTTGTCGAACTTCGAGGGAACCTTGTCCCACCACATCGCCATACCCGGTCCGTTGGCGATTGGTTCCATCTCCGTCAGCAGGAACGAAAGGAGCACCGCCTTCTTGGCCCACTGATGCACTTCCCAGTTGCCGTCGTCGATCATCGAAGCGACCCTGATCTCGCCACTATCCAGAAGATCGAGCGTTCTGTCGACCGCGTCACGGATCTCGCCGGACGTGGTTGACGAAACGTTGGCCCGATCGTCCCAGGCGGCGTTGATGATCGGTTCGAATTCAGCGGCAGATGAAGACTGTTCATTCAAAGGCATATGTCAACAGTCTGCCATCGGGCTGACCCGGCTCCATCCCGGCTTCCAGCAAGAGCAGTAGGTTCGTTCGCGGAGGACGCCGTGACGGGATACGACTGGTCGCAGTTCCACGTGCACATGTACTACCTCGCGCCGATCGGCGAGGTCTTTGAGCGATTCTCGACGCCCGGAGGACTCGAATCGTTCTACGTCAAGACCGCCACCATCACGAGCCCAGATCGTCAGCCACGCGACAAGGACGAGAGATTCGTCACCGGCGACCTGTACGACTTCCGGTACGTCCACGATTTCGGACACGACGGCGAGATCCTCGCGATCGAAACCGACACCTTGGTGAGCTTCACCTTCGGCGTGTGCCAGGTCGACCTCCACTTCCGTGAGTTCGACGGGGCCACCGAAGTCGATCTCCACCAGACCGGATGTCCACTCGAGGACCCAGGCCGGGCATGGATGCATCTCAACTGCAGGAGCTACTGGGTCTACTTCATGACCAATCTCAGGTCAGTGCTCACTGACGGACCTGACCTGAGGGACTACGACAACCCAGAGTGGAACGACTCGGTGTCGATCGGGTGGGTGCCCGAATAGCGAAACAGGTCACGCTCACGGACATTCGTGGAGTTCACACCTCGGAGGAGACGTCTGCTGCATGCTGCCGTACCGGATCCTCGCACTCTCCGAGATCATGGTCGGCTGAAGGCCGGCGGGGCTCACCGCTTATCAACCGGCGCTCGGCGTGCGCGTCCTGAATCAGGCCATAGAGGTGCGCCCAAACACGACCAGCATCGACAAATGACCCAACTGGGCAGCCCCGTACTACGGTTTCACCCACATTCGTTCGGACATCGAAGGTGCGCAGCACCTCCACTCAGGCAGGGGGCAGGACCATGAAGGTCCCATTGACGATCGGCGACTTCATCCGCAGGGCAGAGCTCGTCTACGGCGACCGTGTCGGTCTCGTCGACGAACCAGGCGCACCTGGTGGCGACCTAGGAAGCCAGACGTGGGCCGAGGTGGCCACGCAGGCACGAGCCCAAGCAGCAAAGCTCGACGAACTCGACATCGGTCTCGGCCAGCGAGTTGCGATGGTGTCGCAGAACAGCTCCCGTCTGCTCACCTCTTTCTTCGGCTGCGCCGCGTACGGCCGAATTTTCGTCCCGATCAACTTCCGGCTCTCGAAGAGCGAGATCGAGTACATCGTCGACCACTGCGGCGCCACGATGCTGCTCGTCGATCCCTCGCTGGAAGACATCACCAAGGATCTCCCCGTCGAGCACTACGTCGTCATGGGTGACGACGCCGATTCACAGATGTACAAGTGGGACACGGAGCCGGCGGCCTGGGATCCAGACGAGGACGCCACGGCCGTCATCAACTACACGTCAGGCACGACGGCACGACCAAAGGGTGTGCAACAAACGCACCGTGCGCTGTGGATCAACGCCACGACTTTCGGTTGGCACTCAGGCGTGAACGACTGGGACAACTACCTCCACACCCTGCCGATGTTCCACTGCAACGGCTGGGGCATGCCATTCGCCACCGCCGGCATGGGCGCAACGAACGTCGTGATCCGCGAGGTGCGAGGCGATGAAATCCTTCGCCGCGTCCGCGATCACGACATCACGCTGCTCGCCGGCGCTCCAGCTGTCGTCGCAGCCGTCCTCGAAGCGGCCAAGGACTGGGATGGTGAGATCCCAGGTCGGGGTCGCACGAGGATGCTCGTTGCCGGCGCGCCTCCGCCCAGCATCACCATCGAGCGCATGGAACGCGAACTCGGGTGGGAGTTCATCCAGCTCTACGGCCTCACCGAGACAGCTCCGCTCCTGACCATGAACCGTCGCCAACGTGAGGACGCGCACCTCGATGCCTCCGAGCGGGCCAAGATTCTCACGCCTCAAGGCGTGCCATCCATCGGTATCGAGGTGAAGACCAACGAGGCTGGTGAGGTGCTGGCCCGCGGCAACCACATTCTGGAGGCCTACTGGGAACAGCCGGACGCCACCGCCAAAGCGATCCAGGACGGCTGGTTCTACACCGGCGACGGGGGCAGTATCGACGACAAGGCGATGCTCACACTCTCCGACCGCAAGAAGGACGTCATCATCTCCGGCGGCGAGAACGTGTCGTCGATCGAGGTCGAGGACTGCATCTTCAGCCACCCCGCCATCGAAGAAGTCGCTGTCATCGGCGTGCCACACGAGAAATGGGGCGAGACCGTCAAAGCACTGGTCGTCGCCCGCGAGGGCATCGACGTCTCCGAGCGCGACATCATCGACCACTGCCGCGAAACCATGGCCCACTACAAATGCCCCACCAGCGTCGAGTTCCGCGAAGAACTCGCCCGCACCGCCACAGGCAAGATCCAGAAATTCAAGCTCCGGAGTCCGTACTGGGAAGGCCGAGAACGGCTGATCAACTAGTTCGCTTCTGGATCGCTGGTTCGCCGGCGGCCCCTCCGTCGTCTATGTCCCCTGCCGTCAACCTCGAAGGGGCAATAATCAGAGTGTTTACTCTCGGAGTTATTGCTCCGATAATATTGGCGTATGGACTACAGGGTTGAAGAGCTGGCTCAGATGGCGGAACTGAGCGTCGACACGATTCGGTACTACCAGAAGCTCGGGCTGCTGGAGCCGCCCGCGAAACAAGGTCGCACTGCTGTGTACGGGGACGCTCACCGCGCTCGATTGGACGAAATCGTCCGCCTCTCGGAGGACGGTTTCACGCTCGCCCAGATCGGGCGGCTGACAGAACACCCGGACGATGTCCTGCTCGGTGCCCTGCGTGCCGACGACGACGAGCTGCTCGATCGACGCGAACTCGCATCGCGGTCGACGATCGACAAGGAACTCGTCGACCTCGCGATCGACGCAGGACTCATCAGGTCACGCGGCACCGAAGGCGAACAGTTCGGCCTCGATGCCGTCACAATGCTCGAGGCAGCCTCAACGATCCTGGCCTCTGGCCTGCCACTCGACGACCTCATCGCGATCGCCGTCGAACACGCCGGCCACGTCGAGAACGTGGTCGACAATGCCATCGACACATTCAGTCGGCATCTTCGAGCCGGCACCGATCCTGCGGTCGCGGTATCCCAGCTCGTGCCAGCGGTCAGCGAACTCGTCGCCCAACACTTTCGACACACACTGGTCGACCGGGCATCAGCCAGACTCCAGTCGGCTGAGACAACTCGATGAAGCTCCATTGCGCGTCGGCAACCGTCGACGAACCGCTCGATCTCGTTTCGGTCGGCCACTTCGTCAGAGACGATCATCGCTTCCTGTGGCTGCGACCGGGCGACGACGACGGCATCATCGCGTGGGGCGAGGTGGCCGATTGGGCGCCAGACACCGACCACAGGACCGCCGCAGAGTTCGCGGCCCACATTGCCAGGGCCATGCCCGTGTCTCCACAGCCGGCGCTGATCGTCGGCGGCTTCGCGTTCGATCCCGATCGAGCGCCATCCGGTCGCTGGGATGCGTTCCGTTCTGGACGATTGATCGTTCCGGCCACACAGATCATCAGGCGCGACGGCACCATCACCGTCCAGACGTTTGCAGCTGATGCGAAAGTCGCCGATCGACGGCTACGCGACGCGGCGAGGATGATCGAGTTGGCGCGCTTCCGCGGCCTCATCGAATTCGACGAGCTCGACATCACTATCGAAGACGAGACCGCCGACCACTACCACGGCATCGTGAAGCGAGCCGTCGAAGCCATCGAGAACACGAGCCTCGATAAGGTCGTGTTGGCGCGAGCAATCGACATCCACGGTGAAATTCCGCTCGGAGCGTGGTTGGCCAGCCTTCGCGCGCGCTACTCGACATGTGCTGTGTTCGCCAGGGGAGAGGGCGAGCGAACGTTCTTCGGAGCCAGCCCAGAGACACTCGTCCGGGTGGTCGGCGACGAGGTCAGCACCGCTGCATTGGCTGGTACCCGACCGCGAGGCGAAGACGACACGGCGGACGATGCCCTCGGCACCGAGCTGATGACATCGTCGAAGGAGCGCGCCGAGCACCAGTTCGTCGTCGACGAGGTCAGGCGCAAGCTGGCAGCCACCGGGGTACGACTCGACGGGCCGGCCGAAACCAAATTGATGCGTATCCCCGGGATCCAACACCTGTTCACACCCGTCAGCGGACACCGACCCGCCAACCTTTCAATTCTCGATCTGGTCGAGGCACTACATCCGACGCCAGCGGTCGGAGGGACACCGAACGCCAGAGCTCTGGCCTGGATCCGTAACAACGAGGATCTCGATCGTGGCTGGTATGCGGCTCCTGTCGGATGGACCGACACGTCCGGCCAAGGCGAGTTCAGAGTCGGACTCCGATCTGGGCTGTTCAGCCCGACCACCACGCGACTATTCGCCGGCTGTGGCATCGTCGCCGAATCAAACCCCGACGACGAACTCGAAGAGACCAGGACAAAATTCAGCGCCCTACTCTCGTGCCTCGGCCAACAATGAGCGACGACCTCGTCTATGAGTCGACCTGCGGCGCGTTCGCCGAACTCGTCGCCCACGGAGTCACTACGGCAATCGTCTCGCCAGGGTCGAGATCGACGGCGCTGGCCATCGCTGCTCGCTGGACCCAGCGGCTGGACGTGCAGATCCACCTCGACGAACGATCGGCCGCCTTCTACGCACTCGGAATGGCGAAGGCATCGCGGCGTCCTGTGGTGTTGGTGTGCACGAGCGGCACCGCTTCGGCCAACTACCTCCCTGCCGTCGTCGAAGCCCACTACTCGGGTGTTCCGCTCATAGTGTTCACTGCCGATCGCCCAGCCGAACTTCGCGACTGGGGAGCGGGCCAGACCATCGACCAGGTCGACATCTACGGCAGTCACGTCCGGTGGGCCGCCGAGATGGCAACGGTCGGCGAAACCGATCCGCAGTGGTACCGCCGCATGGCAGCAAGGGCTGTTCGCGAAGCAACCGCTCCACGACCAGGACCGGTCCACCTCAACTGGCCGTTCAGGGAGCCACTCGAGCCGACGGCCAAGCCCGAGGTTTCGATCTCGCCAACCGTCGAACTCACCGAAGCGAGGCCGAGCCCAACACCCGCCGAGATCGAACTCATGACTCGCCTCTCCGGCTTCGAGCGCGGCCTCATCGTCGCAGGACCATCGGACTTCGACTCGACAGCGGTCAGATCGATCGGCGCGTTCGCGGCCCGCGCCGGGTGGCCGATCATGGCTGAGCCGGGATCTCAACTCCGCTTCGGGCAACACACCAAGCGCGCAACCGTCATCGGAACCGCCGACCAACTCCTCAGGGTCGGTGAGTGGTCGACGGCCCACGTTCCCGACGTCGTCTTACGAATCGGCGACTCACCGACCTGCAAGCCGTTCCGATTGTGGATCGAGACCAACCCCGCCCCCCACCATGTGCTCATCGACCCTGACGGACGGTGGAACGAGGCCTCGTTCACGACAACCCACGTCGTGAGCGCCGAAGCCGCGTTGCTCCTCGCAGTGGTCGAGTGCGACCGAGGCACTACTGCGTGGACAGAATCTTGGGCATCCGCCGAGGCCAAGGCCCGCGCCGCGATAGATCAGATCGTCGATTCCGAGCCGATGCTCGAAGCTTCGGTGGCAAGGACTGTCGGTCGGGAGATGACCGGTGCCGAATCGCTGTACGTCAGCAACAGCATGCCGGTGCGCGACCTCGACAGCTTCGCAGGAACCGCCGCCGAAGGCCCGACCGTATACTCGAACCGGGGCGCAAGCGGAATCGACGGACTCGTCTCGTGCGCCAACGGTGTGGCGGCAACCGGGTCGCCGACGGTGCTGTACATCGGCGACATCGCCACGCTGCACGACGTCGGAGGCCTGCTCCAGGCGGCCCGCGACGGCAACACGTTGACCCTTGTCATCCCGAACAACGACGGGGGCGGCATCTTCTCGTTCCTTCCGGTCGCACAACAGGAAGACGTGAACTTCGACGAGTTGTTCCACACCCCTCACGGCACCGACCTGTCCCAACTCGGGGCGATCACCGGAGTTCGCCACACAGCAGTCGGCGACGTCGAAGCACTCATCGGCGCACTGCGCCAGCGTGTCCAACGACCTGGTGTCGACATCATCGAGATCCCGATCGATCGCGACGCGAACCTCGCCCAACACCGCGCCATCAGCGCAGCCGTCACCATCGCCATCACATGACGGTCACACACACGATCGCGGTCGAAGGTGTCGACATCCACGTCGAAGACGAGGGTGATGGGCCCGCGGTTGTCCTGCTCCACGGGTTCACAGGCTGTGGGTCGACGATGGCCGAGATGGGCGGGCGTCTTGGCGAGGTCCGACAACTCCGCATCGATCTCATCGGTCACGGGCGCTCAGCGGTTCCCCTTGACGTTTCGCACTACTCGATGCCGGCAACGGTGGCCCATGTCGCAGGAGTCATCGAGACGTTGTGCGACGAGCCGACGGACGTCATTGGCTACTCGTTCGGTGGCCGCGTCGCTCTGTCGCTGTTGGCCGCAGAACCCGATCTGGTTCGAAGATGCGCGGTGATCGGGGCGACACCGGGGATGGTCGCAGCGAGGGCAAGGTTCGACAGAACGACCGCCGACGGCGAGCTCGTGAAGTTCATCGAGAGCGAGGGCGTCGAGGCGTTCGTCGACAGGTGGATGGCGCTTCCGATGTGGGACTCGCTGCGAACAGCCATGGGGCCCGAAGCCTGGGCAAGATCGCGAGACCAGCGCCTTCGGGGCACGGCCACCGGCTACGCAAACAGCCTCCGGGGTGCCGGCGCTGGGGCGATGCAGCCAGTGCACTCCGAGTTGGAGGAACGGCAGCACCGGACCGCGATCATCGCCGGGCAGCGAGACACAAAATTCATGCGCGAGGGGCGCAACCTCAACGACATCATGCCCAACTCCCGTTTTTCGATGATCGCCGAGGCCGGGCACGCGGCACACCTCGAATACCCCGACGCTGTGGCCAACATCATCCGGGACAGCTTCGAGTGAACCGATCACTTCCATGACGAGGACCGTCGAGCGAATCTCACTGCACCTGACCCGTCCGATGATCACCGCACACGGCTCGATCGACGTCCGTCGAATCGCAGCCGTCAGCGTTACGGACGGCAACTTCACGGGTCATGGTGAGGCGTCGACGCTTCCTGGCTTCGGTCTCGAGACCCAGGACGAAGCCGAACGCGAACTCGATGCGTGGGCTGGGACGGGAGACGTTCCGACCACACCAGCGGCAGCCACAGCAGTCGCTTGCGCCGCCGTCAACCTCGAGGCCGCACAGTCACAGGTCTCGCTCGCGAGCTCACTGGCGGGGGGGCCCGTCACGGGCGAGCTGAGATGCCAAGCCGTCATCGGCGACGGTGACGTCGAAGCGTCCCGACGTGATGCTGCCGCAGCGGTCGAAGGCGGCTACGAAGCGGTGAAAGTCAAGGTTGCTGCTGGGCCGGCGAGCCGCGACATCAAGCGGGTTCGCGCCATCCGGGAGGCGATCGGTCCCTCAACCGCGATCCGGCTCGATGCCAACGGTGGGTGGGATCTCGCAACGGCTACGGCAGTGCTCCGGACGTTGTCTGACGCCGACATCGAGTTCGTCGAGGAGCCAACTCGATCACCCACAGAGTTTCGAGAGATCGCAGCTACAACGGGCCACACGATTGCCCTCGACGAACATGCACAATCGGCTGACGTCATCGATGGAGTCGCCGGGTCCGGCATCGACGTCATCATCGTGAAGCCCGCTGTTCTCGGTGGACCAACAGCGGCACACACGACTGCGCTCGGTCTGCTGAACCGCGGCCTTCGAGTCGTCGTCAGCTCATTCATGGACGGCCCGATCGGACTCGACGCTGCTGTGCAAGTGGCTGCGGCGCTTCCGACAGGGGAAATCCATGGTCTTGCCACCGCCGGAATGTTCGACGATGCGTTTCCCGCCCACCTGACTCCGATCGGCGGACGACTGATCCTGGGGTAGACCGAATTTTCACACGCCACACCCAACGTCGCCCGCGAGCGAATCATCGACCGAGGAGGTCGGCGCAACGGTTCCAGATCCTGGCGGAGAACTCGGTGAGGTCCATGTCGAGTTCCGGGCTGTCGATGCAGACGTTGAGCAGATCGAGTCCGCGAGCCGGAATCAGGCCCTCGAGCTCACCATCAAAGGCCTCGACCCATGGCCGCACCGACGAATACCCGGCCCGATAACCCTCGAAAAGCTGTGCATAGTCGTCGCGCCACCGGATGTAGTACAGCGTCGTTGCCACATCGAGAACAGGCGTCGCGAACTGGAGATCCTCGAAGTCGATCACTGCGAACTGTCCGCGATCGACCTTGACATTCCAGTGGTGCATGTCGCCGTGGGTGACGATCGCCATGCCGCGACGATGGGCGGCTGCCACGTTGACGTCGCTCTTCGCAAGCAGGAGGGCGGCAATCTTCCTGTGTTCACGCGAATACAGCCGCATCGCGTGGTCGTCGAGCAACACCATCGACTCGCCCAGGTGGATCGTGGCGTCGTACGTCATCAACGGAAAGTCAGGAGGGGGCGCCCAGGCCGAAGCGAAGTCATGCATCGTCGCCATGACCTCACCTAGGCGGCAATAGCTGTCAGGCGTCACAGCTTCGGCCAAGTCGCGCCCGGTCACCCAACTGAAGAGGACGCAGTCTCTCGGCTGGGGAACGCCTTCGGCGCAGGCTTCCGTCACCGGATCACCGTCGACGTTCATCACCGGCATCGGAACTGTCAGCTCGGTTCCAGCGGCCAGAGCTGCCATGAAATCCACTTCGGCGCCGACGAGGGAGCGATGACGTTCAGGCCGAGGCAACGTGACCCGGAGCGCGAAGCGAGTTCCGTCAGTTGTGTCAACTCGGAACACACAGTTCCAGGAGTTGGTGATGAGGCGGAGGCGACTGACCTCCACGTCGTAGGACTCCAGTGCTTTCATGGCAAGCGGTCGCAGCCGCCTGGCGCGGCCGAACTCTGTGAGATCCTCGAACGAGCGTGGACCTCCGCTCAACGCTGACCCGCGTACGCGGCGGCGATGGCCACACCGACCCGTGCGTTGTTCTCTGCAAGCGCGAGATTGGCGGGGATCGAACGTCCCTCGGTTGCTTCCATGATGCGACCGAGCACGAAGGGGGTCACCGCAGGGCCGGTGAGTCCTGCTGTGCTCGCGTCGCGCAGGGCCCCGTCGAGGGCGGCATCCAGACGAGCTTCGTCGAGAGCATCGGCTTCTGGGATCGGAACGGCGAACAGGACCCCGCCACGATGACCGACGGAGTCACCGGCGACAAGAATCGCAGCAGCTTCCTCGGCCGAGTCGACCCGAACTGGCACGTCGAGACCAGAACTACGGGTGTAGAACGCGGGGAAGTGGTCGGTGCCCAGTCCGACGACCGGCACACCCTTGGTCTCGAGATACTCCAGCGTCCTCGCCAAGTCGAGAAACGCTTTCGCTCCTGCCGACACACACCCGACGGGATAGCGGGCCAATGCATCAAGATCGGCACTGATGTCACTCGAGATCTCGCTGTCTCGGTGCACACCCCCGATACCTCCGGTTGCGAACACCTTGATCCCAGCGACGGCCGCTAGTGCAAGCGACGCTGAGACCGTCGTCACGCCCGCCTCCCAACGCAGGCCGATTGCCACCGGTAGCTCACGGCTCGCGACCTTTCGCGAACAGGCCAGCACCCGTTCGAGTTCGTCGTCGACGATGCCGACACGACCATGCCCGTCGAGGATCGTCGTCAACGCAGGTACGCCTCCGCCATCACGAATGGCTCCGATGCAGCGCCGGTACGCCTCACCATTGTCAGGAGCGGGAAGGCCGAGGCTGCTGAAGATCGTCGACTCGAGTGCAACGACCGGCTTGCCATCAGCGAGCGCGTCGGAGACCTCCTCGGACACCACAACCGAGTCGTTGTCCACGTCACTCACCAGAAGTACCTGTTTCCCCAGAGGAGCCGCAGCCCTGGAGGGCTCCCTTCGACAGCAACGATCGAGCCGCGAGGTCGTGGCCGAGAACGGCACACTCCTCAGGCATCAGGCCCCGCGATACACCGATCATGAATGCCGCCGCAAACGCATCGCCTGCTCCTGTTGTGTCGACGATCGTCTCTACCCGCCGAGCAGGGACTTCGATCACGGCGCCGTCCAGAGCGTGGATGACCACTGGCAGTGCTCCGTTCTTCACCACAGTCAACGTCGCGCCGACCAGACAGCGATCGACACCCAGCGCCAAAGCCTCGTCTGCGTTGCAGAACACAACGGTCGGCCGGACCCTCTCGACCAGAGACCGGATGGCATCAGCCCCGATGCGCTCGATCACAGGCACGGCAGAAGCATCCAAGGACGTCTGCTGACCACGCGACGCCGACTCGCACAACGCGATCTCGGCAACAGACGCAAGCGGTTCGTCCGCCAACGCGTATGCAGGCACGTGGAGCACCGACAACCCATCGAGTGCTCCCGTCGGCAGTCGATCAAGGGCACCGGACGAGCCTCGGTCAGTGAGCAATGATCGCTCGCCCAGCTCGTCGATGAGCGCAACGACGGTGCCGGTTCTACCGGTGCGAGCAACCGCAACGTCGACCCCTGCCAGCTCGAGTTGGTCGACCAGACGGTCACCGACATCATCGGCCCCTACGTTGCCGATGAAGCGACCTCGGGCCCCTCCGACCACCGCAGCCGTCGCGACGTTCGCAGCACTTCCACCGCGGCGCCGGGCCACTGACACATCGGTGTCCGTTGCGAGGCGCATCGGTTCGGCCAACTCGACGACGAGATCTTCGATGAGGTCGCCAAGTGTCCCGATGAGCGACCGATCGGCGAGGCTCTTCACTGCCGATCTGCAGCAATCAGATCGGTGTACGCCGGCTTGATGACGTCGTTGATCAGACGAAGACGATCGTCGAAGGGCCAGAAACTCGACTTCATGCCGTTCACCGTGAGCCACTGCAGATCGGGCCAGCCGTACCCGAATGCGTCGACGAGACTCATCATCTCATCGGTCATCGACACGTTGCTCATCAGCCGATTGTCGGTGTTGAGCGTCACTCTGAACTTGAGCCGCTTGAGGAGGTCGATCGGGTGCTTCCGGAGCGACTCGGCTGCGCCGGTGTGGACGTTCGAGGAAGGGCACACCTCGAGCGGGATGCGTCGGTCGCGGATGTAGCCGGCCAGCAGACCCAGCTCGGCATCTCCGTCCGGTCCGATCGTGATGTCGTCGGTGATGCGAACGCCATGACCGAGTCGTTCGGCACCGCAGTACTGCACGGCTTCCCAAATTGACGGCGGCCCGTATGCCTCACCTGCGTGAATCGTGAAGTGAAAGTTCTCTCGCTGGATGTACTGGAACGCATCGAGATGACGAGTAGGTGGGTTTCCCGCCTCAGCGCCAGCGATGTCGAAACCGACCACCCCGCCTTCACGGTGCCGTACAGCCAGTTCGGCGATCTCGAGCGATCTCGCTTGATGACGCATAGCCGTGCACAGAATGCCGAGAACGATGCCGGTCTCGGCTGTCGCACGTTCGAATCCGGCCTGAACGGCTTCGACGATCTCATCGAGGCTGAGCCCCTTCTCGGTGTGCAGCTCCGGAGCGAACCGCACCTCGGCATACACGACGCCATCAGTGGCAAGATCTGTGCCGGCTTCGTACGCAACCCGCTCTAGGGCGTCCCGATGTTGCATCACACCGACGGTGTGGGCGAACGTCTCGAGGTACAGCACGAGGTCGAGGCGCTTCGCGCCGCGCTGGACCCACTTGGCGAGATCGTCAGGATCACGGGTTGGGAGCCGGTCGTAGCCGAACTCGTCAGCGAGGTCGATGACAGTCTGAGGTCGGAGTCCACCGTCGAGGTGGTCATGCAGCAGGACCTTCGGGGCTCTCCTCACTGCATCTCTGTCGAGTCGTTCCATACACCAGCTTAAGCATGTACCGACACACCATCGTCGTAATGTTCGTCACCAACCATCCGCGACCCGTAGCGCATGTACCGCAGGCATCTGGACCCGGGCCGACGATTGGAGTCCGCGCACGGATTTCCGCATCCACCGACACTGCGTTCGACCACGTGGTCGATGTGGCTACCAACGTTCGCCACATGGCAAAGACGAACGGCCGACTGCTCGGCGCGATCCCCGATGGCGGCATCTTGGGCCCCGGCGCTGAAGTGACATGGCACGAGCGATCGTCAGACGGACTCACGCCAAAGGATGCCGGTGAGGCAACCAATGGCGCCTGCTGCTTTACCGAGCTCGGCGGCCGGAGCCGTCACACAATCGATGCCGAGCTTCTCGTAGAAACGTTGGGTGATGGGGTTGTCGGCGACGGTCAGGACCTTACGTGGGCCGAGCGTGACGAAGTTGAGCGAACGATTGTCGGTGGCCTCGTCCTCACTGGTGATGAAGGCCACTTCATAGCCGCGTTCTCGGAGCGCCTTCACGGCTGCGTGAGGGGTGCGACGAGGCCAGGCGATCGCCAAATCCCGATCGACAATGCGCAGCATGCCCATCAGGTGCATGGTCCCGAACGGCATGTCGACAGCAATGACCGACACACCCATCTCGCCTAGGGTCCACATGAGCTGGTCGATGGCCTCCTGATTCGTCCGGAGGCCGCGGCCGACCAGCACCGTCTCCTCGTCGAGCCAGGCGGCATCAGCACCTTCGGTCGTGGCGGTCCCGCGCATGGTTCTGACGATGGGGATGCCCAATGCGGCGAGACGATGGGCAACCTGACGCTCTTCACCGGCGCGGACCGTAGAGGCAGGGCGGGACAGGATCGCGCCTTCCGGCGTCATGAACAGCAGGTCGGCACAGAACATCTGGTTTGGCGTCGCCGGCTCATGCGGTTCGAGGTCGTGCACCGTGACACCGTGAGTTCGGTAGACCTCAGTGATCTGATCGTGCTCGGCCTGCGCACGACCGAGATCGAGATTTCCCAACATCTGAACGGCATCCGGGTCATGGGATGCGAGGAGTTCCTTGCCAGGTCGGTGCAACAGCACCGACCTCAGCGGTCCCCACTCGCTGTTGATGCCGCAGCCGGCCCAGAGATGGCCGATCTCATCGCGGGAGCTGCGCGTGCGCTGTGACCAACCCCCGCCTCCATAGGCGGCGGCTCCGAACGTGCTCGGAGACTCATCGGGCTCATCCATGGGTCGAACCGTACCCGGCCGGCGTGACAGAGTTCAGCTCGTGACCTCGTCGTATACCTACGTGTCTCACACATGGCTCCCGATGAGCGACGGTGCGCGTCTCGGCGCACGGATGTGGTTGCCAAACGGCTTCGATGGCGAGCCGGCGTCAACCATTCTCGAGTACATCCCCTACCGGAAAGACGACCATACGGTCGCTCGTGACTCGACGCTGCACCCGCATCTCGTCGAACACGGCTTTGCCTGCATCCGGGTCGACATGCGCGGTTCGGGCAGCTCTGACGGCGTGCTGATGGATGAGTACTCCGAGCAGGAGATGGCCGACGGCGAGGAAGTGCTCGCGTGGATCGCCGATCAGCCATGGAGCGACGGCCACGTCGGCATGATCGGCATCTCGTGGGGCGGCATCATCGGCCTGCAGATGGCGAGCCGCCGTGTTCCCGCGCTCAAAGCCGTCATCGCACTCGGGTCATCGGACTCCCGCTACTACGACGACGCCGGCTATTACATCGGCTGCATGGTCGGCCAGACCATCGGTTGGGCCGCGATCATGCTCGGCTACAACACACGTCCTCCCGATCCGATTCACGTCGGCGACAGCTGGCGGGACCGATGGATGGAGCGGCTCGAAACCGCCCCGATGTACCTCGGGAGGTGGCTCGAACACCAGCGGGACGACGACTACTGGCGGCGCGGTTCAATCTCGAACGACCACTCGGCCATCGAAGTGCCGGTGTATCTCGTCTCCGGGCACGCCGATTGCTGGCCAAACACCGTCTCCCGTCTGCTCGAACAGCTACCGGGACCGAGGCGCGGGCTGCAGGGACAGTGGTGTCATCGCTATCCGCAGATGGCGGTGCCAGGGCCGCCGATCGGATTCCTGAACGAGGTCGTGAAGTGGTTCGATCAGCACCTGAGAGGTCGCGATGCCGGACTCGAGCCCGAACCGATGTACCGCGTGTTCATGCAGTCGAGTGTGCGGCCGGCGTCCTTCTACGACGAGCGACCAGGCCGGTGGGTCGCAGAGGCGACATGGCCGTCACCTCAGGTCATCGCTCGACACTTACACCTCGGAGTCGGCTCGCTGGATGACGAGCCTTCAGACGCCGATCCAGTTTCGTTCTCATCACCGCAGACAGTCGGCGTGCATGGCGGCGAGTACATGCCGTGGTTCGCCTTCGGACCCGGCCCCGAGCTACCCGATGATCAGCAGGCCGAAGACGAAGACTCACTCGTGTTCGACACCGACGAGTTGACCACCACAATCGAGATCCTCGGCAATCCGAGGATCACCATCGAGGTGGCAAGCGATCGACCGCAGGCCCTCGTCGCGGCTCGTCTCTGCGACGTCTGGCCCGATGGCAGCAGCACGCTCATCACGCGAGGCATCCTGAACCTCAGCCAACGCGATTCCAAAGCCGAGCCGAACGCTGTAGTTCCCGGCAATCACTACGTCGTCGACGTTGAGCTGAATCACGTCGCCTATGCAGTTCCATCCGGTCATCGCGTCCGTCTTGCACTGTCCACGAGCTACTGGCCCATCGCATGGCCCGCACCGACGACGACCGTTCTGACCGTGCACCCTCAGACGAGCTATCTGTCGTTACCGGTCCGTTCTCCGAACGCGATCGACGCTCCGGCCACCCCATTCGCCGAGCCGGAGCCCCCGGGTGCTGCACCGATCGAGCAGGTCAGGGCTCACCACGAAAATCGAACCACCACCGTCGACCCTTCAACAGGCGACACAGTCATCGAGATCACCACCGACAACGGTCGGGATCGCTACACCGAGACCGATCTCGAGGTCGACTCCGGGAGTCTCCAGCGGTTCAGCATCCACCCCGACGACCCACTCTCGGCGAAGGCGCACTACTCGTGGCGCTGGGGCTACCAACGTGGCGGTTGGCAGGTCGAGACCACGTCGAGCACGACAATGACCTGCACGGAGACGACGTTCGACGTCGCCGCCGAGATCATCGCGACGGAGTCAGGTGTCGAAGTTTTCCGCCGTCAGTGGGATGAGAGCTACCCACGCGACCACTTCTGAGCACAACAGCTACGACTCCGAGACGGAGTGGGGTTCCGCGGATCGGCGTTGGGCGCGGCTCAGGCGTAGTTGACCAGCTCCACAATGTTGCCGTCGGGGTCGTACATCATCGCAACGGTCACACCCGGCCGAAGCTCTGTTCGCTTCAGAACGATCTCGACGCCAGCAGCTTCAGCATCCGTCAGGACCTCTGCGATGTTCGTGCAGTGAATGGTGAGGTACCTGAACCCCAGCGCATTCTGAATCGGACCGCCCGCTGCCGACCGCGGGTTGTCGTCGAACTTGATCACCTTGATCAGGCTCCGACCGCACCGGAGTCGGTGCATCGTTCCGCCACCGCCGACCGGCATGGGCATGTCGCCCTCGTGCACCATGCCGAGCAAGTCTCGGTAGAACCCGAGCGCGCTGTCACTGTCACTGACCACGATGCCGAGGTCAACGCTGTCGTTTCCGAGTTCAATCGTCATGCTGCGAACGATAGTCAGCAGTATGGGATGGGTTGGAAGCAGCTGAGTACGATCGCACCATGACTGCTCACGTACACGTGCTCGACCATCCACTGGCGCGGCACAAGCTGACGCAGATGCGCAAGGTCGGAACCGGTTCGGGTCTCTTCCGGCAACTGCTCCACGAAATCGGAATGCTGGTCGCCTACGAAGTGACCCGCGATCTTCTGGTCACGGCCGAATCGATCACGACGCCGATGGGTGATATGGAAGCTCCGTGCATCGATGGCAAGAAACTCGTGTTCATCTCGATCCTTCGAGCGGGTAACGGACTTGTCGACGGAATGCTGCAGGCAGTTCCGTCAGCGAGAGTCGGTCACGTGGGCATGTACCGCGACCACGACACACTCGAAGCGATCGAGTACTACCTGAAGGTGCCAGAGCACATCGAGGACCGAGATGTGATCGTCGCCGACCCGATGCTCGCCACAGGCAACTCTGCCATCGCGGCACTGAACCGAATCACGGCTCTGAAGCCGAAGTCACTGAAGTACGCGTGCCTGCTGGCGGCACCAGAGGGCGTCGCCGCGCTACAGGGAGCGCACCCTGATGTTCCGATCTACACGGTCGCCGTCGACAGTCATCTGAACGAGAATGGCTACATCGTTCCCGGGCTGGGCGATGCCGGCGACCGCATCTACGGTACAAAGTGATGCTGACCAACGACCAAGTCGAATCATTCGAACGCGACGGGTTTCTCGTCGTGCCCGACCTCATCGGAGTGCAGGACTGTGATGCTCTCCGAGGTCGAGCAGCCGAAATGGTGGCCGACGTCGACGAAACCAAAGTGTCGTCGACATTCAGCACCACCGGCGCCCAGGCGCGGAACGATTACTTCCTGGCCAGCGGTTCTGGCATCGGATTCTTCTGGGAAGTGGAAGCTGTCAACCCCGACAAGACGCTGAACCGTCCCAAGGAACTGGCAGCCAACAAGTTCGGCCACGCCATGCATGATCTCGACCCGACCTTCGACCACTTTTCTCGACGCACCGGAATGGGCGAACTCGCAGCTGATCTCGGGTACGGCGGTGGACTCCTGACGCAATCCATGTACATCTACAAGCAGCCGGGCATCGGCGGCGAAGTCACCCTGCACAACGACCATGCCTTCCTGTGGACAGAGCCGATGCGCACGCTCGGCTTCTGGGTTGCGCTCGAAGACGCAACCACCGAAAACGGGTGCCTCTGGGCGTTACCCGGCGGGCACAAGATCGGCCAGCGCAGCCGCTTTCGGCGAGATGGCAAGGGATCCACAGCGCTCGAAGAATGGGCCGACCCCTATCCGACCGAAGGCCTCGTCCCGCTCGAAGCCACCACGGGAACTGTGGTCGCACTCCACGGTCTTCTTCCCCATCGCAGCGACCAGAACCGGTCCGACAAGTCGAGGCACGCCTTCACACTGCACGTGATGGATCCCGCCGCCGAATGGGTCGACGACAACTGGCTGCAACGGCCAGATGGCCTACCGTTTCGCAGCTTCTGATTTCGTCACATGCATCAGTCGCGTTCGGCATCCGACGCCACCCCGAATCATCACAAACCGGCCCGGTCGAACAGGGTCACTCGCGCCGCGTCGGCAGCAGCCCCGATGATCGGTTCATCACCTGTCGTCAATCGCCCACCGGAGACGACTCTTCGACCGGCCACCCATACACTCTCGACCAGGTCGGGTCCGCAGACCGCGGCGACCAGTCGCCGAGGATCACCAGCACCACCGGCAACAGCTCGATCGGTCCTCCACAACACGAGATCAGCGGCGTAACCCAGCTCGATCTTGCCGGTGACCTCGCCGAGCCCGAGGGCCTGCGCGTTTCCTTCTGTTGCGGCCAAGAACGTCGCTTCGACAGAGAGTGACTCGCCAAGAACTGCCTGATGCGCCGAGGCAGCCTGTGCCTCACCGAGCACGTCGAAGCGTTCGCTCGGCGCTGCGTCGGTGCCGATTCCGATCGGCGAACCCATGCGATACATCTTCGCTGCTGCCATGACCTTGCCCAAAGCCGCATGGACCGTCGGGCAATAGATCGGATGAACCAACGGCTTCGAGGCAAGGATGGCGTGATCGGCGCCGTCGGCATACATGCAGTGGGCAGCGACTGTCCTCTGATCAAGAACACCGAGCTCGTCGAGCTGCGCGATCGGCGAGCGACCGGATCGATGACGAATCGCATCCCACTCGCGCTGCGACTGGGCGACGTGCATATGAACGGGAACATCCATCGCCCTGGCCGAACCAGCGATAGCGACGATCCAGTCATCGCCGACCGTGTCGAGCGCGTGCGGCGCGAGCGCTGGATGAACGAGCGGAACACTGCGATGCCGCTCTGCGAAATCGATGCCGTCGCCGAGGCTCTGCTCGGAGTGATGCGGTCCGTCATGGCGGATGATGGTCTGGCCGATCACTCCTCGGATCCCGAGCTCACGCACGGCCTCAACCGTCGCGTCGGCGTAGAAGTAGTGGTCGGCGACCGTGGTGACGCCGGCGAGCAAGGCTTCGGCAATGCTCGTGCGAGCGAACGCGCCCACGAGCTCAGCGTCGATGCAGAGCTCGAGCGGCCAGAAGACGTCATATACGGGATGACCCTTCATCTCCCTAAGCGCCCGAGCAAACGACAGCGCCAGATGCGTGTGCGCGTCGATCAAACCTGGTGAGACAATGCCGGGACCGCTGACGACGCAGTCCGAAGCAAAACCGGCGTCGATCACAGCAGCCGAATCGACGGCCATGATCGACCCGTCCGTGATGGCGACGGCACCATCGCGCAGCACACCAGAGCCCGGAAGCAGAACGTCGACGCCGGTGATCACCGTGTCCGCGTGGCGCCTCGATTCATCTGACATCTGCGTATCCGGGTCGGACGACTTCATCGACGATGCGGCGACGCTCGTGCAGGTCACCGAAGCCCGACTCGACGCCGGCAATCGAGAGCGCCTCGATCTCACCCCAGGTCAACCCGAAGACAGCGGCGAGCTTGGCCATCTCAGAGCTCACGCTCACACCGCTCATCAGCCGATTATCGGTGTTGACGCTGACATTGAATCCGTGCCGATGCCAGGCAACGAGCGGGTGCGATTCGAAGTTGGGCACTGCTCCGACGTGCACATGACAACTCGGCGCCATCTCGAGGGGAACCTGGCTGTCGAGGACGAACTTGGCGAGCGTGCCGAGTCGGAGTTCGCCGTCGACCGACTCGATGTCGTCGTAGAGCCGAACACCATGACCGATACGTTCCGCCCCGCAGCTGAGCGACTGGGCTATGAGATCAAGGCCCGGTGGCTCACTCGCGTGGAGAGTGAGATGGAGATGTCCGGCACGAACGGAGTCGATCGCGGCCTTGTGCTCCATCGGTGGAAAACCGGTCTCGGGACCAGCAAGATCGAACGCGACGACGCGACTGTCGCGATCTCTCCATCGGAGAGCCACTTCCGCGATCTCGGCGCTCACGTCAGCCTGGCGCATCGCGCACACGATGGTGTTCACAACGATCGATCGGCCAGCGTGTTCAGCTTCAGACATGCCAGCTCGGAAGCCGTCCTGGACGGCCTCCATAACCGAATCGAGGTCCAAGCCACCAAGCACGTGGTTCTCGGGAGCGAAGCGCACCTCCGCATAGACGACACCATCGGCCGCGAGATCGACTACGGCTTCCCGCGCGACGCGATGGCAGTGGTCGGCTGTCTGCATCACTGCGATCGTGTGCTCGAACGTGGCGAGGTACTGAAGGATGTCGAGAGTGTTGGCGCCGCGTACGAACCACTCAGAAAGCTCGGCCTCGTCGGTGGACGGCAGTTCGTGACCGATGTCGTCGGCAATCGCCAGGATCGTGGCCGGCCGTAGCCCTCCATCGAGGTGATCGTGGAGCAATGACTTGGGGCGAGTCCGGATCTCGTCCACCGACGCTGCAATTGTCATGTCACTCCCCCGCGAGCCAACCCCTGATTCCGGCTCTGAATCGTTCCACGTCGGCGCTCATCGCGACAGACCAGCGCGCCTCGGCGAATCCCATCATTTCCACGATCGCCGCCTTCTGACCGGCCGGCATCAGTGACGCTTCGATCATGGCGAGGCGACGATCGCCGACGGTCATACCCCATGCAGCTCCGCCGGCGGTATCGACAGCGACCGGCATCGATTCCCACACACAGACATCGGGGTCGACGACACACCAGGCCGCGAGCAGATCGTGTACCGGTAGTCCGTCGCCCATCTCAAGCGAGCTGAAGTCCCAACAGGCCTCCCAGATTTCATGGAGCGCAGCCGCCCCGGCGATCCGGGTCCCTTCGGCGCTGTCAATCTCTGTGCGACTGATCGTCCCGACGTGGGTTGCATCAAGCGGGACGAGCATCGGTGGAGCGTCGCCTGCCAGTACCCCTGGCACGCCGAACGCGTCAATGACCGCCGAAGCAGCGTCAGGGTCGTTACCGACGTTGGCTTCCGCGACCGCGCCCAGATTGCCGCCTTCAGCAATGGCGCCACCCATCAACACCACTCCCGCGAACCTCGAAGGTAGGTCTGGGTCGAGAGCGAGCGCGGCCGCAACAGGCGTGAACGGGCTCACTGCGACGAGCGTCAACTCGCCGGGCCGTTCGCGAGCAAACTGGACGATGGCTTCTGCGCCGGGAAGCGTTTCAGCCGACCTCACCGGCTCTGGAAGCACAACGCCGTTGAGGCCATCTGCTCCCATGACGATGCCGGCGTCGAACCGTGCGGGATTCGCGCCGGCCGCATGTTTCCCAGCGCCCCGGAAGACGGGAACATCATCGCGACCCGCGGCGTGCAACACCGCGAGCGTGTTGGCGACCGTTCGGTCGATATCGGTGTTCCCCCAGTCGGCGACGACACCCACCAGTTCGATGTCGGGACACGTCGCGGCCCAGATGAGCGCTCCGGCGTCGTCCGTGCCGGTGTCGACGACGAGCACTACCGGATGCATCAAGCGTCGCCCTTACGCCACAACATGCCTATGGCCATCGGTGGTCTGAGACGCTGCGAGGCGAACGTCAACACGATCAGCACTGTCAGGTGTGGCGTGAACGAAAGGAACTGGCTCGCTACTGAATCGGTGAACAACCAAGCAAGGAAGAAGCCGATCGAGGTTGCCGACAGCAGCAGAACCGAGCGGGGGTTCATCTGCAGAAACGCACGAACAGCAAGCACGGCCACAACGATCGCAACAAACAGCAACAGTGAATGCACCGTGCCTTCCTGCCGGAGTTCGAGCGCGTTGGCGAAGCCGAACAACGTCGAGCCAGCGGCAACACCCGCAGCGTGCCAGTTACCGAAAATGAGGGCGGCGAGGGCGATGAAGCCCCGTCCAGCGGTCTGCCCTTCGCGGTAGATCCGCGCACCTTCGATTACCAGGAATGCGCCGCCGAGCCCTGCAAGTGCCCCCGAGATGCTGACCGCCGCATAGCGAATGCCGTACACCGAGACGCCTTGGCTGTCCGGGGCATTCGGGTTCTCACCCGATGCACGAAGTCGGAGGCCGAACCGCGTCCGATACAGCACGTATGTAGTGGTCGGAATCAAGGCGATGGCGATCAAAGTCAGATTCGACAGACCCGTCGTGAGGCCACTGGCGAGACCAGCGAAGTCGGAGACCACAACCCAATTCCGGTCGTCGAACCAGCCGAGTATGTCCGGCGAGCTCCAACCGAAGAGTTTCCCTCCGGACAAGAAGGGCACGGTGAACTCGCCCACATCGCCCTTCACCTGGGGACTGTTGGCTTCCGAACCACCTCGGGTCGTGAAGACCTCACTGGCCAAGTACCGCGCCAGGCCGAGGGCGATGATGTTGATGGCCACGCCCGACACGACGTGATCGACACCAAAGGTGATGGTGGCAACCGCGTGAAACAGGCCCCCGATGGCTCCACCGATGAGTGCTGCGAGTACACCCCACCAGACACCCCAGGTGAAACCGGCCCACGCGGAGGACCATGTGCCGAGAATCATCATGCCTTCGAGGCCGATGTTCACGATGCCGGCGCGCTCGCTGTAAAGACCGCCGAGCCCAGCGAAGAAGATCGGCACGGCGAGTCGCAGCGTCGCGGCAGCCGTTCCGGACGAGGTCAGATCTTCGCTACCGGTGCCCCATCGCACCAGCGACAAGACCACGAGCGCCCCGAATGCGGCGAGCATCGCCCGATACGGGGCCCGAATCTCGGACCAACGCTGGAACAGCGTCTGTTGTATCTCGATTGTCTCCGTCTCCCAGGTCGCCGTCATGCCCGCGAACTTTCACTCGACGCCGAGTCGGCAGCAAGCGCCTCTGCGGAGCGTGCTGCGGCAGATCGAACTGCTGCAGCCCGAGACGAACGTTCGGCAACCGAATAGCCGATGACGACGGCGAGCAAGATCGTTCCCTGCATGATCTTCACGATCTCTGGAGAGATGCCCTCGATGGCGAGCACAGAGCCCGACCGTTCGAGCGAGCCCCACACGATCGCACCAATGGCGACACCGACCGGGTGGTTTCTGCCAAGCAGCGCCACCGCCAGACCATCGAAACCGAGATCGGAAGGAAAGTTGGCGTCGCGGTACTCGTGAAAATGACCAAGAAGGTGAGGCAGACCGACCAGACCGGCGAGACCGCCGGAGATGAGCATCGTGCGGAGCATCATCTTGTTCGGATCGACACCGGCCGCACGTGCGGCTTCGGGGTTGAGGCCGGTGGCCCTGAGGTCGTAACCGAACCTGGTCCTGTTCAAGATCACGTGGTACGCGACACCGACGATGATCGCCAGCACCAGAGCGCCGAACAGCTGACCTCTGGTCTCTGAGAGATCCCATCCAAGCCATGTCATGAAACGGTTGAGTGATGGCAGCTGACCCGAAGCAGGAAGCTTCGGTGTCTTGGTGAGCAACGACGTGTCGTCGTCGGACTTCAGGTAATTCGTGAGCAGGAACGCGACGATGCCCGTGGCGATGGTGTTGAGCATGATCGTCGAGATCACGACCGACACGCCACGCCTCACCAGCAGCACGCCAGCGATGCCAGCCCATAGACCACCCACTGCCATGGCGGTCACGACGAGGACGGGAATGTGAATCACCGGCGGCAGCGAGATCGCAGCACCGACGGCCGCAGCCAAAAACACCGCAATGCGGTACTGACCATCGACACCGATGTTGAACAGGTTCATCTTGAATCCGATCGCGACTGCGAGACCGGATATGTACAGCGGTGTTGCCCGATTCAGGATGTCGACGATCGAGTCTTTGCGAGTTCCGAAATCCCACATCGACCGGAACACGCCGAATGGGTCATTGCCGGCAACCTTCAGCACGATGCTTGTGATGACGAGCGAGAGGATCGCCGCGAACACCGGAGCGAGCAGCCCACGCGCGAGGCGGGCGAGAATCATGCCAGCGCACCAGTCATGTGCGAACCGAGCTCTTTGGGCGTCACGCTCTTGGGGTCGAGGTCGGCAACCAGCCGACCTCTGAGCATGACCTTCAGCGAGTCGGACAGACCGATCAACTCCTCGAGATCGGCAGAGATCAACAGCACCGCCATTCCTGCGGCACGTGCTTCCTTGATCTGCTCCCAGATCGCAGCCTGAGCACCAACGTCGATGCCTCGCGTCGGCTGGGAGGCGATCATGATCTTGGGGTTCGCGCTCATCTCACGACCGAAGATCAGCTTCTGCTGATTCCCGCCGGAGAGCGCCATGGCCGGAACATCGACACCTGGCGTCCTGACGTCGAAGGTGTCGACGATCTCTTGGGTCCGGCGCCGCGACGCCCGTGCATCCATCCAGCCGCCGCTGCTGTACGGAGCAGCCCCCTGATGGCCGAGCGCAGCGTTCTCCCAGAGCGGAGCCGGCAGCAACAGTCCGTACCTGTGCCGATCCTCGGGTATGTAGCCGACGCCGTTCTGCCGTCGATACTGCGTGTCCTTGTTGGTCATGTCCTCGCCGGTGACCACGATGGTGCCCGACTCAGTTGTGGTGAGCCCGATCAGAGCTTCGATCAACTCTGACTGGCCATTGCCCTCGACACCGGCAATACCGACGATCTCACCTCTGTGGACGGTGACCGAAACATCGTCGAGACGAACTCGGCCATCGTTGTCGACGACCGTGATGCCGGATGCTTCGAGCACGGCCTCAGCGGTCACAGTCGACTCGCCGGCCTCTGGGACAGGTAATTCCGACCCGACCATCAACTCGGCTAGGTCGTGTGCGCTGACCTCGGCGGCCCTGACCTCCGCAACGGTCTTTCCGGCACGGATGACAGTGATGTCCTCTGCGATGCTCAACACCTCGTCGAGCTTGTGCGAGATGAAGATGACGGTGACACCCTCGGTCGTCAGGTCGCGAAGCGATTCGAAGAGCTCCTCGACCTCCTGAGGAACGAGAACCGCCGTCGGCTCGTCGAGGATCAGTATCCGAGCTCCGCGATAGAGGACTTTCAGAATCTCCACTCGCTGCCGCTGCCCAACTCCAAGCTCAGCGACCAGATGGTTCGGGTCGACGTCCAACCCGTACGCCTTACCGAGTTCGGCAATCCGACGAGTAGCCGACGCCTTGTCGAGCAGAAGTCGAGTCCCTGGCTCGTCTCCGAGAACAACATTCTCGAGCACCGTCAAGTTGCTGGCCAGCATGAAGTGCTGATGCACCATGCCGATACCGCTTGCGATCGCATCCTTCGGCGAACGAAAGTTGACTTCCTCGCCGTCCATCGAGATCGTGCCCTGATCCTGGCGTTGCATGCCATAGAGGATCTTCATCAACGTCGACTTGCCGGCGCCGTTCTCTCCGACGATGGCGTGGATCGAGCCCTTGAGCACCGTCACGTCCACGCCGTCGTTCGCCACGACGCCAGGGAAACGTTTCACGATTCCGTTCACGCTGACGGCCGGGGGAGCAGACGCGACGGCGGGAGCCTCCGAGGATTCCGGGGCTCCCGCCTGGTCGTTCATCGCCATGTTCTAGCCGAATCCGGCCAGCGACATTTACGGAGCGGTCGGAACCGAGATCGCGCCGCTGATGATGTCAGCCTTGGCTGACTCGAGCTGAGCGATCTCGTCTGCGCTCAGGTGATCACCAGTAGTGGAGTAACCGACGCCGTCGACGCTGAGGTCGAACACGGTCACACCACCGAGGTTGATGGAGCCATCGATGAGTGCCTCGATGGTGTTGTACACAGCCACGTCGACGCGCTTCAGCATCGAGGTGAGGATCCATGGCTTGACCTCATCAGGCACTGCGGTGTTGTCGGGTGAACCCTGGTCGGAGTCGACACCGATCGAGTACGCCATGTTGCCGGCCTCGTTGTGCTCGCGCACAGCCTCGAACATGCCGTTGCCGGAGCCGCCCGCGGCGCTGTAGATGACATCGACGCCGCTCTCGAGCTGGCCGATGGCGATCTCCTTGCCCTTCACCGGATCGCCGAAGCCACTGAAGTCAGGGGGCTGCGAGATGTACTTCACGTCGACTTCGATGTCGGGGTTGACGGCGCGGGCGCCAGCAGCGAAGCCGGCCTCGAACTTCTTGATGAGGTCGATCTCGACGCCACCGATGAAGCCGACCTTGCCGGACTGACTCTTGAGCGCTGCCGCCATGCCGACAAGGTAAGAACCCTGCTCCTCGGCGAACACGAGGCTCGCGACGTTTGGTGCGCCGACAACACTGTCGACGATGGCCCAGCTCGTGTCGGGGAAGGCAGCTGCTGCTTCGCTCATCGCGTCACCGAGGAGGAAACCGATGCCGATGCCGAGGTCGGTGCCGGTCTCGCCGAGCAATGACACCTCGGCGATGCCGGTCTCGCCGCCCGTCAGGTTGACAACGACCTCAGTCTGGGTGATCCCGAAGTCGGTGAGCGCGAGATCGTAACCAGCGACAGCTGAGTCGTTGAACGAGCCATCACCTCGGCCGTTGTGGATGAGCCCGATGTTGTAGTCCATCGTCTCTGGAGCCTCGGTGACCTCCGGCGCCGCGGTGGTCTCCGCTGGTGCGGCTGTGGTTGGTGCGGCAGTGTCGTCCGCAGTCGTCTCGCTACTGTCTCCACAGGCAGCAGCGATCATCGTGAGCGCGAGGAGCGCGCCGACGATCTTGGTTGCTTTTCGCATGATGTCCCTCATGTGAGTCACAGCCGGTCTCCCGGCTGGGGCCTGCCCCAGCGGCAGACCAACTTGATCTGATGGGACTGAACCCTATGCCTGTATGTGGGGTTCTGCCACACGGCCGAACAGGTTTGCAAACGTCGCTCACACCGGTGACGGGGAATCCGGTTCAGCGAAGGTCACCAATGACGTGTTGAACGATCCAGGAGTGCATAGCAATGCCGCTCGCAACGCCGGCATTGATCGACCGCGTCGACCCGAACTGGCTGATCGAACACACCAGTTCCGCGCACTTTCGCGCCTCCTCACTGAGCCCAGGGCCCTCCTGGCCGAACACCAAGAGGGCACGTTCAGGAAGTCGAGTTGTCTCGATCGGCACCGAGCCAGGCAGGTTGTCGACGCCAACAATGGCCAGGTCGTTGGCGTCGCCAAACTCCTTGAGAGAAGCGAAATCGGGATGGTGCGTTACGTGTTGGTAACGGTCGGTCACCATCGCGCCTCGTCGGTTCCATCGACGCTTACCGACAATGTGCACGGCGGCCGCCATGAACGCATTGGCGTTGCGCACAACTGTTCCTATGTTCATGTCGTGCTCCCAGTTCTCTATCGCGACATGAAACGGATGACGGCGCGCGTCGAGGTCAGCGACGATTGCGCTGGTCGACCAGTACCGGTAGGTGTCGACCACATTGCGACGATCACCGTGCTCGAGCAGCTCGGGGTCGTAGCGAAGATCGTCGGGCCATGGCATGGAGTGAGGTCCGACGCCAACTTCGTCTTCGGTGCGCCCGTCTTCGCTGCTCATCGTCACCTTCCTAGCGTCCCGTACGCTGATCGGGTCATCTGAACACAGGGGGTCTTCGCATGGTCAACGTGGAACGAGGCCGTTTCTATCTCGGCGAGACCGTCGATGATGGTGGCGATCGCACCGGCGAAACGGTGATGTACGAGGCCGACCATCTCACAACCCACGGTGTCATCGTCGGCATGACGGGTTCTGGCAAGACCGGCCTCGGCGTCGGCATGATCGAGGAAGCGCTTGCTTCGGGGATTCCCGCCATCATCCTCGACCCGAAGGGCGACATGGGGAACCTTGCGCTCAACTTTCCTGAGTTCCGCACAAGCGACTTCGAGCCATGGGTCTCCAGGGAGGACGCATCGAACTCCGGCCGCACGCTGGCCGAACATGCTGCCCATACCGCGGAGATGTGGCGCAATGGTCTGGCCGACTGGGGTGTCGACCCTGATCGGATGCGTTCCGTCCGTGACGGCGCGCCAGTGACGATCTACACGCCGGGATCAACAGCCGGGTCGCCATTGAACGTCATCGGCAGTCTCACCGCACCCGACGACGTCGAAGATCTCGAGACCATCCGCGACGAGATCGAGGGCTTCGTCACCAGCCTCCTCACGCTGGTCGACATTGACTCCGATCCCCTCTCCAGTCGCGAACACATCTTGATGTCGAACCTCATCGAACACGCGTGGAGCGACGACCGCCACCTCGATCTCGCCACGCTCGTCGGCCAGGTGATCGACCCACCGTTCCGAAAGCTCGGTGTCTTCGAACTCGACACGTTCTTCCCTCCCACCGATCGGATGAAGCTCGCGATGCGGCTGAACGGCGTGATCGCATCGCCTTCGTTCTCGGCGTGGGCCGAGGGACCAGCCATCGACATCGACACCCTGACTCGAACAAGCGACGGCGGACCACGAGCTGCTGTCATCACGCTGTCACACCTGTCCGATCAGGAGCGGCAGTTCGTCGTCACGCTGATTTTGTCGAAGCTGATCACCTGGATGCGATCGCAAGCCGGCAGCGGCGACCTTCGGCTGCTTCTCTATATGGACGAGGTGTTCGGGTTTCTTCCACCCACGGCCGAACCTCCTACGAAGAAACCTCTGCTCACCCTGCTCAAGCAGGCGCGCGCATTCGGCGTCGGCGTATTGCTCTCGACACAGAACCCGGTCGACATCGACTACAAGGCGCTGTCGAACACCGGCACATGGCTCATCGGCCGACTGCAGACCGAACGCGACAAGCGGCGCCTGATCGACGGACTCACCGCTGCGAGCGGTGATACCGACATCGGCGACCTGCGGGACACGATCAGCGGGCTGCCGAAGAGGACCTTCGTTCTTCACCAGACTCGCAGCAGTAGCCCGAGGATCTTCAACACGCGATGGGTGATGTCGTATCTGGCTGGGCCGCTGTCGCGTAGTCAGATTGAATTGCTTGCAGAACACCAGGATGTCCCGGGGACCGCCGAGGTCTCGCCGGCGCCGGCCCGAGAGGTGCTCAACGAACCTGAGATCGTGGTCGGCGACGACGAGAGCGCCGTCCCGCCGAAAACTGCCGCCGGAGTCCGCGTCGCGTATCTCGACCCTGCAGCTCCGTGGGCACGCGACCTCGACGTCAGAATCGGCGGGACACATCTGGAACCGGCGATTCTCGCTCGAGTGCAGATGCTGTTCGACGAGGAGCGCGCCGACTTCCGTCTCGAACAAGAGTGGGAGACAGTGACGTTCCCCGTGTCCGAGTTCACCGATCCTGACAACGCGATCGCGGTCGATTACGACGATCGTGATCTGCGCGACGAAGCGCCCGCAGGCGTCCTCTATGCATTGCCGAACGCTCGGATCGACACCAAAACGTTCTTCAGCACCTATGCCAAGGAACTGAAGGATCACGTGTACCGGAACATGACGGCGACGGTCTTGGCCAACAAGCAGCTGAAGTTGTGGACGCGTCCTGGAGAGACCAAACACGACTTCGACCGCCGTTGTCTCGCAGTTGCCGATGACGCTGCTGATGACGAGGCTTCGAAGCTCCGAGACAAGTACGACACCAAGCTCGACAGGGCTGAGGTATCCCTCGCCAAAGCTGAGGATCGGGTCCGCGAACTCCAAGAGGCATCGTCGAACCGCAAGAAAGACGAGTTGGTCAGCGGTGTCGGCGGATTGCTGTCTGTGTTCCTGGGTGGCAAGAAAGGTTCGCGCGGGCTGGCGGGAAAGATCGCGGGAAAGCTCGGTGGCGCGTCATCACGGCGCTCGCGATCGTCGCAGGCTTCACAACGCCTCCGTACCGCCAAGCGTCGCGAGGATGACGCCGTCGAGAACATCCGGGAACTCGAAACCGAGCTCGCCGAAGAGCTTCATGACATCACCGAGAAGTGGGAAGAGATCGCAGCCGGCGTCGAAGTCGTCGAAGTTCGCCTCGAGAAGACCGACATCGTCGTCGACGAAGTCGTTCTCACCTGGATCCCTGTCACCCGCTGAAGGCTGCTGGCTACTCCTGCACCAACTCGATCAGCGTGCCAAAGCTCCCCTTCGGGTGGATGAACGCGATCGTCGTCCCGCGTGACCCTGGCCGGGGAACTTCATCGAGAGGACGGGCTCCAGCTTCGACCATCGCCGCCAGCGCTTCCGCGCAATCGTCGACGCGGTAGCCGATGTGATGGAGCCCTTCGCCCCGTTTCTCGAGCGCACCCGCGATCGGCGAATCAGGTCGAGTGGCGGTGATCAACTGGATATACGAGTCGGCGACCTTGATGAGTGCTTCCTCGACACCATCGCTCTCGACGATCTCGCGGTGCTCGACCTCGGCGCCGAACGCTTCGGCGTAGTACTCGATGGCCGCTTCGAGATCGTGGACGGCGATCGCGACATGATCGATCTCGGTGAGCAGCATCAGTTGGCGTCCAACTCGGCTGCGTGATTCGCGAACAGCTTGATACGGCTTTCACCGACGCGTTCACGCTTCTCGGCGTCGGCAACACCGAGTCCGGTGTCGGGGGCCAAGCACAGCACGCCGAGTTTGCCTTCGTGCTGGTTGTGGTGAACCTGGTTCGCGGCTTCTCCCACATCGTCGAGCACAAAGGTCTTCGAGAGAATTGGCTGGATACTGCCCATGTTGATGAGGCGGTTCATCTCGTAGGCCTCCTGGTAGTTGGCAAAGTGACTGGACACGATGCGCTTCAACTTCATCCACAGGTGACGGTTGTCGTATTCGATCATGTAGCCCGACGTCGCGGCACACGTCACAATTGTGCCTCCCTTGCGGGCTGTGAACACCGAGGCACCCATGGTGGACCGACCGGGGTGCTCGAACACGATGTGCGGGTCCTCGCCCACGAGGCCACGGACGGTCTTGCCGAAGCGACGCCATTCACCCTCGTCCTGGGTGTGCTCGTCGGACCAGAAGTTGTAGCCCTCTGCCCTCCGGTCAATGACGTGCTCGACGCCCATACGGTTCAGAAGCTCGGCCTTGTCAGGTGAGCTCACAACACCGATCGGCACGCCGCCGCCGTTCTGGACGAGCTGGCAGGCGTAACCGCCAAGTCCGCCGGTGGCCCCCCAGACCAGAACGACATCGCCCTGTCGCATTCGAGCTGCGTGATCACCAACAAGCATCCGATACGAGGTCGACGCGCAGAGGGCGTTGACCGCTGCTTCTTCCCAGCTGAGGTGCGTCGGCATGGGCATCAACTGATTTGCCTTGGCGACGCTCAGGTCGCCGAGCCCACCGAAGTTTGTCTCGAAGCCCCAGATGCGTTGGTTTGCGGCGAGCATCGAGTCGTTGTGGGCCGAAGGGTCCTGGTCGTCGACATGGTTGCAGTGAACGGTGACCCGATCACCTGGCCTCCAATTGCGAACGGCCGAGCCGACCCCGATGACCACCGCTGCCGCGTCGCTGCCCACGACGTGTTCATCTCGCTGGTGGCGGGCACCCCACTCGCTCTCACGGGAGAGTCGATCGAGGAAGCCGAAAGTCGGCAGCGGCTCGAAGATCGATGACCAGACGGTGTTGAAGTTGATGGAACTGGCCATGACGGCCAGATAGACCTCGTCCGGTGCCAGCTCGGGGGTCGACACTTCACCAACATGAAGTGATTCACGTGGGTCTTTCTCCCACGACTCCTTGCCTTCGAACATCGACATCTCGTCACGGCGGACGTACGCAGCCCGATACGTCTCGGGGATCGGGATGGACGCGATGTCTTCGCCGCTAGCCCCACCTTCGATGGCCTCAAGGAACTCCTGCATGGTCGGCCATGCTATCGATCGGTTACCGCTGTCAGGAGCACGTCCTCCGCCATGCGAGCAGTTCTCACATCTCGCAGCGGCTTCGTACACTCTGAAGTGAGGGGAAACAACAGAGGGGACCACACGATGACTCGTTCGTTCATTCTCGGTGGTGCACGCACGCCGATAGGCCGTTTCAACGGCGGACTGGTGTCGTTCAGCGCACAGGAACTCGGCGGCTTCGCAATCGCAGCAGCACTCGAGCGCACTGGCGTCGACCCGACACAGGTCGAATATGTCTTCATGGGTCAGGTCCTCGGCGCAGGGCAGGGACAGATCACCGCCAGACAGGCCGCGGTGAACGCCGGCATTCCCATGAGCGTGCCAGCGACCACCATCAACAAGGTGTGTCTCAGCGGGCTCAACACGCTGTACCTCGCCGATCAGATGATCAGGTCAGGAGATGCCGACATCGTGGTCGCTGGCGGCATGGAATCGATGTCGAACGCGCCGTTCCTCCTCCCGAACGCGCGACGCGGCTACGGATACGGCAACGGTGATCTCATCGACTCGCTGATGCACGACGGGCTCTACTGCGCATTCGACGTGTGTCTGATGGGAGAGGGAACGGAGAAGTACGCACAGGCCGACGACATCGGCCGGCTGGCACAGGACTCCTTCGCCGCCAACAGCCACGACCGGGCGACACAGGCCCAGAAAGGCGACCTCTTTCGCGACGAGGTCGTGCCGGTCACCGTGCCTCGACGTCGCGGCGAAGATCTCATTGTCGAAGCCGACGAGGGGGTCAGGCCGGGCACCACGACCGAGAGCCTCGGCGGGTTGCGGCCCGCATTCGACGCCAACGGCACCATCACTGCCGGCAACGCATCTCAGTTGTCGGATGGGGCGAGCGCAATCGTCATGATGAGTGCGTCGAAGGCTTCCGAACTCGGGTTCCAGCCACGGGCAGAGATCATCAGCTACGGCCAGGTCGCTGGCCCCGACACAGCATCGCTGCTGACCCAGCCCTCACAGGCGATTCTCTCGGCAGCCGACAAGGCCGGCGTAGACATCGCCGACATCGACCTCGTCGAGATCAACGAAGCGTTCGCAGCGGTCGGGATCGCGTCCACCGACGAGCTCGGCATCAGCGAGAACATCGTCAACGTCAACGGTGGAGCCATTGCCGTCGGCCACCCCATCGGTATGTCCGGAAATCGGCTTGCCTTGACGCTGATCAATGAACTCCATCGAAGAGGTGGCGGTCTCGGTGCAGCGGCGTTGTGCGGTGGTGGTGGCCAAGGGGATGCGGCCCTCATCCAGACTCTCTGACCTCACTCGGGCCAGCGGAGCGAGGCCTACTCGAGGTCGATCCAACCGACGAGTTCGATGTCGTCGACGGCAAGCGCGGCACCGATGACACGTCTTGCGTTCATCGCGTCGACGGCGGTTCGGCCAACCTGTCCCAACATGACCGTGGGGCACCCGAAAGTTCCGACCAATGCGACGAGCGGACGGGGGTCATCGACGATGGTCTGCAGGCCGACGTCGCCGAACGTGACGATGGCGAGCAATGTCCTGTCGTAATCGAGCGCAGCCATGACGACCTCGCCGTCGGTCGAGCAGTTGCCACCGAGCAACGTGAACATGCTGAACAACGAGCGCAGGTGGGCGTCGCTCGCGATGGAGATGGGCGCGTGACCGGCTCGCGACCGTGGGGGTATGTAGACGTCGATCATCGAGTCACTTCCTTCGTGTCCTGATGGGGCACTGTCAGGGGAAGTGCTCGAAACGTCGAGCGCTGAGCCACCTTATGTGTCGACTGGGACATCTCGGTTGTGTGACGTTCAGCAATATTCACGAAAATTTCGTCATGCTATTGACATATTTATGGATATTGCGTAACTTAATTGCAACGAAGTTAGTGCCCTGGCGGACGATTGGGAGCTGGTCTCCCGGCCGTCTGTCACCGCACTTGCCAAGGATGACAGCGTCATTTGTTGGTGACCGGCTGGATACCCGCCCGCGCCTGGCCCTGAGCCGACAAGTGACGCTTTCGTCCGTTTTCGGGGACGGCTCCGCTGAGGTAGTCCGCTACCGTACGACCATGATCACGCGCTTTCGCGACGAGTCAGCGCTGCTGCTGATCGACGTCCAGATCGGTGTTGATGTCCTCGATCACTGGGGAGGGCCAACAGGGCGCCGTAACAACCCGGGCGCCGAAAACACGATGGCGTCACTGCTCGACATGTGGCGTGGTGCCGGACTACCGGTCGCGTTCACTCGGCACGACTCGCGCGAGGAGGCTTCACCTCTGAAGTTCTCCCTCCCCACCGGTGCCCAGAAGCCGGGCTTCGAGCCGGTTGACAGCGACATCGTCGTCAAGAAGGACGTGAACAGCGGGTTCGTCGGCACACCGCTCGAGATCACGCTTCGCCGTAGAGGCATCTCGCGACTGGTGGTGGTCGGCTTCTTCACGAACATGTGTGTCGAGACCACGGTTCGTATGGCGGGCAACCTCGGCTTCGACACCTATCTCGTGCCTGACGGATGCGCGACGACAAACCGGGTCGGCCCTGACGGAAGCGACCATGACCCAGAACTGGTCCACCAGATGACGGTCGCCAATCTGCACGGAGAGTTCTGCACGGCAATGGACATCGGTGACATCGCATCGCTTGTCGAAGCCGACCGTCCTGATCTCACCAGGAGCCAGGGCAATGAGTGATCCTTTGACCTATGGCGTCACCTCGATGGCCGGCAACCTGCGATCGGTGGCAATGCGTCGCCCAGGAGCAATCTTCGATGCCGATCCAATCCGGTGGCACTACACGAAGGCCATCGACGCGACAGCTCTCGGCGACCAGTTCGACACGTTTGTCCGCCTCGTCGAGGAGGCAGGAGTCGAGATCATGTGGATGGACGACGACGCCGACGATCTCGCCGATTCAATCTTCACCTACGACCCGTCATTCGTCATCGGCGAAGGCGCCATTCTGTTACGTCCTGGCAAGCCACTGAGGGAAGGCGAGGTCGACGTACATCGAAGGTTCTACGAAACGACGATGCCAGTCCTCGGCGCCATCGAAGCACCAGGCCTGATGGAAGGCGGCGACTGCTTCTGGCTCGACGCAAACACGCTCGCTGTCGGCCGCGGGTTCAGGACGAATCAGGCCGGCATCGACCAGTTCATCGAGTTGGTCGAGCCGCACGGCGTGAATGTCGAGGTCTACGACCTTCCCTACCATCAAGGTCCTGACGCGTGTCTGCACCTGCTTTCGGTGGTGAGTCCGCTCGACCACGATCTCGCACTGGTGCACGCACCCCTGATGCCGACGGCGCTTTACCAACGCATGATCGACGCCGGGTACGAACTGCTGGTCGCGCCTCCCGAAGAGTTCGAAGCGAGCCGGGGCCTGAACCTCAATGTTCTAGCCACCGGGCCGCGTGCATGCATCGGCATCGACGGCTTCCCCTCCACCACAGCGCTGATGCGTGAGGCGGGCTGCGACGTCACCGTGTTCACCGCTGACGAACTTTGCATCCCATGTGAAGGTGGCCCGACATGTCTGACCAGGCCACTCCACCGCAGTTGACCGCAGCGCTCAGATGAGGCCGACCTGCGGGTAGAGCGGATGGTGGTCGAGGAGTTCAGCAGCGCGTTCGCGGCACTTCTCCTGCACACCCGTGTCCATGAGGTACTTGGCCCTCGAAGGACCGTTCTTGGCCTTCGCAGGCTCGGCAGCATCCAGGACCGACGTGATGATGTCGGCGACCTCGTCGATCTCGGACGTGCCCATGCCAAGCGTCGTCAAGGCAGGAGTACCGAGACGAATGCCGCTGGTGTACCAGGCCCCGTTCGGATCGGACGGGATCGAATTCCGGTTGACGATGACACCACTGTCGTTGAGGGCACTCTCGGCCTGGCGTCCGGTGAGCCCGAACGACGTCACATCACACAGCACCAGGTGATTGTCGGTGCCATTGCTCACGCACCGAAGGCCACGCCGCATCAGGCCTTCGGCCAATGCACTGGCATTGTCCAGGATGCGCTGCGAGTAATCGGCGAAGGAGGGCAGCTTCGCCTCGGCGAACGCAACCGCCTTTGCGGCCATGACGTGAGCCATCGGGCCGCCAAGCACCATCGGGCAACCCTTGTCGATGTACGGGGCGAACTCTTCTCCGTCGACTCCGCACAACACCATGCCGCCCCGCGGACCACGCAGTGACTTGTGGGTGGTGGTGGTGATGACGTGGGCGTTCTTGATCGGGTCGTATTCGTCGGTGAACAGCCCACCGGCGACCAGACCTGCAAAGTGGGCCATGTCGACCATCAATGTTGCATCGATCTCATCAGCGATCTCGCGCATTCTGGCGAAGTTCACCTTGCGCGGATAGGCCGAGTACCCGGCGCACACGACAAGGGGACGGAACTCGTGGGCCAACGACCTCACCCGGTCGTAGTCCAGCATCTCGGTTTCAGCGTCGACGCCGTAGCTGCGTTGCTCGAACAACTTTCCGGAGATGTTCGGCCGGAAACCATGTGTCAGGTGACCGCCGGCGTCAAGTGACATGCCGATCATCCTCTGATCGCCGAACCTGTGTCGCAGCGTCTCCCAGTCGACCTCGCTGAGATCGTTCACGTGCTTCACACCCTGGTCATCGAGGAATGGCGCCTCCACCTTTGCGGCCAACATCGCCCAGAAGGCAACAAGGTTCGCGTCGATACCGGAGTGAGGCTGCACGTAGGCATACGGCGCGTCGAAGATCTCACACGCGAGCTCCGAGGCAAGCGCCTCGATCGTGTCGACGTTCTGACAACCGGCATAGAAGCGCATGCCGACGTTGCCCTCCGCGTACTTGTCGGAGAACCAGTTGCCCATGGTCATGAGTACTGCCGGCGACGCATAGTTCTCGCTGGCGATCAGCTTGAGATAGCTGCGCTGATCGTTGATCTCTGACCGAATGGCATCAGCGACTCGGGGCTCGACAGCGCCAATGACGCCGAGAGCCTCGTTGAAGGCGCGTGCCTCCGGTGTGTTCCGGTGGGTGAGACCCGACATGTTCCGTCTCGATTCGACGTGCTGGCCGACGTGGGGGGCGGCACAAAGACTATGCCCACCAGTGACGTGACCAGCGACAGATTCGCGAAACCCTCAATCGAGAGCTCGACGAAACTCCAAAGCACGGCCCAAGGTGAGCTCGTCGGCGTACTCGAGGTCGCCGCCCACAGGAAGGCCCGAGGCGATCCTGCTCGTCGCGACGCCAAGAGGTCTCAGGAGGCGGCTGAGGTACATCGCTGTCGCTTCACCTTCGATGTTCGGGTTCGTGCACAAGATCACCTCGGTGATCGATTCGACTTCGATACGACCAAGCAGCTCGGCGACCCTGATCTGTTCTGGGCCGATACCTTCGATGGGGTTCAGACAGCCCTGGAGCACGTGGTAGCGACCCCTGAACTCCTGAGTCTTTTCGATGGCAACGACATCACGCGGCTCTTCGACCACGCACAGAACGCCGTCTTCGCGACGCGGGTCGGAGCACACCACACAGCGATCGTGTTCGCTCACGTTGAAGCACTGCTGACAAAACGCAACCCGGCTTTTCGCCTCGACGATGGCGGTCGACAATCGAAGCGCGTCGACGGCGGGCAACTTCAACAGGTGGAACGCGATGCGTTGAGCCGACTTCGGCCCGACACCGGGCAACCGGCCGAGTTCGTCGATGAGGTCTTGCACGGGGCCTTCGTACATGTGCGTCCTAACCGAGCAACCCGCCGAGGCCACCCAGCGCTTCTCCGAGACCGCCCATGGCCTGGCTCTGAATCTGGCTGCATTGACCCATCGCATCGGTGAACGCAAGCTGAACAAGCCCTTCGAGGATCTCGACGTCGTCGACGTTGACCACGTCCGGGCTGATGTTCACACGGCGAATCTCGCCACCGACCGTCATCGTGACAGTGACCGCGCCAGCTCCCGCGGATCCGACGACCTCCGTATCGGCCGCGGCCGCCTGCGCGTCCGCCAGCTGCGCTTGCATGTCCTGGGCCTGCTTCAGCAGCTCTGACATGTCGAACCCGTCGCTCACCGCGTGCCTCCGTGTTGTTTCCAAGTGTGTCTGACGCGAACGTTGATCACCGATCATCAGCCTCGAAGATGCTGGCACCGGGAAATGCTGCTCTGAGTCGGTCGGCGCCTGACTGCTCGTCGACGGGCGCATCTGTGAGGTCGCCGGTGTCGACCATCGCGAGGTCGGACTCGGCTGCCTCGACTTCGGAGATCGGAGTGGCAGCCGCAGTTGCGGCGACGGGATCTGTCGCTTCAAGGTCGACGTCGAGCGATATTGCCGCGGCGAAGTGCTCGGAGATGGCGCCGGCCACCTCGTCACGTACCTCCAGACAGCGATCGCGGTATTGCGCGTTCGGGACGACATAGCTGATGTGGCCGGGACCAACGTCAGTGAACTCGCCAGCCTGGAATCGGACTCGAGTCCGCGAAGGAAGTGCCAGCGCAATGCCGTCTGGCCAGGCAGCCGCGATCGCCGCAGCATCTACCGACATGCCAGATGGAGCCGACGTTGGGGGTGGGGCCGGCTCGGCCGCGGTCTGTTCGGCCCGAGCCGGGATCGGCCGCCCCTCAGGCAGCGGTGGTGGCTGCTGAGTGGGAGCAGGCGGTGGAACACGGGGCGCAGCAGGAGCAGCCGCGTCTCCATTGGTCGCTGAGGACAGAGCCTCACGCGCCGACGCCGCCTTGCCGGCGCCCGAACGCCGCCGCGACTCGGCCCGCGAACCAGCGTCCGCAAGAGAAGAAGAAGAAGAAGAAGGCGGCGGCGGCGGAGAAGAAGGGGGCGGGTCGCCTGCAGCCAGCTCAGCTTCGAGATGTTCGATTCGACGAACGAGATCGTTCACGTCGGTCGACGCCGCCTTGTTCGTCAATCTCACGAGCGCGACTTCGAGGACAAGCCTCGTATCGGCAGCCCGGTGCATGTCGACGAGCGCAGAGCCCAGTTGTTCGAGCGCTGTCACGGTGGCGGCAACGCCGAGCCTTCTTCCCTGGTCGCCGAGCGAAACGACCATGTCGGCCGTCAGCTGAGGAGGAGCTGAGTTCTCGATCACGAGGAACATGTCGCGTAGCCGGCGGGTAAGTTGTTCGGTGACGCCGCGAGGGTCGGCACCGGAGGCAACCACTTCGGACACGGCAGCGAGTGCGGCTTTCACATCGCTAGCGACGAGCGCATCGACGATGGTGTCGACGGCAATGGTGTCGTCACCGATACCGCCCGCGGCAACAACCTGGTCGAGCGCAGACAGAGTGTCGCGAACCGAGCCTTCGCCCTTGCGGACCACGTGTTCGACAACGGCATCGTCGATGTCGAGTTCGGCCCGCACTGCGATGTCACGGACATGCTCTTCCATCACCTCGGCCCCGACCAGCGACAACTCGACGTGCTGCGTGCGGCTGCGGATGGTGGGGAGAACCTTTTGCGGATCGGTCGTGGCCAGCACGAACACGACGTGATCCGGGGGTTCTTCGAGCGTCTTCAGCAGCGCGTTCGACGCCGCCGGGAGGAGCATGTGCACCTCGTCGAGGATGTAGACCTTCCTCCGACCAGGCGTACCGATGGCAACGTTGCGGACGAGAACTCTGATGTCATCGATGCTGCGGTTCGAGGCTGCGTCGAGCTCGAAGAGGTCCATCGACGTCCCCGACTCGATGGCGATGCACGACCGGCAGGCGCCGCACGGGTCACCATCTTCTCCGAGGTTCTCGCAGTTCAGCGCCTTCGCGAGGAGACGAGCAGCCGAGGTCTTGCCCGTACCGCGAGGGCCGCTAAATAGATAGGCATGGCCCACTCGTTCTTCGCGCACAGCGTTCTGCAGGGCATTGACGAGATGCGTTTGACCCTTGACCTCGCCGAAGCGCTGAGGGCGGAACCGCCGATACAGGGACTGGAAGGCCATGACTCCCCGATCCTACCGGCGTGCCGGGACGCCCGACCGCCGTGAACTTGTCGTCGCCGCACGACGACACAGGGACACGGCACTCGCCGCCTCACGAGGCGGCCAGGCGATCTGCGGCACACGACGAACTCAGCTGAGGGCTGCTGCCTTCCGACCCTGACCCGATTCACCGGTTGTCGTTGCACAGGACCCGGCCGCCACGTGAAGCGGCGAGTTCTGCGAGGGTAGCTGAGTCGCGCCCGATCAGCACCTGGCTCGAACGGTTCCGCCAAAGGCATCTCGCCGATACGATGACTCCGTTACCCGGGAGGGGTGCGAGAGCGGCCGAATCGGCACGCTTGGAAAGCGTGTGTGGGGAAACTCACCGTGGGTTCGAATCCCACTCCCTCCGCCACGCGCTCCTGTAGCGGGCTTACCGAGTTGCTCGCCTCGCTCACGACGTCGTGTCCCCGACAGCGAACTCGGCGTCCAAACCTGTCCGGGGAATCTCGGCGCTCGTGCTCTACTGACAGTCGGCGGTAGCTTTCGGTAATGGCTTGCTGTCACACGGAGATCCCTGAAGCTGGTGATACGGCGTTCAGCGTCGACACGTCAGCGATCACGTACGGACCAGCGTGTCTAGGTGAGGCGGGCGACATCGCGGCGAGCCTCGGCATCGGACGCATCGCGCTGATCACCGACGCGACGCTGGTCTCGACAGAACATGTGGCACGGGTGGTGGCCAGCCTGGCCGATGCCGACGTCGATGTCGCGCTGTACGACGAGGCGCGTGTTGAACCGACCGACGAGTCGTTCAAGGCAGCCGCGAAGTTTGCGGCCGATGCGAACGTCGATGGGTTCATCTCGGTTGGCGGCGGCTCGGTGATCGACACATCGAAAGCGGCGAACCTCTACTCGACCCATCCTGCCGATTTCCTCGCATACGTGAACGCTCCGATCGGTCGAGGGAAGAACCCTCCCGGTCCGATCAAGCCACACATCGCCTGCCCGACAACGTCTGGCACCGGAGCAGAGTGCACCGGCATCGCAGTGTTCGACTTCCTCGAGATGCGAGCGAAGACCGGCATCGTCACAAAGGCCATTCGCCCGACGAAAGCTCTCATCGACCCGACGTGTACAGAAACGCTGCCCGCCAACGTCGTTGCATCGAGCGCCTTCGACGTACTGAGCCACGCGCTCGAGTCGTACACCGCGCGGCCGTACACACATCGGGTCGCTGCCGGCCGGCCATCGCTGCGTCCATCGAGCCAGGGCGCGAATCCGTGGAGTGACCTCGGCTGCAGAGAGGCACTGAAGCTACTCGGCCACTTCGTCGTCCGCGCCGTACACGACGCATCGGACACAGAGGCACGACATCAGCTGATGTGGGCATCTACCCTCGCCGGAATCGCCTTCGGCAACGCAGGCTGCCACGCCCCACATGGCATGTCCTATTCGGTTTCAGGTCTCGTGAACGACTTTCGGCCGACCGGCTACCCGCAAGTCGACCCGATCGTCCCTCACGGCATGTCGGTGATCGTCAACTCGCCTTCGGTGTTCCGCCATACGGCCGAGTGCAATCCCGAACGTCACCTCGAAAGCGCAGGCTGGCTTGGAGCCGACGTCATCGGAGCCGATCCGAGAGATGCAGGCAGCGTCCTCGCCGACCGACTCGTCGAACTGATGCGAGCGACCGGTCTCCCCAACGGACTGACCGGAGTCGGCTACACCGAGGCGGACATCCCGGCGCTGACGACAGGCTCGTTCCCACAGAAACGGCTGCTCGACAACGCCCCGTGCGAGATCACAGAATCCGGGTTGGCGGAACTGTACCGGGGCGCCCTGTCGTACTGGTGATAGGACCTCTTCGGTCGCCGGTGGTGGGGAGAACGCCTCTGCCTGCGTATGCGAACTCGGACCAGCAAGACACGATGCGAGTATCGCGCCAGACTTCGACCATGAAGATCTCCTCGGTCGTCGCGAAGGTCGTTCGCGACACCACTCCACTCGGCCGGTCGGACACACCTCAAGTCGATGTCGAGATCGTGCACATGAATCCGATGGTCAGCGTCGGGTCGGGACGGGGGGACGCAGACAGCTTCGATCCGCCATGGGGTGAGGCCATCTGCGTCGTCACCTTCGACAACGGCGAATGGGGTGTTGGGATGACCGCCCACGCCGGATTCGTGGTGCCGATCATCAACGACTACCTCGCGCCGATGTTGGTAGGTGAGCAGGTCGAAACCGTCGACGACATCGGCGATCTGTGGGACCTGATGACGACGGTCGCAGCCGCGCACATCGGAGCTGTCGGATCGGCAAGTTACGCCATCAGCGCTGTCGATTTGGCCATGTACGACGCGCTGGGCAAGAGCCATCTGGTCCCTGTGTATGACCTCCTCGGCGGTCCGGCTCATGCCGTCATCCAGTGCTACGCGACCGGGACCAGCGTCGAAAAGAATGCGGCTTTCGGGTTCACGCGATTCAAGATTCCGTGCCCATGGCTTGCTCGTGGAGCCGAAGGCGTCGACGCAACCGTTGCTGCAGTCGAAGCCGCAAGAGCCGCGGTCGGCGACGCAGAACTCATGATCGACTGCTGGGCGGTGATGGACGTCGACCAAGCCGTTGATGTGTGCAACGCACTCGAACCGTACGACCTCGGGTTCGTCGAGGACTTCATCAACCCAGAGGACTGGGACGGCTACGGCGACGTGAGGTCGAGGACGAACGTGCGCCTCGCGGCCGGAGAACGCTGGTTCACAGTTCGGCCCTTCGAGCAGCAGGCGTCGCGGGGCAACGTCGACGTGCTTCAGCCGGATCCGCTCTGGGTCGGTGGGGCGACCCCGACCGTTCGGATCGCCGAGGTCGCGCGGCGCCACGGCATCGACCTCGCCATTCATTGCGGCGTCAACGACGCGTTCGGTCAGCACCTCTGTTTCGCACTCACCGAGAACGTGATCGGCGAAATGTACATCGGCGCATCGACATCGCTGGCCGAGTCATACCGATCGACACCGGGCATGGCCCTTCCTGTGAACGGGGCTCTCGTCCCCAACGACGCTCCAGGCTTTGGCATCGAGATCACCCTGAACGGGATCGAGGCAGCAACGTAGAACTGCACCCGAAGCGACTGTTGCCGAGGATCTACCCGGCATGATCCAGCCCCCGCTACTTCAGCTCCACGAGGATGCCGTGGTACGCGGAAGCGCCGGTGTTGACGGCGAGTTCGTAGGAACCGGCCGGAACCTCGAGCGCTCGACCTGGCTTGGTGTAGAGCTCGAACGACTCGTCGAAATGCGGGTTCTCATAACCATCGGCTGGATCGACGCGGAGCTTATCGCCCTCGACGTCGATGAGGATGTAGGCGTTCTCGTGCAGGTGCGCATCGGTCGCCTCACCTGGCGCCAAACGCTGCTCCCAGATCGCCACCTTGTCGTCCTCATACAAAAGACGGGTGGCGATGGCACCGAGTTCCGCCGGTTCAGTGGTGTCGTCACTCATGGGCTGACACTAGCGAGCGACGCTCGGCTCAACATTGACGCCGGCGATGTCGACCGTGCCAAGCTGACGGCGTGACCGACGAAGAGATGATGAACATCGCCATCGAAGAGGCCCGAGCCGCCGCCGAGCACGGAGATGTGCCGATCGGCGCCGTAGTGGCTCATCGAGGATCGGTCATCTCTCGCAGGCACAACGAGCGAGAACTCACCGGCGATCCGACCGCACACGCCGAAATCCTCGCTCTGCGCGACGCGGCCGAGACGCGAGGAGGTTGGCGCCTCGACGGCTGCACGCTGGCAGTCACTCTGGAACCGTGCGTGATGTGCGCGGGAGCACTTGTCAACAGCCGCATCGACAGGGTCGTGTTCGGAGCCGCCGACCCGAAAGCCGGCGGTACATCAACGCTGTACGGCATCGGAACCGACCCTCGCCTCAATCACAACTTCGCGGTGCGACACGGCGTACACGAAGACGCATGCGCGGCTCTGCTCACCGTTTATTTCGCCGGACTGCGGTGAGCTGAAAGGCCCGGACAGTCAGTATTTCGAAGGCCTGTGCCAACCCTTCGGGAAAGTACCGGGTTCGTCTGGCTGGTCGATCCGGACCCGTGGCAAGGAACTCTTCAAAGCCATGTTCGACAGGTACATGAGGATCCTCGTCGATCATGATTCATTCTCACTCGCCGACTGGCTCTGGCCGGCAGTTTCACCCGGTGCCGCTGCCGACCGTCGCCTGTAACATCGTCGACGGAAGGTTGCCAGAGCGGACGAATGGGGCGGCCTCGAAAGCCGTTGTGGCACTCGTGTCACCATGGGTTCGAATCCCATACCTTCCGCCACGACAGTCGGGTCCGGCGCGCTGCGCCGGGCCTGCTGTGCTTTTCGGTGAAGATGCTCCCGCCGGCGCGTATCGTTGTGGTCGAATACCGGGGTGACTTGCGGGCACGGGTCCCGGTGATCCAGACGGACAACTCCGGCAACGTCACCGCAATCAGGCTCAACAGCAGGAGCATCGCCGCGATCGACCTCGACGCCGCAACCACGGAGCGCTTCTACGCCGCGCTCAGAACATTCATCGAAATCGTTTCCGGCGAGGAGTCGGTAATCGAGATCATGCTCGACGCAGGGAACCTCGTCGCCTTCGACAACCGGAGAGTCCTCCACGGCCGCTCGGAGTTCGACGTCACCGACAGACGTCATCTCCAGGGCCGCTACATCGACATCGACGCGGTGCGTTCCGACGTGTTGGTCGCTGCCCGATGAGCGCTGTCGACGCGGTCTACGCCGCCTTCGCCCTCCCTGCCGCTGACGAGAAATATGGCGAGGTCGTGACGATCGCCGAGCACATGTTGCAGGCCGCGCAACTTGCCAAGGACGACGGTGCCGACGACGCCACCATCGTGGCCAGCCTGTTACACGACATCGGCCACCTCCTTCCAGCCATCGACGCAGACGACCGCAACCGTCGCCACGCCATCACAGGGGCCGACTGGCTTGCAGAGCTCGGGTTTCCGGAGACGGTCACCGAACCGGTCCGGCTACACATCCCGGCGAAGCGCCATCTCGTCGCAACAGATCGGTGGTATCACGACGAACTCTCGGCTGCATCGGTCCACACCCTGCGACTCCAGGGCGGCCCGTTCACCGCAGACGAGTGCACCGTCTTTCTGCAGGACCCTCACGCCGAACAGGCGATGGCGGTTCGACGTTGGGACGAGGCGGCAAAGGTCAGCGGCGTCGACGTCGAGGCCATCGAGACCTACGAAGCGATGATTATCGGGCTCCTCGAAGCGGGCTGAACCATCCCCCGACGGGCCAGGTCTGACGGCTGGCCGATCCCCGTAGCCTCCGATCCATGCGAATGGGCCATCACCACATGTTTCGCAACGACGAAGCAGCCGTTGCCGACAAACACCTGGACCGCAGCGTCCTGCGGAGGGCATGGGGTTTCGCGAGTACCTACCGATGGATGATCGTCGGCTTTCTCAGCGTCGTGATCGTCATGTCACTGCTTGCTCTCGTTCCGCCGATCCTCTTCGGAAAGATCCTCGACGACGGCATCGCGAAGTCCGATCGCGGTCTCGTCACGACGTTGTCGATCCTCGTCGTAGCCGCTGCGGTGCTCGACGCTTCACTCAGCCTCGTCGAACGCTATCTGTCATCGCGCGTCGGTGAGGGTCTGATCCACGACCTCAGGGTCGAGTTGTACGACCACGTGCAGCGAATGCCCCTTGCATTCTTCACCCACACCCAGACCGGAACACTCATCAGCCGACTGAACAACGACGTCATCGGCGCCCAACGCGCCGTGACCGGCACTCTCGGCCAGGTCGTGTCGAACGTCGTCGTCGCCACGTCGACCATCATCACGATGCTCATCATCGACTGGCGCCTGACCGGCCTCGTCCTCCTGCTCCTCCCGCTGTTCATCATCCCCGCAAAGAGAGTTGGCCGCGTCCAGCAGCGACTCACCCGCATGCAGATGGACGAGAACGCGGCCATGAACAACGTCATGACGGAACGTTTCGGGGTGTCAGGGGCGCAACTGGTGAAGCTCTTCGGCCGCCCGGACGAGGAGGCGGCAGCATTCGAGATCCGCGCCGCAACGGTTCGTGATCTGGGGATTCGTAGTGCCATCTATGCACGGACATTCCTGCTCGCGCTCGGCATCGTCAGCGCTATCGGAACAGCCGTCGTCTACTGGGTCGGCGGGTTGATGGCGATCTCCGGTTCGATCCAGACCGGAACACTCGTCACCTTCGCGCTGCTGGTGAGCCGCATCTATCAGCCACTCACAGCCCTCACCTCCGCCAGGGTCGATGTGATGACCGCCCTCGTCTCCTTCGAACGGGTTTTCGACGTGCTCGACACACCTCGAGCGATCGCCGATCGCCCCGGTGCGATCGATCTCATCGACCCGGTGGGAAGCGTTCGATTCGACGCTGTCGACTTCACCTATCCACCCGCCGACGAATCCGCGCTGATGCTCGGACACCCGGAAGGTGGCGCCGGCGAGATGGCCCCGGTGCTTCACCAGGTGTCGCTTGCTGTCGAGCCCGGTTCGATGCTGGCGCTGGTCGGACCCTCAGGCGCAGGAAAGAGCACCGTCGTGTCGCTCGTCGCCAGGCTGTACGACGCCACGCAAGGAACAGTGACCGTGGACGGCGACGACGTCAGGGATCTCACGCAGGACACGCTGCGCCAGGCCATCGGATTCGTCAGCCAGGATCCACATCTGTTCCACGACACCGTCGCTGCGAACCTCAGATACGGCCGGCCAGAAGCAACCGAGGCCGACCTCATCGCAGCGTGCGAAGCGGCGAGGGTGCATCACGTCATCGCGGCGTTGCCGAACGGGTACGACACCATCGTCGGCGAACGTGGCTATCGGCTCTCCGGTGGAGAGAAGCAACGGCTCGCCATCGCCAGAACACTGCTGAAGAACCCGGCCATCGTCGTGCTCGACGAAGCAACGAGCCATCTCGACGCCGAGAACGAACATCTAGTGCAAGAGGCACTCGACGTTGCGCTCGACGGAAGGACCTCGATCGTCATCGCTCACCGTCTGTCCACGATCCGCACAGCAGACGAGATAGTCGTGCTCGACGAGGGTCGGGTGGTGCAGCGAGGCACACATACCGAACTGCTCGACGCCGGAGGACTGTACGCAGAGCTCCACGCGACACTCGCCGGCTCGGTGACGTCCTGAAGGGGCAGCACCCAGTGGTAAGACTGGCTCGGCCATGAGTGTTCACACCTGGACCGTCGACGAAGTCTGCACCGGCGTCCGCTCAGCCCTGGAAGCAACCTTCCCCGATGAGTTCTGGGTTCGCGGTGAGATCCAGGGTCTGCGCAAGGCGCCGGCAGGCCACGTGTACTTCGACCTGATCGAACCGGGCGCCACCGGTCGAGGCCAGGACTCACGTTTGAGCACCGTGGCCTTCCGCGGCCCACTCAGGGGCATCGAGGCGTTACTCCGCAAGGTCGGGAATCTCGAGTTACACGACGGCATCGAGGTCCGCGTTCGCGGCAAGGTCGGCTTCTACCCGCCCCAGGGCCGGGTGCAGTTCATGATGAGCGCGATCGATCCTCGCCATACGCTGGGACAGATCTCGGCCGACCGCGACCGTGTAATGCGGGCGCTCCTGTCCGATGGCCTCCTCGATCGGAATGCAACCGTACCGATGGCAGCCGTGCCACTCAGGGTCGGCCTGGTCACCAGCCATGACAGCGCTGCGTACAACGATTTCATCCAGGAGTTGACTCAAAGCAGATTCGCATTCGAGGTCACCTTCGTCGATGCCCGCGTTCAGGGCGCCGCGGCCGAGGACACACTGGTCGCAGCACTTGAAGTCCTCAGACAACGTGCCGTCGACGTCATAGCTGTCGTCCGCGGGGGTGGTGCCAAGGGAGATCTTCTTGCATTCGACCGCGAAAGCGTGGCTCGGGCAATCGCAACTTCGCCCGTCCCGGTCTTAGTCGGTATCGGCCACGAGATCGACAGAGCCGTCGCTGACGAAGTTGCACATTCCTCGTTGAAAACGCCAACTGCGTGCGCGGCGGCACTTGTTGGCCGGGTCAACGCGTTCATGCAGCGCCTGTCTGACATCGCTGCTACGACAGCGCACCAGGCCGAACGCTCCATCAGGTCACGAACCGAGCGACTCACCAGCGACATCGCTCGGCTACAGCGCGCAACCGCGACGACCTTCACCCTGAGGCAACGAACTCTGGACAACACCCGGAACGCCATCAACACCGCGTCACGATCGGCTGTGAGCAGAGCCGACCACGAAGTTGTCGACACCGCGACACGAGTCGCCACCTCGTCAAAGCTGCTCTTGGCAGAAGCAGAACGAGAAGTAGTCCGGATCTCGACCCAACTGCCCGTCAACACGGCCAGAGCCATCGGATCGGCGACAACCCGGCTTGATGCAGCGTCGACACTTGTTCGAGCCGTGCACCCTGATCGCACACTGGCACGCGGATACACCATCACCCGTGACGGCTCCGGCCGAGCAATCGTGGCTGCTTCGGCCGTCATGATCGGCGACATGATGGTGACCTCGATGATCGACGGCAGCGTCGAGAGCGCTGTCACCAACTCGACGCCTGCACCTTTGCCCACCGCACAGAAACCACGAACAGGAAATGAAGATGACTGACGCCGGCGCAATGACCTACAGCGATGCCATGGGCGAACTCGAAGCCATCCTCGCTGCGCTCGAGTCCGACGGACTCGATGTGGATCAGCTCGCTGACCGAGTTGGGAGGGCTGCAGAGCTGATAGAGCTCTGTCGTGGAAAGATCGAGCGGGCTCGCACCGAGGTGGAACGTGTCGTCGTCGACCTCAGCGATTCCACTGTTGCCGAGTGACCGGCCCAGCCGTACCCCAACGCGAAAGCGGTGGATGGAGGGAGTCGGTGGGTACTCCCTCCATCCACCCGCCAGCGCTCACAGGCTGGTGGGCAACCCGGAGCGCACAACGAGTCGACGAAGCGTCGACATTCGAATTCGTCCTGCCGAAAGCCAGGGAGGCCTCTACGGCAGCGTCGGGAATATTATGTAGGGATCAGGAGGGCTGTCAACGACAGACACCAATGCTGAGCGTAGTTTTTCCCAACACGACGAGGGCCACACTTGACGCAGCGTGAACATCCATACGGATCGTGGCCGAGCGATCTCACGCCGCAAATCGTGGCGACCGCCGGAACACGCGTCGGTGACGTGCTGACAGACGGATCGTCGGTGTACTGGCTCGAAAGTCGGCCTTCGGAAGGGGGAAGGAGCGTCGTCGTCACGACGGACAGCGCAGGGTCACCGTATGACGTCACAGGCGCTGACAGCAACGTCAGAACGCTCGTCCACGAATACGGCGGCGGGGCATGGACTGTCACCAACGGAACCGTCTTTCACGTCGAGATGGGCAATCAACAGATCCACGAAACGCTCGACGGCGCGACACGGCAAGTCACCACCGAAGAGGATTCACGGTTCGCAGACCTCACCGCCCACCCGAACGGCACCCACCTTCTCGCGGTGCGCGAACGACACGGCAGAGACACCGAGCCAGAGAACGATCTCGTGGCGATCGACATCGCCACCGGTGCATCAGAACAGATCTTCGCCGGAACCGATTTCGTCAGCTCCCCGAGACCGGGACCCGACGAGCAGATCGCATTCATCACGTGGTCGCATCCCAACATGCCGTGGGATCACACCGAGCTCCGAGTCACAACCTGGAGGCCCGGCTCAAGTTCGAACGGACGGGTCTTGCTGTCCGAACAGGGCGTCCAACAACCGATGTGGGTCGGCAAGATGCTGCATGTGGTCACCGACCGGACCGGCTGGTGGCTTCCTCACAGAGTAGATCTCGACAGTCGATCGGTAACCGCCCTGATCGACGAGGAGATTGACGCAGGTGTGCCGGGCTGGGTGTTCGGCCTCAGGACGCTCGGCCATGCCGACGGTGCCATCTGCACCATGTGGCAGGCGGACGGGCTGGCCCACGTTGGCTGGATCAGAGACGGACAGATCGACGAGATCGAGACCGACTTCATCGACATCGATTCGATCAGCGTCGGATCCGACGGCCGAATCGCGGCAGCCGCTTCCTCGGCAGCGGAGCCACGCTGCATCGTGCTGATCGGCCCGGACGGAGCGGTCGAGTACCTGACAACCCCGGAAACTCCGATCGACAGCGAAAGCATCTCACGAGGGGAACACATCACGTTCCCGAGCCATGGCCGTACTGCTCACGGCCTGCTGTATCGCCCTGCGTCCTCGGTGGCGACAGGGCCGGCGGACCAGCTGCCGCCGCTGCTCGTGCTCAGTCATGGCGGTCCGACCTCATCAGCACGTCCCGGCTTCCAGCTGGCCATCCACTTCTGGACGACTCGCGGCTTCGCCGTCGTCGACGTGAACTACGGAGGAAGCACCGGGTATGGGAGGACCTTCCGCGAGTTGCTCCGCGACGCGTGGGGAATTGTCGACGTCCAAGATTGCATCGCCGCCGCCGAGTACCTTGCCGATGCCGGCATCGTCGACAGGCTGAAGATGGCCATCAAGGGCGGGAGCGCCGGTGGCTACACAACCCTTGCTGCACTCGCCTTCCACGATGTGTTCTCCGTCGGCGCAAGCCGCTACGGCATCGGCGATCTCGAGACCCTGGCGAGAGATACCCACAAGTTCGAATCGCGATACCTCGACGCACTCATCGGTCCATACCCAGAGGCCCGAGCGGTGTACGTCGAGCGTTCACCGATCCACAGCGTCGATTCGATCACAGCGCCCATGGTGATCCTGCAGGGGAGCGAAGACAAGGTCGTGCCCCCAAATCAGGCTGAAGACATCGTTGCCGCGCTCGACCGACAAGGCCTCGCCCACTCGTACGTGTTGTTCGAAGGAGAGCAGCACGGCTTCCGTGACGCTGTCAACATCGCGCGAGCCGCCGAAGTCGAGTACGTCTTCTTCTGTCGGGTATTCGGAATCGAGCCGTCCGGCGATCCGGAACCGCTCGAGATCGTTCATCTCTGAGCGAACCCTCACGGGCTACTTGTCGTCGTCGTGACAGCTGCGGTCGTTGTCGTGCCGACATCCGGCACAGTGGTCGTCGTCGACTCGACCACCGTCGTCGTTGTCGTCGGCACAGTCGTCGTCGGCGCCGCCGTCGGAGGGGGTTGATGCTTCGCACAATCTCCGCCGACGATGTCGACGATGCGATCGAAGCGGAAACCTTCCGACACCGGGGCAGGCGCCCCGTTCTCGTCGAGGCTGTGGGGGTGGAAGACCACATCGACCAGCTCGGTCTCTTCGAATTTCAACTCGACGACGCCGGTGTCGGCAGTGATCGTGGTACGCGGATGCCAGATGAAGTTGCCGAGGGAGAACACCGCCACCTTGCCATCGGCGAACTCGACCGGCTGAAGTACATGCGGGTGATGGCCGATGACCGCAGTAGCACCGGCGTCAAGCAGTTCTTCCGCGAAGGTGACGTGCGTCGAGGAGGGGCATGTAGCGCGTTCGGTACCCCAGTGAAGGGTGACCACCACGACATCGAACTTCTCGGCTGCGACCCTGACATTCGCGATCACCCGGTTGCGATCGTTTCCGTCAGCAACACCGGCACGGCCCGGTGAAGCGGCGAAGCCGCCTGGCACCACGAGCGCAGCTCCGATGAACGCAACGTCGATGCCGTTGTCGAGTCGGATGGTCCGCGGTGTGAACGCGTCCTTGTCAGTCTCTCCGGCCCCGATGACAACCACTCCGCGCTCCGACAGTAGCGAGATCGTGTCAAGGAGCGCGTTGGCACCATAGTCACGAGCGTGGTTGTTGGCGAGTGTCACCACATCGACACCGGCGGCGGCGATGGTGTCAGCCGCACTTGGCGGAGCTCGGAACGTGAACGTCTTTCCGGCGACTGGCGAGCCGCGATCGGAAATGGCCATCTCGACGTTGACCATCGAGATGGTCGCCGAACCAAGCGACGGAGTGATCTTTTCGAAGGGATCGATGCCTTTCGGCTCGGTCCGGTCCATCAGCACGTCACCACCGGCCACGAGATTCCAGGTGAAGACGGGCGGCTCGGTCGTTGGCGCCACCGTCGTGGTCGTGCTGGTTGTCGTCGAAGAGGTCGCGGCAGTCGTGGTCGCCGCAGTCGTGGTCGCGACCAGTGTCGAGGTCAAGGTCGTTGAGCCCGACGCCTCGGCCGTCACGCCGGTCGAGCCACCTGAGCACGCCGTAGCCAGCACAGCACAACACGCAGCCATACCAACTGCTCTGTTCATGGCAACGCGTGGAGACACCGACGTGAAGGTACAGCTGCACGGCGTGAATCCGAGGTCGATAGCGTTGCCCCGGATGTACGCCTTCGCGAAGAAGCCGAAGTGGCTGGCCGGCCATGCCCTGTTTCTCGTGCTGCTGGTCATCTTCGTCGCAGCAGGTTTCTGGCAGCTCTCACGACATAACTCGCGCAGCCACCGCAACCACGTCGTCGAGTCGCGATCATCTGAGCCCGTCGTCGACCTAGCCGAGATGGTTCCGATCGAATCGGCTGAGGATGTCGAGTTTCGTATCGCCGCCGCGGAGGGAGACTTCTTCGGCGCCGACATCATCGTCCGAAGCAAGTCGCTCGACGGTCAGCCTGGGTGCCACATCCTGACCACGCTGGACACGGGAACTGTGGCCGTGGTCGTCAACCGAGGATGGGTTCCGCTGGGAGTGTGCGAGTCGGATGCTGGCATCGACATTGCTCCGCCTGACGGAACTGTTGCGATAGAGGGTCGACTCCGAACCTCACAACAACGGGGACGATTCGGCGCGACCGATCCGCCAGACGGGATCCTCACGACTATGGCACGGGTCGACATCGAGCGCATACAAGAGCAGACCGATCAGCGACTCGCTTCGGTCTACATCGAGGAGATGACCCCAAGCAGTACTCAACTCCCGGTACGTCTTCCTGAGCCACCGACAGACGTTGGCCCACACCTCGGCTACATGGTCCAATGGTTCTCGTTCGCGGTGGTGGCTGTCATCGGCTACCCACTCTTGCTTCGTAAGCAGGCCAGGTCGCACTACGACGCCTGAGCAACGCTGTCGACCCTCAGCTGAGTGATGTCGCCATTCTTTCGACAGCTTCGGTGACGATTTCTGGACCTGTTGCAAAGTTCATGCGACAGCAATTCTTCCCCTGGACACCGAACTCGTTGCCGTCGTTCAGGGCAAGTCCTGCATTCTCGAGAAAGAACGGCGACGGTTGGGTTCCGCCGAGATCGAGGCCGCTGCAGTCGATCCAGCCGAGATACGTCGCCTGTGGCTTACGGAACGTGATCTCCGGGATCTGCTTGGCGAGCTGACCGTGAAGGAGGTCACGGTTGGACGTGAGTCGTTGCACCACCGCCTCACGCCAGTCATCCCCGTCTCGCCAACACGCCAGGGTCGCCCGCATCCCGAAGGTGTTGATGCCGCCGAACAGATGGCCGGGCAACTCCGCCAAACGTGACGCAATGTCACGGCACGTCGTGTGAGCGACTGCCATCTTCAGTCCAGCCAGGTTGAACGCCTTGCTGGCCGCGGTCAACGTGATCGTCCTGTCCGATATCTCTTGACTCAGCGACGCAAACGGAATGTGCGTCCCCTCGTGAATGAGTTCGGCGTGGATCTCATCGGAGATGACGAGGAGATCGTGCTCGAGGACAACCTCGGCCAGGCTGTCGAGTTCGGTTCGCGTGTAGACCCGCCCGGTCGGGTTGTGCGGGTTGCAGAGGATGAATAACTTCGCAGGATTCGAAGCAAGTGTCGCTAGAAGACCATCGACATCGAGATCCCAACCATCAGCGGTGGAGATCCAGGGATTGTCGACGAGAGGGCGACCCATGTCACGAATCGTATTGAGGAACGGGTGATAGATGGGCGTCTGCATCGTGACCCCGTCGCCCGGTTCGGTGCACGTCATGATCACGGCCTGGAGGCCCTGAATGACGTCCTGGAGCACAGTCACGTCGGCGGGGTCGATGGCCCAGTCGTAGCGACTCGCCATCCGAGCCGCGAATGTCGAGGCGACATCATCTTTCAAACTTGTCCACGGGTAGCCGAGGTCACCCGTGTCCAACTGCGTCTCGATGGCGCCCCTGACCATGGGTGCGATCGGAAAATCCATGTCGGCCACCCACATCGACAGGACCTCGGACCCGAACTTCTGCCACTTGGCACCAGGGCGCTGTTCGAGAGCACGCCGGTCCAATCCGACGAAGTCCTCCGGCGACCACGCCGTGTTTCCCAAACCCTTGCTCATCAGCGCTCCCCTGCCTCAGTTCCACGCGAGGCTACCGCGGAAGAATCTGAGGTGAGAACTGGTCAGATAACCACTGTGAGTGCTATACAAACCCCCCATGTTGGGGACCGATGCCACGTTGAGTGCGCTTCTTGTGTTCGTGGTTCTGGCCGGAACGATCGCTTTCGCAGGTGGAGTGTTGGTGACGCGCACACGCCGAATCGTTACGCTGAACCATCGCCAGGGGCATCGTGGTCGCGAACACGAACTCCACTGGGCCGCCATTCGGCTCCGTAGCAACGGCCACAAAGGAGCCGATCTTCAAGAGATGTTGTGCACACTCACGAACTGCACCCCGCAGCAAGCCGACGACGCCATCGTTCGTGTAGGCGCAGACGTCTGACCCCCAAGACTCCAGCTACGCCGCTATGCCGATGACCCTTCCTGGCACCGTCTGAGCGCCGAGAGATCCATGGAAAGCGGCATCGCCGAAGGCGAAGATCCCACCATCATCGGCAACCAGCCAATAGCCCTTTCCTGACGGCGTTGCGGTCATGTTCACCACCGGCCGCGCCAGTTGGATCCCACCCGTCGATCCATGGAAGGTGGCGTCGCCGAAGGCGAAGATCCCACCATCATCGGCAACCAGCCAATAGCCCCTCCCCGTAGCGGTGCCTGCCATACCGACAACCGGGCGGCGCAGACGGATCCCCCCTGTCGATCCATGGAACCGCGATGACCCGAACGAGAACACACCGCCGTCACTCGCAACGAACCAGTAACCCCGGCCATTCGGGTGCGGCGCCATACCGACAACCGGTTGTCGGAGATTGAGTCCGCCAGTCGACCCATAGAAGCCGACGTTGCCGAAGGAAAACACACCACCATCACCACCGAGAAGCCAGTAACCGTCACCATCGGGATGCACTGCCATGTCGACCATGGGAGCATCGAGGTTCGTGCCGGCCATCGAGCCGAGGTACGGCGCATCACCAAACGGTTCGATCGCGCCGCCGGTCGTACACAACCAGTATCCAGCCCCAGCAGGGTTCGGCTCGAGCGCAGCGACCATGCCAGCGGCACCACCCCCATAGCTCGGGTGATGACCGAAGTTGAAGACCCCGCCCGCATCGGTCGTGATGATGTACCCCTGATGCGCTTCAGGATCCGGAGGCGGATTGATGATGTCGCGATTCCCGGGAGAGCCACGGAACAGCGGCAAGGACTCGAAGCTGCCCTCGAGCACCTGATTGCTGTCGGATCGCAACCACGTGTCGAGCACCGTTGCATACATCGACCGGAAGTCCACCTCTGGTCGAAGATTGCCCCGACTGTCGAGGTTCGTGAGCGACGGGTACTGTCCGACGAGCCCACCGGCCACCTTCGACCCGATCACAAACGCGCAGCTGGCCGTTCCGTGATCGGTGCCTCTTGACCCATTGATCTCGGGTCGACGTCCAAACTCCGAGAACGTGACCACAGTCACCCGGCTGGCAAATCGGGCATCGAGGTTGTCGAAAAACTGTTGGATGCCACGGTCGAAATCGGTCAGCCGACTCTGGTGCGAACCAGCCTGGCCTCCGTGGGTGTCGAAGCCGCCGAGCGAAACACCGAGGACACGCACACCAACGTCGGCACTGATCAGGCGAGCGGCTCGCGCCATCTGACGTTCGAACGTCGACCCGCTGAGCCCGGGTCCCTCATAGGCCGGTGACAGTCGGCCCGCAAGCGCCAGCGCCTCCATCCCGGCGCCGCTCACCGCATCGGCCCACCGGCCGCGGGGATGAGCTTCGGCTGCAAAGGCCCTGTATGCGTCATACATCCTGAGATCGTCAGCATCGTCGTCGAGTCCGAAGTTCGCGCCTCCGTTGAGCGACAGCCCGATCGCCGCGGCATTCCGACCTCGTAAGTGCAACGGGATCGTGCTGTCGAAGACAACCGCCTCGAGTTCAGTTCGGCCATTCCCGAGGCCGTCGAGCCAGCGACCGAGCCAACCATCGGTCGCTGGCTCGCTCGGGTCGCTCCCTGCTCTGCCGTTGTGCCAGTGAGCAATCGAGTCGAAGTGACTCAGCGAAGGGTCGGCGTACCCGATTCCCTGAACAATGGCGACTTGACCCATGTCCCAGCGTTGTTTGACCGAGGACAGCGCAGGATGGAGGGCGACCCCGTCGCCGAGGTGGAGGACCTCGTCATGGTCGTAGGCCAGGTTCCCTCGGAGATCGCGGTAACGCCCCTGCCCGATGGGGACCAACGTGTTCATACCGTCGTTGCCGCCGCCGAGCTGCACCATCACGACGACACCTTCGTCGTGCGCGAGACGCTGGCCGGCCAGAGCCTCGTACTTCCCGACCATGGGTCCCACGGTGGCAACCGTCATACCCGCGGCCGACATCTGCAGGAAACGCCGACGGGTCATGCCCCACCGCGAACAGTCGTTTGGGACAGACAAGGCCCTCTGAATGTCCTCGAATTCTGGTTGGCGGCTCATTGAATCCTCTCCTTCAGGCGACCTGGATCTCAGGCGTCAACATCGTCAACGTCAGCAAGTTGGCGTGTTGTGGCCACTCCCACGTGGCTCGTTCTGCGTACAGATAGTCCTCGAGGGCCGCCCGGGTCGTGTTCGACGCATCGGAGATGCCGAAGAAGTGGAGCGCGAACGCCACGGCCATCGGCACGCCCTCTGTCTCGATCTCGTTCAGGTGGTCCCTGTTCGTTGCTTTCCAGGCGAGGTGCCTCGCAAATTCAGCCTTGGCCCAGATCGATCTGGCCGAGAGCCAGAAGTCGTTGAGCTGCCACCCTGAGGGGTTCGGCGGGTAGAACAGATCCTGACCCATCTCCTCCAGCCACCAGTCGGGGCGTGCCTCATCGAAGGTCGAGCCGGCCCCGACCATGCACTGGATCATGTATTCGATCGGCGAGCGGACGACAGCTTGTCTTGCCCTCAGGCTCCAGAACTCCGGGTGCAGGAAGATGTCGCGTACCAGGAGGCCGACGTTGAGATCGTTGGCTCGGAATCTCGACGCCAGCGGAGCGATGATGGCGTCGTCAGGCCCCTCGTAGGCGAAGAATTCCCAGAGCTTCTTGACGATGAACTTCGAAGAGGCGACCTGCTTCGACCCGAGCAAGATCTCGTCGATCACCTCCGGACCGTTCCAGTTCCTGGTATTGCCGAAGATCGTCTTGTTCCTGTAGTCGTGGTGATAAGTCTGGAACTCGTAGTACCGCTTCTCGTCGTCCATCATGTGACCGGTCCAGGCCTTGGCGACCTCGACGACGTCGTACTCGGTGTAGTTGCCGGGACCGAGTGTGTGGAGTTCCATGAGTTCGCGGGCGTAGTTCTCGTTCGGGTTCCCTGCCTTGTTCCTGAACCCGTCGAGGTACAGAATCATCGCTGGGTCGGTGGCCGTTGCGTGGACCAAGTCGCGGAAACTTCCGAGGCCCTGCAAACGGAAAAGGTGGTTCTGATCCCACGTCTGGGCTGCGTAGTAGACGCGCTCGGCCGATGCTGCGAAGTGCGAGTGCCAGAAGAGCGTCAATTTCTCCTGCAGCGGACGAGGCACCGTCATCATCCGCTCCATCCACCAGTTGCGGAGGTCTCGAATCTGTCGCCACCGCGACCCCTCGGGATCGGCGATGTCCGCCGGCGGCTGAGCTGGCGGGTTGGCAGAGAAGTCGGTGACGAGCGAGACACCGCCTACCCGGTCGAGAGCCATCAGCTGTGTCACGTCACTCTCGCGAACGGCAAACCCCGCTCGACGCAGCAAGTGGACGGCATCGTCGCGAATCATGTCCCCTCCTGAGGGCAAAAGATCCCGACCCACGCCTGTCATCAATTTGTAACACAAGGTGCGGATCGGTAGACATCGGTCCACAAGGGAAACTGCTCGCCCGCCCTGTGTGGTGGTCCCGTTCTCATCGGAGACCGCGAACTTCGACTTGAGCACCGAGCGGGCAGATTGTCGCTGTCCGTGAGCCGCAATACATAGAAGGGCATGACGCGGCAGAATCTTCACCTATGACCACCAAATCAGAAAGCTCACAGCCCGAGCCGCGATCGGTGGACGTGCTCGCCGCAGCCCAGAGGCTCGGTGAGGACATCGTGCGGACACCGACGCTCTGGTCCGAGACGCTCTCGGACATGTTGGGCGCCGAGATCTACTTGAAATTCGAGAACCTGCAGTTCACTGCTTCGTTCAAGGAACGAGGAGCCAGAAACAAGCTGCTCCTCCTGACCGACGACGAAGCTGCGAACGGCGTCGTCGCAATGTCAGCCGGCAATCACGCGCAGGGCGTCGCCCGCCATGCCGGGTTGCTCGGCATCCCCGCCACCATCGTGATGCCAGAGGGCACGCCGAACACCAAAGTCGAGCAGACGTCGCGGCTCGGCGCCGATGTGCGTCTGGTCGGAGAAACGCTCCGCGAATCGACGGCGGAGGCCATTGCGCTCGCGTCAAGGGATGGAATGTTGTTCGTCCACCCCTTCGACGATCCGGCGGTGATCGCCGGCCAAGGCACCGTCTCTCTTGAGATGCTCGCCGATGCCGGTCCACTCGACGCCATCCTCGTCCCGACAGGAGGTGGCGGCCTGCTGGCCGGTATCGGCCTCGGTGTAGCTGCACTGTCGGACAATCCCCGCCTCATCGGCGTGCAGACGTCGAGTTACCCCGCCATGGCCGACCTGTTCGCCGAACGATCATCGAACAGGTCAGCACCTGCAACGCTCGCCGAAGGCATCGCCGTCAGGGAACCCGGCAAAATGAGCGCAGCGATCGCTAGGCGCCACGCCGAACAGATCGTCACCGTCGAGGAATCACACATCGAGGACGCGATCGCGATGCTGCTCGACATCGAGAAGACCGTTGTCGAAGGTGCCGGGGCGGCCGGAATCGCCGCTCTGCTGGCCCACAGGAACCTGGTTGCCGGCCAGCGCGTCGGTGTGGTGCTCACCGGAGGCAACATCGACACCCGCCTCTTGACAAACGTGCTGATGCGTCGCCTTGGTCGCGACGGCAGGATCACCGCGCTTCGAATTCTGCTGACCGACAGGCCGGGCCGACTCGCAGCAGTCGCGAAGGTACTTGGTGACGCCGGCGCCAACGTGATCGAACTGTCACACCACAGGATGTCGAGTCATGTCGCCGCAACTGCAGCCGAACTTGACGTGGTGATCGAGACCAGAGGAAGGGAACACACAGAGGCTGTCATTGCCGCGCTGCGTGCCGCGAAGATCATGGTCGAGTTCGAGGACGCCGAAGAGGAGTAGTGGATCAGCCCAGTTCGGCGAGAACAGCGTCGGAAAACCTGGGCCAGATCTCCGAGACCCAGTCGCCGAAGTCGCGGTCGGTGAGAACCGCCACAGCCATGTTCGCCTCACGGTCGACCCACAGAAAGCCGCCGGCCCGGCCGAAGTGCCCGAATGTGCCCGGCGAGTTCGCGGACCCCGTCCAGTGCGGTGATTTGGTGCCGCGTATCTCGACGCCGAGGCCCCAGGAGTTCGGAGCTTGAAGTCCGTAGCCGGGCAGGACCCCGGGCAGGTCGGGGAAGGTCGGAGTCGTCATTTCGTCCATTGTCGACGAGTCGAGCAGCGTTCCATCTGAGCTGAGCAGACACTGAGCGACCTTGAGCAGATCGGCAACCGTGGAGATCGCCCCATGGGCCGGTGATCCCGACAGAAGCGTCCGCTCGAGCCCGAGAGGTGAAAGCGCTTCGTGAAAGTATTCTTCGAATGTCATCTCCGACTGTTCGGCAACCAGATCTCCGAGGACGTCGTAGGCGGAATTCGAGTAGATACGCCTCGTACCTGGCTCAGTCATCAATCGCCGCTGGTCAGCAGCGAGCCCCGAAGCATGAGACAGCAGATGCCGAACCGTCGAATGTGGAGGCCCCGCCGTCGACTCGAGTTCGACGAGTCCCTCTTCGACGGCGACCATCACCGCCATGGCAGTCAATGGCTTCGTCACCGAAGCAAGTGACAACGGGACGCTCACGTTTGGGCCGTGCCGATGATCGCCCTGGTCATCGATCACACCGGCCGCGACAGTCGTAGCCGGCCAATCGGCCAGGAGATCGAAGGCTTTCACCAGACCGAAGGTACCGGCTAGTCGGCCTCTGCCGACGACAACGCCGCCAGCTGAAGACCGTTTGGCGAGTCGAGGGAGATCGGAATGGGTACCACGACCTCGACACCGGACTCTCGGTGATAGGCCACGATGTCGGCGCCGACGCTCACGAACACCCACGCGCCATCGGGACTGAACGTGGCCCCCCGCCCCTGACCGATGCCGAGAGCTTCGACGGTTCCCGTGTTCAAGTCCCACAGTGCAGGGCTTCCGAGGTCGTTCGACACACCGAGCACGGCATCGAGTTCGGGCGACGTCGTGTCCTCGAGCCACCACAACGCACTGATCTCGAACCCTGTCGGAAGCTCGTGCGAGGTAGCTGTCTGTGCCATGAGGTCGAGCCTCGTCACCGTGCAGTCGAGGAGCGGGCCACATTGCCTGGCGAGTACGAATCCATTCCGCGCCGCGATGAGCTCGCCGTGCGTCAGCCACTCGTACCTGTCGCCCGACTCGATGTAGATACCTCCCGCCCCTCCAGCTCCAACCAGCAGCGCATCGCCGTACCAACCAAACGGAAATGTGCGGGCCGGAACCGTCGGCAACCGTGTGCGAACTCCCTCGAAATCGATTCTGAACGGTGTCGTTTCACGATCGCCGACGAACGCGTCAGTCGTCCACAGCTCATTGTCGCCGACGGCCTGGACAACACCCCTGATATCGAGCAGGGTGCGCTCGCCGCGGACGCTGACCGCGTAATAGTCACCGAGACTCTGTACCACCAGCTTCGACCCGGCGCTGACGATTCTCTCGACCAGCGGCACACCCACATCACGGAGATCGAGTTCGGTGGCACCAGCGTTGTCGACGTCGACGACAATCACCTTCCGCTCGTTGAAGGTCCACAACACGAGCTGAGTGTTCGTCGGGTTCTCGGCAAACGCAGCAGCCGGCACCACAGGTGCCGTCGGGGTCGTCGCTTCGGCCACGACGCTGGGGGTCGCCGTCCCCCCCTGACCCGGCACCGGCGTCGGATCGATGACCGTCGTGGTCGTGACGAAGACCGTCACATCCTGAGCAGCCGGTTCTTCTTCAGCGGATCGGGACACGATCGACCCGATGAGCGTGACGAGGAGAATCCCGCCCCCGATGATCACGACAACCATGAGCGCGCGTTGTACGCCCGGAGACACGGTGACAACCTCGACCTCGTCATCGACCCGCAGCTGATCGACGTCAGCCTCGGAGTTGTCGACGTCGATGATCATCTCCAGACGCTAGCGCCACCACATTTCTCGGGAGCATCGGGGTCAACCCTCGATCGAGCCTGCACCATCTTGGTGAGTCCACGTCCACGCCTTGCCGGCCCGCCAGTCGGCTATGCGAACCAGATGACTCGGGAGCATCGGCTCCGGCAGCTCATCGGGGTGGAAGAGGCCAACCTCGAGCATCTCACCATCGTTGACGACAGGATCCTGATCGGTCGAGCCGAGGTACACGGTGGTCTGGATCCAATCCTGACCGTGCGGGCGCTCGTAGCGGGAGACGTAGATGCCGAGCAAACCGGTAAGGGTGACCTCGACACCGGCTTCCTCCATCACCTCACGACGGGCTGCATCCTCGGGGTGTTCCCCGAAGTCCTGAAAGCCACCAGGGATGCACCAGTGCCCATACCAGGGCTCGTGCCCACGTTGCGCGAGCAGAATCAAACCACCGCGCTCGACCAGAACGTTGGCGGTGGGCCCCTGTTGAACCAGCTTCCACAACGGACCGTGAATCGAACACGACGGCACGCCATTCGACTCGGAAGCGGCCAAGCCGCAGTGGTAGCAATGCACGTATGGACGTTAACCGTGTCGTCGCAGCGGCCGCGGACATCTACCCTCGGTCACCGTGACCGGTAGTTCGTTCGGCGAGCGTTTTCGTATCAGCACCTTCGGCGAGAGCCATGGCGGAGGAGTCGGCGTCGTCATCGACGGCTGCCCACCTCGCTTGGCGCTCGACGTCGAACGAGTCCAGTTCGACCTCGACCGTCGGAGGCCCGGCCAGAGCCGCCTCGTAACACAACGCCAGGAAGCCGACACCGTCGAGGTCCTGTCGGGGATGTTCGAGGGCCGCACCCTCGGCTCGTCGCTCGCGATGCTGGTGCGAAACACCGATGCGAGACCGAACGCATACGACCACATGAAGGACGTGTACCGACCATCGCACGCTGACTACACGACCGAGGCGAAGTTCGGAACACGGAACTGGCAGGGCGGTGGCCGTGCATCGGCCCGCGAGACCATTGGCCGCGTTGCGGGCGCTGCGGTGGCGCGCCAACTGCTCGAGACCGTTGCCGGTGTGGAGGTGCTGGCCTGGGTGTCTTCGGTCGCGTCGATCGCCGCAGAGGTCGATGTCGAGGCTGTCACTCTCGATGCGGTCGAAGCGGATGCAACACGATGCCCGGACGCTCAGGCGGCCTCGACGATGACTGACGCCATCGAGGAGGCGCGGCGCAATGGCGACTCACTTGGCGGCGTCGTGACCTGCGTCGCCCGCAATGTGCCCGCCGGTCTCGGTGAGCCCGTTTTCGACAAGCTCGATGCCGACCTCGCCAAGGCAATGATCTCGCTTCCCGCCGCGAAGGGTTTCGAGATCGGCAGTGGCTTTGGTGGCACGTTGATGACCGGCCTCCAGCACAATGATCCGTTCGAACCCGGCCCCGACGGCGCCCCCCGGACGACCACCAACCACTCGGGCGGCGTCCAAGGCGGTATCAGCAACGGCGCCGACATCGTCATGCGCGTTGCGTTCAAGCCGACCGGAACGATCAGCTCGGCTCAGAAGACAGTAGACAGGGACAACAATCCTGTGACGCTCGAAGCCAAGGGCCGTCACGATCCGTGTGTGCTCCCGAGAGCAGTGCCGATGGTCGAGGCCATGACGTTGCTCGTTCTCGCCGACCATTGGCTTCGCCAACAGTCCACCGACGTCCTCTGACCATGCACATCAACAGAATCTCGTTGCAAACCAACGCTCGTCGTGGGGATGTCGGCTGATCTCAGTCGGCGATGTCGTCACCGTTCCGACGCAGGAATCGCTGGAACTCCGCCGCAAGATCGTCACCGCTCGGAATGTTTGTCTCGGCCTCGCGGTCGGCTTCCTCTTCGAGACGCTGCACGTACTCCAGCACTTCCTCGTCTGCGCCGACAGCTCCACTGACGCGCTCTTCCCACTCGAGAACAGCCGCATCGAGATCGTCCGACGACGCGTCGACGCCGATGACCTGCTCGAGTTTGCGGAGCAGCGCCTGCTGACCCTTCGGGTTGGTCGGACCAGACACATAGTGCGGCACTGCAACCCGCAGTGACAGCACGGGCACGTCGTTCTTGTCGAGCGTGTCGTGCAGCGCTCCCATGATTCCCGTCGGACCTTGGTACGACGGACGATCGAGGCCGAGCTGAGCAGCGAGTTCGGTGTTCGTCGCGCTCCCTTTGACCGTGGCCGGCCTGGTGTGAGGAACGCTGCCCACCATCGCGCCGAGGGTCACCACCAGCTCCGTCGAAGTTTCCTTGATCACCTCGAGCACGCTGTCGGTGAAGGTCCTCCACTTGAGGCGGGGCTCGACGCCGGCAAGCATGACCAGGTCGTGTTCAGGACTGGACGGCGCGGCAAAGACCTTGTTCTCCGGCCATCTGATGACGCGGGCCCCATTGCTGTCGAAGCGGACCTCTGGTCGATTCTCCTGAAAGTCGAAGAACTCTTCAGGATCGATGTCGGCGATGGGTTCGGCAGCATGCTGCTGCGTCAGCCACCTCACCGAAGAGGTCGCGCACTCGCCTGCGTCGAACCAACCTTCGAAGGCGAGGAGGAGAATCGGTCGGTTCAGTTCAGGGCGACGCTCCCACAAGACTTCTGCCATGGCTCACAGCATGGCCGCGACAGGCCCGATCCCCAACCTGGAACCACCAAATCAGCGCTGCACACACTATGTAACGACCTTCAGTCCTCGCCCATGAGGTCTCGAACCGTGGCGAGAAGCCCGATCGATTCGAGTGCCGCCGATTGCGGTATCGCCATCTGGCGCGCAGAGATCTCGGAGTAGCCGAGTTGGCGGAATCGATCGAACTGGCCCGCAACCGTCTCCGCCGAGCCGATGGCGAGGGCCGCTCTCGGCATGCCTCGGTATCCACGCTCGAGGACAGGCGCGGCGAGTGCCTCGGCTGCAGCGTCGGTGTCGGCAATCACCACGTCCTGTCGCATGACCATCTTCGTCGGTTCCCGGCCAACCCGCTGACACGCCGCGAGAAAGCCCTGCACGTCAGCCGATGCTGCCTCTACCGACGAGGGCCCCGTGTACAGAATTCCACTGATCCGCGCGGCTCGGTCAAGCGCGGCCGTCGCTCGGCCACCGAGCCACCATTCGACAGGCTCGGGGACCACGGGTGCGATTCGCGCGTCACGCATTCCGTACCGCTCACTCGACACGGACTCTCCCTTGAGCAAGGCGTCGATGACTCGGATCGATTCCTCGATGTCACCACCACGAGTGCGAAGTGACTTGCCCATCGCCGCGAACTGGATGTCGCCACCACCAACACCGGTCTGAATGACGAAAGTTCCACCGTGTATCGACGCCAGGGTTCCAACCTGTTCGGCCACGATCAGCGGGTGCCACAACGGAAGGAGAAACAGGCATCCGGCGGGCTTGTCGGTCCACTCGGCGAGCAGACGGCCGAGCATCGGCACGCCTTGGTAATACGGCGTCGGCCCCGTGGAGTGATGATCGCCGAGACTCAGTAGATCGAGATCTGCAGCGGCGGCAGCCATCGCCCTTTCGATGAGCCACCTCGCCCCATCCCTGTGATCCTGCACCAGATGACTCGACGTGAGCGACGTTCCAATCCTCATCCCCCGAACGTAGTGCTGCCCTGTCACCGGGATCTGATCTTTGTGACAGAGCGCGGCGATTCATGAGGGCCGGAGCCCTCACGAATCGCGTTGGGTCAATTTCGTGACCAGACGAGAGTTGAGGTCTCTGTGAAGGTGTCGACGTCGACGCCGAGGAGGCCCTTTTCGGAGACACTGAACAGTTGGTCGCCGATGACGAGGGTACGGCGGATCTGGGCCTGCCAGTCGGCATCCCAGTACTCGTAGCACTCGTCTTCAGGGAGCAGAACATCAACGTCAGGCTGCTCGTCGCTCGCAGACATGTCACCGTCAACCGGCTTCGGGATGTTCTCGGCCGTCGGCTCTTCACCGTCGGGCGACCAGCACTCACGCACGAAGCGAGGCTGCTGGTGACTGACCCTACCCACTTCTGTGATCTGGCCATCGGCAATGTGGAGGCCAATGGCACCAAAGAACGCCTCGTCGCGGCCTTCCTCCTTGTTCCATCCCCACGAGTTCACCGGAATCACGGCGAGACCGGTTTGCTCCCACCAGAGGAAGGCACGGGCGTCCCATTCGGTGTCGGAGTACGCTCCGCGCAACGTCCACTGGTCGACGCGGATCGGGTTCTCCCGATCGGAGATGTCGAACAGCGACACCTGTGTGCCGGTGGTGCGACCCTCGTCAGTTGCGTCTTGGCCGACACCGATGAGCAGATCGTCGCCAATCGGGTGCAGGTAGGCCGAGTAGCCGTTGATCTTCAACTCACCGAGGACCGCCGGGTTGGTCGGGTCGGCGAGGTCGATCGTGTACAGCGGATCGGTCTGACGGAAGGTCACGACGGTCGCCAGATCGCCGAGATACCGCACGGCGAAGATGCGCTCGCCTCGACCGAGGTCGTTGACTTCGCCGACGATCTTCAACTCACCGCCATCTGGCTCGAGCACGAAGAGCGAACTGGACGACTCTTGACGCTGCTCCCACCACAACGACTCTTTCGTCGTGGCGATACGAATGAATCCATCGTGTTCAGACAGCGAGTACTGGTTGAGGACCGATCCGGGAACCTCGCCGCTGGCAACATAGGCCGATGTGGTCGGGTCGGTGATGTCGAATTTGTGGATGCCGGTCGAGATCTCAGGGACCTCGACGTCTTCGCCGCTGTTCACCGCGTCATCGATCCGCCACCAAGGAATCCAGCGGGTCGTCGCCACGTAGAGCGATCCGGTGCTGGCGTACACGATCTGGCCGTCGGCGAGCACACTGACGGCGTCGGGGGCGGATAGACCCTCACCTGCCAAGTCGATGGTGACCACGTTCAGCATGTTCAAGCCGCTGAAGTCGTCGGGGTGATAGGTGTTCTCGCAGTCGACGAGCGTTCCTTCGTCGATGACACGACCGCGCCCGTCTTCGAGGACGAAGTACGGGAGCCAGTTGTCGATGCTCGACTGCTCGATGATACGTCGGTTCGCTCGTTCAGCGTCACGTTCGGCGCGGAGACCCCCACCCTCCGGATATTCGAACACCAGGCCGGTCGGGCTGGACTGCACCACGACTCGTGCGACGCCACCGACCACTCGAGCACTGAGTTGGTAGCCGTCGAGTGACAGCTTGCGCGTGATCTCGAGGTCCTCGCCGTCGATGTCAACCTGCACGAGGACGCTGATCTGCCACCATCCCTGACCGGGCAAGGAAGACCTGGCTGCGGCAATAGGGGTTCCTGCACCGCCATTGCCGCCGGCGAGCAGCAACACCCTGTCGCCATCGAACAACATTTCCTGAACCCACGTGTCCCGGGGCAAATCGATGCTGTCGACGAGGTGTGGGGTGCCGTCTTCGAGGATGACGAGGTGGAGTTGATTCTGGGCGATGGCCAGAATCCTGCGGCCATCGGTCTTCACGAGGTCGGGTTCATCGACGCCGACCTCCTGCACGTTGGTGGTACTGAAGTCTTCACCTGCCACCGGTGCCGAAGCTGCATGCGAAACAGCATCCCCGGCTGCGGAATCACTGATGGCAACCTGCCGAGATTCCTCGACTGCCGTGTCGACCGCAATCCCCCCTTCGAGCGCCACAGCAGGCCCACCGAAGCCATGCTGATCAAGACCCCAGGGGCCCACCATCTCGAGTGCGTTCTCTTGCAGATGGCTGAGGAAGTCGTCACATTCCTCGAAGGCTTGCAATGACGCGATCAGCGTCGTGCTCTCACCAGGCCGGCCAATGTCGATCGTGCGTGGTTCAGCACCATCGGATTCACCTGTACACGCAGTTGCCACAATGATCGTGGCCATCAGGACTGCAAACAGTTTCTTCGTCATCTTCACAGAACCTCCTGCGCCTCGCCGGCGCGCTCGTACCCATGTGACGATCCTCTCGACCTCTCAGGTTCCGACAAGAGTAAAGAATTTCCCAGGCCCGTTCTCTCGAGGTTTGCTGAGGACGCACCTCAAACAGCACCAAAAGGACCGCAAAGTTCTCCTCCAAACCAACCCGCATTTGGTTGTCAGTGTGGCATCAGACGCAGGTGACCGCCCTGACAGCGGTAGCAGTTAGAGGCGACGGAGCAGCGTTACCGATCAGCTTCCCTGCGAGTCCTCTATTCGACGGCACCACATACCTCATCGTAGGAAGATCTCTCCGTCCCTGTCGGCCACCAGATGAGTGTCACCGGTGTGGTCTTGAGATATCGACTGGTAGTCACCCTGGAAGGTGATCTCCTGCTCGGAACCTGACCGGTTGTAGACGGCGTAACCGTTGCTGAACTCTCGAATGAACAGACCATCAATGCCTTGGTATGTGGTCCGTTTCGGTCCCACCGGCTGACCCAGGTCAGCGTCCCAGAAGTCGTACCAGTTGCGGGCTTCTGAAATGCAGTCTCCTGAGAGGACCTCAGATCGACACAGTGCATGTAGGCCAAGAGCTGTAACCCAAATGACGTGTGCTAGTTATCCGATTCCGTAGAGGTGACCCGACTCGGTATTTACCAGAACGTTGGGTCGTCCAGTGCCGTCAACGTCAGCGATTGACAGCTCACCGAGTAACGCTCCCCAGGAGTTCGGTGCGAAGGTTGCTTTCCATGCGAGGTGACCGACACCGTCATCGTTCTCTCCGATCGCGTAAAGAACGTTGCCGTAAGTGAATAGGGCTTCGTCTCGACCATCACCGTCTAAATCCACGGTTACGACATGGGTCGGCACCATCCACGAACTGCACACTGCACCCAGACCCATAGACCACCGAAGGTCACCGGTGGAAGCCTCAAATACTTGAAGTTCGCTGCCGGCTCCGTTGCAGTGCCCGACACTCAGCAGGTCAAGGTCGCCGTCACCGTCGAAGTCGCCGACACCCTGCATAGTGCGTTTCGGACTCCCAGAGAACATTCCGGTGTGCCAGATCGGGTCGCCACCGGTCTCGACTACGGCGATTGTTGCCGACATCCCCGCGAGGAGGACCTGTTCAGATCCGTTTCCGAGGAAATCAGCAGCGACAGGAAGGGGATGATTCAGGAAACCCTGATCGAAAAGCTGAAGCGGCGAAGGACACCACTGGGTCGTCCACCGGTTCAACAGCATCGAACCATCGGAGCCGTCGTACACCGCGAACAACGATGAGTAAGTAGTGAGGATCTCGTCGAGCCCGTCGCCGTCCCAGTCGAAGATCGCCATATGGGAGGCGCCCGCACCCGTTTCTTGAGCATTCTCACACCCCGAATACCGCCCGCCGCTCTGCCGGGTCCAGAGGACATCGCCGTTGCGACCATCTAGGAGGTGGAGTTGGTCAGAGTGCATTTTCGTGGTTCGAACAGCGACGAGGACGTCCTCACGGTCTGGGTCTAGGAAGTGCCCAGCTGTCCAGTTGGTGATCCCACCAATGTTCCAGATCGGGGGATCTCCCCGAACGTCGAACCGTGTCTTCCAGATCACCTCCCCATCGCCGTCCAGTGCCTTCAAGAGGGCGGTGCCGTCGGAGTCTTTGTCGGCAACGACGACGACATGTTCACCGGTGCCGTACACGTCGGCGAGCGCAACAGAGGCAAATCCCCGCCCATTCGAAACGATCGTGTCTGCGCCAGAAACCATGCCCCTGCCCGGAGCCGTCCACGCAACACTGACCAACCCCGACTCGGTATCAACCTCCAGGGCCTGGACAGTCTCACCGAACCCGTGAGCTACAACGGTTGGCCCGCCACCATCGAGACGTCCGACCACAGTGCCCGTCAGCAACGACCCCATAGCAGCTGGATGCCCGTCGCCGGATTGGGTGAGACTGCTATAGACGACCGCCGCTTCCAACCCATCAGTGGAGACCGTGCTCCCAGCCTGGGAACTGACAGCTTGGACCAGAAGACGGAGGGTCTCCGTGCTGTCATCAATCCCCCTGAGTCGAAGCGATGGTCCGGTCACCGAACCGATCTCTGAGATGGCGCCGCTCTTGGCCTGCCGTTTGGCGTTGCCCAGCAGGAACGGATCTGCCCCGTAGAAGTGAATCGTGACGTCACCGGTTCCCTGATGCTGGGACCTTGTGGCGAACATCAACCCACCCGATCGAGGGCCTTGGTGAAGCAAGATCGACTTTCGTCCCCATGTGGCGCGACTGTTGACGTGAAGAGGGAAATCGGTGACATCGAGACGCTCGAAGCCGGAACTGGCGGAGGACCACACTGACCGCTGCGAACCCTCGGATACATCGAGAATCTCTACAGGTCCGTAATCGGGGACTGCTGGCCCGTCGGTGATTGTCACAAACAGTTCTGCTGTGCCGTCGCCGTTCAGGTCGCTAAGTGCGGCCAGATGCCGGTTGACGAGATCAACGATGACCGTGCCGGTAAGCCCATCGAAACCAACGACGTGCCACTGGCCGTCTCCATGCTCGTTGAAGATCGACGTAACAATGTCGAGAGTGCCGTCGCCGTCTATGTCCGCCACTGGCGATACACCGGTCTCGTGAACCGCTGTGCTTTGAGCGATCCCTTTGGCGATCTGGTGGTCCCAGAGTTCAACGAGTTCGCCGTCTCTCCGCCCGAGTACGGAGACGAACATTTCGAAGTCGCCCATAATCACGAACTCCGACCGATCATCACCACCCAGGTCGTATGCCCCAAAGAACCCGTACGGCCTACCGGTAGTCGGATCATCGGGGTCGTACTTGGAGTTCTTGTAGTTGCCAGTGACCTCCAGGGCACCGGTGGCGAGGTCTAAAACCTGAACGTCGTACCACGGCAGCACTGCAACTTCTGGTTCGCCGTCGTTGTCGAAGTCGCCGATAAGAGGCTGACCCGTCGTTGACATGTTGTTGGAGAACCCACTGAACGGTTCGCTTGTCCATACGGTTTCCCATGCACCGTTCGACCGGTTCAACAGGTAGCAGGGAAGCGGATCATCGCCGCCAGCCCCGACCTGGAACTGTCCACTATCGCAACTGACCATTTCGAGTCCGGGCAGATCAGGGAGCAGGTCACCGACACGATGAGTTCCATAAGAGGTGGTGCTTTCCGTATTCCACCCGTCACCGTCGAGGTCAACCCGGCGGCCCTCCGCCTCGTACCTGTTGAAGAGATCCCAACGGTTACCTAACTCCCCGGAATCCGGCAGAGGTAGGACCTTTGTGGCCGTCGGATCGAATGCCACCTCCAGCAGCGACAAACGGGCGCCAAGGTCATGGGACCAGAGGACCTCGGGACAGGTCGCGGCACCAACTAGCCCTGACCGACCAGACAGTGCCCTGTCGCCACGGAATTGAAGCCAAGCACCCCCAGTACCTGATCCGACATCTTCGGTTGGAGCCTCGTTGTCGTAACACTCGATCACGACCCCTGGTATCGCACCAAGGTCGAACAGGGTCGATTGTTCAGCTTCTTCTTGAAGCACACCAAAAGCGGCGTCGAGGACAGTGGTAGGCGGTGTGGTCTCCGCCACGTCGTCGAGCTGTTCCCCGTCGAGGTTTGGTGTGGGATAGGTCTCTTCGGTGCTAGAGCAACCCAGGAGAACGACCACCAGTAGGCCAATCAGGAATGTGGTGGGGTGGTTGCGACGTTTCATGGGACCCATATAGCTCAAGTGAGTTGGCTCTATCAGTGTAGAAGAGCGCCGACGGCTGCTGTGGTGAGCGGCACTGGGGCTGCGTTGCCAATCAACTTGCCGGCGAGTCCACGATTGGTAGGTATCTGGTTGCTGTCACCGAATCCCTGAGCCCGAGCGAGTTCACGTGGTTCGAGGGTTCTGACCATTTCCCCGCACGGGCTGGTGAGTAGGAACTGGGAGATGGATTTAGTGGTGAGGACCACGTCAGTTCGCCTCGTCGTTGGGTATGCCCGAGGTCGCGATTGCACTTGACGTCCTGAGTTCGAGTTCGGGAAGAAACCACACGCTCACGACGAAGATCGCCATCACCGGAATCGCCACCCACACCAGGGCGCCGAACGCATTCGAGATCGCCATCTCCACGACCGACCGCAGACTCGGCTCGAGGTTCTTGATGTCGTCGGGCGTCGAAAGCAACTCCGCGACATCCACACCGCTCACTGCAGCCAGATCCCGGTTGATGGTCCAGGTCAGAAGTGCGCCGAATGCCCCCACCCCAACCGTTTGGCCTAGCGCTCTGAAGAAGTTGATCGCAGCGGTCCCGGCTCCAAGATCGGCAACCTCGAGCGAGTTCTGCGTGGCCGTCGTCATAGTCGGGAAGGCGATGCCCATCGCGAAGCCGATCAGAGCGAGAACTGGGACGGCAGCCATGGCGTTCGAACTTTCATCGAAGAAGGCGAAGGCAATGATCCCGATGAGCGACATCACGGGGGCGATTCGCATCAGCGTGCGGTAGCGGCCGGTTCCTGTGGTGACTCGTCCCGCGGTGTACGAACCGAGCGTCACAGCCACACTCATCGACGCGAGAATCAGGCCGGCAGCCGTCGCCGATCGGCCAAGCGACACTTGGAAGAAGAGCGGCAAGAATGCGAACAGGCTCATCGCGGCGATGCCGTAGACAACGTTGCCGGTGATCATGATCGTGAAGGTCGGGTTGCGGAAGAGCCGCATCGGAAGCAGTGGCTCCGGATGCCGGATCTCCCATCTGACGAACAACACTGCTGCGACCGCCGCGGTGACGAGAAGCCCGACCACCAGCAGCGAGTTCCACGAAGCAGCTTCACCTGCGAGCGCGAGTCCGAGGATGAGCGCGCTGACGCCGACCACCATCACCGCGGCTCCCCACAGGTCCAGTGTGTGCTCGCGCGGCGGGAGCTTGAACGTCAAATTGCGATGCACGCCGTAAGCGGCCACGGCCCCAAGGGGAACGTTGATGATGAAGATCCACCGCCAGGAAGCAATGTCGACGAACACGCCACCCACAATTGGGCCGATCAACGAAGAGAGCGTGAAGTTCATCGTGTAATAGGCCATGTACTTCCCGCGCTCGCGGGGCGAGAAGATGTCGCCGATGACGATGAAACCCATCGCCATCAGGCCGCCCGCCCCAATGCCCTGGAGCCCTCTCGCGAGGATGAGCTGCCACATCGTCTGTGCCGCAGCGGCCAAGATCGAGGTGACAACAAAGATCGCCAGCGCCGCTTCTGTCAGCGAGCGCCTGCCATACAGGTCACTGAATTTCCCGTACAACGGCGTCGCAGCAACCGAACCGAGCAAGAACGACGTGAGCACCCAGGGGAGCTGATCGATGCCGCCGAGTTCGCCTGCGATGGTGGGAAGCGCCGTCGACACGGCCGTCCCGTCGAGCGAGCCGAGGAACGTCGCGAGCAGCATGGCCGCGAACACCAGGTGCGTCTGGCGGCGCGTGATGCCTGATGTGCCCGGAGCAGTGTCCGCCACCGGCTATCCGCCGCGCGAAGCGAGGATGCCGTCCCTGACCTGGCGCTTCAGGATCTTGCCACTCGCATTTCTGGGAAGCTGCTCGTCGAACACGAACACCTGAGCCGGCACCTTGAACCTGGCCAACCGTTCGCCGACGAACCGCTGAAGATCAGCCCCGTCAATGGCCATGCCGGACTTGGGCATGACCGCCACAGCGACTTCCTCCCCGAGCCGCTCGTCGGGCATACCGAACACTGCCGCTTCGTACACCGCAGGGTGCTCGTACACGGCCCCCTCGACCTCGGCGCAATAGATGTTCTCGCCAGCTCGGATGACCATGTCCTTGGCTCTGTCTGCCACGAAAATGAACCCGTCGTCGTCGACGTACCCGATGTCCCCACTCCGCAACCAGCCGTTCTCGAGTGTCTCGGACGTCGCCTCATGCTTGTTCCAGTACCCGACGATCAGGTTCGCGCCGCGGAAGCAGATCTCGCCGCGCTCGCCGGTAGGGACTTCGTCGCCGTCTTCGTCGATGATCTTGATGTCCATGTTGACCGGAGGGCGGCCAACGCTGGTTGGTTTGGCAAGGTAATCATCACCCGAATTCTGAGGGCCTAGCGCATTGGTCTCAGTCATCCCGTAGCCGATGCCGGGTCGACCACGCTCGAAATTGTCTTCGATCCGCTTGACCAGTTCGGCCGGCGCTGGAGCTCCGCCTCCACCGACGCTGTTGAGACTGGACGTGTCGTGATCGTCGAATGCGGGCGACTCGAGCAGTTCCCAAGACATCGTCGGCACACCGACGAACTGAGTGACACGCTCTCGTTCGATGAGTTCCAAGGCTCGCTCGGCTTGCCACTTGTACATGATCACCAATCGGGCACCGCTGACGAAGGTTCCCAACATGACGGGAATGAGACCGGTGACGTGAAACAGCGGGACGCACAAGATGAAACATGGTGGGTAGAGCGCAGCTGCCACGGCATCCTCGTCACTTGGCGGCGACACGAGCGCGGCGATCGCACCACGCGACGCGAATCCCACAAGGGCACTCAACACAGCTCGGTGCGTCGAGTACGCACCCTTCGGATTCCCCGTGGTGCCTGAGGTGTAGAGGATCGTGGCGAACGAATCAGTATCGATGGCGACATCGGGAAGCGTGTTTCCTTCGATGCACAGAGAGTCGAACGCCACCGCGCGTTCGGGGAGCCCACCATCAGCACGGACAACAATGGCTGTGAGGTCCCGCTTTGCCAGCACCGGGCCGAGCTGGCGGAGTCGTTCCTCGTCACAGATTACGACGAGCGCACCACTGTCCTCGATTCCGTAGTCGAGTTCATCGGTGAGCCACCACGCGTTGAGCGCTACAGCAACAGCCCCGACCGAGACGATCGCACCGAACGAAGAGACCCATTCGGGATAGTTGCGCATCGCGATCGCCACACGATCGCCGGGCTTCACTCCGAAGTCGTGTACCAGGGCGTGACCGAGTTGCTCGATCTGGGAGACGAGATCGCTGTACGCCCACCGCTCGTCCTCGTACACGAGGTACTCGGCCTCACCGTGGAACTTGGCTGTGGCGAAGAGGTCGCGTAGCGAGTTGGGGGTGCGGGTGAAGACCTTTGTCTCGATACCGAGAACGGTCTCGGTGAGCAGCTCGAACTCACCGCCTGGCTTCGTCAACTCGGCCGCTGCGGCCTCCCAGGTGAATGTCATGACGATCAAGTTCTCATCTCGTGCGCGACGCCGTACGCCGCTACTGGACCTTGGGCAAGGCAGACATCATGCATCAGCAGGAGCGGGTCCGACTACCTCGACGCGCTCGTTGCAGAAATCGGAATCGTGCTGACTTGTCTGGGACGCCGAAGTACCGCCTGCCCTGGACTTGATCAGCTTTCGCTGGTCTTTCTCAGGCTGCGACGGCCAGTAGGAGCCGCTCCACGGTGGCCGCGCCGCGATCGGCATCCTCGGCGCCGACGAGCTCGGCGAGCGTTCCTGTGAGGGCCGCCACCATCATGCATGCGTCGTCGGAAACACCGCCTTCGGAACTGAGCCGCGCCGCGAGTGCTGTCACGAAATCGTGCCGCGTCCGCTCGACGAAGGGCTGGAACAGCTCAGGCTGAACTCGCACGAGGCTCCTGGCATCGGTGATGATGCGAGCCGTTTCCAGCTGATCGTCATCGACGTTCCAGTCCCACCAGTCGTGGACGAAGCCGTGAACGGTTCCATCATCGCCGAACCCGGTGAGGACGTCAGCCGCCCGTTGCGCGACCTGGTCGAGGGCCATGGTGATCAGTTTCTCTTTCGAGCCGAAGTGATACACGAAGGTGTACGTACTGGTTCCGAGCTCGTTCGCGAGCGGGCGCAACGACGTTTGGTGAATGCCTCTGTCGAGCAGGTACGACACAACCTCCTGAAGAAGCTCGTCCCGACGTTCGGGATCCGGCTTGCGTCCCACGAGTTCTCCTAGGTGACTCGGGTCCGAGACGATTCCCGGACTCACGTCTCTCCTACGGATCAAATGCTGCAAGATTGAGCAAAACTGCTCGCCGATCTATCAGTCGACGAGCTCGAACACCTTGTCTGACGGGCGTGCGATAACGGCATTGTCGCCCTTGACCAAGATCGGACGCTGCATCAGCACCGGGTGCTCGACAAGCAACGCAACCACGTCACCAGGGGTCACGTAATCATCCGGGTCGAGCCCGAGTTCCTTGAAGTTCTTGTCGTTTCGCACCATGTCGGCCGGTTCGTTCGGAACCTTGTCCACGAGCGAGGTGAGAGTGGCCTCGTCGAGAGGGGTCTTCATGTACTCGATGACGTCGAACTCGACGCCTCGCTCGGTGAGCAACTCACGAGCGGTGTTGGCCTGGCCTCAACCAGGGTTGAAATAGAGCTGTAGTTCGGCCATGCCGATGACCATACTGGACCCATGGATTCTCGGAACACCTCGCACATCGGAAACACGATGCATCTCACAACAGATCAGATCGAAGCCGGAATGCCGCACATCACGTCGGCGCCGAGTGATGTCGGAACCCTCGATCTCATCGTGCGACGTCCAGCCGTCGACGAACGTGAGGTGCTTGCCGAGGGCGAACTCGACCTCGAGGTCGGCCTGGCCGGCGACAGCTGGATTGCTCGTCCAAGTGACCGCATGCCAGATGATCAAGCCCACCCGGACATGCAGCTGACCATCGTCAACTCGAGATTGATCGCGCACATCTGCCCTGACGAATCACGTCGGAAGCTCGCCGGCGATCAGCTGCACGTCGACTTCGACCTCAGCGAAGAGAACCTTCCCCCGTGGACTCGGCTACAGATCGGTGAGTCGGTGGTCGTCGTCACCGATCAACCACACGCAGGATGCGCGAAATTCACCCAGCGCTTCGGCCTCGATGCCATGCGCTTCGTGAACTCAGAGATCGGCGTCGCTCACCACCTCCGCGGCATCAACGCCAAAGTCGTGGAACCGGGCACCATCCGTCAAGGCGATCAAGTCAAGAAGCTCTGAGCGAGGCCAGCGCATGCGCCTCCAGGACACCGTCAGTCTCATCACCGGAGCCGGTGCCGGCATCGGCCGTGCTTCGGCGTTGCTCTTTGCATCGGAGGGCTCCAAAGTCGTCGTTGTCGACGTCGTCGCCGATGCCGCGAACGACACCGTCGCCGAGATCAACGGGAACGGCGGCTCGGCCATCGCAGTGATGGCCGACGTATCCAACGACGGTGATGCGTCACGGATGATTACTGCGGCGGAAAGCGAGTTCGGTCGACTCGATGTCGTGTTCAACAATGCAGGGATCATGGATGCGGAGGACGCCGACGCAATCGGCACCTCGGACGAGGTCTGGAACCGCACCATGGACGTCAACCTGAAGGGCGTGTTCCTCGGCTGCAAGTACGGCATGCCTGCGTTACGTCGAGCTGGCGGCGGGTCGGTGATCAACACCGCATCGTTCGTTGCTCACGTGGGTGCGGCAACACCACAGTTGGCCTACACCGCGTCGAAAGGCGGAGTTCTCGCTCTCACCCGTGAACTCGCCGTGGTTCACGGCAGGGAGAACATCAGGGTCAACGCGCTCTGCCCAGGACCTCTGCGGACAGAGATGTTGATGAGCTACCTCGATACCGAGGAGAAACGGCAACGACGCCTGGTCCACGTGCCGATGGCACGATTCGGCGAAGCAGCCGAAATGGCCAAGGCAGCACTCTTTCTCGCTTCGGATGATTCTTCCTACATGACCGGCGCGTCCCTGAACGTCGACGGCGGCCTCACTGCGGCCTACGTCACACCGGAGTAGATGGTCTCAGTACCCCATGATCGGGGGCAGGCTCGGACGGGTGGTCCGGCCGCCGTCGATGGTGATGGTCTGGCCGGTGACGAAGCTGCTTTCGTCGCCGGCGAGCCAAGCGACGACATCGCCAACGTCGGAAGTATCACCGATGTGGCCAACCGGGTGCAGCTTGGAGAGCTGGGCAATGACCTCGTCGCGGTCGGGGTGAGCATCGACATACGAGGCGTTGAGCTCAGTGTCGATCCATCCAGGTGCTACCGCGTTACATCGCACCCCAATCGGACCGAGGTCGACAGCAGTTGCCGCCGTCAGTCCCATCACACCAGCCTTCGTCGCCGCGTACGCGGCGTGATTCGGGTTGCACGCAAAGGCCTCGATCGAGCTCACGTTCACGATCGCGCCGCGACCACGCTGCCGTAGGAGCGGTGTCGCGTGTTTCGTCATGAGGAACGGGCCGGTGAGGTTGACAGCAACCATGGCATTCCACGATTCGGTGGCGTGTTCTTCGATGTGCTCCTCGAACATGATTCCCGCGTTGTTCACCAATACGTCGAGCCCGCCGTGGTCGCGGAGCACAGCGGCGAAGAAGGCCGCAATCGATGCCTCGGATGTGACGTCGAGTTCGTGGAAATAGACGTCGGATCCGGGATCATTGAGGTCGCCGACGACGACCGAGGCGCCGGCGTTCGCGAGTCGATCTGCGATCGCAGCACCAATTCCCCTGGCTCCCCCTGTGACGATGGCGACCTTGCCTTCGAGTCCGGTCATTGGGCGACGTACCCTCCATCGATCGGGATCGCGGCCCCGACAATGTGCGCGCTGGCGTCAGAGACGAGAAACGCGATCAGCTCAGCGACCTCAGACGCATCAGGAACACGGCCTTGCGGGATCGACGCAAGATTCGAGGCGAGGATCGCATCATCACTCAGCGGGTCGGCATCGCGACCGGACCTGAGCATCGGTGTGTCGACGGCACCGGGGCACACCGCATTGACCCTGATCCCTTCCGACGCGTGGTCGAGGGCCATGGCCTGAGTCATCAGCGTGACGGCACCCTTCGAGGCGCAGTAGGCGACCATTCCTTTCGTGCCGACCAGCCCGCAGGTGCTCGAGACGTTGACAATCGCGCCCCCACCCGTCTCCCGCATCGCCCTCACCGCAGCACGAGACACGTTGAACGTACCTGTGACGTTCACCTTCATCACCCAGGCGAAGTCCTCGTCAGAGGTCTCGGTGGCACCGGCCCTGACGATGACCCCTGCTGCGTTGACGACAGCGTCGACGCGTCCATACTCGACGACCGTCGACACGATCAGTCTTTCCGCGAACGCAGGATCGGCAACATCGCCGAGCGATGCGCCGGCAACGCCGCCAGCATCAGTGATGGCAGCAACGACTTCTGCCGCCGCCCCCGCGTTTCGCCCGGCCACCATCACCGATGCGCCATGTGATGCCAACACTTCTGCTGTTGCCCGCCCGATCCCGGACGTGGCCCCCGTGACGACAATGACCTTTCCATCGACTTCCATCGGAGCGGTTCTATCACTTCGCGCCTGTAACCGAGATCTGAACCTGTGACAGGTTTGCTAACAGGGGACTGACCCGGGTTACGAATATGTCGTCATGGGGGTAGACGATTCCATGACGGAGTGTCATGATCTCCGGCGATGGTCAACGCGGCTGACACCCCGGTACGCCTCGACGTCGAGTCGCTGCGCGTGTTCAGGGAAGTCGTGACATCTGATGGATTCACCGCAGCCGCCGATCGGCTCGGGATGACGCAATCGGCCGTGAGCCACAAGATCAAACGCCTCGAGGAGCGCCTCGGTATCGAGTTGATGCGGCGGGACGGATCGGGATTCACGGTCACAGCCGACGGTCACGACCTTCTCAGCTATGCCGACGATCTCGTCAACATGCACGATGCTGCCGTCGACCATCTCCAACGGTCAGCCCTGACAGGTCAGGTGCTTCTGGGGTGTAACGAGGAAGTCGCAGCGACGGCTCTCGCCGACGTGGCGAGCCGATTTCGCAGGACGCACCCAGCAGTGCGCCTCGAGATCCGGGTTCACGACAGCGCCGTCGTTGCCGGCTGGCTCGAAGACGGCGCTGTCGACGTTGCTCTCATCCAAGTACTGGATGTCGACGACGCTCTCCGCAGCACAGACGAGGTGTGGCGGCGCGACGACCTCCACGTCGTACACGGCGCGGCGTTCGACTTCGACGAAGCACCGTCGGTACCCATCATCAGCTTCGGCCCTCACTGCCTCTACGAACCGTCACTCATCGCTCGGCTTGACGAAGCCGGCCGGCGGTACCACCACGCCATGGAGTGTCCGAGTATCCACGGCGTCCAGGCAGCTGTGGAAGCCGGTTTGGGCGTTGCAGTACTGAACCAGCCGAACCTGACCGAACAAATGCGCGAATGGACCGCCGTCGAAGCCAGCGCACTACCGCAGGTCGCCTTCGTCCTTCGCTCGGCAACCGACCGCAAGCCCGACCTGGTCGAGGCACTCCACGAGCACCTCACCGCGGCTCTCTCCAACGGAGCATCGACATGACCGACGCCGCACCAGCAAGATCGGTCCGACGCGGGAGGGCCGCCCGCGCCGAGAAGCGCCAGGCCTACACCCAGAGATTCCTCCCCGAGTTCGAGCGCGGCATCCCGTACATGGATGCGCTCATGCCCGAACAGGTTCACATCGTGCACGACACCACGATGACCCTCCTCGAGACCACTGGTATCGAGTTCCGCGACGACGAGGCCATCGCCATGTGGAACAAAGTCGGCGCCAACGTCGACGAATACCGCGTCCGAATCGACCGTGAGTTGCTGATGCAACTCATCTCGACCGCGCCGAGCGAGTACACGATGGTCGGCCGGGATCCTGAGCGAACCGTGACTGTCGGAGGCCGGAAGTCGATCTTCACGCCGTCATATGGCGCCCCTTTCATCCGAGACCTCGAGGGCAGGCGCCGATCCGCGACCCTTGATGACTTCGACAACTTCGCCAGGATCGCCTACATGACGCCGTCTATGCAGATGACAGGCGGCGTGGTGTGCGAACCGATGGACATCGCCGTTCCTCACCGTCATCTCCACATGACGCACAGCCTCATCAAACACTCGACGAAGCCGTTCATGGGTTCGGTGACCAGTCGTTCGCGGGCCGAGGACAGCCTGACCATGGCGAAGATCGTCTTCGGCGATGACTTCGTCGATCAGAACACCGTCATGACCTGTCTGGCCAATGGCAACTCGCCCCTGGTCTGGGACTCGACGATGCTCGACGCGGTCAAGGTGTACGCCGGCGCCAATCAGGCGATGCTCTTCTCGCCCTTCGTGCTCGGTGGCGCCTCGACTCCTGCATCGACCATTGGTTCCGTCGTCCAGATCAACGCGGAAGCGCTCGCCGGTGTGGCATTCAGTCAGATGGTTCGAGCCGGCGCCCCGGCGGTCTACGGGCAATGGCTTGCCACCGTCTCGATGAAGACAGGCGCACCAATGGCCGGTACGCCGGACATCGACCACATGAACCTGCTCGTCGGTCAATTGGCCAGGCACTACAAGCTGCCATGGCGGTGCTCTGGGATGTGCACATCGTCGAAACTGCTCGATGCGCAGGCCGGATACGAAGCCGCCCGCAACATGTTCGGCGTAGCCCTCGCAGGAGCCAACTTCGTGCTCTCGACCACCGGCTATATGGAGTCTGCTCTCTGCCAGAGCTACGCCAAGGCCGCCATCGACGGCGAGCAGGCCGAGATGTTCAGGCGCTTCGCAGAAGGCATCAATTTCGACGAACTCGACGACGCCATGGCAGCGATGGACGAGATCGAGCCCGGCGGCCACTTCCTCGGCACCGCTCACACGCTCGAACGGTTCGAGAAGGCATTCGCCATGCCAGAGCTCATGGACAGCGACGGCTTCGAGCAGTGGGAGGCTGCCGGAGGCGCCGACGCCGAGCAACGCGGCAACGCCAAAGTCGTCAGGATGTTGGCCGACTACGAAGAGCCGAAACTCCCCGACGACATCGATGAGGCATTGCAGGAATTCATGGCCAAGCGGATCGAGCAGATCCCAGAAGAACTCGAGTACTGAAGCGCGAGTGAAGAGGAACTCATCATGAGGAAGAAACTCAGCGGCATCTTCGCCGCCATGTGCACGCCGCTGACCGACGCCGGCGAGACCATCGACGACGGCCGCATGCGCGAACACATCGACTACCTGATCGAGGCCGGTGTGCACGGCATCGTCCTGAATGCCGGGACCGGCGAGTTCGCCTACATGCGTCGCGAAGAGGTGCAGCACATCAACGAGGTGGGCGGCGCCCACATCGCCGGTCGCGTGCCGATCATCAGCCAACCGAGCGCCGTCGGGCTGAGTGAGACAATCGAGAAGTCGAAGGCCGCAATTGACGCCGGAGTCGATGCACTCATGGTGCTCCCGCCGTACCTCGAGAGCCCATTCGACAGGGGCATCCTCTTCCACTACGAGCAGCTGGCCAACGCCGTCGATGCCTCGATCGTGCTCTACAACATCCCAGACGCGAGTGGCATCGAGATCACACCTGAGCTGTATCGCCGCCTGATCGCCATCGACAACATCGAATACATCAAGGACAGCGCGGGCGACATCGCCAAGCAACAGAAGCTCATCGCCATTGGTGGCGGAGTGCTCAGCGGCGCTGACCCGATCGCACCATTTGCCCTGATGGGAGGGGCGGTGGGGCTCATCTGGGGCGCGGTCAACATCATGCCCCACGAGGCTGTTCGCCTCTGGGACTTGGTGCAGAAGGGTGACTACAAGGAAGCCATGGAGCTGTGGGCCCTCATGGCGCCTACCAACCTCTTCCTCTGGGGCAACTCACTGGACGTCGAGTACCTCGGCGGCGTGAAGGCCGCGACCGCGATGGTCGGCCATGACCTCGGAGTGTCGCGCCGTCCGCAGCCGCCGATCACCGGCGCAGGCCGGGTCGCACTACAAGCCGCACTCTCGTCGCTGCCGATCAACAAGCTCGACAGGTCACGGCTCGTACATCACGAGTGGGAAGAAGAACGGGACTGGCTCGTCCAGATGACAAAGACCGGGCATCTAGGCGGCAACACACGCCGCGGCTTCGCCACGGGGTCGCTCCCCGAAGACCGGGTACCGAAAGAAGGAGGCGAGTCATGACCTCGGCCAGCGCACAGGCTCTCATCGATGCCATTAAGCCGCCAACACAAGCCTTCATCGGCGGCCATCGCGCCGACGCTCTATCGGCAGCGACGTTCACGACATTCAACCCGGCGACCGGCCAACCTCTCGCCGAGATCGCATCGTGCGGGTCGGCCGACGTCGATGCCGCTGTGGCCGCGGCTCGGTCGGCGATCGAGGACGGACCATGGGGACTCGCATCACCAGCCGAGCGCAAGCGGCTCATGCTTCGTTTTGCAGCCGTCGTCGAGGCGAACGCACACGAGCTGGCAACGATCGAGACCCTCGAGTCGGGCAAGCCCATCGCCGACACCAGCGAGATCGATCTCCCGGAGACGGTGAACACGATCCGCTGGCACGCCGAAGCAGCCGACAAGGTCAACGACCAGCTCACGCCTTCGGGCAGCGGCGTGGTGTCGATGATCGTGCGCGAGCCCATCGGCGTCGTCGGGGCCGTGCTGCCCTGGAACTTCCCGCTGCTGATGGCGGCTTGGAAGCTCGGACCGCTGCTCGCTACCGGCAACACCTGCGTCTTGAAGCCGGCCGAACAAACCTCGATGTCCACGGTGCGTCTCGCCGAACTCGCGCTCGAGGCAGGCATTCCAGGCGGCGTCATCAACGTCGTGACCGGTGATGGGCCATCTGTCGGTGAGCCGATCGGCCGCCACCCCGACATCGACTGTGTCACGTTCACCGGATCGACCGAGACCGGTCGCCGATTCCTCACCTATGCCGCCGAGTCGAACCTGAAACGGGTCACGCTCGAGTGCGGGGGCAAAAACCCGTTCGTCGTCATGGCCGACGCCGAGAACCTCGATGCCATCGCTGACCACATGTGTACTTCGATCTTCTGGAATGCGGGCCAGAACTGCAGCTCGAACTCGCGTCTCATCGTGCACGAGTCGCTGAAAGACGAACTGCTCGGGCTGATCCAGGAGAGGACGGGCGACTGGGCTGTTGGTGATCCGCTCGATCACGAGGTAAAGATCGGCGCCCTCATCGAACAAGAGCATCTCGACAAGGTTTTGGGGCACATCACAGCCGCCAGTGAAGATGGGGCACAACTCGTCCGTGGCGGCAAGCAGGTGCTGGGCGACAGCGGGGGTCTCTTCGTCGAGCCGACCATCTTCGACTCAGTCACGCCAGACATGCGTCTGTTCCAGGAGGAGGTGTTCGGACCCGTGCTCGCGGTGACGACCTTCTCAAACCCGGAGGAGGGGATCGACCTCGCCAACCAGACCAGCTACGGCCTCGCTGCGTCGGTGTTCACATCGAACCTTCGGACCGCGCACCTGGCCTCACGTCGGATCAACGCCGGAACCGTCACCGTCAACTGCTACGGCGAAGGCGACGCCTCGACTCCCTTCGGTGGCTTCAACCTGTCTGGCTTCTCCGGGCGTGACAACGGGTTGGCCGCACACGACCAGTACACCGAGCAGAAGACCATCTGGATCGATCTCGCATGACCGAGCCACTTCGATGAAAGTCGGACTTCTCCCCGACTACGACAACCGCAACGGCTGGCTGGAAATTCTGCCTCCGTTACCCGAACCGAACATCCTCGATCAACACATCGAGGCCGACCATGTCGTGATCGGCGGAGGTTTCGGCGGCCTCGCTGCAGCGCGGCGACTGGCCGAGCTCGCTCCCGAGTCGTCGGTCGTGCTGATCGAAGCCGGACGCATCGGCAACAACGCAGCCGGTCGTTGTTCCGGATTCATCATCGATCACGCCCACAACATCAGGGCCAAGGGATTCGCCGACGACACCGTCAACGCCAAGAGGCAGATCGCGCTGAACCGAGCCGGAGTCGACTGGTTGGACGAGGTAGTCCACACGAACGGTATCGATTGCGACTGGCGGCGAGAGGGGAAGATCCACGCTGCAGCTTCGCCGAAGGGTGAGGAGGCCCTCAGGGGCTTCGCCGGCTCACTCGATGCTGTGGCCGAGGACTACTCGATGCACGACGCAGCCGCTCTGAAACGCCGGTTCGGCACCGGCTTCTACACATCGGGCCTCCACGCCCCCCATAGCGTGTTGGTCCAGCCCGCCGCCTTGGTCATCGGTCTGGCCAGGACGATGCCCCCGAATGTCACCGTCCACGAAGCAAGCCCTGTCACCGATATCGCCTACGGGCCTCCGCATTCGCTGCAGGCAGGTCTCGGCTCCATCTCGACACCATCGGTCGTGCTGGCCGCAAACGGCTTCGCCGAAGGCTTCGGTCTTTTCAAGAAACACCTGATCCCTCTCATCACCTGGGGGTCGATGACGCGGCCCCTGACCGACGATGAGGCGGACGCTCTCGGCGGCGAAGACAACTACGCCATCATCCCCGCACACCCGGCAGGCACGACAGTGCGGCGCCGGCCCGATCGAAGGATCCTCATCAGAAACCAGTACACGTTCAGCCGCACCAGCGACGCCAAACGAGGTGTCGACAAGGTCGCTGGGATTCACCGGAAATCGTTCGAGAACCGTTACCCGATGCTGCCCGACGTCGAGTTCGAATACTCGTGGGGAGGCGCACTCTCGTTGTCGAGAAATGGCGCCGGCGTGTGCGGAGAAGTCGCCGACGGTATCTTCGCGACCATGGCCTACCAAGGCACCGGTATGGCCAAAGGCACCATCTCCGGCAAGTACCTGGCCGAGTCGATGCTCGGCAGTCGGGATCCTCTGATGGGTCTGCTCGACGCTGGGACGGGCCCGAGCAGGAACTATCCAGATCCGTTCAACCGGTGGGGCGTGAGGATGAACTCACGTTGGCGCAGGTGGCAAGCTGGGATTGAAGAATGACGGTGCAAACCGATGCCCGCGTCGAGGAACACACCGTCTCGATCGCGGGGCTGACTCTGACAACGCGTTCGGGACCTTACGCTGTCTTCGCTGCCGGCGTGGTCTTCAGCTTCGGGCCCCTTTTGTTTCGCAGCAGGCAGGAAGCAACCGAGTGGCAGTTCCTGTTCTACCGATCGATCAGCCTCGCGTTCGCGGCCGCAGTCGTTCTGCTCGTGAGGCACCGACGTGGCCTACCAGGTGTCATGCGATCGATCACGACCAGACACTGGATCGCAGGAGTACTGCTCGCCCTGATGTTCAGCGGGTTCATCATCTCGCTGTCGAGGGTCGACACCGCAACAGTGCTCTTGTTGCAGACACTCTCGCCGTTTTCCGCAGCACTACTCGGCTGGATCCTGATAAAGGAGCGCGTCAGCACTTCTACCTGGGGAGCAATGGCGCTCGCCATCACGGGTGTCGTGATCATGGTCGGCGTCGGTCGGCCCGACCCCAACGCCGTCGGACTCATCGCCGCCGGGCTCATTCCGCTGATGCTCGGCGTGTACGCGGTTCTGTTACGAACCTCGACTGCGCAGGATCCGGCAGTGCCGATCGTGATCGCCGGGTGTGTCGGCTCGGCCATCGCGCTGGTTGCGACAGTTGGCCGAGACGGCATAGACGTCCCATGGGGCGACGTCGTTCTCGGATGCGTCAGCGGTGGAGTGCTGCTCGGCGTCGGGCTACCGTTCTTCAACGCCGCCAGCCAAGTGGTACCCGCGGCACCGGCGACGCTTCTGCTCCTCGGCGAGATCGTCCTGGCCCCGTTTTGGGTCTGGATGTGGCAGGACGAAGAACTGACCGTCGGAACTGTCGTCGGCGGTTCCATCATCCTCGTAGCACTGGTCTGGCTGCTGTCAGCCACGGAGGCCCGGCGGGGACTTGCAGCGACGACAGCCATCCGCATCTCGGCGTGGCGGGCGAATCGACCTCGCGTCAAACCCTGATCCGTCGGTCCTGACGACGGCTAGCTCGTATTAGGTCTCTGACAGCTCCACCCGTCCATCGCCATGATCGGCGAAGCGGTCCCGATCAAACCCATGGGTCGGTGCATCTGACGGCCACGGCCAGCCGCCGAACCGAGTGTCGCGATAGTCGACGAAGGCCTGTCGAACTTCGGCGTCGGTGTTCATGACGAACGGACCGTTCTGGGCGACAGGCTCACCGATTGGTCGGCCTTGCAGGATCATGCACTCCGCAGGGGCGTAGGGTGCGACCAGGGTCAACTCGCGGGCCGCGATGACGACGGCTCCCATCGAGCCGCGGATGAGTGTTCCGCTGATGTCGAGGCCGTCACCTTCGAACAGATACACGACGCGGTTCGTGCCGTCGCCTGTAGCGGCTGGGATCGTGACCTCAGCCCCGGCGTCCAGGTGCACATGCCAGATCGCAACATCGGCCTCGGCTCGGGCTGCCCATGAATTCGGGGGCGGCGGCCTGGGGTCGGTGTCTCCGAATCGACCGGCGATGATCGTGACCACCGCCTGTCGTGTGTCATCGCCGACGGTGCGAACCTTCGGAATGTCGGCATCCCAGAACATCGTGAAGTACGGGTCGACCATCTTGTCGGCTGCGGGCAGATTCAACCAGAACTGGAACATCTCGAGAGGATTGCGGCTGTCTTGGTCGAACAGCGGGAACATTTCGCTGTGCACGACCCCTTTACCAGCGGTCATCCACTGCACGTCGCCGGTTCCGAAGCGGGCGTGTGCTCCCATCGAGTCGGCGTGGTCGATCAGCCCGCTCCGGGCGTAGCTGACGGTCTCGAATCCTCGATGCGGGTGCTGTGGAAAGCCGGGTACGTCGGACCCGTGGTACATGTTCCAGCCGTCCTTGCCTGCGAAGTCCATGCCGATCTGACGACCCTCCAGCGAAGCAGCGGGTCCCATCCTGGCGTTGGCGGCCGGATAGTGATCGACGTGATGGGCGCAGAAGAGAAATGGATCGAGTGTCGGCCACTGCACGCCAAGCACAAACGTCTGCAGCACGGATGACCCGGTCGACTCCACATCGTCCACCCTAGGTTCGCTCACTTCGTCTGTGGTGAGGTCGGGGGCTCGCTCATGCCAGAATCCAACGAAGTTGCGCACACAATCATTCCCGAGGCGGGTGGCCTCCAGCGCGAACGCATCGCGAGCTAACGTCGCCCGGATGATCGAAGGCGCAGAACTCGATTCCATCGTCGAACTGGCAGTCGAGGCTGCCGACAGGGCACTACTGGTGACGATGGGGCTCTTCAGAGATCCCGATCTCGGGGTCGAGTCGAAGGCGTACCGCTCCTATGTCACGGCCGCTGACAAAGAGGCCGAACTCGCCATCAGGCACCTCGTCGCCCAAGAACGTCCTGGCGACGGGATCATCGGCGAAGAGTGGGCTGAGGTCGACTCGACAACCGGCGTCACGTGGACACTCGACCCGATCGACGGAACAATGTCATTCGTTCACGGAGTTCCTGGCTGGAGCACCCTGATCGGCATCGAGGACGACGAAGGTCCGCTGGTGGGGGTGATCGACGTTCCAGCCATCGGGCAGCGGGCTGTTGCTGCGCGCGGTCGAGGCTGCAAGGTCGACGGTCGCGATGCACGTGTGAGCGCGAAGACCGACTTGACCGAAGCAACGATTCTGACGTCCGGCATGCTCGATTACTGGACACCCGACGCGCTCGATCGAGTTCTGACATCAGGGGCCATCGTGCGCACCTGGGCCGACGGTGGCTGGGGGTACGTCCTCCTCGCCGAAGGGCGTATCGATGCCATGGCCGACATGCAACTGAACGAATGGGACTATGCCGCATCGCTCGTTGTGGTCCCAGAGGCGGGCGGCGCCATTGCGGTTGCACCCGACAGCGGCGTCGCAACCGTCGCCGCAAGCAACGGCCACCTCCAAGACCAACTCCTCGACACCATCTTCGGACCCTCACCCCGATAAAGCAGCTGAGACCTCTGTTGCCGGGTCCTGGGTCGGCAGGATGCGGCCGGCTCGGGAGCCGTAGCACCTGTCAGTCGTCTGCGAGCAGGCGGTCGGCGTACCAGCACGCGAACTTGGCGACGCTGGGTTCGAGGTGCGAGAAACGTCCTTGTCTGGCGAACGGCGAACGTTGGCCATGGAACTGCCTTTGGAGGAAGGGGATGTCCTCGTCGATGGCCACGTCGAAACGCTCGTAATAACTCGCGGCCTTGGCCTCGAATCCATCAGAGGCGATGGTCTCCGGCGGGAAACAGACAGTCTGGGCACACAGCGTCCTGCCAGGCGAGACCGGATAGACCTCGTACATCCACACCGCCTCTGAACCGGTCGCGAACGTCATGTTCGGATAGATCCAGGTGTATCTGACCCCATCACAATCGCGACCGACAAGCCCAGGCATCACCGGAAGCACAGGGTCCTTCATCCCGTCGAGCAATGCACCAGTGCCATCGGTGAGCCCAAACTGTGTCGTGAACGAACCCTTCACATCGTCTACCGCGTCCGGCTCGAGATAAGTGGCGTTGATGCTGTCGGGGTGGACGTAGGGCAGGTGGTAGTACTCGTTGAAGACCTCCATGAACGGCTTCCAGTTGGCATCGAGGTAGAACTCGCGGCGCCGGCCCGTGACGAGGCGGCCGAGCGACCAGCTCAGGTGCATCGCCTCGAAATCGGTCAGCCACTCGTCGATGTCGGGTGGGTCGTGATCGAGCGAGACAAACGCAAATCCGAAGCGCTCGGCGATCGAGAACTCGTGCAGGCCGTAGTCGGCGCGATCGAATCCCGAGGTCTGCTGCATGCTCGGGGCGGCGTGGACGGAGCCATCGAGCCGGTAGGTCCACGCATGAAAGTCGCACTGCATCCGTACGCAGTTTCCTTCCCCTTTCATCACCGGGTTGGCCCGATGCGAGCAGGTGTTGTCGAAGCCGCGTAGCGTGCCCTCGTCGCCTCGCACGACGACGATCGGAACATCGGCGATGGTGACGGTGGTGTAGTCGCCTGTCGCCTTCCATCGGTCTGCGCGACCAAGGCCGACCCAACCGGACCGAAACATCCGACGCTGCTCGAGATCGAATACCGCAGCGTCGCGGTACACGGCTGGTGGAAGGGTCTTCGCCGTTTCGATCGGCTCCACCACACGTCGAAGTCCCGCCGCGGTCTCAGAATCGAGCTCGCTCATGACTTCGGTCCGAATCCACCGCCACCTGGCGTCTCGATCTCGAACCGGTCACCAGCGACGACTTGGACCTGGACGTTGCCGCCGAGCTCCTCGACCGTACCGTCGCGGCGGATGACTCGATTACGGCCGACGGCCCCCGACGCGCCACCGGCCACTCCATAAGGGGGAACGCGCCGATGCGACGAGAGGACGTTGACCATCACATCGTCGTGGAACAACACTCGACGTACTGCGCCGTCGCCACCCTTGTACGCACCGGCACCCCCAGATCCGTGACGGATGTGGAAGGTCTCGAGCTGAACCGGAAACCGCCACTCGAGAATTTCGGGGTCGGTGAGACGCGAGTTGGTCATGTGCGTGTGCACCGCATCGCACCCGTCACGGTTCGCCGTTGCGCCAGCGCCTCCACAGATCGTCTCGTAGTACTGATAGCGATCGTTGCCCCAGATGAAGTTGTTCATCGTTCCCTGGGCGGCAGCCACGACACCAAGCGCACCGAAGAGCGTGTCGACGATGAGTTGGCTCGTCTCGACGTTGCCGGCGATCACCGCGGCCGGGTAGCGCGGATTGATCATGCACGGATCGGGGATGATGACATCGAGCGGCTTCATGCATCCGGCGTTCAGAGGAATCGCGTCGCCCACCATGCAGCGGAACACGTAGAGCACGGCTGCGTGGCACACCGAGGCAGGGGCGTTGTAGTTGCCGGGGTGAACGTCGCTCGTGCCGGTGAAATCGATGGTCGCCGCCCGATTTTCGTGGTCAACGGCGATCTTCACGGCCACCTGATGGCCGTCGTCCATTTCGTAAACGAACTCGCTGTCGGTGAGGGCATCGATGACTCGCCTCACCGACTCTTCTGCGTTGTCCTTCACGTGCTCCATGTAGGCGTGAACGACCTCGAGGCCATAGTGATCGATCACCCGTCTTAATTCCGCTGTTCCCTTTTCGCATGCTGCGACCTGGGCTTTCAGGTCAGCCACATTGTGGTCCGGGTTCCTGGCCGGGTACGGCGCCGTCGTCAGGAGATGACGCAACTCGTCTTCGAGGAACCGACCGGCCTTGACAAGCAACACGTTGTCGATGAGCACTCCTTCCTCGTCGACCGAACTCGAATCAGCAGGAGCCGACCCCGGCACCGTTCCACCGATGTCGGCGTGGTGGCCACGTGATGCAACATAGAAGATCGGCTTGGCGTCGTCGCCGTCCTGGAAGACGGGTTTGATGACCGTGATATCTGGTAAGTGGGTGCCCCCGTTGTACGGGGCATTCATCACATACACATCACCAGGCTCCATGTTCGGGTTCTGGCGAATGATCGATTTGATCGACTCGCTCATCGAGCCGAGGTGGACAGGCATGTGCGGAGCGTTGGCGATCAGATCGCCGGCCGGGTCGAACACCGCGCACGAGAAGTCGAGTCTCTCCTTGATGTTCACCGATGCGGCTGTGTTCTCGAGCACGAGGCCCATCTGCTCGGCGATGTTCATGAACAAGTTGTTGAAGATCTCGAGTTGCACCGGGTCGACGTCAGTGCCAACGGCCACACCGTCGGGCAGCGATTCGACTCGCTCGAGAACGAGGTCTCCGTTCGGCAACGAGACGGCAGCCCATCCTGGCTCGACCACGGTGGTTGCATTCGCTTCGATCAGCACAGCCGGCCCCAAGACGGGTGTGCCTGCGACGAGCGAAGAACGATCGAGGAACGGGGTGTCGGTTGTCGCGCCGGCCATGACCGTCGGATAGATCGCCACATCTTGGGCGGTCCCGTCTGCTCGAGCAGGAACGATGTCGACCGGAGCGCTCGCGCCGATTGCCTCCACCTGAATCGACTCGATGATCAGATCTTTCTCTGGCGAGATGAAGCCGAACCGTGCCATGTGCATCGCTTCGAAATTGCCGGTCACCGTCTCGAGTGCCCCAGCAGGAACATGCAGCGCCGAGTCAGACCCCGAGTATCGAAGTGCGACCCGGTGGACCAACGTGATGGCCCCTACCGGCACTCCTTGATCGATGAGCGCCTTCTCACCGTCGGTGTCGAGTCGGCTCCAGGCCGACTCCAGGGCGGCGAGCGCAGAGGAGCCAAGGGTCTGTTCGACGGCGTGGTCGAGTACTTGTCGTACGTCGGCGAGCCCGATGCCGAGCGCCGACAACACCCCTGCGTACGGATGGATGTGGACGCGTGTCACTCCAAGCCGATCGGCAACGAGGCACGCATGCTGGCCACCGGCTCCTCCGAAGCAGACCAACGTGTAGCTGGTGATGTCGTAGCCGCGCTGCACGGAGATCTTCTTGATGGCATTCGCCATGTTCTCGACAGCAATCGACAAGAACCCTTCGGCCACGGACTCAACAGACTGTTCGATGCCGGTTGCCGCTCCGATCTCGCCCGTCAACACTTCGAACCTCGACCGAGCGGCTGCCACATCGAGTGGCAGGTCACCTGAGTCGCCGAAGACATTCGGGAACAGTTCGGGGCGCAGTTTGCCGAGAACCACATTGCAGTCGGTGATCGCGAGCGGACCACCATTGCCATACGAGGCCGGCCCGGGATCGGCACCGGCCGAATCGGGACCTACGCGCATTCGCGACCCGTCGAAGTGGAGAACCGATCCGCCACCAGCCGCGACCGTGTGGATGTGGATCATCGGTGCCCGGACGCGAACGCCAGCGACCTCCGTCTCGTAGGTGCGCTCGAGTTCACCGGCGTAGTGGGACACGTCGGTCGAGGTGCCACCCATGTCGAACCCGATCAGAGAGTCGAAGCTCGCGGCCTCTGCGGTGCGGACCATTCCCACCACGCCCCCTGCGGGTCCCGAGAGCAGCGCGTCCTTGCCCTGGAATCGCAATGCATCGGTAAGGCCACCGTTCGACTGCATGAACATGAGCCGTGGCCCAGTGCCATGGGTACGTAGTTGGCTGTCGACCTTGGCGACGTAGCGGCGAAGAATCGGCGACAGGTAGGCGTCGACCACTGTGGTGTCACCACGCGACACCAGCTTCATGAGCGGACTCACCTCGTGGGAGATCGAGATCTGCGCGAAACCGAGTTCCCTGGCAAGTTCGGCGAGCACTGACTCGTGCTCGGTGTAGCGATAGCCGTGCAGCAATGCGACCGCGACCGAGTCGAAGCCTTCTGCGCGAGCCGACTCGAGTTGGATCCGTGCAGCCTCGACATCGAGTGGTCGCAATGTCTCGCCGCTGGCCGACATGCGCTCGTCGACCTCGATGACGCTGGTGTAGAGCATCTCTGGCAGCACTATGTCGAGCGCGAACAAGTCGGGACGTGCTTGGTAACCGATCTGCAGAACGTCGGCAAAGCCTGCGGTCGTGACGAGCACCGTCGGCTCGCCCTCACGCTCAAGCAGCGCGTTCGTGGCCACGGTGGTGCCCATCTTCACCGAGTCGACTTGCTCGACCGGCAGAGGTTCACCATGACCCACCTCGAGCAAGTCGCGGATGCCTTGAATCGCAGCGTCGTCGTAGTGCCGTGGATTCTCGGACAGGAGTTTGTGCGTGGTCGTCGTGCCATCGGGTCGCCGAGCGACGATGTCAGTGAAGGTCCCGCCCCTGTCTATCCAGAAGTGCCAGCCGCCGTCCCCAGAGGTCATCCCGGGAGGCTAAAGGACCAGGCATCGTCAAGCGACCACAACTTCGGCAACACTGTCCTCATGGGGACTGAAGCAAGAGTTGCGGTACTTCCGAAGGAGCCTGGACCGCTCTGGATTGAAACGATCGAGCTGCCCGATCCGGTTGGTCACCAGGTGGTCGTGAAAGAGTTCGCGAGCGGAATCTGTCACAGCCAGCTCCACCAGATGCACCGGCCGAGAAACAGTCCCCTCGTCCTCGGCCACGAAGCGACCGGCGAGGTGCTGGCGATCGGCGACGAGGTCACCCATGTTGCACCTGGCGATCGGGTCGTTCTCACGTTTCAACCACGCGACCTTCGCACTACACGTCGACTCCCGGAGATCGCGACCGTCGAGCTGGGAAGCGGCGAAACGGCTCACTCCCCTGCGATCTTCACATGGTCCGATCACACCATCCTCGACGACCAGTACGTGATTCCAGTTGCTCCCGACACACCCAAGGACGTCACGTCGATCGTCGGGTGCGCGGTACTGACCGGAGCAGGCGCAGTGCTACGAGCCGGTGGGGTCAGTTCAGGTCAGAGCGTTGCAGTGTGGGGCGTTGGCGGGGTCGGTCTGAACGCCATCGCCGCGGCACGAATGGTCGGTGCCACACCGATCATCGCGATCGACGTCGACGACGAGAAGTTGGCTCTGGCCCAGAAGTTCGGCGCAACACACATGATCAACGGCCACGAAACCGACCCGGTCGACCAGGTCCGCGCCCTCACGCCTGGTGCAGAAGGTGCCCACGGGTTCAGAGGAATGCCCATTGCCGGCGTCGACTTCGCGTTCGATGTCGTTGCGCGGCCAGAGACGTTCCTTCAAGCTTTCCGAGCGACCCGCAATGGACGACTCGCCGTGCATCCAGGAGGAACTGTTGTCGTAGTCGGCGTCCCACAGGAGAACTTCGAGCTCCCAGGACCGGAGATGCTCATCACCGAACGGACGATCGTCGGGACCATCGGGGGAACGGCAGTACCCGACGAAGACATACCGCGCTTTCTTCGTTGGTACGAAAACGGCGACCTCGATCTTGATGCTCTCGTGACCTCACGCGTTGGCCTCGACGAAATCAACGAGGCCACCAGAATGCTCGAGGACGGCAAGGTTCTCGGTCGCTCGATCATCGAGTTCTGACCCTTGACCACACGGGATGCAGTCAACTCTTCACATCTCGATGGGTGGGTCAGGTGCCGATGATGTCGACACCGAGGTCGCCGAGTTGGCGGTTGAGTTCCGCGAGGTCGGCTTCCACGAGGCCGCCGAGCTTCGAGAGCTGTTCGTCGGCTTGGCCTGCCAACTTCTCGTAGACACCGTATGACTGTTTGGTCGGCGGTTTGTCGGCGCTACCCACAACCGCGGGAAGCGACCCGAGCTTCTCGAACAGCATCTCGCGGTAGTTGAGCGAGTCGCCCCTGGAGGTGAACTCGGCTTGGACGAGTTCCTTCTCGACCTCCTGGAGCTGGCCATAGAGCTCTGTACCGAACTCGATGGTGTCCGCAGCGTTCTCGATGTCCTTGATGCGTTCGCGCGTCGCTTCCATCTGCTTTCGCAGCGCCCGGATGGTGTTCACACCAGTCGCCATGTCGGACATCTTCGACTGGATCGTCAGCAGGAAGTCGAACTGCTCGGCCAACTCTTCATCGGTCGTGTCGACCCGTGGATCCTTCACGAGGTTGAACGACTGCGTCATCGACCAATCGCCGACCGTCAGCTTCACCTGATAGGCACCGGGCTTCGCCAGCGGGCCTGACGGGCGCCCGTGGAATTCGGTGTCATCCATCTTCGCGCCGGCCGGATACCGCATCGGCCACTGGAAGCTGTTCATACCCTTGGTGGCGGTGATGTAGAGGCCGTCGCGGTCTTTCTTGTCTTCGGGAATGTCGCTCGAGAACGTCTCTATCTCGGTGCCGGCAGCATCCATGAAGGTCAGAGAGGCTTCGCCTTCTGGCGCATCCTCGAGGAAATAGGTGACGCGGACCCCACGTTCGAGGTCATCGCCGGCATCGATGACACGCTTGGTCTTATGACCTGTCTCTGCCTCCTCGAGATAGAAGGTCGCGTTCTGACCGATGGTGACGTGGTAGCTCTTGCCCCCAGGCGAGCCCCAGAAGTCGGCGAACAGGTGCGGAGGCGTTCGCACCGCGTCGCGCGGTTTCAGCAGGTACTTGTCGGCCGACATGAGTTCGTCGTGCATCTGATGCAACTGCGTGAGATCGTCGAGAATCCAGAACGACCGCCCGTGGGTGGCAACAACCAGGTCGTCATCTTTTATGACGAAGTCGTACACGGGGCTGATCGGCAAGTTGTTCTGCAGTGATTGCCAACTGGCGCCATCGTCGAACGACACATGAATGCCAAGCTCGGTGCCGACATAGAGCAGACCTCGGCGGGCCGGATCCTCACGGATGACACGACAGAACTCACCATCGGGAAGACCTGTGTCGATGCGGCTCCATGATTGGCCGAGGTCGGTTGTCTTGTAGACGTACGGCGCGTAGTCGCCCATCTTGTGGCGGGCGACGGTCATGTAGACAGTGCCGGCCGTGTGCGGCGACTCGGCCAACATGGTCACCTGGCTGAACTTCGGCAGGTCGGGTGGCGTGACGTTCTGCCAGTCGTCTCCGTCGTTCATGCTCACGTGCACGAGACCATCGTCGGACCCTGCCATCAGCACGCCGTCCTGGTGTGCGGACGGCAGGAAAGAGAAGATCGTGGCGTACATTTCGGCGCCGGCGGTGTCCATGGTCAACGGACCGGACACACCCATCGTCTCTGGGTCGGCGTAGGTGAGGTCATCGCTGATGGTGTCCCAGCTATGGCCCTCATCTCTCGATCGGAACACCTTGTTGCCCGTGGCGTACAGGACGTTCGTGTCGTGCGGCGAGAACATGATCGGGTAGGTCCACTGGAACCTGACCTCCGACGTGTTGCCGTCGTGGTAGGCCTCCGGCCACACACTGACTAACTGGATCTGCTTGGTGCGGTGATCGTAGCGCTGGAGCGCATCGCCACCACCTGGCGAGCTTCCGATGGCGCCGACATAGACGATGTTCGGATCGTCAGGCTTCGGAGCGACGTAGCCGCTCTCGGCAGTGCCTGGCGGGTAGCAGTCGGCCCAGTTGATGGCGCCCTTGCCGGTCTGGCTTGGGACCGCAATGGAAGAGTTGTCCTGCTGCGATCCGTAGACCATGTACGGATACTGGTTGTCCGTTGCGACGTGGTAGATCTGCGCCGTCAGCTGGTTGTAGATGGTGGACCACGATTTCCCGGCGTTCAATGAAACCCATGCTCCACCGTCGTCACAGCCGATCATACGGTTCGGGTTCTTCGGGTCGATCCACAGTCCGTGGTTGTCGCCGTGTGGGGTGTGAAACTCCTCGAACTCTTTGCCGCCGTCGATCGACTTCCACGCCTGCATGTTCATTACGAACACTGTGTCGGGGTCTGTCGGGTGGGCGACGACGTGCTCGTAGTACCAGGGACGCCATCCGAGTTCGGGCTTCGAGGAGGTCTTTTCCCACGTCTGGCCGTTGTCGTCCGAGCGATACAGGCCGCGCTTGCGGCCTTCGGCCTCCATGACCACCCACACCCGGCCCGATTGTGCCGGCGATACCGCCACACCCATCTTGCCAAGGATTCCGTCGGGCAGGCCTTTGTTGCGGCTGATGTCTTCCCAGCTGTCGCCACCGTCGAGCGAGCGCCACAACCCGCAGTCGGGCCCACCGCTATTCATCGACCAGAAGTTTCGACGCGCCTGCCAGATGGTGGCGAACAGGATACGCGGGTTGTTCGGATCCATCGAGACGTCGACGGCTCCTGCACGATCACTGACGTAGAGGACGAGCTCCCAGTTCTCTCCACCGTCATTCGAGCGGTAGAGACCTCGCTCCGGGTTGTCCTTCGATGCATGACCGAGCGCTGCGACATAGACGAGGTCGGGGTCATTCGGATGCACTTGGATGTTCCCGATGTGGCGCGATTCCTCGAGCCCCAGGTGATGCCAGTTCGTTCCGCCGTCGGTCGTTCGGTACACCCCGTCGCCGTGGCTGACATCGAGACGGATCGTGGCTTCGCCCATGCCCGCGTAGATCACGTTGCCATCGGACGGAGCAACGGCAAGGGCGCCGACCGACGACGTGGTCATCTGACCGTCACTGATGTTCTCCCAGTACTGCCCAGCGTCGTCGGACTTCCAGACCCCACCGGCGACGGCCCCGAAGTAGAAGACCGACTGGTCCTTCGGATCAGCGGCAATCGCGACGACCCGACCACCACGGGTCGGGCCGATACAGCGATATTTGACCTGGCTCAGAAACTTAGGGTCCACAGTCGACACGTCTTCATCCCCTCTTCGACTCGCACAGCCATGTACTCGTGGCGGCAGATGGCTCAACATAGCCGTGAAACCCGACCAACTCCTAAGCCGCGGAATAGTGTGCGCACGTGAAGATCACCGCAGTTCGTGCGTACCAAGTCGCCCTACCGATGAGCGACGGTGCCTACGCGTGGAACACGCAGTCGTTCGCCGCGTTCGACTCGACGGTCGTCGTGATCGACACCGACGAAGACATCTCGGGCTACGGAGAGATCTGCCCCCTCGGACCCAGCTACCTCCCGGCTTACGCAGAGGGCGCGCGGGCCGGAATGCGCCTACTGGCACCAGACCTGCTCGGCACTGATCCATTGGCCATCGACGTGATGAATCACAGGATGGATGGGCTGCTGAAGGGTCACCCTTACGTAAAGTCGGCCATCGACATGGCCTGTTGGGACCTGCTCGGAAAGGCAACCGGTCAGCCCGTGTACAACCTGCTTGGCGGCAAGTTCACCGACGACGTCCGGCTCTTCAGGGTCATCAATCGGGCGCCGGCCGACGAGATGGTGCAGAAGCTGCAGGATCATCGCGAAGCGGGATTTCTTCAGTTCCAGATGAAGGTCGGCGAGGGACCCGACGTCGACATCGAGCGGATGCACGCTGTGTGCGGCGAGTTGCTCGACTCCGAGACGCTCGCGGCCGACGCCAACACAGGATGGCGGCAGCACGAGGCGATAAGAGTCGTTGATGCTGTCCGTGACCTGCCCATCTACATCGAGCAACCATGCCTCAGCTACGACGAGTGCCTCAGTGTGAGGCGGCACACGAACCTGCCGATGATCCTCGACGAATGCATGGACAGTCTCCATGTGCTGTTACGTGGAGTGGCCGATGGAGCGATGGATCTCATCAACCTCAAGATCAGCAGGGCCGGCGGCATCACGAAGGCACGGCAGGTTCGAGACCTGTGCCAATCACTCGGCGTCGTCATGACCATCGAGGACACCTGGGGCGGCGAGATCGCCACCGCTGCCATCGCACATCTCGCCCACTCGACGCAGCCTGGCTTCCACTTCCAGTCTTCGCCGTTCCACGAATACGCGACCATCGACATCGCGACAGGAGGGCCGACGGTGACCGACGGCCACATGCGGGCGAGCAGTGCTCCTGGCCTGGGTGTCGAACCGATCTACGACGTGCTCGGCGACCCGATCTTCGTCGTGTGAGAGATGTGATGCACGGCTTCGATGCGCTGCGGTCAGGGACGTGACGTTCGTCCACTGGTCCTACGATTTCGCCCGCTGCCGCCTGACGGCCTGGAGCCAGACACATGGGGCGTTAGAGCCCGAGTAACACTCGTTCGGTTTCGCACGCGGGTCGCGTTGCATTTCACGCCGCCGATCCAGCGGGTCACGACGTTTCCGGAGACAAACGTCCTTCAAAGTTCGTGACAGCCTCGAAGACGTTTCACCCATACGACGCGATGGCGTCGCCGAAACAGCCAGTGGGCATCACGAGGCCGAGGCCGGGACCTCCCGCAGGAATGGCGACCATGCCACCTTCGATGCGCGGCCCGTTGACCTCGTCGTAGTGGAGTTGGTGATACGGATGGCTGATCCAGGCACCACGACTCAAGGCGGCTGGCATCGTCGATCCGATGTGCACACACGCCGCGGCGATGATGTCGCCGCCCCACGAGTCGTCGAAACTCGTCGGCGTGTGCGTGGCGAGACACAGATCGCGAATGGCGCGCATGCCGGACAACCCACCGACCCGCGTCAACTTCATGCCGAAACCATTGGCCACGCCTGACGAGATGCTTTTCGCGACGGTGGCGAGATCCTTTGCGCATTCGTCCAGCAACAGCGGGTGGGTCAAGGACGACTTGGCAGCAGCACACTCGTCATAGGTGTGACACGGCTGCTCCATGTCGAACCGGAGACCTGTGCATGCCTGAGAGAACTGGATCGCCTGCTCGACGGTGAAGCCGCGATTCGCGTCGACGAACAGGTCGACACCAGGCCGGACCACTCCCGCGACCGCTGTCGCGGCTGCGATGTCATCTTCGATCCTTCGGCCGCCGGCCTTCAGCTGCAGCTTCGTGATCCCCTCGTCCTGGAGCCGCTCCGCGAGCCCGGCCGACTCCCCTGGCGTCCCGATCGGTATGACGTGATAGGTCGGCACAGGGTCCATCAGCGGCCCGCCGAGAAGATCGCAAACCCGACGATTCGTTGCTTTGCCAAGCAGATCCCAGCAACCGATGTCGATCGCCGATTTGGCGCCGATCCCGCCGTCCATGGTGCCTGTCATTGCAGCCCACACCTCGCCGATCAGCGTGGGATCAGTGCCGATCAACGTGGGACCGAGCAGTTCGAGGTCGGCCCTGATGCTCCCAGCGTGCTCGGGCTGTGGAAGAGGGCCCGACGGACAGATCTCACCCCACCCGACATGTTCCGAGTCGGTGATGATCTCGATGATCGTTGTACTCGGGTCGCCAACGGGTGCGCTCGACATGTTGTATGCCGACGCCATCGGCATCGTCTTTGCATACACGTTGACGACTGTGATCTTCACGAACTGACCTCCGGCGGCACCAGCACCAGCTTCCCCACGAACCCCTTCTCGAGAAAGTCGTGCTGCGCTGTGACGATCTCACTGAGCGGGTACGTGGCCGCGACAACTGGTTCGATCTCGCCACGCTCGATGAACCCGACGAGGTTCTCGAACACCACGCGAGGCTGAAACGTGCAGCCGATCAGCGTGAGGTCCTTCAGATACAGCGTTCGAAGGTCGAGTTCGACAATCGGGCCTGCGATGGCCCCTGCGGTCACATAACGGCCCTGGTTACGTAAGACGTCGAGCAAGGTCGGCCACGTGCCGCCGGCGACGACATCGACGACGACATCGATCGTCTCCGGCCCGAGTACCTCGATCAGGTCGACACCACGATCGAGCAACTCGTCAGCGCCGAGCGCTTCGACAAATGACCATTTGGCTCTCGATGCGACTGCGACGACAGTGGCACCGCGGCGCTTGGCCAGCTGCACCGCGGCCGAGCCGACGCCGCCGGAAGCCCCGGTGATGAGCACCCGCTCACCAGAGGTGATCTGTGCTCTGTGCAGCATCCCTTCCGCTGTCGAATATGCACACGGAAAGGATGCGAGTTCGATGTCGGTCAGGTCGCAGTCGATGGCAAAGGCCTCCTCGTCACGCACCACCACGAATTGGGCGAACCCGCCGTCCATCTCCGAGCCCATGGTGAGGCACGCTGTCGGGTCGACCATGTCGTCGAGTGGAGCCTGCACGCTGCGGACCAGTACCCGCTGTCCAACACGGTCAGCCGACACTCCTCCACCGACCGCAACGACGGTGCCCGCAGCATCCGCGCCCTGGATCCGCGGGAACGAAAGGCCCTTTCCCGCCCATCCCCCATCGTCGGCGACGTCAGCTTCAAATCCACCCTGCCCACCGACACCGGTGGCTGAAGTGACGTTCTTCGAGTACCAACCAATTCTGGTGTTGATGTCAGTGTTGTTGACGCCCGCAGCACCGACTTGGATGAGCACATCGCCAGGTTTCGGCAACGGCACCGACACATCGGTGCGATAGTCGAGCTTCTCAAAGCCACCGTGGCCGGTGAGTCGGACTGCAGCCATGTGCGTGGGGATCATCGGACTCCTTCAGGAGTAGCTGGCGACAGGATCGCCAAGGACGGTTGTGTCGACATCGATCCCGAGTCCAGGCTCACGGGGCGCGGTGACACCGCCGTCGACGACCGGTACCGGATTTCTCACCGTCGACAAGTTCACCATGCCCCGAACGTCGAGCATGCATCGAAGCAGACGTGTTGGCACCGTCTGGGCCAGGTGCACGACAGCGGCGAACGCTATGTCGGATCCGACAGTGTCCTGGACGCTCATCGTGTAACCAGCGGCGATGGCCATATCGCGCTGGCGACGAGCAGGGGTGAGCCCACCGCTCTTCGAGATCTTCAGCCCAAGCCCGTCTGCCCCGTCAGCAGCAATCATCGAAACCACCGAGGCGTCGTCGGTGGCGAGTTCGTCCCAGACGATCGGAACATCACTGCGTCTGCGAAGTGACAACGTCTCGCGGACGGTCGAGCACGGTGCTTCCAGTACGACGTCGAGGTCGGTCGGGAGAAGACGAAGAAACCGCAACGCGGTCTCGACCGTCATCGAGCCATTCGCGTCAACGAGGAAGTACTCGCCGGGTTGACGGTCGGCGAGACAGGACGCAACACGCTCAGCGTCTCGAGCAGGATCATCGCCGACCTTGACCGAGTGGGCGATGTAGCCAAGCTGGCGATGCTCGGCCACTCGCGCTCGCATGTCGTCAGGTGATCCAGCGTAAATCGACGAGATGAGGCCGAGCGGCTCCCCCGTCGATCCCCCGAGCAGGTCGCAGACTGGCATACCGACGGACTTCCCGAACACGTCCCAGCATGCAACATCGACAGCACATTTGGCGTGGCCATGACCGACCAACAGCCCATCCATGTGCTCATGGGTCCTGTCGACGGTGCGCGGATCGAGGCCGAGGAGGTGAGGCGCCATCTCGTCGATGCCAGCTCGAACACCCCGACCATGGGCTGCGATGTACGTCGATCCGAACGGCACCGATTCACCCCACCCGCTGGTGCCATCGTCACAGGTCACACGGACGACAGTCGAATCGAACGATGCGTACTCACGCCCGCGAGCCAGCCGGTAGACACCCCCGCTGTAGGGCAACTCGACCTGGAAGACGTCGATGGACTCGATTTTCACAACGGCCTCACCCGGTTCACAGCAACATCACGCCAGAAGGTCATCGTCGAAGGGATAGATCGACATCAATTCGGTGCCGGTCTCGGTGACGAGGACCTGCTGTTCGAGCTTTACGCCCTCGGAGCCCCCGGCTTCTCCGATGTAGCTCTCGACGCAAATCGTCATGCCTGGCTCGATGACCCCGTCGTAGCCGGCGTGGGCGAAGTCGATCTGGTGGTACAGATACGGATACTCCCCGGTCATTCCGACTCCGTGAGACGACAGGTAGTAGCGGTCGGCCATGTACCTGTCTGGAACGTTCCAGGCCTGCTCGCTGTACTCGCGGAAGGTCACCCCAGGACCGATGATCGCCATGTTGTGGTGCACCTGTTCATGGGCGAGCCGGTACAACTCCCGCTGTTGGGCCGACGGCACACCCGGCCCGGCATGGAAAGTGCGCGAGTAGTCAGCGTAGTAGCCGTGACATCCCACGACATCGGTGTCGAAAGCGACCAGCTCGTCAGGCTTCAACAACTTCGGTCCTGTCTCCTGGAACCAGGGGTTGGTGTGTCCACCCGATGTGAGCAGCCGCGTCTCGATGTAGTCACCGCCCGCGGCGATGATTTTCTGATGGAAGTGCGACCAGAGCTCGTTCTCACTGATACCCGGCTCGACGAACGCCTCCATGTGCGCCATCGCTGCTTCAGTGGCACGCATCGATGCCATCGAGCACTTCAGTTCCTCGTTCGACTTGATGGCCCTGGCTCGCTCGACCGGCTCCTGGGCGTCGACGAGATCGAAGCCGTGACCTGCGAGCGCGATCGCGGCTCCTGCGTTGACCCTCTCGACCGCGAGTCGTGCACCAGCACCACACGTCCCGGTGACGAGATCGGCGAGCTCAGCGGCCCACCTTCGTTCACGTTCGGCAATGCCATCGCCGGCGGCCACGAAGGAGGCCGTCGTCGCGTGCCGCACTTCGTCGACCAGCTCGGCGTCTGCTCCGAGATGGAGCGCGCCGGTGAACTCATAGAGGATGACCGGCCCCTCGACAGGCACAAACGCGTATCTCGCCGGGTTGCGAGCCGTGAACACCTGCATGTTCCTGGTGTCGGTTGCGTAGCGGATGTTCACAGGATCGATGAGCACACAGGCGTCGATGTGCCTGGCTGTCATCTCTGCCCGCACGCGGCCGAGTCTGAACTGCCTCACAGCCGACAGGTCGATCGGTTCGTCCACGCTCGGAAGCGACACTCCCCCAGACATTCCGGTGAGTCTGTCAGAGCACTTCGTGCCGGTCGACCGGTCGGATGGTTCAGCGGCCGGCGGCATTCGGGCTTCACCGTCGCTACCGTGTCCCACAATGGCAGGAAGCGCACACGAGAGCATGTGGATCACGCTGCTCGGCACTGGTGGACCGAGACCAGATCCGACGCGGCAGGCGCCTGCGAACCTGGTACAAGCAGGCGGACTGAACATCGTGGTCGACGCGGGGCGCGGCGTTGCCTCACAGCTGGCGAAGGCAGGCGTGAGGATGCCGGAGGTCGACGTCATCGTTGTGACGCATCATCACTTCGACCACATAGGAGGCCTCGGCGATCTGATCATGTCGGCATGGAACATCGGCCGGTCAGGACCGATTCGCGTGGTCGGCCCGCCCGGCACTCGCGAGGTCATCTCGGCATTGCTCGAGGGCGTGTACTGGCGTGACGTGAACTACCGCATCGTCGAAGAGCGGGCCCAAGGGCACTCCATGGAACCACCGATGGAGATGCTCGAGATCGATGAGCTCTTGAGCGCGACTGTCGACCTCGGCCGCGGGGTCGAGCTGACCGTCGGTGAGGTCGAACACGGAAGCGCGGCGCTGAATCTGTCCGTGGAGGAATGGGCGACGATCGGGTGCAGGATCGAGTTCGGCGGTCGATCGATCGCCATCTCCGGCGATGCTGTGGCGGGAAAGCAACTCCACGAACTCGCCAAGGACGCCGACCTTCTGGTGATGTGTGCCTACGTCGCGGCCAGCGAGATCGACAACGAGGGCACTCGCTTCCTGACCGAGCATGTACTTGCCGGAGCACCTCAGGCGGCACAGGTCGCGCAGGACGCTTCGGTTGCGCGCCTCGCGCTCACGCACATCAGAGAGAAGACAGACTCCGATGTCCAGCGTATGTGTGCTGAGCTCGCAGACATCTTCGACGGTGAGGTCATCGCAGGTGTCGACATGATGATCATTGAGGTTCCATGACGATGACAACCCCACAGGAACATCACGAAGGGCTCGTCGAACTGCTGCAAGTTGCCGCGATTCGAAACCAATCTGTTGGTGCTGCCGGACATCTCGCGACGGCGGTCGAACGGCTGGGTCAGTTGACTGAACCGGCTCCCGTTCGACCCGCGACGAGATCCGTTGTGACCGAGCACCTCGATCGAGCTGTCAGCCTGGCCGACGCCGCCAACGCTGAACTGGCCGGCGCTGTCTTTGCAGCGAGAGAGACGCTCCATTGGCGAGTGGCGTACGAGGGTGTCGAAGGCGATGAAGCTTTCACCCACTTTCGAAAGAACTATGCGTTCGCGCTGCTCGTTGCCGCCGACCCGGATGCCCCGGCGCCGTTCCACCATCCCGAACTCGCCATGGGTTTCTCCCTGCAGGCACCGAACGTGCATTACGGGATGCACCACCACCTCGCGGTCGAGATCTACAACATCATCGGAGGCACCGGTGAGTGGAAGCGCAACGAAGGTCCCTGGACGCCACGCCCACCGGGCTCGGTGATCCTTCACGAGGCCTGGGACGACCACGGGATGAACACGACCGACCAGCCGACGTTGACGTGGTGGACGTGGGTCACCGACGTCACCAACAGCACTCCTGTGATGACCTGAACAGCTCTAGCGCTGTCCCTCCACAGACATCTTGATCCTCGCGAGCGTGGCCTCGACCGCTCCGACCATGGTCTTCGACCGACGGCCAAGCGTCTCGTAGAGGAACCTCTCTTTGCCGACATATTGGGGGTAACTGAACGACTCGGTCACGACCGTGCCGTCAGCGTGCTTGGCGAATTCGTATCGCCACGTCGAATGACTCTCGGTGATGAACTCGAAGACCTGTCCAGGGATGCAGGCCGTCACCTCCGACATCGTGCTCCACTTCTTGAGGGTGATCGGCCCGAGTTTGGCCGCGTTGTGACCTTCGAACCTCGCTCCAACCGTTGGCCCTGTCGCCGGTGAAACCCAACTGCACCCGACACACTCGGGGCTCCATTCGCCCATGCGTTCGATGTCGGCGATCGCGTCAAAGACCTCAATCGGTGCACTGCGGACGACTGTCGATGCAGAGCCATCGACGACTTCGTTGCCGGGAGTATGAGCCATCGGGCAGGTCTACCAACCAGACTCGATCCCGTGCAAAGCCACGGCCGCGGCAAGAGCATCGTCACCACATCATTCCGCGCAATAGATTCCGTGCATGCCGGTCGAGAGATTCACTGTTCCTGACGACATCGCAATTCGAGTCGATCAGGCCACGATGCGCGCCGCGGTCGAGAACATCTTCGAAGGTGTCGGCATGCCACGCCCCGATGCCGAGCAGGCTGCCGACACGCTGCTGTACGCGGACCTCCGTGGAATCGACTCGCACGGTGTCAGCAACATGTTCCCGATCTACATGCACTGGTTTCGCGACGGCCATCTGAACCCGACGGCCGAACCGCAGATCATCAGGGAAGCACCGGCGGTCGCAACGATCGACGACGACTGTGGTCTCGGTCTCGCGATGGGGCCACGCGCAATGGACCTCGCCATCGAAAAAGCGCGGCAATGCGGCATCGGATCGGTATCTGTCACCAACGGACGCCACTACGGGGCCGCGTCGTATCACGCTCACCGAGCGATACCCCACAGGATGATCGGCATCTCGATGACTATCGGCGGCCTTCAGGTGCTGCCGACGTTCGGTGCGAAGCCGATGGTCGGCCTGAACCCGATCTCGGTGGCGGTCGGCGCTGGTGACGAACCCCCGTTCATCTTCGACGCATCGATGAGTTCCGTTGCAGGCAACAAGATCCGAATCGCCAGGAGACTCGGGGCAACGGTGCTCCCTGGCTGGATTGCCGATGTCGACGGGACCCCGATCCTCGAGGAGGGCGAGGTCCCGAAGGAATACCACATGCTCCCTTCGGGAGGCACCCGCGACGGAGGGTCGCACAAGGGTTACGGCCTCGCGGTGATGGTCGATGTTCTCTGCGGCGTACTCGCCGGCGATCCGCCCGGTTTCATGCGTGCGGGCGCCGACGTCGGACATCACTTCACCGCCTACAACATCGAGGCGTTCTGCGACCCTGACGAGTTCGACACTCACATGCGCGATTTTGTGGTCGGCCTCAGGGACACTCCGCCGGCTCCCGGGCACCATCGGGTCGTGTACGCCGGCCTGGAGGAACACGAGACCGAGGTCGAACGTCGCAAGACCGGGATTCCGTATCATCCTGACGTCCTTCAGTTCTTCAGGAAGACGGCAGACGAACTCGGCGTCGATCACGCGCTCTAATCTCTTCACATGAAGACACCGCAGGTTCTGACCGACTTCGTCGCGGCGTGTCGTCTTGCGGCGAAGGAGCCCGACGCCAGGTCGGCCATCGTCGAACTCATGCGCAGTCTCGTCATGGACACCGACAGCCTCTCAGCTGCGATGCCTGCGATGGACACACACGATTCGTCGCCGGTCGGCACTCTCGGCGGCGACGTGACCCTGTTCGAGGACGACAGCGTCACGATCGTTCTGGTCGACACCCTCCCCCATGTGCTGCAGCCACCGCACGACCACCTCATGACCGCCATCATCGGCATGTTCGAGGGCTGCGAGCAGCAGCGCTTCTGGTCACGAACCGCAGACGGAATCGCTCCTGCGGCGGGCCGCGATCTGCTCGCAGGTGAGGTGTTGGTCATCGGTACCGACGGCATCCACGCCATAGGTACGTGCGACGACATCGCCAGGGGCATCCACGTCTACCTCGGCTCCCTGAGCAACGTGGCTCGGTCGATCTTCCACCCAGAGACCCTCGAAGAGCAACCGCTGTCGATGGCTTTGTACAACGACTACTGCCGGGCCGCCTGACACGCGTACTCACACTTGAATGACCTCATCGGAAACCGAGTCCATCCACGAGCAGCACTCACCGACCAGCGCAGCCGCGCGCTCGGGCCAACTCCGAGAGATCATTGAGGTTCGTCATCTGAACAGATGCTGTGGGAGCTGTGGGAGGGTCAACCCGATCACATGGCTTCGAAGCGGTACGATCCGCCGGCTTCATTGCTCTCTGGAAGGCCACCCATGAGCGACACACCGGACTCGACACGAGACCAGCAGCTGCTGATGGATGGCATCTACTGGTATGGCATCCCGACTTTGTTCAGGGCCCCCCACGACGCAGATCCGTCAAACGCGGACATCGGGTTGGTTGGCGTGCCCCACTCGACCGGTAACGGCACGACACAGCGCGACCAACACCTCGGTCCCCGCGCCGTGCGGAATGTCAGCGCCATCGGACGCAGGGTGCACAACAACTTCGGCATCGATCCGTGGAACGCGTGCCGCATCAACGACATCGGCGATGTTCCCCTCTCGGAGGGAAACAACAACGAGCGCTCGATCGAGATGATCACCGACTTCTATTCAAAGCTCGACGCTGCCGATTGCCGGCCAGTGTCGATCGGCGGCGACCACTCCATCACCGGCGGCATCCTGCAAGCCCTCGGCGGTTCAGAGTCGAAGCTGACCGGTGGCGAAAAAGCCTGCCTCCTGCACTTCGATGCGCACACCGATGCCTTTCACAACATCCCGCACTTCATGGGAGCGGTGAAATCGGCCGCGCACTGGGCCAGCTACCTCGTGACCGACGGTCACGTCGACCCCGAACACAGCGTCCAAGTCGGCATCAGGGGCAACACTCGCAGCCTCGAATGGCTCGATCCGAGCTACTCACTTGGCTACGAAGTGATCCGCAAGACCGACTACGACGACATCGGCGCCGAGCGAGTGATGGAGATCATCGACGAACGCATTGGCGATCGACCGCTGTACATCACATTCGACCTCGACTGCCTCGACCCGACCGTCGCGCCGGGCGTCGCCAACATCGAAGCGGGGATTGAAGGCTTCGGCATCGACCAGGTGATCGAACTCCTGCGTAGCGTCAGAGGCAAGAACATCATCGGTGGGGATGTGGTCTGCCTCATGCCAACCGTCGATTCACCGAACCAGATCACGTCGTACCGATCGATGGCGATCATGTTCGAGATCCTCAGCCTGATTGCCGATCGGATCACCACTGGAACCGACCCGTGATCGACGCCGAGGAGGGCGACCGCTTCTTCGACCACGCCTACGCCATCTCGACGACCGAGGAGACTCTCGATCACTACGCCCGCTTCGCCGAGGTGTACGACGTGGAGGTCACCGAGCAGGGGTATGCCCAGCCTCGTCGAACTGTGGAGATGCTGGCTCGGTACGACGTGCAGGCCCATGCGAAGGTTCTCGACGTCGGCTGTGGGACAGGACTCTCGGGCATTGCGCTCGGAGAGGCCGGTTTCACCGACATCGACGGCTGCGACTACTCGAGCGAGATGCTGGAACTCGCCCGACCTCTGAACATCTACGGCCGGCTGTTCTGGGCCGACCTCAACCAGCCACCGATCGATGTTCCCGACGCTGCATACGACGTGGCGACAGCTGTAGGGATCTTCGCCGGAGGGCACTTGGTAGTTGACGCAATGGACGAGATCCTGCGCTGCGTTTCACCGGGAGGCGTCTACGTCGCGGCGATGAACGAGATGTTCTACGAAGATGCCGGCGTGGCAGCAAAACTCGATTCGCTCCAACACGCCGGAACGGTGACCGACGTCATCGCAGAGCATGGCGAGCACATGCCAGGCCTCGGCATCTCCGGGTGGGTCATCGCCATGAAAAAGGTGCGCTGAGCCGGTGGAGTTCAATCACTTCCTCTCGTCGTATCTCCCCGACCCGAACTACGGAGGAAAGCGACTGTTCGACGACATGGTCGAGCAGGCCAAGACAGCCGATCGGCTCGGCTACCAGAGCGTGTCGATTCCCGAGCACCACCTCATCAACATCTTGCTGTCGCCGGCCCCTCTACAGATGGCGGTGAAGGTCGCCTGTGAGACCCACCACGTCGACATCGTGACGTCCGTTGCGGTACTGCCGCTGCACGACATGCGTGTCTTTGCCGGAGAGGTCGCCCAAGCCGACATCCTCACCGACGGGCGTTTGGTCCTCGGCGTCGGGCGTGGCGCCTTCGCGTACGAGATCGAACGTATGGGCCTCCCGATGGAGGAGACCAGGGCGAAGTTCGACGAGTCGCTCGACGTCCTGATCGCCCTGCTGACTGAACAGGAGGTGAGCTGGCATGGGAGGTACTACGACTTCGAGTCACTCACCACGATGCCAAGGCCGATGACCCAGCCGATGCCGCGGATGATGATCGCGACCATGAACCCGCCAGGAATAGGTGCATCGACAAGGCGTGGGTTCAACATTCAGACCACGGCACTGTCAGGATCATCCGACATGTTCCGTGGTCAGGTCGAGGCGCACAAACAGGCGAAGGCCGAGATGGGCGCTGCCGGCGAACACCTCAGAATCATTGCGTCGCGAGTCGCGTACTGCGCCAGGGACGCGGCAGACGCGCGGCACAAGCTCGAGCTCGCTCACGACTACTACAGCCGGTTCGACAACGTGTTCACCGGGCCTGGCATCGTGCAGAATGGCTGCATTACACCGCTAGAGCGCGACCAGACCATCGACGAACTCGACGATGTCATCCTCATCTGCCCGCCGGAGGAGATGGTCGACAAGATGGCCACGTATGAGGACCTCGGCGTCGATGAGTTCATCATGAGCTCGAACATCGGTCAGAGTCAGGAAGAACACATCGAGTCGATGGAGCGTCTGGCCGCAGAGGTCATGCCGCACTTCAGCCGTCGAACCTGACGAACAGGGAGAATCGTGACTGGTTTGGACGACAAGAAGCCGTACGAATGGACCGATGCCGAGGTGGCCGAGGTCGTTGGCCGAGTCAGAGCAGGGCGATCGCTGAAGCCCGCATCGTGGCCGGGTGGGGCACGGGCCGCGGTCGGGTTGTCGTTCGATTCGGATCACGAGTCGATTCCGTTAGTCACTCGGCAGATGTCACCCGGACAGCTGTCGCAGGGCGAGTACGGAGCTCGCGTGTCCGTGCCGCGCATCACAGCGATCCTCGATCGTCACGACATCAAGGCGACCTTCTTCACCCCGGCCATGGTCGCCACTCTGCACCCGAACGAACCGCGATCATTGGCCGAGGCCGGCCACGAGATCGGGATCCACGGTTGGATTCACGAGCTCAACAGCTCACTTGACTACGTCACCGAACGCGATCTGCAGATGCGCGCCGCCGATCGGCTCGAGGAGATCAGCGGGCAGAGGCCAGTGGGCATCAGGACACCGTCGTGGGACTTCAGCCCGCACACCCTCTCGATCACCCGCGAGATGGGCCTGCTGTACGACTCGTCGCTGATGGCCGACGACGAGCCCTACGAGATCCTCGAGAACGGCGAGCCGACGGGGATCGTCGAGTTGCCACCAGAGTGGATCCGCGACGACTACGTCTACTTCGGCATGCAGCGGCAGACGACCGTCCGGCCGCACACTCCCCCTTCATCGGTGCTCGAGATCTTCTCGGCCGAGTTCGACGGCGCTTACCGAGAAGGCGGCACCTTCATCCTCACGATGCACCCACATGTGATCGGCCACAGATCGCGGATCTCGATGCTCGAGGGTCTGGTCGAATACATGCGTGGGCACGACGATGTCTGGTTCGCAACACACGCAGAGATCGCCGAGTACTGCCTCGAACAGGGACGGCGTGGCTGATGGCGGCCATCGACGTCGCTTACACGGTGACAGGTCAGGGGCCGCCGCTGTACATGGTTCACGGCATCGGATCGCGGAAGTCGACTTGGGATGCGCTCACTGCCGAGCTCAGCAAGCACTTCACGTGCGTCGCATACGACCTGCGCGGCCATGGTGAGAGCCCGATTCCAGAGACCCCCTACACGCTCGATGACCTCATCGAGGATCTCGAGGCGCTTCGCCAGCGGTTGGGTCACACCCGGATCCACATCATCGGCCACTCTCTCGGCGGGATGATCGGACCTGGTTACGCGCTCACCCATCCCGACCACACGTTGACGGTCGGCCTCCTGTCGACGGCAGCCGGCCGAACCGGTGATGATTCATCTCGGGTCAAGGCGGTGGTGAAACGGATGGAGGACGAAGGTGTCGGCCCCGTGCTGCCTGCCCTCGTCGCCCGCTGGTACACCGACGAGTTCGCCTCAGCTCGGCCTGATGCGATCGAGGCGCGAATCAAGCAGGTCGTCGACACGCCAGAGCAAGTGTTCCTCGCTGTGTTCCATGTGTACGCCGAGACCGAGATGGCACCGTGGTTGAGTGACGTCACCCATCCCTGTCTCGTGCTCACCGGCGAATTCGATCCGGGCTGCCCGCCACGGCTGAACGAGTTCATCCACTCCCAACTCCCCGAAAGCGAGTTGGTGATACTCGACGGCCTCCGGCACTCGATCCTGGTCGAAGCCCCCGACCGCGTCGCCGCTCCCGTGAAGGACTTCCTCCTCCGCCACTCCTGATCCGAGGGATGCCACTCTCGGACAGACCGATTCTCGGGACCTGACCCAGGACCGACGTCCTACTTCAGCGAGAAGCCCTGCGCTTCGATGAACTGGCGGAAGTAGGGGCGCTCGGGGAGTGACAGTTGACGGCTGATCTGCTCTGACCATGGGCACACATCGGACACGCCATAGACGTTGACGTTGCGTTGTTTGGCAGCGTCGTTCGGGTCGATCTCATGCCGGCGAGCGTCGTAGTCGGCAACGAGAGCAGACATCGCAGAGTCGTCATAGGAGTTGCGGTGGACGACAACGTCCTGAGGCAGGCGGATCGACGGCTTGCCTTCCCAGACCGGGTACCCAACGGCCACACCGGCGATCGGGAACACACCCTCAGGGATCGACAGCAGCTCCGCCATCTTCGGGCCGTGGTTGCGGATATAGCTGACAGGAACGCAGCACAGCCCAGCTCCCTCGGCTCCAAGGATGAACGACTGCATCGCAACACTCCCGTCGACGGTTGCGTTGAAGAAGCTGTCTAGATTGTCGTTGTCGTGCGGCCGACCGTCAGCCTGGCAGAGTTTGCGATTCCGCCGGATGTCGCCGCAGAACACCAGGAACGCGCTCGCGGACATGATGAACGGCATCGTCTCGATCCAGTCGGCGATGGCCTTCCGCCGGTCCGGGTCGTCGACGATGATGATGCTGTACTGCTGAAGATCGGACTTCGTCGGCCCTGACTGCGCCGCGGCGAGCAATTGTGTCATCAACTCGTCAGGGATCGGTCGTTCCTCGAACTGGCGAATGGTTCGGCGACCGATGATGCCCCCGAGCCGTTCGTTGACCGGAAGCGCTGCGCTCGCCGCGTCGGCAGCAGTCCCGTATCGCAGCCGATGAAGGTCGGAAAACGTCGATTCCATCATGCAAAGAACCTAATTGTGTCTAGCCCGCGGCGAGGATCAGAACCCCCTTACCTTCTCTGCACCGTCATACAGGATCCGAGACATGTTGGCGTTGGCCCACGCCCTGTACTCGACAGCCTCCGGAGCGCAGTCGCCGATTGGGTGTGGGGCAAGGCGAAAGTGACCCCCGGTGTCCTCACCAGCGATCAGCATTGCGTCGTCTTCAGTGGCCGGCTTCACGTTCGGACCGAGATATGACTGCAACGCAAGACCGATTCGACGATCCGGACCAAGGTTCGGCGCCGACCCGTGCACGAGCCGAGGATGGTGCAACGACATCTGTCCTGCCCGGAGTTCCATCGGAACAGCGGCCGACTCGTCGACGGCGCCGATGCTCTGGCCGCGAGTGAGGATGTTGTCCTCGGCGAACGTGTCGACGTGATCTTGGATCGGGGCGTGGTGGCTTCCTGGGATAACCATCATGCAACCGGTCTCGGTCGTACTTGGCGTGATCGCTACCCAAGCGGTGACGAAATCGTGCGGTGAAAGACCCATGTAGCGAGCGTCCTGGTGCCAGCTCACGAAACCCGATGAGGTTGGTTCCTTGATGAACAGCACCGAACTCGAGAGCAGCAGGTCGTTGCCCACCAGCGACGAGGCTGCTTCGACAATCGCAGGATGTTTCGCGACATCGGCGAGGAACTGAAACACATAATGAGCGTTGTTTCTGTGCTCCGCGTGGAGCGCTTCGGGATGATCGCGCTCGGCCTGCTCGAACCGCGTTCTCAGCTTGTCAGCTTCGTCCTCGGACATCACTTCGATGGGATGGAGGTACCCGTCATGCGCGTACTGGTCGATCTGGTCCTCGCTCAGGCTCGACATCGCCCGCACAATAGAAGATCGCCCCACCCCCGTGGAAGCTCAACTCGACGCTGTCTCTCGCGCTCGAAGAAGGCGATGGGCCCACCGACTAGCCTCCGTCGACGATGAGCTTCGTCACACACCTCGAGTCGGCCATCGACGGCACCCACCTACCCCACGACCAACTACAGACACTCCATGATGGACGGCCGCTCTGGGTCCGGTACGACCTCGACGCAGTTGCCGGGACGATGTCGAAGGAGAAGGTCGCGTCGCGCGAACCGACGATGTGGCGCTACGAAGAACTACTGCCAGTCGACGATGCGAACAAGCGCGCCAGTCTCGGCGAGGGCATGTCGCCCATGCTCCGTTGTGACCGGCTCGGTAGCGCCATCGGGCTCCACAACCTCTGGGTCAAAGACGAGAGCCAGTTACCGACAGGCTCCTTCAAGAGCCGCGGCCTGTCGATGGCTGTGAGCCGCGCCAACGAACTCGGTGTCACCCGGCTCGCCATCCCAACGGCAGGCAATGCTGGTGGCGCCATGGCCGCATACGGCGCTCGGGTCGGGATGGAGTCGTACGTCTTCATGCCAACCGACACACCGATCGTGAACCAGGCCGAGGCCGCCTGGTACGGCGCTACCGCTTACCTCGTCGACGGCCTCATCAACGACTGTGGCGCCGTCGTCCGCGACGGCACCCCGCACATGAACTGGTTCGACGTCTCCACGCTGAAGGAGCCGTACAGGATCGAGGGCAAGAAGACGATGGGCCTCGAGTTGGCCGAACAGTTCGACTGGGACCTACCAGACGTGATCCTCTACCCCACCGGCGGTGGCACCGGGCTCATCGGCATGTGGAAGGCGTTCGCCGAACTCGCCGAAATGGGATGGCTCAGCAGCTCGAACTTGCCACGGATGATCTCGTGCCAGGCGGCAGGATGCGCACCGATCTCCACCGCTTGGGAACAAGGCGACCGGTTCGCCGATCCGTTCCCGAACGCGGCAACTGCCGCCAGCGGGCTCCGGGTCCCTGTGGCCGTGGGCGACTTCATGATCATCGACGCCGTCAACGAAAGCGGCGGTCAGGCTCGGTCCGCCGAAGAAGACGAGTTGCTGACCTGGGCACAACGAGCATCAGCACTCGAAGGAATCTCTTTCGCTCCAGAGGCCGGCGCCTGTCTGGGAGTGCTCGAGCAGCTCGTCGCAGAAGGCGCCATCGGTAGGGAAGAGCGTGTCGTCGTGTTCAACACCGGGGCCGCACAGAAGTACATCGAGGTCATCTCATCGCGGCTCCCGACTCTCGAGACGCCGGTCGATTGGGCATCGTTCGGCAGCTGACGGTCGGCACCGGCGGTAGCGTCCCGCCATGGCCAAGAACACCGCCGCCAAGAACCGCGGACCGAAGAAGAAGCCGACCACCGACTGCCCGTGCGAATCCGGGGACAGGTTCAATTCGTGCTGCGGCCCTTTCATTCGACGCCAAGCCGAACCACCAACCGCTGAAGCCCTGATGCGATCTCGCTACTCGGCATTCGTGAAACGCAACGCCGCGTACATCGTCCATTCATGGTTGCCGTCGACGGCGCCAGAGAGCCTCGGCGAGCTGCCACGCGAGGGCTGGGATCCACTCGAGATCGTCGCAACCTCAGCCGGCGGCCCCGGAGACGATGCCGGGACGGTCGAGTTCAAGACCGGCTACATCCACGCCGACCACAGCCACCCGATGCACGAGGTCGGCCAATTCGTCCGACACGACGGACGCTGGGTCTACTCCGGCGGGGCGACTCCCGAACAATGACCGAACGCCCGTCGGGCGACGAGCTCCGAACGTTGATGAATGCCGGTTCGGCAGCGCTCACCTTCAACGCGCCGATGAGCCAACACCGAGCAAGCGACCTCATCCACACTCTGGCGTCATGGAACGCCTCGGACATCGTCGACTTCGGGTGCGGGCGCGGCTCGTTTGCCACCACCATCGCGGCGGCCATCGATAGCGCGCATGTCGTCGGCATCGACAACGTCGCCGAGTTCATCCATGAGGCCGACGCCGACTCAGCTGCGACGTTCGACGTTGCCGATGCTTCGACGTGGTCAGGGCCCTGTGACATTGCGATCTCGATCGGCTCGTCTCATGCGTTTGGCGGGCCGGTTTCGATGCTCGACAGGTTCGCCGACCTCGGCGCACGGAACGCCATTGTCGGCGATGGGTTCTGGATGGCAGAACCAGACGAATGGTGCGTGGAGATCTTCGGCGACATGCCAGCCGGTCTCGAAGCCGTCCAAGTCGGCGCGCAAGAGCAGGGCTGGGAAGTCCTCGATCTCGACAAGTCGTCGATCGAGGAGTGGGACACCTTCGAAAGCGGCTGGCGGAAAGGCATCCGTGACATCGGAACCGATTCCGCCGGCATGTTGGCCGACGAGCGAGAGGCCGAGTACGCCAGATACCGAGGAGTGCTCGGGTTCAGCTGGCTCTGCGCTCGGCGAGCCGACGAGATGACGATCTGACGCGAGCACCGACAGCACGCCACGGCTGAGGCAGTCGAACATCTCCTCGATGGTGAATCACTTTTCGCTTTACCCAAGGTGAATGGAACCGAAAATGGTCGACTGCTACGTCACGAACTTGCAGGAATGATGTTGTGCTCTGGGCCGAAGGGAAACCCGGTGATGTTCTCTGCACCGTCTTCGGTGACGACGAGTATGTCGTGCTCGCGGTAGCCACCGGCGCCCGGGAGTCCATCGGGAAGCATGATCATGGGCTCCATCGACACAACCATGCCTGGCACGAGTTCGGTCTCGATGTCCTCGCGGAGCTCGACGCCGGCTTCGCGGCCGTAATAGTGCGACAGCACACCGAATGAGTGGCCGTAGCCGAAGGACCGGTACTGCAAGAGGTCGTGCTCACGGTAGACGGCGTTGAGCTCCGCGGCGATGTCCATGCAACGTGCACCCGGCTTGATGAGTTCGAGCCCTGCTCGATGGACGTCGCAGTTGATGTTCCACAACCGAAGGTGTTCGTCGCTCGCCGATTCGCAGAACAGCGTGCGTTCGAGGGCGACGTAGTAGCCGAAGATCATCGGGAAACAGTTCAAGCTCAGGATGTCGCCCGATTCGATGAGCTTGTTCGTGACGGGGTTGTGGGCGCCATCGGTGTTGATACCCGATTGGAACCATGTCCACGTGTCCATGAGCTCTGCGAAGTCGAAGCTGTCGGCAATGGCCCTCACCATGGCCTGAGTCGATGCCAGCGCTACCTCGTGCTCTGGGACTCCAGCCGCAGTCGCGTCGTAACAGGCCTGTCCCCCGATATCGGCAATCGATGCCGCCAGCGTGATGTGCTCTATCTCCTCGTCGGACTTGATCGTTCGCATCCACATCGTGGCCACGCCGATGTCGACGAGCTCGACATCGGGCAGCGCAGCCTCGAGCAGGGCCTTCGTCTCGAGCGTCATGTGATCGAACTCGACCCCGAGCCGCCGGACGCCCGCCGTCAACCCCTGCACCGCGAACCAGAAGTTGTCCTTGCGCCAGTCGGTGTAGGTGATGTTGTCACCGTGCGTCATGCGGTACGGCTGGCCACCGTCGATCGCGGCGGTGATCGACGTGGCGTTCTCCTGATCGACGACGAAGCCGTAGCGACGGCCGAAATAGCAGAAGACGAAGCCGGAGAAGTAGCCGATGTTGTGGAGCGAAGTGAGCAGGGACGCGTCGATATCGTGCTCGGCCATGTGATCGCGCAAGAGCTGCTGACGACGATCCATCTCAAAGTCGGAGAAAGGTCCAGCGACCTTTTCACCGTTGTGCCACCTGACGGTTCGCATCATGTCGTTCGACATATCGCCGCTCCTCTGCCCTGATTTGGCGAACGGAAGTTAGCAGCGCTCACATGATCGTGCTCCGCCTCAATCACTATGGTGCCGACATGAGCGAAGCCGCCGAGGAACCTGCCGTCCTGTACGAGAAGAACGGGCACGTCGTGACCATCACCTATAACCGTCCGCATCGTCTGAATGCGCTGAATGGGGCTATGCGGGACGGACTCAACGATGCCTGGTTGAAGTTCCGAGACGACGAAGAAGCATGGGTCGCCATCATGACGGGCGCAGGAAAGGCGTTCTGCGCAGGAGCGGACCTTCGTGATGGCAAGGGGGCGACAGGGACCTTTGCCGGGACATTCTGGGAGAAACCGACGATCAACTCCTTCGAGAGCGGTCTCGAGCTGTTCAAGCCTGTCATCGCCGCGGTCAACGGGCCATGTGTTGGTTACGGGCTCACCGGTGTGAGCTTCGCCGACTTCGTCATCGCCAGCGACAGGGCCACTTTCTCGTACCCGGAAGTCCGAATCGGCATCCCTACCATCGTCGGGTCGATCCGTCTTCCTCGCCGCCTGGCCTGGGCCGATGCGATGGAGCTCCTGCTGATCGGCGAGCCGGTCGATGCGGAACGGGCCAAGGAGATGGGCCTGGTGTGGAAGGTGGTCGACCACGACACGCTCATCGACGAGGCGAACATCCTGGCAGCACGACTCGTCGCGTCGGCACCTCTGGCGAGTCGGGTGGTGAAGGAGGTCGCAACAAGAACCGCCGACATGGGCTGGATCGAAGCTGTCAGGTTCGGCGAGACGATGCGGCTTGTAGCCGGTCAGACCGATGACGCCACCGAAGGACGTCAGAGCTTCGCAGAGAAACGAACGCCCGAGTGGAAGGGCCGCTGACTCCCAGCTCCCCCTGGTCACCAGGTGAGTTGACCGGATCCCAGTGGCGCCGATGGTCGATCCCAGCCGACGTCGATACCGTCGATTGCGAAGCCTGGCCCGAGATGCTCAAGGATTCCCCACTCGGTCTCCGAGCGGCGCAACTCGGCGCGGAGACCAGACGCCGTCCCACCTTCCACGCGGCGACCCACCCGGAGCAACCACGCTGCTGTCATGCACAGTGCCGCGTCGACCCTTCTGGCTCGATCATCGAGCATCGAAGCGCGCAGCGCAGCAATGATCGACCCGGCCAACACGAAGCCGGTCACGTAGTCGGTGACGGCGCCCGGAAGCATCGTTGGCCGACGCTCACCTCGCACACCACTGCACAATCCGCTGGCCGACTGGGCCAGCTGTTCCCAGCCAGCGCGTTCAGACCATGGACCGATTGGTCCAAATGCTGAGATCGACCCGAAGAGTCCCACATATCCGTCGTTGCGGAGCGAGTTCTCGTCGAGTCCGAACTTCGCAGCAACACCTGGCCTGTAGCCCTGCACGACCACATCGGCGTCGAGCGCAACGGAGCGCAACACCGCCAATTCGCTGGCATCGGTGAAGTCACAGAACGCCTGCCGCTTCCCCTGCCCGGTGTCCATGACGAACGCGGGCACACTCGGAATCTCAGGCCCTCGGACATGCAAGACATCGGCCCCCAGGGCAGCCAACGTCCTTCCACACGTCGGCCCAGCCAGGATCCGCGTCAGATCGAGCACTCTGAGGCCGCGTAACGGACGATCGGAACTCGGCTGCCATGCCCTGCGCTCAACAGCTGCGCCGACCGTTTCGACGGACACCGGCAAGCCGTGCACAATCGAGCCGTGAGGGTGCTCTCGCCATTCCCCCTCGGTTCGAATGATGGCCGAGCAGCCACCCTCGGCTGCGACGCGGTCTTCGAGGTCATCGGAATACCAGCGCCGGACCACCCGATCGAGGTCGGTTCGCTCTGCGGTGTCAGGGAGATTCAGCACATCGCAGAGCTTTCGCTTCAGGCCCGGCATTCCTCCGTGTAGATAGATCCAGCGATCATCGACGGTCCGGTACCGCTCGACGAATGGATTGTTCACGTTGGTGCGCTCGATGGGCTTTCCGTCGAGTCGCTGCACACCGAACCCCACGACGGCGCCGGCCCCATCGTTCACCGACGTACGAACTCGGCCGGCATGGCCTCCGACGGCGATGGCCAGCTTTCGCGCCTCGATCCCAGTCCTTGCCAAGGCGACTGCGGCCAGAGCCCCGCACGGGAAGTCGCTGCTGAGTACGGCCTCGTCGCCACCGATCACGGTGTCGTCGAGCTTGCCCCATCCTGCCGCGATGGCGATGTCAGATCCGAGCGATGTCACCTGCACATCATCGCAGGGTCTCGACCACACGCCAGCGGAGACACTCACAGCCACGAGATCGACACCACCATTCATCAGGCCGACACCCCCAAGCCGGAAGCGATCAACGACATCGCCCCCTTCCGAGCACTCAAAGCCCAAAGCAGCAGGTAGATCCACCTGTTCACCATGTGGACCTATGACAGAAATCACAGCGACGTAGAAGCGTTTTCCCGTAATACTGGCATCAGCTCGAGTCCACGAGACCACAACGGTCGGCGACGCTCGAGCCTCGGTGACTCGAGCGTCGCCGACCTTGCTGGCTCTACTCCCAGCAGCGGGCCAAAAACCACGCCAGGTCCCTCGCCGTGCGTACACGGCACCCGTTGTGTCGACGTTCTCGTCGACCCAGTCATGACAAGGAAATGTTATGTCTTCCCTTTTCCGCTTTGCCCATCTTGTTCGCCGCCCTCAGCCGAATCACCGCGACATGCGCTTCACGTCAACTTGGCGTGACGTAGCAGGCCGCGGCAATGGCCTCACCGGCCCGACGCAGAGCGTGATGACGGCAGTCGCAACTGAGGCTCACCGGGTCTTCTGATTCGGCGACGATCAGTCAGAAGGAGCTGGCGGCCGTACCTTTCGGACGCTGGTCTCCCGTGACCGATTGCGAGAACTCAGGAGCCGACAGCTCCGCGACTGAGTGCGTCAGGTCCGAATCGTTCGTAGTCGGCATCGAAGTCGAGTGGAACGTTCGAGGGTTCATCTTCGGCAACGGCTGCCGGGTCGAGCTCCCACAGCACCTCGAACTCGATTCCATCAGGGTCGTGTGCGTACAAGCTCCGAGTGGCGCCGTGATTGTTCTCACCGACGTACGCGCCGAGGTCGATCAGCGTCTCTTTCGTGGTCGCCAGATCGCGAAGCGTCGGCACCTCCCATGCAAGGTGGTACAGCCCAACCCGGTTCGTGAGGGCGCGGGCCGGTTCGACTCGAAAGAGTCCGAGATCGTGGTCGGTGTTCGACTCCGGTGAACTGAGAAACACCGCATTCTCTCCCGAATGCTTCGACTCCATGCCAAGCACTGCCGAATAGAACTCAGCTGACGCAATGGGGTCGCTGACCCACAGCACTGCATGACGAAGCCCTGTTGTCGTTGCCATGCTGCGACCGTAGCTGCTGAACTCGCTCTGTTGTCAGTGTGGAACGGCATCGTCTCGACATCGCAACAGGCACCGAGAGGTCGGTCCGCAACCATGACCAATCAGCCATAGGCAAGCGAGTACCTCCCACCCCCGGTCAGGGTGTGAAAGCGAGGTGCGGCACGACCGCGGCGATCAGGTCAGGGTCACCTGACATCTGTGCCTCGGTCAGTACGGCAGTTGGATGGCCGCGCCCGCACCCGAGGCGGGTCGCAACCTCACCCGACATCGTCAACGAGATCGACGATCCTTCGCCACCGAATGTAATGACGACCGGACCCTTCCCGTCGACGTCGAGCATCATCGATCCATTCGCCTCGACCCGATCGGGCAGCATCGCCATCCAGGCCCCGACGGTTCGTTCGACTGCCTGCTGACCGGCACGGCAGTCCATTCTCGCGTCGAGGCCGACAGCGCGCCGGATGTCTTGCTCGTGGGTCCAGAGATCAAATCCGCGAATCCCCAACCCGGCCGACAAGGGCCGTCTCGTCCCCATCAAACCGGCGACCTCAGGATCACCCTCCGCGGCCTGGCTTCTGAGTTGGGCAATTCGTCTCGGCGCGAGCCCAGCGAGTTCATCGACGACGGCCTGCAAAGGAAGCTGACGTCGCACATGCACCTGCTGCTCCATGTATCGCCCGACGTCATTCATGATGTGATCGAGGTCAGGTAGCTCGACGTCGGAGTGAGGAGAGCCGACGAGCACCTGTTCGAGTCCAACAATGTGCGCGAACTGATCCTTCACCGTCCAGCCGGGACAATCGGTCCTCAGTTCGCCCTGCTCGTCGGACAACACTCGCCCCACGGCGACGGTCAGATCGAACACATCCTCGATCACACCGATGGACGGTTCGTGGTCGACAGCAGGTTCAGCCATCTCGGGATGCTGCCACATCTTGGCGCTCCCAGGCCACGTCAGTCCGTGGTAGCCAGATTGAGCGCGTAGGCGAGGGTGTGCGAGGAGACATTTGCTCCACACAGGACAGCGATCACCGTCGATCCTGGGTGGGCATCGGCGTAAGCCGTTGCCGCTGCGAGCGCAACGCCGGCGGCCCCTTCGATGACCTCATGGTGATCGTCGATGAACACCGCCATCGCCGCAGCAATGTCGCCCTCGGCAACAGTGACCCACTCGTCGACCAAGTCACGACAGATGTCGAACGTGATCGAGTCTTCCTCAATCCCACCAGCGGTTCCGTCTGACAGCGTCGCGCTCGCGTCGACCTCTACGATCGAACCAGCGCGCACGGAGGCGACCATCGCGTGGTCATTGGTCGGCGATGCTCCGATGACCGTCGTCCCAGGCGAACGATGCTTGATCCACGTCGAGATTCCCGACATGAGGCCCCCACCTCCGACCGCAACAGTGATGGCGTCGACCTGTCCGATACCTGCCGAGGCCGCGTCTTCGAGAATCTCGACGGCAATGGTGCCCTGACCAGCTGCGATCTCGGCGTCGTTGTACGGAGAGACGTACGCGCTACCGGCCAGCTCGGCCGCGGCGCGTGCCTCAGTCTCGGCGAAGCTCGCATCGGTGCTGTCGACAGTGACGATCTCAGCGCCGAGCCGACGGATCGCGGCGACCTTCGACGAGGAGGCCGCACTTGGAAGAAAGACGGTGCAGGGGATTCCTCGGATCGCAGCTGCTGTTGCCGTGCCGATACCGTGGTTGCCGGAAGAGGCCGTGATCACACCACTGGCCGCCTCGGCATCCGAGAGCCCAAGGACTTTGTTCAGCGCACCCCTGAGCTTGAAGCTCCCAGTCAGCTGCTGGTGTTCGGACTTGACCGCGACAACCGCACCATGGCGCTGGGACAGGGGGGCCGAGATCGCCAGGGCGGTCCGGCGCGCGTGCGGCTCGATGCGTTTCGCAGCTTCGGCAATTCGGGAAGGATCGATCGACATCCCACATTCTCGCCCACCGAGTGAGATGGGGTGGACCGAAGCTCCAGGCCGTATCGTCCGTCCCGTGACAACTCCGGACGGTGCCAACACGACGTCTGCACCGACAACGAACGTCGCCAACCCCATTCCTTACCTTGGGATGGCGATGGTGGTGACCGCCTGGGGTGCTGGTCCCGTCATCGCCAAACTCATCACCGCTCCACCGCTCGTCGGCACCGTCGTGCGTTTCGCGGTGAGCTTCCCAGTGCTCTTTGCCATCGTCTATCTGCGTGGACGAAGCGTCTCAGTCCACACGATGCGACGAGCGGCCCTCCCCGGTCTTGCCTTCGGCAGCAATCTGATCTTCGTCTTCTACACAGTTCAGGAGGCGACCGTCGCTGTTCTGGCTGTCGCCGTGACGCTCCAACCGGCACTCATCCTGATCGTCGTTGGGCCGATGTTCGGGGAACGGCCCACAAAGGCACACATCCTGTGGACCGCCCTCGGAGTTGTCGGTGCTGGCGTAGTGATCCTCGGCGCGGGTAGCTCACTTCGGACGTCAGAGCTCGGCGTGCTGTATGCGGGACTGTCCGTCGCAGGGTTCACCGTCTACTTCGTGCTGTCCCGCATGGCTCGCTCGCTTCACGATGTCGATCCTCTGGAATGGATAGCCTCCATCAATGTCTGGGCCTTCGTTGCCGCCGGCATCCCGGTGCTCTTTCTGACAGACGTGTCCGACTTTCGGCAACTGGGCGGCATCGACTGGTTGTGGCTCGCGCTGTTGGCGTATTTCACCGGGGCCTTCGGTCACGTCGTGATGAGTTGGGTCCACGGGTATGTCGATGCAGCCAGATCGTCCCTGGCCATCCTCACCATGAACATCATCGCCGTCTGCCTGGCATGGCCGGTCCACGACGAGCCAGTGACATTGACCCAAGCCGGCGGCGGACTCGTGGTGCTCTGGGCCGTGGCCTCTGCGCTCCGAATTCCGCCCGCTGTTGTCAAGCCGTCAACCGCCGACTCCGGTACCGGCTGAGGTCAGAGCGTCGGATCGATCTGCCGAGCACCGTGATAGACGATCTCACGCAACGCCCCGGCTGCCCTTGCGTGAAAGGCAACCGCATCTGGGGCGAGGTCGTACTCGGGACGAGGAGCGTGCTCGAAGTGCCCGTACTCATCGAAGCCTCTGACCAAAGCCGCGCTGTCCCAGTCGGCCAGAGTCTGGGCGGTGTGGGTGGGCATGTAGTGCATCGAAAGCCCGATTCGACGATCATCTGAACGGTTTGGGCCAGAGCCGTGCGCGGCTCGCACATTGTGGAGCGACGCCTCTCCAGGCTGCAGCGGCATCGCAACAGTTTCTCTGGAGCCGACGTCGATCTTGAGCTCCTGGCCCCGCGTCAGCAGGTTGTTCGCGTGGTACGTCTCGTCGTGATCGAGGAGCTCACGATGACTCCCAGGGATGACGCTCATACATCCGCTGTCCTCGGTCGCCGGCGAAAGCGCCACCCACACGCTGACGAGTTCGTCATTGTCGAGACCCCAATACTGCAGATCCTGGTGCCAACCCACATAGCTCTCGGTTCGAGGCTCCTTGATCCAGAAGATGGTGTTCCAGCACAGGATGTTCGGCCCGATCAGGTCCTCGACGGCGTCGAGAAGCGGGCTGTGGCGCATGATCTCGTCGACCCAGGTGAACAGCAGGTGCGACTTCGAGCGGTGCAGCGGACCGAGCGTGCTTCCCATATGGGCCTCATGAGCCTCGAGCTTGGTTCTCGCTGCTGCCGCTTCATCGGTGGTCAACGCATGAAAGGGAGTGACGAAACCGTTCTCGCGATAGCAATCGATCTGTGCTTCGGTGAGCGCCTTCGGCATGGCACCATCTTGTTCGTCTGCGCCTCGTGACGCAATCAGTCGATCAGATCCAACACGGCGGGGTGTCCCTCGGCTGCGTTACCTCATCGTGACACCGCGAGTAGCAGACATTGGTTCGGAAACCGAACTAGGGCTCGATCACGGCCCAACCACGGCTCTGGAGTTCGGCGGCAAGCCGTTGGCTCGAAATCTTCTGAAGCGCTGTGTCTTTGCTGGTCTTCAGCGCTGGTGCCGACATGGTCGCTGAAGGCACCTGGCCGACTTCAGCCGCAGCCGTGAGGCGTTCGATGAACTCGTCGGCCTCACCGGTGGTGAACTTGCCACCGGCTTGACGCTGAGTGAATCCCATCGCGCCCCGCGCGTCGCGAAAATCGGAGAACCCAGCAGCTTCGAGAAGCTCGGTGAGTTCCTTGACCTGACGGTGACCCGCCGGCGGACCTGACTGTTGACCAAATGCCATGTCGAGCAGTCTGACACCGAGGTGGGACGCTCCCCGCCATTGCTATTGACCAGGCCTTTTTGACCTCATGAGACTCGTGGTCCTAGCTGTGGGTCTCATACAGCGCGGGCGAGATACCACGTCGATTCATGCTTTGGAACCGAGCCTCGCGAGTTGGATTTTCAACGTATATACAGCTCGGATGAACAAAGGCTCTGACCTTCGGTATCGCGGACCCAACTCGACATGTGCCGGATTGGCTAGGGTCCGGCGCCATGGACCATCGAGAGTTCAGTCGCACCGGACTTCGTGTTTCTACGTTCGAGATGAACCTTCTCGACATGTACCTGGTGGACGAGTCCCACCCGACCACCCCGCTCGAAGAGACCCCCGATGAAATGAAGTCCTGCGGGACCACCGGAAACGTCAGCCGCATGGGCGCGATCGTCGTCGGGCAGAAGGGTTAGGACATGGACCCGATTCCGTTCACCGAGATCGAAGCGGCACGCCGACGAATCGAGACTCAGATCCTCAGAACACCGCTCGTCCGCCTCAACGTCGACACTGGGCCCATAGAGATCTACTTGAAGCTCGAGAACCTCCAAACCATCGGCGCGTTCAAGATCCGCGGTGCGGCCAACGCCATGGCCGTCGCAGACCCCGAAGCGCTGGCCATCGGTGCCTGGACCGCCAGTGCGGGAAACATGGCCCAAGGCGTTGCCTGGAACGCACGACGGATGGGAATTGCATGCTCTGTGGTCGTACCCGATCATGCTCCTGCCGCCAAGCTTGATGCCCTCGAACGGTTGGGCGCCACCATCTCGAAGGTGACCTTTGACGAGTGGTGGCAGATCATCGTCACCCGCCGGCACCCAGGCCAGCGTGGCGCATTCATCCATCCGGTGAGCGACAGGGCTGTCATGGCCGGCAATGGAACGATCGGCATGGAGATCGTCGAAGACCTTCCCGATGTCGATGCCGTGGTGGTGCCCTATGGCGGCGGCGGACTGAGTTGCGGCATCGCGTCCGCGCTGGGGCATCTCGCCCCGAACATCCCGGTGTATGCAGCAGAAGTCGAGACAGCCGCACCAGCAGCAGCAGCGTTCCTCGCAGGCGAACCGGTCGGTGTCGAATATGTCCCGACTTTCGTCGATGGCATCGGGTCGAGCCGGGTCCTCGATGACATGTGGCCGCTCGTGCAGAAGCTGCTGGCAGGATCGCTCGTCGCTTCGCTTGATGACGTGACCACGGCCGTGCGGACGCTGGCAGTTCGGAATCGTGTTGTCTCCGAGGGGGCAGGAGCCACCCCCGTCGCGTGCGCGCTCAACGGCGACGCTGGGATCGGCAAGATCGTATGCATCGTCTCGGGTGGCAACATCGACGCCGCGAAACTCGGCCAGATCCTGTCCCACAGCTGACCCCACCGATCAGCGAGAGACTGTCGGCGTGACCCTTGATGTCGCGGATCGTCGCAGAGAACGACTGCGGTTCATCGCGACAAGGTTCCCAGCGTTCACGAGCATCATCTGACGGCGCCAGAAGACGGGCGTGCGTGCGTCGGAGTACGCGACAATGAGCCATGATCGAAGACCTCGAAGACGGACGTCGCAAGGAACCGGAGTTTCTTCTCCCCGAACGCGAGATGCTGGAACGGTGGCTCGAATTCCACCGCATGACGTTGCTGTTGAAGTGTGAGGGCTTGGACGGCGCCAGCCGAAAAGCGCGACCGGTCGGTACCTCGAAACTCTCACTACACGGCCTGATTCGTCATATGGCCGAGGTCGAGCGGAACTGGTTCCGAGGTGTCTTGGCCGGTGATACTGATGCCCCCTACATCTTCGGCGACTCCGAAGACGCCGAGATGGTCCCGCTGGACGAAGCGAGATGGGAGGACGACCTCAACATCTGGCACGCCGAGTGCGACTTCAGCAGGAAAGAGGTGGCTTCACGCAGTCTTGACGACACCGGTCTTCACCGAGGGGAACCGTGTTCACTGCGGTGGATCTATCTGCACATGATCGAGGAGTACGCCCGCCACAACGGTCATGCCGACCTGATCCGCGAAATGGTTGACGGTCGGGTCGGCTGGTAGCGAGCACGACAGCCCCTTCGAGATTCGAGTAAGACCATCTGCCCACCGGCTTCAACATTCACCAGTGGTTACAGAGCCGATTCGCTAGCCGGGTTTCTGGCCCACGCAGTGCCAGTTGAGGGTGAGCAGTTCAGCTTCCTCTGCTGCGATGTAGGACGCGCTGTTCTTGTTGAGCCGCTGCAGCAACGCGTCGGTCTTTTTCGGTATCAGCCGCATCTTGGCCAGCACCTTGAAGATTTTTTCGTAGCGACTGAAGAGGGCGACCTCTTTCTTGATCATTCCCACCGCGCTTCGCCCGACTGACGACACCAGCTCGAACCCGGCGCTGCGGTAGGCGTCCTCCCAGTATTCGTAGTACCAGAACCCCCCGAACACGGTGAGTTCGCGGGTTTGTTGGATGAGTGTGCGGTGGTGTTCGTTGTCACGGTCGTAGGCGTCGAGCGCCGCGACGTCGTTGATGACAAACCTCCCGCCGGGCTTCAACACCCTCATGACCTCCGCGAACGTGAAGGCGTGATCGCTGACATAGGTCATGGGTTGGACAGCGAACACGGCATCGAACGTGGTGTCATCGAACCGGAACGGCTGGTTGAAGTCGCCGACGGTGAAGTTGGCGGCTGGCAGGTTCGGGTTCTTGTGGGCCTTGTCGATCTGAGATTTGTCGAGGTTGATGCCGTAGGGCGTCGCCCCGGTGAGGTCGGCCACATGTTCGGCGATGGCACCGCAGCCACACCCCAGGTCGAGCACCTTCTGGCCCGGTTGGAGTTGGAGGTCGTCGGCCATGATCCGTTCGAACAAGATCTGGTTTTGCAGCACCGACCGGTCGGGGTCGATCTCCGGCGGCATGTACATCTTTTCGACAGAGCCAAGGGTGCACAGCAGATGGATGACCTTGTACAGGGCTTGAAGTTCGTCACTGCTGCCCTGGACGTATCCGGTCGGGGGCACACCGGCGTCGTGGTCAGCCTTCGGGTTTTCGGGTGAGCCGACGAACAGCTCGCCGTAGCTCCCCATGAAGGCGTGATAGTCCTCGTCGCTGATGGTCAGCAAGCCCAGTAGGGCGCCGAGGCGGTCGCGAAGAGTCGTCGGCTTGTGCCCCAAGTGTGCTGCCTCCTGACGACACGTCACCTTCATCACGGCGACGACCCTGCACCGAAGCGAAACGATAGCTCTCCCGGCTTCGATCAGCTCAGGACTGAGGCCACGTTCTTGAACGCAAGTGGTGGTTGGGTCTCTGACCTGCGAGCCTGGTGTTTCTTCACTGCACACTTGGGGACTTCACAGGGCGCCCCGGCAGCGGTTGTCTCGACTTTCTACGCGCACCCGCCGCTAGTTAGCCTGACCTGCCGGATATCTCCTGCTCGAAAGGGCCTCCCATGAGTACCGAAGCTGGTGACGACCACGTGACCTCGACTCTCGAATCAGTCCCCGAACTGCTCGTGCCATTCATCCGGAAACACCTACCAGCGATCCGATCATGACCGCAGAGCGTTGGTCGAGAAAGAGGACCGACGAATGGGCGATCGAGGTCGGGTGGCTGGTCGGCTGCAACTTCACTCCGTCGAGCGCGGGCAATCAGCTCGAGATGTGGCAGTCCGAGACGTTCGACCCTTCGACGATCGACCGTGAGCTTTCATGGGCGGCCGGTCTCGGTATGAACACGATTCGCGTCTATCTGCATGACTTGTTGTTCGAAGCGGACGGCCAGGCCTTTCTCGAACGGATAGATGTGGTGCTCGACATTGCTGATGGGCACGGGATCAGGATGATCCCCGTGCTGTTCGACGGTGTGTGGCGCCCGAGCCCTCGACTCGGGCGACAACCCGAGCCCGTTCAGCGACTTCACAACTCCATCTGGCTCCAGAGTCCAGGGAGCAGAAAGCTGTTCGACCCGTCCAGTTGGCCGACGCTCCTCCCGTACGTCTCAGCTGTCCTCACCAGGTTCGGCGACGATCAACGCGTACTTGCTTGGGATCTGTTCAACGAGCCGGACCAGATGGATGCCATAACGCTCAAGGCAGGCTCGCGGGATGAGAAGAGTGCTGCTGCGACAGCACTACTCGACACGGTGTTCGATTGGGCCAGAGATATTGATCCCTGCCAGCCACTCACCACCGGCGTCTGGGAATACGGGACCGACCACATTCCGCTGGCGAGCGAGCTGAACACGTTGACACTCGATCGAAGCGACATCATCACGTTCCACTGCTACGAACCTCGCGTGGCACTCATCGAAGTTATCGACGCGTTGTCGGTTCACGGCCGGCCCCTGGTGTGTACAGAGTGGCTGGCCAGAACAGTCGGGTCGACGGTTGGGCTTCTCGACGTGTTCTCCTCCAGACGGGTCGGAGCGATCAACTGGGGCCTGGTGGACGGCAGGACGCAGACCCGATTCCCCTGGCGGTCATGGACCGAGCCCGTCGACGACAATGAACCGTGGTTCCACGAGTTACTTCGCCCCGACGGAAGTCCCTACGACCCAGAAGAAGCCGCGACATTCCGCAGCCTCACCGGCATGAGCCAACGCGCCGCGCCTTGACGGCCGGGGGTCGTGCCGTCACCTTGACGTACACCACAGATACGGCTCGTCACCGTCGACTCCACCGCAAAATCACGAGCGACGCCGCCCAAGAGGCGGCGCCGATGCGTTTTTGTGATCTGAGGCGGCATGGCCTCAAATTGATCACGATCAATGATGGCGTCTCCGTCGTGGACGGAGCGTCAGGGTCGACTACAGAATCGAGTCGAAGAGTCCGCCGATGCGGCCACCGAGGGCTGCGCCTGCAA
>JABABU010000018.1 GCA_014238065.1 Actinomycetota bacterium
ATCGGCGCCGCCGACGACCGCAACGGCGGATACGCACTCATCGACGAAACCACCAACATCCACTGGTTCGGCACCACCGCCACCACAACCATCACCGTACCCGGCATCACAAACCCCGCCGACCTCGCCATCGCCAGCACCAGTCACCTCGGTGCGGGCGGTTCGACGTGCCGACTCGTGCGAAACGAGGGTTTCCAGGTCTCGGTCCTGCTGGATCATTCGATATTCGGACTCCAAGCACCTGCCGCAGCCTTCGCTGACGGGGCGTTCGTGGGCGTTGGTGCGTGGACTGCAGTTGTCACGACCGATGGGACGACAATTTCGGCGACGGTAACGAACAGATCACTCCACAGGTGTCCGACCCGACCGACGGTCATCGGTGATCTTGTCGGAACATTGACTGACGGTTCGACGTACCGCATCGAAATCTCGTCTCGCTGAGGCTGGCGGCAGTCGTTCCACCATGCAAACCGGCTGGTTGAGTCGGGTGTTTCACTCTTCGGGGATCGAGTCGCCGGTGAACTCTGCTCGTTGCGAGACTTCGAGGTAGCCGCCATCGGGATCGCGAACGAACGAGATTCGAGCCGTAGTGCCGAGCGACACTGGCGGACGTTCGCCGGTGAAGCCGAGTTCGAGCAGTCGGGCGTACTCGCGGTCGACATCCATGACCTGAACGGTGAGGTACCTGAATCCTGCGGCACTGCGGACAGTGGGTGCGATGGTCTCAGCGATGTGAATGCAGCGGACCAGCGAGTCACCGACCAAGAACCGGTTGAAGCCGACTTCCTCCGCGCCGACGCCATCGACCCAGAAGCGGCTGATCTCAGACGATGTGGCCGTTGCGTTGATGATCTCCACTCCCGTGACATCGTCGAATCCGCGCGGAACGAGTTCGACGGCGACTCCCTCGGGGTCGTGAACGATGGCCGGCTCATCGACACCATCGGACGCGATGCGAAGTCGGCGGTGAATTGTCGGGTCGATGGCCAGCTGGTTGCGGGAGTGATTGACCTTCACCACCGTCCCGTTCGCGCCGAATCGGTGTTGACGGACGCCGCCCCCGATCTTCTCGAACTTCTCGTATTCGATGCCGATCTCCTCTCGCCAGAAGAGTTCAGCGGCGTCCCAGTCGCGGACCATGGTGCCGACGTCGAGTTGGCGTTTCGCGAGTTCCACCGGCTCAACGTAGCTGGACTGTGTGCTCCCAGAATCGACGAACCGTCCTGGAGGTAGAGAGCGCTTCTCCATTTCGTCGCCGATGTGGCGCGGCCGTGTGGGACTCGAAACGAGATCAGATGAGCCGATACCAGGACTCTGATCGGTCTATGGCGTGGACTGAGTCCGATACATCTCGAGTACTGCCGAGCCGAACTCGTCAGCGGCTGGGTCCCAGCTCAGGACACGGTGGTTCCTTGATGCAGTGACGTCGCGCCATGCGCGTTGGATGGGCTCGCTGCGCCGAAGAGCAGCTCCGCCGGCCGCCTCGAACACGACGTCGACGGCTGCAGCTGCGAGGCGCACGGCTTGGGCTGTGTCTCGATAGATCCGAGCGGCTTGCACACGGGTCGGCGCGTCGACCGTTCCGAGGTAGTCGAGGTCGGCCGCAGCATGGAGCAGTACCGTCTCGGCCGCGTCGGCCAGCGACGATGCCGAGGCGATACGGGCCCCGATGCCGGGCCCGGTCTTCGATGCGCTCATCTCGACGAATCTCGCCACTGCTCCTCTGGCCGCCCCAACGGCTGGTCCTGCTAGGACCAGAGCGGCGGCCGGCCGGAATGGAGAGCGGTAGATCGATGAACTGTTCACCACAAGTCCGGGAGTTGACCGCGTGAGCGTGTCAATGTAAGAGATCGTCATCTCCATCGGTACGACGATCGGCTCGTCGACGACGACGTCCTTGCTGCCGGTGCCGGCAAGTCCGGCGACGTCCCAGCTGCTGTGGTCGATCAGGCTGTGTTCGGCGGGGAACATGGTGATGATCGGATTTGGTGTACTGGCGGCATGGAGGAGTCCTCCTGCCCCGAACCAGTGCGCGTGATCACAGCCGGAGGTGAAGTTGAATCGTCCCTTCACCAGGACGTTGCCTTCCTCGTCGGTCTGCATCGGCGTGGTCGGAAGAATTGACGCCGACGTTCGTACCGTCGGATCTGCACCCCAGATCGTGGCCTGACTCGATTCGGCAAAGTGGGCGAGCATCCAGTTGTGGGCTCCCCAGACACCGGCACACCAAGCCGTCGACATGCATGCCTCACCGATCACCGACATCGCGTACGAGTGGGCCACCATCCCAGCTTCGAGACCACCGAAATTCGCGGGTTGGAGAAGTTGAATCGCCCCGGTTGCACTGACCTCGTCAGCGGTTTCGGGAGCGATCGCGCCGGCGACTTCGGCCGCGTGAGCCCGATCGCGCCACGCAGGAGTCACTGCCCTGATGTTCTCAAGGACCTTTCCGACATCGGAACCGAGCACGTCTTCGTTCAACATCGTCAAGAAGCTAGCCCTGGCCGTTCGTGTCGATTGAATGATCCAGTTGGCGCCAGGCGTCCGAACAAGGTTCACTTGCCTGTCTGAGATCCGGGGAGGATGGATGTCGATACGAGGCGCCGCGCACATCGCAGGGGTGTACGAACACCCTGGCCGCCATCTGCCAGACACGAGTCTGGCGCTGATTCACGCCGAGGTTGCCATCGGTGCGCTCGCCGACGCCGGCCTGACCGTTGGCGACGTCGACGCGTACTTCTGTGCCGGAGATGCTCCTGGTTTCGGTGGCATCTCGTTCGCCGAGTATCTCGGCATCGACAACGTGTCGTACACCGACACGACCGAGACGGGCGGGTCGTCGTACCTGATTCACGTCGGTCACGCCGCGGCAGCCATTGCTGCTGGCAAGTGTCGGGTCGCGCTCATCACGTTGGCAGGAAAGCCACGGACCGGGGGACGAAGACCCGGCGGGTCCGGGAACGTGTCGACTGCGCCCGAGTTCGGGTTCGAAACTGTCTATGGAACTTCTGTCCTCGGACTCTATGCCCTCGCGGCGCAGCGTCACATGTACGAGTTCGGTACCACTTCAGAACAGTTGGCCGAGATCAAGGTCGCGGCGTCGCTTCACGCTCAACACAACCCGAGAGCGTTCCTGCCGAACCCGGTGACGATCGAGGAAGTGGTCGAGTCGCCGCTGGTCAGCGATCCTCTGCACAGGCTCGACAGCTGCGTGATCACTGATGGCGGAGGAGCCCTCGTGGTGGTGCACCCCGACATCGCCAAGGATCTCGCACGTCACACGATTCCCGTGCTTGGTCACGGCGAGGCCTTGAAACATCTCGACGCCGGCCGGATCGACCTCACTCACACCGGAGCGTCGGCCTCAGGTCCTCGTGCCTTCGCCGAGGCAGGGGTGACGCCCGCCGACATCGACTACGCATCGATTTACGACTCGTTCACGATCACTGTCCTGGAGACCATCGAAGATCTCGGTTTCTGCGCCAAAGGCCAGGGCGGAGTCTTCGTGTCAGAAGGCGGGCTTGTTGCACCACACGGCCGACTGCCGTTCAACACCGACGGCGGAGGGCTGTGCAACAACCACCCTGCCAACCGCGGCGGAATGACCAAGGTCGTCGAGGCCGTGCGCCAACTCAGGGGTGAGGCCCACGCGGCGGTTCAGGTTCCTGACTGTGAGCTCGCTGTGGCTCACGGGACGGGTGGCTCCATCGCGACACGAATGGGTAGCGCAACGCTGGTTCTCGGAAGGGGAGAGGGTTGATGTCGAATCTTCCGACACCGAAGCCGCCGATCGATCCTGCCATCGCCGTCTACTGGTCGGCTGCCGCCGAAGGCAGGCTCGTGCTTCCAACCTGCACCGACTGCGGGTTGGTTCACTGGTACCCGAGGCCGTTCTGCCCCGACTGTTCATCGCGCAACATCGTGTGGACCGACTCTGACGGAGACGGCGAGATATACAGCTTCACCATCACCCGACGTGGTCAAGGCGTGTACAGAGACTCTTCGCCGTACGTGCTGGCATACGTCGAACTCGACGAGGGACCTCGAGTGCTGTCCAACATCGTTGATGCCGATCTCGAGACCCTCGCCATCGGACAACGGGTGAGTGCAACGTTCGACATCGTCCCCGATGAAGACGCCGCCCTTCTGCGATTCCATCCGACCTGACCGGCTCCCTCAGAGGAACGCATGTCACTCCGAGCCGGTCCATCCCAGCGCAAGGGCCATGGATGCCGCATCTCGTTCACCGGAAAACCTCGACCCGATGTCCACTGCGGTCAGATGCCGATCCAGCCGAACTCGGAGTCGCTGGCGGCTTCGTAGCCTTCGTCGCCTCTGAAGGCGATACGGCGGATGCCACGCTCATCGAGGTTGATGCGGAGCCGAGTCTCGGCAGTCCCCGACCAGGCTGCGTCAAGCGCATCGTGTGCGGTCTCGTAGGCCGCGAGTCTGCGCAGGCACGCCAACGTAGGCGTCATCATCTCCATCTCACCAGACTGTTCTCTGGCGATGGCAACGGCTGGTGGCACCCATTCGTGGCCGACGGCCTCGTCGTTGTCGACCGACGCCATCTGATCCTCGGGGGCATGGGCCAAGAAGAACCGAGCGTCATAGCGGCGAGGGGGGCCAACAGGTGTGATGAACCTCGCCACATAGGCCAGACGACTCCCGTCGAGGAGTAGGCCCGTGTCGTCGAGGAACGACCGCATTGTTGCCTGGCCTGAGTTCAGATCGTCACGCCAACTGGTGAACTCACCCGATGCCACCCGGGTGGAGTCCACGGCTGTGTTGTCGTCTTCGAGTGCTACCAGCACGCCAGCCTCCTCGAAAGTCTCCCTGATGGTTGCTATCCAGTAAGCGGGAGCGTCGTCGAGTTCGAGTCGCCCTCTGGCTGCGTCGAGGTCGACTCCACGGAGCCGCTCGTACAGAGTGTCGTCGCGGTCAGCTTCGTCGACTGCACCGCCAGGAAAGACCCACATGTCCCCGACGAACACCGACCTTGCATTTCGTCGAAGCATCAGCACTTCGACCTCGGCTCGCTGGCGAACGAGCATCACCGTCGCTGCTGGTCTGACCTGAATTGCTGCTTGGTCGTACTCAGACATCGAGGAACCTTCTCACAGCGATGGTGAAGTGGCACAACCGAGTCTCGACCGTCTACCGTGACCTCCAGTGTCCCCCGATCGACAAGTTTGAACCCGTGACGGGCACAGAGCGTGGCAGCCGCATCGCGTACCGGACCTACGTGAGCTACATCGACAAGAGTCGCGAATACTACGCAGCCCACGGGTACGCCCACCCCTACCGGTGGGCGCAGTACTCGGATGTTCCGTTCGCCCGACTCGGGAAGCCACTCTCGGACAGCACTGTGGCATTCGTGACGACGTCGTCGATGATGCGAGTTGCGGGCTCCTCCGAGAGCGCTGGCGGGAAGAAGCGATCGTACGCGTCCGACGCGACTACGCAGCCAGAGGCGATGTACACCAACGATCTGTCGTGGGACCACGACGCCACGACCACTGACGATGTAGGTTCGTTCCTTCCCATTGCTCACCTCCACGACGCCGTTGAAGCCGGCGTCATCGGCGCGGTCTCATCTCGTTTCTACGGAGTTCCGACGGATTACAGCCAACGTCGGACCAAGGAGATCGATGCACCTGACGTGGTGCAGTGGTGCAAGGAAGACGGTGTCGACGCCGTCATCCTGGTTCCCTTGTGACCCGTGTGTCATCAGACCGTGAGTCTGACCGCACGAGCACTCGAAGCCGAAGGTATCGCCACCGTCATCGTCGGTTCCGCCAGAGACATCGTCGAAGAATGCGGCGTTCCCCGATTCGTGTTCAGTGATGTGCCGCTCGGCAACCCGTTCGGCTCCCCTGGCGATGGCGAGATTCAGCGAGCCACACTCGACCTTGCCCTGGACGTGATCGACAGGGCCTCATGGCCTCGAACCACCGTGAAGAGCGACTACGAGTGGCCCACTGAAGAGTGGAGGGCCAACTACATGCTCGTCGACGACTCGAACAGAGCGGAACTTGCCGCTCTCGGAGATCAACGCCGCTCAAACCAAGCCGCGGCGAAGAAATGACGGTGTCGGACACCGTCAGCGTTCACATGTGGCTCGAGGCAGAGAGTTAGATGCCGACGGCTTCTCGCATCTCGGCGAGCCGTTTGGCCTCATCGGCCGCGATGTCCGCGATTTCGTCGATCTCGTCGGTGGTGAAGCCAGCCATCTCACGGAACTGTCGGGCCAGCTTGATCGCGGATTCCGGGGTCTCGCCGCGCTGACCGCCGAGCGAGAACACGCGGTCGACGATCTTCTGGAATTCGAGCGCTGCCGCGCGGCGGTCGGGGTCGTCTTCGGTGACTTCGCGGAGCCACCTCGAGCCCATCTTCACGTGGGTGACCTCGTCGGCGAGCATCCAGTCCTCACAGAAGTACATGACCGGATCGGCCATGTCCTCGCCAAGGTCACGCATGTTCGAGAAGACGTCGATGGCAAGCCCTTCGAGCGCTCGGTTCACGCCGCACAGACGGAAGACGGGGTCGTCATGGCAGGCGGCTTCGAACAGCGTCGTGAACTCGGTGTGCTCGCCGATTTCGCAACCCATGTGTTCGTTGAGGACGACGGCGATTTCGCAGTGGCGGGCTTCGTCCCAGCATTGGCGAGCCATGTCGAGTTTCAGCTCGAAAGGAACTTCGTCGGTCCCGAAATCGAAGGCGGTGCGTCCTGCGCCTTCGAGGGCTTGGATTTCGCCGACGAAAATGCCGTGCATCTGGCGTCGTGCTCGTTCTTCGAGATCGATCGCCTGGCTGTCCATGCGCCTGGTCTCGGTGTTGAAGTTTCTGATGTCACTGACGCGTTCAACCGCTGACCTGCGTTCGAATCTCGAGTCTCTGGCGAGTTCGCCGGCGTCGATGTTTTTTCGCATGTGATCCTCGATCGGTGTGTCAGCCCATTCTAGATCTGCTCCTTGCCGATCGGCCAGCGCCGCCGACTTCAGCTGACCATCATGACGCCGCAGAGAAACGCTCCGAAGGCAGCGACCGCACCGCCTCCGCCCGTGATGCCGCGCACCATTTTGTTGTCAGTCGCAGTGTGGACGAATGCTGCGACTCCGGAGATGGCGACGAGCAGCAGCTTGATACCGAGTACAGCGTTGTAGCCGGCTGACACCGATCCTGGGTCGACTTCGGCCACGTTCCAGAAGCCGGTGACGACGACCAGCGCGAAGAATGGCCATGCCACTTGTCCGAACCTTCTCGCCGCCAGACGGGGAGCATCTTCGCCGATAGATCGCAGCACAGGAACCAGCGCTGCAAGCACGATTTGACCACCGAGCCAGACGGCGACACCCAGAAGGTGCAGCAGAATTCGGATCGTGTCGAGATCGAAGGAGATCATCTCGACATCACATCACATCGCGCTACGAGAGGAGGACGTGACCTTGGGAAATCACAGGCTTGTAGTCCCCATGTGCAACGTATGGTTTAATGACCTATGGACTCCTCAGTGCACCCCCCGGCCAGAGAGTTCCCTTCAGTTGACGCCAAGTTCGGCAATGAGGGACTCACCTTCGACGATGTTCTGCTGGTCCCGGCTGCTTCCGATTTCCTGCCGAGCGAAGCCGACACGTCGACGCGGTTCACCCGGGGTATCCGCCTCGCCGTGCCGTTGATCTCCGCGGCGATGGACACGGTCACCGAGGCCAGGCTCGCTATTGCGATGGCTCGGTTTGGCGGCATCGGTGTCATCCACCGGAATCTCTCGATCGAGGATCAGGCGGGCGAAGTCGACAAGGTCAAACGGAGCGAGTCGGGGATGATCGTGGAGCCGTTCACGCTTCAGCCCTCCGATCTGTTGGCTGACGCCGAGGCGTTGATGGCTCGGTTCAGGATCTCCGGTGTCCCGATCACTGATGCGGCTGGGCGACTCGTTGGTATTCTCACCAACCGTGACATGCGCTTCGAGACCGACATGTCACGGCCTATCTCCGAGGTGATGACCTCTCAAGATCTTGTGACGGGTCCAGTTGGCACCAACCTCGAGCAGGCGCAGGACATTCTCGGCCGTCACCGCATCGAGAAGTTGCCAATCGTCGCCGACGATGGGCGCCTCATGGGCCTCATCACCGTCAAGGACATCGAGAAGAAGGTCAAGTACCCCGACGCCACCAAGGATGACCAGGGTCGCCTCCGGGTGGCAGCCGCCGTCGGGGCGGGCGGTGACACGTTCGAGCGCATCGAGGCGCTGGTCGAACGAGGTGTTGATGCGGTGGTGGTCGACACGTCGCACGGACACAGTCGCGACGTCATCGACACGGTTGCAAAGGCCACCGCGAACTTCGATGTCGAGTTCGTTGCCGGCAACGTGGCGACTGGCGCGGCCACAGAGGCGCTGATCCGGGCTGGAGCGGCTGCGGTGAAGGTCGGGATCGGCCCCGGCTCCATTTGCACCACACGGGTTGTTGCCGGCGTCGGTGTTCCTCAGATCAGCGCTGTGTTCGATTGTGCCCAAGCCGCAGCCGGCCATGACGTTCCCGTCATCGCGGATGGTGGTATGCAGTTCTCCGGCGATCTCGCCAAGGCCATTGCCGCCGGCGCTGAGGCTGCGATGGTCGGTGGTCTGCTGGCAGGTGTCGACGAGAGCCCCGGTGAAGTCGTGCTCTATCAGGGTGAGCGATTCAAGGAGTATCGGGGCATGGGTTCGATCGGCGCCATGAAGGGTCGTTCGTTCTCGAAGGACAGGTATTTTCAGGAAGGCTCCGACGAATCGACCTTGATCCCGGAGGGGATCGAGGGGCGCGTCGCCTACAAAGGCCCGCTCGACAACGTCGTGCACCAACTCGTTGGAGGACTTCGGCAGGCAATGGGTTACTGCGGTGCCGTCGACATCAACACCATGCGGCTGAATACCGAGTTCGTTCGAATCACTGGTGCGGCGCTTCGCGAGAGCCACCCGCACGACATCATCATCACCAAGGAAGCGCCAAATTACCGCACCGGCTCCCGGTAGTCTCTGAGCCAGGTCAGAGCCGTCGAATGGCGTCGAGCACGACCACTGGTCTGTCTGCCCCGATGCTCGCGCCGATGTCCACGTGGGCTTCGATCCGCCACTCGTGGAACTCCTCGGGGTCGACGATGACCTGGGTGATCGGCCATCGGTCTCCGTCTTCAGTGAGCACGAAGTGTTCGCCGCTGCGGGCGATGTTGTCGACGAGCATCGTGTCGAAGTCGTTCCAGTAGTCGACGAGGGCTTCGTCAAGATCGTCTGCGCTCCACCCGCCTGCACCGGACCGCAGTAGATCGCTCAGTGAGTGGTGCTGCTGCATGGCGAGCAGCTTCACCCAGCGGAACACCTCATTGCGGACCATCACTCGGAACGCCCTGCGGTTCGTGGTGATGTCGACCGGCGCCGGGGGCCTGATCTCTTCGTCCTCGACGTCGATCTGTGGCGCCGTCATCTTTTCCCACTCATCGATGAGGCTCGAGTCGGTGTGGCGGACCAATGCTCCCAGCCACTCGATGATGTCGGTGACCTGCTCGGAACGCCCGTCTGCAGGAATCGTCTGCAGCATTGCCTTGTAGGTATCGGAGAGGTACCGCAAGAGGACTCCCTCTGCGCCCTTCAGGCCGTAGAAGGTGACGTACTCCCGAAAGGTCATCGCCCGCTCGAAGAGATCGCGGGTAATCGACTTCGGCCGGACGGTTTCGCCTCCGACCCATGGATGATGTGTGGACCATGCGTTGAATGCGTTCCACAGCATCTCGCGTAGCGGTTGAGGCCACGTCACCTCGTCGAGACGCTCCATCCGCTCGTCGTACTCGACGCCGTCGGCCTTCAGCGCAGTGATGAGCTCGGTCTTCTCGTGATCGAGCTGCCTGGCGAGAACGACTCCTGGGCTTTCCAGCACCGACTCGACAATGGTCAACGTATCCAGCGGGTGATCTGGGTCGTCCTGATCGAGAAGATCCAACGCCTCGACGGCAAAGAGCGAGAGCGGCTGGTTCAGCGCGAACTCGTTCTGAAGATCGACGTTGACCCTCACCATGCGGTCGTACTCGTCGGGGCTGCGAAGCACTTCGATGATCCCGGCGTCGATGAGGGACCGGTACATGCCGATGGCCTGACGGATGTGACGACGCTGGCGATCACGTGTGTCGTGGTTGCTGACCAGGACGCTCCGAGCCGCCGCACACCCATCGCCTGGACGGTCGAGGAGGTGGAGGAGCATCGAGTGGCTCACGTTGAACCGTGAGCCCAGTGCTTCCGGGTCCCCGTTGGCCATCTTCTCGAAGGTGTTTGCGTCCCAGTGGACGTAACCTCGCTCTGGCGGTTTCTTGCGGGGGAACTTCTTTTTCTTCTTCGGGTCTGCGAGTTCCTTGTCGCGCAGCTTGTTGTTCTCGATGACGTGGCCGGGTGCCTGGCACCACACGTAGCCGACGTCGTCGAAGCCCTTTCGTCCTGCTCTCCCGGCGATCTGTTGAAAGTCGCGGTTGCTCAGTACGCGGGTTCGCATGCCGTCCCATTTGCAGAGCTGCGTGAACAGAACGGTCCTGATCGGTACGTTCACCCCGACACCGAGTGTGTCCGTGCCGCAAATGACCTTCAGCAGGCCCTGCTGAGCGAGTTTTTCGACGAGCAGTCGATATTTCGGCAGCAGGCCGGCGTGGTGGACACCGATTCCTGCGGACACGAACCGCTTGAGGTCGATGCCGAATACGCTGTCGAAACTGAACCCACCGATGGCTTCCTTGATTGCTGCCTTCTCGTCCTTGCTGAGGATGTCGACCGAGGTCAGCGCCTGGGCCGCGTCGGTTGCGTTCTTCTGAGTGAAGTGCACGATGTAGACCGGTGCCTGGTCCAGGCCCATGAGGTCGGCCACCGTCTCGTGGATGGGCGTTTCTCGGTACTGATACCGGAGCGGCACGGGCCGTACGGATGACGACACGAGAGCTGTCTCGCGGCCGTTCAGCGCCGTCATCTGTTCGACGAGATCGTCGGTCGCTCCGAGTGTGGCCGACATCACGATGATCTGAGCTTGTGGCAATTCGAGCAGCGGAACCTGCCACGCCCATCCCCGGTCGCGATCTCCGTAGTAGTGGAACTCGTCCATGACGACGATGTCGACCGGGGCGAGTTCGCCGTCCCTGAGGGCTGCGTTCGCGAGTATCTCAGCGGTGCAACACACGACTGGCGCGGCTGCGTTCACCGATGCATCGCCAGTGATCATCGCCACCCGATCGGTACCGAGGTCGCGACACAGCGAGAAGAACTTCTCGCTGACGAGAGCCTTGATCGGTGCGGTGTACCAAGACCGCTGACCCCTCGCCAGCCCTGCAAAGTGTGCAGCGAGAGCGATCAGCGACTTGCCGCTTCCCGTCGGCGTGTTCACGATCACGTTGTTGCCGGCAAGTATCTCGAGGATTGCTTCTTCCTGGGCCGAATACAGCTCGAGTCCGGCCTCGGCGACGTAGGACAGAAATCCCTCGAGGAGAGCGTCTTCGTCTCCGCTCTCTGGGAGGTGTTTCAGGAGGTCGAGCACCAGCCCAGGGTACGCCCGCTGGCCGGTTGCTTGTTCGGGACCTCAGCGATGGCGCGAACGAGCTCGGTTGGCATCGATTCTGGCGCTGAACAGGCAGCGCTGCGCCTCGATGCGAACACCTGGTTCTGCGTTGATCTCGCGCAAGCGCTGAACCAGGTTCGATGCCTCGAGCAGCCTTCGGAACGTCTCGTCGAAATCGAGATCTATTTTCGAGTCGCGCTGGGGGGTCAGGAAAGCGGATGTGGTCATGGTGTTCCTCTAGATGGGACTTGAAGTGGACCAGACCATCATGCATGATTGGACCTGATCCAATCTAGGGCCAACTGGGTGAGTCAGCCGGTTCAGCCAATCCATGTGAGGAGTGAGGGAAATGGATGAGGAATCGATTGCGGGCGCACTTGCCGCTTTGGGAAGCGAGACGGGTCCGCTGTATCTCACGTTGGCGAGCGCCCTCGATGAACTGATCCGCGCCGGACGGATCGAGGTGGGTGCTCGACTGCCGGCGGAGCGTCGCCTTGCCGGTTCCCTGCATGTCAGCAGAGGAACAGTTGTTGCCGCCTATGACGAACTTCGACGGCGAGGTCGGCTCGTCACCCGCCAGGGAAGCGGAACCGTTGTCGCCGGTGAATCCGAGCGAAACGCCGTGCACGTCTTCGATCCTGTGCCAGAGCACGGCGGCATCTTCGACGGGTTCCTCGATCATGAACATCCTGTCGACGAGGTGGTCGATCTGCGAAGCGCGTACTGGATGGGTGTCGATGACCTCCCGGCCGATTCCTTCGTGTTGCCGACCGATGAGTGGAAAGATGCGCTGAGTGGATCCGGTTACCACCCTGCCGGGTACCCGGCCCTCCGCGAGGCGATTGCGGCCCGTTTGTCGCGGCTTGGTCTTGCCACGACGACCGATGAGGTCCTCGTGACGAATGGCGCCCAGCAAGCCCTTGCTCTCACCGTCCAGGCCAGCCTCGCACCGAACGATCTGTGCGTCGTGGAAGAGCTGACTTATCCAGGAATCATCGGACTGGTGAAGGCGCTGAGGGGGCGGCTTCACACCACACCCATCGACAGCCATGGCGTCGATGTCGAGTTGCTCGACAGAGCGGTTCAACGCGTGAAACCCGAAGTCGTCTATCTGATGCCGAATGTTCACAACCCGACCGGAGCAATCTTTCCCGACGACCGACGGCACGCGCTGGCCGAGGTCGTAGCGACCTGGGACACGACGGTCATCGACGATCGAACACTCGTCGAACTCACCATTGATGGCGCCGTCCCGCTGCCGTTGGGCGCAGCGCCGAGCGAACCGCTGCCGAACGTGGTGTCCGTTGGATCCACGAGCAAGTCGCTGTGGGGTGGCCTACGAGTGGGATGGATCAGGGCCGACGTCGAAAGGATCGATCGGTTTGCCCGCCTCAAGGCCTTGATGGACCTGGGAACTCCCATTGCGAGTCAGATGATGGCGACGAGGCTCCTCCCGCTCGCCGAGGGGCTGTCGAGCCATCGTCGAGTCGAGCTCAGGCAGCGAAGGGACGCGCTCGTCTCGGCACTCCGCGATCTTCTCCCAGAGTGGAGCTTCGAGGTTCCGGACGGGGGATTGTGTCTCTGGGTCCGACTGCCCGTCGAAGATGTCAGGCGATTCATCCCCTATGCCGCCCGTCATGGGGTCGGGCTTGCGCCCGGCGACGTCAGTTCTCCTGACGGCAGGGGCAGAGATCATCTTCGGGTGCCCTTCGGCCACTGTGCCGAGGATCTGCTGGACGCGGTCGATCGCCTTGCGCTCGCGTGGGCCGACATGCAGCATCGCCCGGCCAGAACCCGCCGGCTAGGGGTGATCTTGTGATGGCCTCAACGTCTGATCATGTGGCGTGAGGCGTGTTCTCTCGGTAGCCCAACGGCGACACCCTGACGAACTTCGCGAGCTCGTGGAACTCGTCGATCGATCGAGCGTTTGTGTAGCTCATGGCGCTGCGAAGTCCCGCCATCAGTTGCCAGATGACCTTCGATGCCTCGCCGCGATAGGGGACGCTTCCCTCGACACCCTCAGGGGCGCGTTGCTCGAAGTACTCGTCGTCGATGTCTTCACCTTGGCGTTCGGCTCTCGCCTCGATCGCCTCGAAGCTGGCCATGCCTCTGACGCGTTTCCGGAGTCCCTGGGGCCCCTGCTCGACTTCACCCGGGCTCTCCTTCGTGCCGGCAAGCAAGCTGCCGATCATGACGGTGTCGCCGCCAGCGGCGAGCGCCTTGGCTATATCGCCAGATGTCTTGATGCCGCCGTCGGCGATGAGCGGGATGTCGATGCCGCGGACCGAGTCGATGGCGGTGAGTTGCGGAACTCCAACCCCAGCAACAAGTCGCGTCGTGCAGACACCTCCTGGCCCGACGCCGACCTTGATGGCGTCAGCACCGGCGGCGATGAGGTCTTCGGCACCCTCGCGCGTCGCCACGTTGCCGGCGATGACGTCGATGTCACTGAAGGCGTCCTTCAGGCGCTCTGTGCCCTCGATCGCATGATCGGCATGGCCATGGGCAATGTCGAGCACGAGCACGTTGGCTCCGGCTGCTACCAGCGCCTTGGCTCTGTCGAGCATGTCGTGATCGGTGCCGACAGCACCGCCACAAAGAAGGCCAGCGTCACTGACCTTCGCGATCTGTGCGGCGTGGGCCTCGATTGTCATGAAGCGGTGGATGATGCCTATGCCGCCGAGTTCGGCGAGCGTCGTCGCCATTTCGAACTCGCAGACAGTGTCCATATTCGCGGCGACGATGGGAATGTCGAGGGTGATGTTGCGACTCAGCTTCGCCCTGATGTCAACGTCGCTTCTCGAGCGGATCGACGATCGCTGAGGTACGAGAAGAACGTCGTCGAACGTGAGTCCGGTCGGGGTGTCGTCGAGGCGCATCGGAACTCCTGTGGCATTGGCGGCGCTGCGGGTTCACGGCACGAGCCGAGGGAGAATGATACCCGTTTGACCCCGATCGTTCATCGTGAACACGAGCCACGTTGAGCGCGGTCGGAGGGCAGGTCAGTGAGCAGGTGCGCGAACTCTTCAATATGCAGCGCGAATGAGATTCCGAGCTGCGGCGCGACCGACACGATCACCCCGACGACGTCACCGACACCGTCGAGAACCGCAGCACCGGAGTCGCCGACCTCGACCAGAACATCAAGTACGAGCATGAGCTTCGTGACCTCATGATCGCGGTGGATGTCGGTGGTCACTGCCCACGCGACATGACGAAGGGGCGCTTGGACGAGGGTGTTTTCGTCGGTGATCGCAATGGCAGCAACCGATCTCACCGGTCGGGAAGAGAGCCGAAGAGCGGGTGCTTCGAGCCCATCGACGCGCAGTACGGCGATGTCGATGTCGGTGTCGAGGACCACAGGAATTGCTTCATAACTGACACTTCTCGCGACGACTTCGACCGACCGAGCGCCTGCGACAACGTGTGCTGCGGTGAGGACGATGCCGTCGCCGACAATTGAGCCAGTGCCGACCTGTACCGGCTGACACCCTTCAGTCGCGATGGCGACGACCGATGCGAGGTCGCTCGGGTCATCAGAGGCATCGGCACCGCACGCAGCAGCCATCATGGTGGCGGCGATCAGAAGCGCGGCAAGCCGAGTCATCGATGACCGACGACGACGCAGACCCATTGGTCCTCCGAGGTTCGAGCCAACTCGGCCAATTCCCCGTGGGCCTTCACGACCTCTGAAACCTGGGAGTCGAGAATTCCCGAGAGCACGATCCGGCCGCGCGGCGACAGCAGACCCGCGAGTGTCGGCGCGAGCTCGATCAGGGTCGGTGCCAGGATGTTGGCGACGATCACGTCATACTCACCGGAAAGCGCGCTGAGGTCTTCGTCTCTGACATTCACCAGCGATGAAACGCCGTTTCGGGCCGCATTGGCAATGGCCGCGACTCGGGCCCGAGGATCGATGTCGACTGCATCGACTCGGGTGGCGCCGATTCGAGCTGCCCCGATGGAGAGCAGTCCGCTTCCGCATCCGACGTCGAGCACACGTTCGTCTCCTTCGAGCAGCCCCTCGAGGGTTTCGAGGCACATGCGGGTCGTGGCATGCGATCCGCTGCCGAATGCTCTTCCGGGGTCGACATGAAGGACGACCTCGCCTGGCGCAACTTCATACTCGAGCCAGGAGGGTCTGATGACGAACCGCGATCCGGCTCGTGCGATGTTGGCGAACTCCTGCCACGCGTCGAGCCACTCGTCCGACGTCACGAGTTCGACGACGCCGTCGCCGATCGCCTTCCGGGCATTCGCGGCGCCACGTTCGTCTTCGAACCCGGCCAGAAGGCGAGCCGTGCCGTCGGTGTTCTGCTGTTCTTGAACTCCGATGGTGCCGAGAGCCCACAAACGACCGCTGAGATGGTCGACCGCTTCGAGATCGACGTCGATGATGAGCGTGGCCGGTGTCACGTCCCGTCCGGCCAGGCCGCGAGCAACGTCGCTCGAAGAGCGGCTCTGTCGCTGTCTGGCAACTGGACACCCGACCCGAGATCTGGGAGTGCTGGCCAGCCTTCGTCGGCGATGGTGGTTGAACCGACGGTACGCGCCCCGGAGTAGCGAGGGATCAGGTGCCAATGCACGTGAGGGTCGACCATCATCAGCATCATGTGGTTGATCTTCTCGGCCCCGAACGCTCCGCGAAGCGCACCTTCGGCGCCGGTGAAGACCAGTTCGAGTTCGGCAAATGCTGTCGAGGCCATGTCAGCCATCCGCGTCTCGCGCCCGACCGTGCACACGACCATTGATCCCATCGTCACTTGGTGCGGCCGAAGGAGGATGGCCCAGTGTTCGTACTCTCGCAGGGCGCTCATCGGATAGCCGAAGGTGGCGAGCGTGTCGTTCACGATCCGTCCTCTACTTGCCGGTGAACACGGGTGGTCGTTTCTCGGTGAACGCCGTCGCTCCCTCGCGGTGATCATCGGACCGACCAGCCCGCACCATGCCGAGCGCCTCCTGATCGAGGCACTCCTCAAGGTCGTCGGTGAGGGCCCGGTTCAAGTTGGCCTTCATGTATCTGAAGGCAAGGCCAGGTCCGGACGCGAGCTGTGACACGAAATCGGCTACCCCCGCGTCGAAGTCGTCATCGTCGAGGACTCTGTTGACGATGCCCAATGCCGCTGCTTCTTCGGCGGTGAGTTTTGCAGAAAGGAAGTAGAGCTCGCGGGCCTTTGCCGGACCGACGAGTTGGGTCAGGAACCACGAACCGCCGTAATCGCCGCTGAAGCCGACCTTGGCAAAGGCGGTGGTCAGCTTGGCCGAACGTTTGGCGACGCGGAGGTCGCAGGCGAGGGCGATGGAAAGGCCGGCGCCAGCTGCTGGACCGTTGATCGCGGCGATCGTGGGCTTCGGGATCCTGTGAAGCGCAACCGAGGTCGCCCGTTGGCTGTGGTGCAACCGCTCGAAGTGCTCCTCGAATGTTTCGCGAGCTGCGTTGCCTGTTGCCCGGGCCTTTTGATTCTGAACGTCGCCACCGGCGCAGAACCCGCGTCCCGACCCTGTGAGAACGATGGCCCTGACGTCGGAGTCTTTCTCGGCTCGCCGGAGCCCTTCGGCGAGACCGGCGAGCATTCCGGGGCTGAAGGCGTTCAGCCGGTCTGGCCGATTCAGGGTGAATGTGGCAACCGAATCAGCGACGTCGATCAAGAGATCGTCTGTTTCGGGAGCGAATGCAGTGAGTGTCATGGTGGTGCCTCTCGTGTCGGTTGGTCAGCGGACTACGCCCGTTGCGCGGAGATCTTTGATGGTTGCTTCATCGATTCCGAGCTCGGTCAGGATCTCATCGGTGTGTTCGTCGGCAGCGGGGGTGGGTCGGGCGGTCGTCCCGACGCTTCGGGTCATCGTGACGGGGTTTCGAATGAGATCGATGTGGCCGAGTTCGGGATGCTCGTACGTGCGGGTGAGTCCGAGGTGCTGGATCTGTTCGTCTTGGAACGCCTCCGAGATCGTCTGGACCGGTCCGCACGGCACTCCGTGCTGGTCGAGGATCGCGATCCATTCGTTGGTCGTCTTCGTGGCCAGTACGGCTGCGATTTCGCTGGTCAGCGCATCCCGATTCCGCGAGCGGGCCGGCGGGTCGGAGTAGTCGGCGTCGTCGAGCAGATCGTCGCGAGCTATGGCCCTGCAGAACGAAACCCAGATTCGACCACTGGGGGCTGCAATGTTCATGTGGCCATCGGCCGACTCGAACGTGCCCATAGGGATGAGTGTCGGGTGGTCGTTCCCTGCTTGTCCCGGAGTCTCCCCGTCAATCGTCCAGCGTGTGGCCTGGAAATCGAGCATCGCGGCCATGGCCTCGAGCAGCGAGGTCCTGACCCATTGGCCTTTCCCGGACCGTGACCGTTCGTGTAGCGCGGCGAGGATGCCCGTTGCGAGATGAATGCCGGCGGCGAGGTCGGAAATCGGAACACCGACTCTCGTCGGTCCCTGGCCCTTGCGACCAGTGATGCTCATGAGTCCGACGCGACCTTGGGCGATCTGGTCGACACCGCCGCGTCCGGCATCGGGTCCGTCCTGACCGAAGCCCGAGATCGACGCGTAGATGAGACGGGGGTTCACCGCCATCAGCTCCTCGGGTCCTACGCGGAGTTTGTGTTTCACGGGTGGGCGCCAATTCTCGACGACCACGTCAGCGGTCCTTGCCAGCGCGACGACCAACTCGCGTCCAGGCGAGGTCTTCAGATCGATCGACAACGCACGCTTGTTCCTGTGGAGATTTTGGAAGTCCGAGGTGAGACGTCCGGAGTCGGCGCTCCCGGTTGAAACGGGTGATTCGACCCGAATGACGTCGGCGCCCCAGTCAGCGAGCACCCGCACTGCCGTGGGTCCTGCTCGCGCGATGGTGAGGTCGATGACACGGATGTCGCTCAGAGGCATGTCCAAGTGTGGTGCCGATTGCCCCTCGGCATCAATCCGAGCCGTCAGGGCGCGTCGCCCTCCCATCGCCAACCGTTGTTCGACATCACCAACCGCCGATACGGACCGGCCATGTCCAGATCATCGGTGGTGTACGCGGGATCGCCTTCCCACACCGCGACCGGAGCCTCTGGGCCTTTGACGATTTTCGTGACGAAGAACGGGGATTCTCGGTTGGCCGCTTCTTCGAGTGCGTCATCGACCGAGGTGGCCCGTGAGAGCCGATGCAGTGTCACCCAGGTCGGCGGCACCAACTCGATCTTTCCCGCATCGCGGGCTCGCAATGCCTCTGACGGTGTGGTCCATCTATGACTGGTGATTTCGCCATTGTCGATGGTGACATCGCCTTCGGGGGCTCTGGCGATGAAGAACCATGTCGCGTAGCGCCGCCCCTGGCGCCCAGGCGGAAGCCAGTGGGAGTGTGACACGAACGCTGATCGTTCGACGTGAAGGCCCGCCTCTTCGGCGGTTTCCCGTGCAGCTGCGGCGCGCGCGGCGTGAAGGGTGGCGTGAGTTTCGTCGGCGTCGATGCCGTCCCAATCGCCAGCATCGACCCGGCCGCCAGGAAACACCCACATACCGCCGAAGTGAATCTCGGGGTTGCGTTCGAGCATCAGGACCTCGACGCCGACCTCGGAATCGCGGATGAGCACAACGGTCGCAGCTTCTATGGGTTCGGCAACCTCAGGGCTCATCCATCCTCCAACAGCCTCTGGGCGGGGTCGTGGACGGTAGCCGACGGACGCTGGCGCTCTTCCACTGGCGTCGAGCGTCTGGCATCGAGCCGATGTGCGCCAGCATCGATGCCCGGCAGCGAAGTCTGGACTCCGCCGTGCGTGGCGGCAGCAGCGATCACGATCTCCTCGACCTCGGCCCACGAGGTGGCTCGCGGGCCTGGAAGGCCCGCGTTGTACGGCTGGTCGAACACGATGACATCGTTGCCGAGTTCGCGAAGTGCCTCGATGTTGTGCGGAGCGTCGTCGATGTACATGTCGGCCTCGACCTCTGGCTTCGCCCCGAGAAAGCACAGGTCGCGATAAGGCAGCCTGTGCGTGTCGAGCCAGCGCGCTGTGTCGGAGATCGCTATCTCGTGTCCCCAGTTGACGTACAGCCGGTGGGTGATTATGCGGATCCAGATCCCCGCATCGGAGAGGCGCCACAAGGCTTCGGCCGCTCCGGGCACGACCGGCATGTCGCGGAACATCCTTCGCTCCATAACCGCAATGCGATGTAGCCGCTCGAAATCGCCTTCACGCATTCCCCACTCGGAGAATCCCCACGAGCGTTCCAAGGGAAGTGAGTTGACATCGACGCCGTAGTCATCGGCTACGACCTGGCGAAACGCCAGGGTGTGATCGGCACACACACCGTCGAGGTCAACGCCGAGGATGAACGCACGATCAGCCATGCTGGCTCAGTCGGTTCGAAGGTTTGCCAAGGCGTTATACGCGGAGAGTTGAAGCATGTCGTCTGGCATGCCGAGCATACGAAGCACGACGGTACGGACGCGAAGGAGAGCGCTATGCGTACGGCGCCGACGCCACTCGGTACGCGTTTCCGGGACCTCGGCTTGCGCGGCCGATGTGTCGCCGTTCTTGTCGTGTGGGTCGCGTAGCACGGGCACTCTCCTCTGGTTGATCTTTCCACACCACGACCGAGGTAGATCGAATGGAGCAGGCCGTATCGACTTCTTAGCCGGTGGTTCTTCTCCTGCCGGGCCGAACCTGGATCAGGACCGGCGGAAGATTCCCTTTTTCTTTCCTGCGGGCTCTTCTTCGACGGATGGGTCCTCTGGCCAGCCATCTCGCATGGCATCGTGGCCCCTGGCGCGTATTTCTTCGAGTTCATCGAGGCTGTACGGGGTGTCTCTGGGGTCGAGGGCTCGATACCGCCTCTCAGCAGCCTCGATCGTCGTCGGATCGAGCATGTCGGGGATCAGTTTCGCTCTGGTCCACGATGCTCGTGCCGAGACGAAGAGGTATCCATCGGCGATGTCTTCGAGATCGAAGCTTCGATCGGCACCACCGAGTGATCCATGGAGCCCGTGAAGCCTGATGCCGCCCAGCGTGCTCGATGCGAGGTCGAGCCCGAACGAGGTCTCAGGATCGGGACTGGCAGCGACGAGTTGCTCGATGCGAACCAGCGCTTCGTCATCGTCGATGGCGCCGTGAAAGACGAGTCGCGCAACTCCGTCTCCCATCCAGTTGTGCAGGAGGTTGCCGGGGCTGAGCGAGACCTGGTCATCGATCCACTCGACGAAACGAGTGTTGGTCCTCGAGGTGTCGCAGTAGACGACCCCGCGCTGGCCAGAGCGGATGATCTCAGCGGTGATGATGTTGGCCATGTGGCTAGCGCTGATGTCGCGGTAGTGCCCACCCATCCACCAGTTTCGGAGGGATGTTTCGCCGGCCGACCTGCCTTCGAGCAGATCAGGGTCTTCGACATAGGTGGCGAGGCCGAGACCTAGGAGCCTGAAAGGGGCGACATCTGGCGCGAGGTCTTGGTTGAGGTTCCACACCGCGTGAATGACGTCCAGATAGTCCTCGTAGCCGTGGCCGATGCCGAGCAGATCGACGAACAGTTCGATCGCTGCTCTTCTGTCCCATCGTTCGGCAGTGGTGATCGTGTCGAGATCATCCTGGCGACGCGAGTTCGTGAACTCCCACGCCAGATTCGTGATTCCTGCTTCGTGAAGCGGAGCGACGGCATCCTGCAGGACACGTAGATGCTCTGTAACGCCGCGCCTGTCGGCGAGCATGACGAGCTGTCGTGATCGTGCCACGTGCACGAGATAGTCGACCGGAGTCGGGATGCCGTTGGTCGAGCCGACTTCGTCGGCGACAGTCTCGTCGGCAGGTGTCACATCGAAGACTTCAGTCATGAACGGCTCACGATAGGGCGAGCGCGTGTTCGGCACTACCCGATGATCGTGACAGTTCCTGCATCGCCGTCGACTTCAACGATGTCGCCGTCTCTGATCTTCTTCGACGCGTCCGTCACGCTGACAACGCATGGAATGCCGAGCTCCCTCGACACTATTGCGGCGTGGCTCATCACCGCCCCGACGTCGACGACAACCGCATCGGCCGGCACGAACAGTGGCGTCCATGCTGGGTCGGTGAGTGGTGCGATGAGGACATCGCCAGGGCCGAGGGCTCCCGGGTCGCCGGGACTGGTCACGATCCGCGCTGTCCCGCGCGCGAGGCCGGTGCACCCCGGCAGTCCTGTGAGAACTGTCCCCGGCATGGCGTGTTCGAGTGTGCCACCGCGCTTTGGCCACGTCTCGACCGGCGGCATTTCGCCATCGATGAAGAACGGAGGTTCGAGCGAACTCAGGAAATCGAACATACGGCGACGTTCGGAGATGTCGTTGCTCCGGCTCGTCGGATCGGTGAGGTATTGATCGAGTTCGTCGACCGTGACGAACAGGATGTCGCCCTTTTGGCCCCCTCCGCCGCGTTCGATGGCTCTGCGATCGAGCTCGCGAACCGCCATTCGCACCTCGTGAATGCCGGCGACGACGGTGGTCTTTGCGCGCTCCCTTCCCTGGGAGAACAACACCGTCGTCTGCAGGGCACGATCGAAGAACTTCCGCGTGAGTCCCTTGAGCTGTGATCGAGCGTCCTCGACCGCGATCTGGCGATCTGTCGAGAGTCGCTGCTGCTGAAGGGCCGGATCGTGAGTCTCGTCAGCTCCGCGCATCCTGTCGATCAGCGCGAGTGGAAGCCTGTGGTCGGTGTCCCAGACCTCCGAGCCGAGGTCCCACTCGTTCGGGCCACGCGAACCGAAGTCGAAGAGGAACCTTTCGAAATGTGCCGCGAATTCCACGGCGCCCCGGCTGTCGAGAGCTGCGATGCGGTCCTCGATCCCTTCGAGCCCGCTGTCGAACTCTGCGGTCAGATCGTCTGAGTCGGCGACGAGCCGTCCGAGTCGGAACAGGGCTGCCGATGGCGCTGCTGACTCGACGTCACCGATGCCTGCTGTGAGCCGAATTGCCATGTTCGGATCGTCGAGATTGTCCTCGCAGATCTTTGTCAAGACGCCCGACATCATCGCTGCCTGGCCGCTTACGAACAGGTGCCGTGTGAACAGCTCCTGGAAGAATGGCTGCAATCGATCGATTTCGGAGCGGAGCTCGTCGTCCGTTCTTTGCGACAGCGAGCCAAGGCGACCACGCGTGTCCCGCACCTTCGCCTTGTCGGCGTCGAGCTGCGGCAACTCCTTCGTGCGCAGTGTTCGTACGACATGACGAAGCCCGCGCAGGCTCGCCAGAATCGACTTGTCATCAGGATGGGCCACGTGCGGTGGTGCCTCGGCCTGGCCCATTATCGACATGTCGACGTCTTCGGCCTTCCCTCTGGGAAACCGGATCGCGGTGACTCTGGCGAAGGTCAGATTCAGATATGCGTAGCCGCCGAATACGCCTGACGCGACCGCGACATCTGGACCTTCGGAGAAGTCCTTGTTGCCGATCAGGCCGCCTTTGAGCACTGCTGCCTTCATCGCCCTGACACCGGAATCCCAGCTCGATGTATAGGTAAGCGGGTAAATCACGTGTGGGTAGACCTCGCCGGCGTTGCCGCGGGTCCACACCGGAAATCGCTCGCTCGGGTTCGAGCCGACGTACTCACCATCGCCGACCGGAATGAATCCTGCTGTCGTCATGAGTTGTTGCCTACCACTGGAGCGTGACCGAGTTGAGACTCAGTGTTGGTCAAATCATTTACTTCTGATGGCGAACTGTCCGATGGAGCCACGAAAGGTGGCGCGGTGTCCTACAACCACAGAGTGGTCAAACCCATGTTGGCCGACGACGCCCGCCAGTGACGAACACTGTTCACAGCGAGAAAGTGCGGGACGGAGTCAGGGTGTCAGACCAGCCGATTGGTGCGAGCCTCAATCGATCCCGGCGCGAGTTGTTGCGCGCCACGGGGATCGTGCTGGTGTTGTACGCGTTCACGGCCTACCCGGTATGGAAGCTTCTCCCCCAGTGGCCGTTGTCGATTCTGCTGACTTGCCACGCCGTGGTCTTGGTGACCTCGACTGCCATACTGACCTGGTTCGTCGTCTCTGTCCCCGAGTTCCGCAAGACCATGGCATTCGAGACCGAGCAGCAAGAGACGCGGATGCGACTGCTCGACGAAGCAGAACGTAGGGACTTCACCAGTCGCCTCGTCAGGGCCATGGACCATGTTGACGATGAGATGGCTGCGCTCAACGTGGTCGAGAAAGCCATGGAGATGGTCGTTGGATCCGAACCGGCACAGCTGATGCTTGCTGACTCGAGCAGAAGTCACATGAAGACTCGCGCCACGTCGGGTGGAGATCACCGAGCAGTCTGTCAGGTCCCTTCGCCTCAGGCTTGTGCTGCGTTGCGAGAAGGCCGGACTCTTGTGTTCGAGTCCAGCGAAGAACTCGACGCCTGTCCGCATCTCGCCGACCGCGGGGGTGGTCCGTGTTCTGCTGTCTGTGTTCCCGTGAACGTGATGGGGGACTCCATCGGTGTGCTGCACAGCTCTGGTCCCGAACTGGTCCGAGTATCGGCGCGCGCCGTCGAGAACCTCAAAGCCATCGCCAGGATTGCCGGTGGCAGGATATCGATGCTGAGGGTGTTCGCCGAGACGCAGGTACAGGCTGCCACCGATCCGCTGACAGGTCTGTTGAACCGTCGCAGTATCGAGCGCGAACTCCGGCTGTTGATGCGGGCGGAAACCCGCTTCTCGGTGGTGATCGCCGACCTCGACCACTTCAAGGCCATCAACGACACCTATGGTCACGAGACCGGTGACAGAGCTCTCCGGATGTTCAGCGATGTCTTGCGAACCTCGCTCCGTCCTGACGATGCGGTGTGTCGTTATGGGGGCGAGGAGTTTCTGGTGCTCATGCCTGCCACGTCCCCCGACGAGGCTATGTGGGCTCTCGACCGCCTCAGAGAGGACCTCGTGCTTCGGCTCACGAGTGCAGAGGTACCGGCTTTCACCGCTAGCTTCGGGGTTGCCGAGTGGACGCCAGGATTCAGGTCAGAGGAAGTGCTTGGTCAGGCCGATGCAGCGCTGCTGAAGGCCAAGGAAACCGGTCGCAACAAGATCGTCATCGACGGCACAGCCGCCGCGTCCGACGGTCAGATGCCGACGGTTCGCCAGACCAATTCTGCGACCGTCGCCTGAGTCTCGATGGCGCCCCTCATCACGTCGACACTGATGTCGTCTGATCGAAGTGCGCCAGGAAGCACTCTGCGCCGCGCCTCTTCGATGTGTTCGGCATCGATGGGTGTGAAGCACGGTGTCGGGGCCAGCATGTCCGAAACCGAGTCGAGGAAGATGTAGCCGTTTGTCCACCCACCGAACAGCGGTTCGTCGTGGGCGGTGGTGCATCGCAGAGAAGCGAACGGTCCAGAACTCACGTCGAAGCCGACCGGATACTTCGGACCATCGGGCCGTGCGAAGACGAGATCGAGGAGCCCATCGGCGGCGAAGACGAGGTCGGCGCCGTAGCCGGCAGGGCCGGGGAGCGGCTGATGCAGGAGCACTGTTGTTACGCGGTCGGCGCGCCAACCGAAGACGTGGTTCCCAAGGCCGAGCACACGACCGTTCACGACGTCGACGTCGATTCGGTCGAAATCTGGATGCGCGGCGCGCCGATGATGCGTCAGCGCGTGCGTTGTCGAACACGAGATGAGCGCTCGGCGACGGCTCGACAACAGTTCGCTGTGCACTCGGTCGGCCATGGCCCTGCCAGCCGGCCCGCGGCTTCGGAGGTGCGGCCATGCCTCAGGCTGGAGGAGATCGGCGCTGTCGGTTACCGAGCTGTAGTCCAAGTCGTAGTCGAGGGCGAGAACCTTGAACGCAGGCGCGTTCGAATCGAGCCGTTGGTTTGCGTGCCAAGCGGCCTCGAGCACGTCGACGTATTCCTGGAACACTGCGGCGTGGCGCATGCCCCAATGGAAGACGAGGGTTGCTGCGAGCGTCGGATCGAAGTCCTCTGCCGCGAGCAGCCTGTCGATCAGCGCCTGGTCTTCGGCGAGCAGCCATTCGACGCCGAGGGTCCACACCCCGGCATCGACCAAGGTCGGAACGAGTTCCTGAAGCAGCCGGCCAGCTTGGGCGATACGGCCGAACTCTCCGAGGAAGACGATGTCATGGGTGTCGAAACATTTGGCGATATACGCGGTTGGTTCGAGGCCGGTGTCGGCGACGTGATCGCACAAACGCCCGACCACAGCAAGATCGGGGGCTTCCATATGTTGACCGGTCCTGAACTTCTGGACGCGATCGAGGGTCAGTTGGTCTGCCGCACGATCCACGTAAAGCGAGAGTACAGACGGAGTTCCCTGGCCACAATGGGCGATATCACGATGCTCGTGATGAGCTCTGGAAGGCATTTCGATGACCGAAATCGCAACTCTCGACGCCGGTGACGGGCACAGCCTCACCGCGCACTTCTCGACACCGTCGGGCAGAGCACGTGGCGCGATCGTGGTAGTGCAGGAGATCTTCGGGGTGAACGGACACATCCAATCGGTCTGTGACCGATTCGCTTCGGACGGGTGGGTCGCAGTGGCGCCGGCACTGTTCGACAGAGTCGAGCATTCCGTCGAGCTCGACTACGACGAAGACGGTGCCACTGAAGGCCGTCGGCTGAAGGGCGGCATCGGCCTGGAGGAAGCGCTGACGGACATCGCAGCCTCGGCGGAGGCCGCGGCCGCGGAAGTCGGGGGGCCAGAGCGCGTCGGGGTGGTTGGTTACTGCTGGGGAGGCTCACTTGCTGCCGCAGCTTCGGTATTTCTCGGCCACATGCTCGGCGCAGCCGTCGGCTACTACGGGTCCCAGGTGGTCGATCTGGTCGGTCAGACGCCCCAGGCTCCGCTTCTGTTGCACTTAGGCGAGCTCGACGCCGGAGTTCCTCCTGCCGATGTCGAAGTGATCAGGGCCGCATGGCCGGACGTGCCGATTCATGTTCATCCGGGGGCGCAACGCGGCTTCAACTGCGACCAGAGTGCCTCGTTCCACCAAACAGCCGCGGCAGGAGCTCTCGAGACGACGTTCCAGTTCTTGAGCTCACATCTCGACTGAATTCCAGCGACTACTCGGTGTCGCCGGTCTTTCTCGCAGCCATCCGACATGCGACAGTGCCTGCGACTCCGAGGAGAACACCTCCGAGAGCAGCTCTGCCGGTCTGTGTCTTCGTTGCGGTTTCGTACCGCTCGTCGATGCGTTCACGTTCTGCGGCTCCCGAGGTCGCGTCGAGCTTCTCGATGCTGGCGTCGACTTCTGCTCCGAGGAGAATCGAGAACGCTGTGACATAGAGCCATAGAAGGAGTGCGGTGATGGCGCCGAGCGTTCCTGCGCTCGCGCTGAACTCGGTGACGTTGGCCGTGTAGATGCTGAGTGCACCGGAGAGAGCGATCCACAGCATTGTGGCCGTGATGGCTCCTGCCATGGTGAGTGGTCGCTTTGGAACCTCGCGGTTCGGCCCCAGGCTGAAAAGCATCGACAACGCGACCGACATCAACAACACCAGCACAGGAAACCGAACGATGTTCAGCGCGAGCTGACCTTTCGACCCGAACCCGAGCGAATCGAGGAGGGGAGGGAGAACGGCAAGCCCGAACACGGCGGCGCAGACGAACATGACCGACGCCAAGGTCAAGAGGACTGCGGTGACCCGCAGCTTCACGATTCCTCGTGTCTCACGAAAGCCATAGACGTTGTTCAACGCAGCGATGAGGTGCTTGATGGCAGCCGAAGCCGTCCAGATCGACACGATGATGCCGAGTGCAACCACGATGCCGAGCCCCCTCGAAGATGCCAAGCCAGACATCTGTCCGGCGAAGAACTCCTGTGTCGAAGGCGGGGAGCTCTCGAGCAGATCGATGATCTGTTGTTCGATCTCGTCGGGGTCAGAGAGGAGGCTGTACACCGAGAACGTTGCGGCGAAGGCTGGGAAGTGGGCAAGAAATGCGAAGAACGCGATACCGGCAGACGCGACGGCAACGTTGTCTTGCTTGAGGGCCCCCTTCACCTCGAGTGCGATTGCCAAGAGTCGTCTCACTGTGGAGATTCTGTCATGGCGTGTCGGGCTTCTAGGCTCGTCGCCGTGCTCGGACCAGGGAGACGTTGCCAGTGACGATGAGGTTGTATGACACGGCTTGCAAAGAGGTTGTTCGCTTCGAGCCCGGTCCAGTTGTCAGGACATACATCTGCGGCATCACGCCGTACGACTCCACGCACCTCGGACATGCATTCTGCTATCTGAGTCATGACCTGTTGATCCGTCGCCTCGAGGACCTCGGCCATACCGTGCTGATGGTGCGCAATATCACCGACGTCGACGATTCGATCCTTCCGAAGGCGCGAGAGCTCGGCATCGACTTCCTCGAACTCGCCCGGGTTGAGATGGAGCGATTTCACCGCGATCTCACCGCGCTCGACGCGCGGCCGGCGCACCTCGAGCCCCGGGCCACAGAGTCGATCCGACCGATCATCGCCATCATCGGTGAGCTCCAAGAGAAGGGACACACCTACACCGTCGAGGGAACCACATGGTTCGATGTCAGCACCTACCCCGACTTCGGTTCCCTGTCGGGCTATGACGAGGCCACGATGCTCCAGTTGGCGGCGGATCGAGGCGGAACACCTGAAGATCCACGTCAGAAGAACCAACTCGACTTCGTGTTGTGGATGCCGTCTGCATCCGACGAACCGGTCTGGGATTCTCCTTTCGGCCCAGGCCGACCTGGCTGGCACATTGAGTGTTCAGCTATGGCCGGTGCTGCGTTCGGTACCACCCTCGATCTGCACGCCGGTGGCCACGACCTCGTTTTCCCCCATCACGAGTGCGAGATCGCTCAGACGGTGTCGGCTAGGAACGAGCCGCTGGCCACGCACTGGATGCACAACGGCCTCGTCGCATATGAGGGAACGAAGATGTCGAAGTCTCTCGGCAATCTCGTTTTCGTGAGCGATCTCGTCGAGCGCGGCGACGCGCGTGCTGTCCGTCTTGCGCTGCTCGCCCACAACTACCGACACGCATTCGAGTGGTTCGACGAGGAATTCGACGTCGCCATGACCTTGCTGGGCCAGCTTGTGGATGCTGCTGCTCCGGCTGCCGATGCCGATGCCGGCAGTCTGATGCAGGCGGTGCGCGACGCTCTGGACGACGACCTCGACACGCCGACGATCTTCAGCTTGTTCAGCGATGTCGCCTCGTCGCCACACGCAGCTGACGTCAGGCCCGCCGACCTCCTGGCGGCTGCGCGTCTCGTAGGAATCGACCTCGCAATCCCGTTCTCGCCGAAGAGCTGAATTCGCTGCCACCAACTAGGTTGGGGTGATGGGAGACCCGACAGAGCGGGATGCGAAGTGGGGGCAACCAACGCCCAGCCTCAGCGAGACCGATCCTGCGTCGCCTTCAGCGCGGCGAGCGATGCCGCCCATCGCGCCACCACTCGATCGGGGAGTGCAGCCCGTCGTTGCGGCCGGCTTCGTCGTCGGAGTGCTGGTGTTGTTGTGGATCCGCAAGAAGTTCATCGGTCGCGCCCGGTGACGATCCCGGGTGATGTCCCACCCCTCGACGACAATGGGGTCGTGAGCACCGCGACCGGGACACCGGGGACTGATCTGCAGCTCGGCGTACAGACCGACGGGTCGCGCCCCGGTCGCGAAGGTCCTGGCTACCTGTCGCCGTCGTCGGCGGGAACGTTTCGTCAATGTCAACGGCGGTGGGAGTATCGCTACATCGATCGAAGGCCAGACCCGCCCGGCATACCTGCGCTCGTCGGAACCTTCGTGCATCGGGTTCTCGAGGAGCTACTCCACATGCCCCCCGTCGACCGCAACGTCGAGGTGGCGAAGAAGCTGGCTCGCGCTGTGTGGCCCGAGGTCCAGGAACATGACGCCTACATCGCGATGAAACTCGACGATGACGCCGGGCGCCGCGTTCGGTGGAGCGCCTGGCGCCTGATCGAGGCGTATTTCGCCATGGAAGATCCCGCAACTGTCGAGGTCGTCCAACGCGAACAGCGGGTCAAATGCGAGCTGGACGGCGTGCCGTTCGTCGGCATCGTCGACAGGATCGAGAAACTCGACGACCAGTTGATCGTCACCGACTACAAAACCGGTCGGGCGCCGACCCAACGTTATGAGAGCGATCGTCTTCGCCAGGTCTTGTTGTACGCGGCGGGCCTCGATGCCATCGGCCAGCGCCCGCACAGTGCACGACTGATGTACATCGGTTCTGGTTCGATCGAGACCGACGTCACCGAGGAAGCAATGGCCGAGGTCAGAGTCGAACTCGCGAACACCTGGTCCACGCTTCGGACGGCCGTCGACGGTGGCGAGTTCCCACCGACAGTCGGACCGCTGTGCAACTGGTGTCCGTACTCGGCCGACTGCGCGGAAGGTACCGCTGAGATCGAACGCCGTTACGGGCCGGCCGCCTGAGGGTCAGATCGGCTCGAAGTCGACTTTGCGTTTGGTTGAGTCGACTGCGGTGAGCCGCACGGCGATCTCGTCGCCAGGCTCGAGGGTGGCATCGACGACCGCTGCGACTGCAGGTTCGCTGATCTGAATCAGCGAACGGTTGTCGCCCCTCTGGCTGGTGACCCAAGCTTGAAAGGTCTCGCCGACTCGTGGTTCGAGTACCACGGCCTCGACGTAGTCGACGATGGCTCGGTCGAGGGATGACTCGAGGCGCCTGGCATCTCCGAGCGTTTCAGGGATGCTGTCGAGGCTGTCCATCACCCAGCGCGGAATGTCGGTTTCAGAGCACAATGCCAGCGCGATCTCGTTTGCGTACCGGTCGCCGAGTCGTCGAATCGGTGCGGTGACGTGGCTGTAATCGGCGCCGATGGCCCAATGGATCGTGTCATGCGGCGGTTGGCCGTGGAAGGCTGCGTAATCGGCACCGCGAAGGGCCCGCACCGCTTGGGCGAGCAGAGCGACGTGCTCCGCCCGGTCGGGGTGGACGTCGCGGATCTTGTCCGCGTATGTCATTTCCTCCGGCCAGTCGACGCCAAGCACGATGGCCGCCCGTCGGATCGTGTCGAGCACCCGTTCATCCGGTACGGGGAGTCGTCTGAGGAGGCCCACACCTCCGTCGAGCATCACCTGTGCGGCAGCCATCCCGGTGAGCAGCGAGATCTGCGCATTCCAGTTCTCGACGTCCAAGGTCTCGTCGAACCCCAGTTGATAGTTCCCGTCGACGAGTTCGACTTCCTGTGATGGCAGGTTGAGTGAGACACCGCCGCGGCGGTGTTCGATCGAGGCTCGTAAGTCGCCGACGACGCGGAGCAGGGCCAGTGACTCGTTGGCGCTTCCTTGGTCGATCCTTCGCTGCGCCTCTGCGTACGACAGTTTCTCTCTGCTCATGACCGTCGCTCGCTCGATGTTGGTGCCGACGAGTTCGCCCTTCGCATCGAGATCGAGGCTCCATAAGAACGCAGGTCGGGTCACGTTTGGCAGCAGGCTTGCCGCGTTCTCGCCGATCACCGGCGGGTACAACGGCGTGCGGCGGTCTGGTGTGTAGTAGGTGACGCCGCGTCGATGAGCTTCCAGGTCGATGCTGCCGCCCGGTTCGACGAACGCGGCCGGGTCGGAGATCGCGTACGACACGCGGTACCCGTTCTCGGTTCTCGCAATATGAACGGCCTGATCGAGATCGACGCTGGACGGAGGGTCGATGGTGACGAGTTCGATGTCGCGACGATCGGCGACGTCGCCGCCCGCTCGCTCGATCCTCGGAGGCGAGTCGACGATGGCCCGGCGCGCCGCGGCCAGCGTCTCGGGCGCGAAATGTTCTGGCACGCCGAGTTCGGCTCTGACGGCGGCGAAGCCGGCCTCGAGTTCGGATCGTGGCGGAACGCGATAAGTGCAGGCTCGCATTGTCGCCACGCTACCCAGGCGCCCGCTGCCGGCCAGCTTCGGAAGTACACGATCTTCAGAACTACGGTGCATCCGTGCCTGAGCTGCCGGAGGTCGAGACGCTGCGACGCCAGCTACGCCCCGAGCTGATCGGAAGAACGATCGTTTCAGGCCGGGCCTTCTCGTCGGCCAAATTCACCCAGGCAACCGATCTCGTCGGGGTGTCGATCACCGAAGTGACTCGGCGAGGAAAATATCTCCTGTTCGAGCTCGAGGACGATAGAGAACTGATTGTTCACCTCGGCATGACCGGTCAGCTTCGGATGGAACCGAGTGCTGCCGAACCTGATCAGTATGAGAGGGCGGCCTGGTTGCTCGATGACGATCGGCGCTTCGTCTTCAGAGATGTGAGGCGATTCGGCAGAATCGCCGTTGTCGACGCGGGCGACTACTCGTCTCTGCCGACCCTCCATCATCTAGGTCCTGAGCCCTTCGACCGGGCGCTCACTGGCGCTGTGCTGCACGCTGCGTTGCGTTCCAGCGACCGCAGAATCAAGACGCAGCTCCTCAGCCAGCGTCCAATAGCCGGCGTGGGCAACATCTATGCCGATGAAGCTGCATGGTTGGCCATGGTCAATCCGACGTGGCGAAGGGTGACGAGGCCCGAAGCGGAGCGACTGCTCGACGCCCTGCGTCACGTGCTCGCTGACGGGATCGAACATGGCGGAACGACCCTGCGTGATTACCGGACAGTCGACGGAGGAGAGGGCGAACACCAACGCCATCTCGAGTGCTACGGCCGCGGTGGCCGACCGTGTTCGCGGTGCGGCACCGAGTTGGTGGCGAAGTCGATCGACGCGAGGACCACCACCTGGTGCCCGGTATGTCAGCGAAGGTGAGTCCGGACAGTCAGCCTGGTTGACAGCGCGGGCACCACCACATCGATCGATTGGCGACTTTGCCGATGACGATCTCGGTGCCGCACCGTCGGCAGGGCAGACCTTCTCGCTTGTAGGCGTAGAGGCGCTCGTCGTCGGACAACCGCCAGCGTGCCGCTCCAGCATCTTCTGGGGTGACGGTGACGATGCGATTCAGCTTCACGCCGACACGGAGAAGATCGGCCGCGATGTTCCAGATCTCGTCGGCTTGGTCTTCGGTGAGCGAGTTCGAAGGAGTCGACGGGTGGATACCGACCATGAAGAGTAACTCCGACCTGAAGACGTTGCCGATGCCGGCGATGACGTCCTGGTCGAGGAGAATTGCTCCGACCGCCTTCTTCGATCCTGCGATCCGATCGACGAAGTCTCCGCGCCGGCCGTCGCGTCTGAGCGGGTCTGGCCCAAGCCCATCGAGCACTCCGGCGACCACCGCTGGCTCGACCAGAACGCATGTCTGTGGACCGGTGAGATGCCAGGCGGTTTTCTCGCCCTCCAGCCTCAGCCGGATCTCTCCGGTGAGCGGATCGTTCACCGGGTAGGGCCTGAATTTTCCGATCAGCCCGAGGTGGATGTGCAAGATCTGGTCAGACTCCCAGTGCATGAACAGATGCTTTCCTGCTGCCTCGACTCTCGACACGACGTCGCCATCGAGCACGCAGGCTGACTCTGCGAACCGTCCCTGAGGGGAACTCACGGGGACATTTCGCTGGGTCAAGTCCTTACGGAGATCCCTGGCGAGTCGGTGGATCGTGTGGCCTTCAGGCATCGGACCTCCCGGTCGTCGTGAGAGCGTAGCCAGCTTCGGTCCGAGTCGTAGGGGCCGGGTACGCTCCGGCCATGGCCTTGGGATTAGCCGATGTTCTTGTCGGCTGCTGGACCGACACGGAGCTGGACACGGGCGTCACGGTCGTGTTGCCGCCGCCGGGAACGCTTGGGTCGGTTGCCGTCAGAGGGGGAGCGCCCGGTTCGCGCGAGATGGCCCCGCTGTCTCCGGACACCAGCGGTCAGGAATGTCACGGCGTGGTTTTGTGCGGAAGTTCGGTCTTCGGTCTCGCGGCAGCCGACGGGGTCGTCGACTGGTGCGTCGAGCAACGGCGCGGATATGCCATCCGGAACATGATTGTTCCCGTTGTCTCGGCTGCCGTGGTCTTCGACCTGGTAGGTCCTGGTCACGCCAGACTCGGACCCGACGCCGGCCGTGCCGCGTGCGAAGCAGCTTCGGCTGATGATCCCGATGAGGGGTCGATCGGTGTTGGCCGAGGGTGCACTGTCGGCAAGCATGGTGGTCGTCAGTACGCGTCGAAAGGTGGCCAGGGCTGGGCCGTCGCCACTTCAGGTGACGCGGTGGTGGGGGCGATCATGGGTGTGAATGCTCTGGGGGACGTCATCGATTCGGCAGGCGAGGTCATGGCAGGGAGTCGCGCTCCGCTCGATCAGCCGCGGTACCCGCACGCGTCACTCGATGAGCTCTCCGTCGTCGCGGGCGAGGCTCCGAGCGGCGGAAACGAAAACACGACCATTGGTTGTGTCGTCACGAATGTCGCGCTCGACAAAGCCGCTGCCTACCGTGCGGCCGACCTGGCCCACGCGGGCCTGACGCGCGCAATTCATCCAGCCCACACCTCGGCCGATGGAGATGCGCTGTTCATGTTGTCGACAGGTGATGTCGCCGGATCGGCCGATCTGGTGGCCGATCTCGCCGCGACCGCTGTGAGTGAAGCGATCCGGAGAGCGGTTCTGGCTGCCACGTCGACCCCAGGTCGACCCAGGGACCCTCGACTGGCGTAATTCTGTACTGGTACAAATCCGGAGGGGTCTGATCTCGATAGCCTCAAGACACCTCGCACTCAGCTGTGCGAGTGAGACGGAGGCATGTGATGGGATTCGGAGATTTGCTCGGCAAGGCCAAGGGGCTCATCGGCGGTAATAAGGACAAGATCGCTGAGCTGGCCGACGAGGTCGACCTCGAAGAGGTCGAGGACGCGGTAGAAGCCGCGGTGGACAAAGTCGACGACATGACCGACGGCAAGGTCCCGGACGTCGTCGATGACATGGTCGACAAGATCGACGGCGAAGAGGGGTAAGCGCCTGCGCCCGGCTTGGTCGTGTGAAAGTTCCGTGCAACGCGACTCGATGTTGTGCGAAACTGGTTGGACCAAAGAAAGGGGGTGGTCCATCACATGAGTTCTCATAAACGGACTTTGGAGGTGGTCGGGCGCTGAGGCGTCCCACTTCAGGGGACGTCTCCTCTCCGGATCATTTCGGAATCAGGTAGCGACTCCAACCCGGACCACCTGGACCTCGAGCTCTGCGAGCTGGTCCGCTCGCAGCATCGGATCCTCCTCTCCAGAGGGGGGCTCGTTGAAGTGGCTCGGGGTTCGTTCCTTTTTCGGGCGCCATCTCAGCATCTACGGTGCTTGACCATGGGCGTCGAACTTCCAGGAATCGAGGACGAGCTGATGGAACTCGATGCGGAGGTGATCGACGATCACATCGAGATGTTGTGGACGACCGAGGTCGTGCCGGTGCTCCATGAGTACATCGCCATCCCGAACAAGAGCCCTTCGTTCGACCCTGAATGGGCTTCGCGCGGCCACATGGACACGGCAACTGAGCTGCTTCGCGGCTGGGCCGCGTCTCGCTCGATTCCTGGCCTCAAGGTCGACGTCCACCGCCTGGACGGGCGCACACCGGTGATCGTCTGTGAAATCCCACCGACTGACGATTGTCGGGGTGAGCGGACTGTTCTTTTGTATGGCCACCTCGACAAGCAGCCCGAGATGGAGGGCTGGGACGATGACAAGGGACCGTGGCAGCCGGTGATGGTCGGTGAACGTCTCTACGGCCGGGGAGGTGCTGACGACGGCTATTCGGTATTCAGTGCACTGACAGCCATCGAGGCACTCCACGAGGCTGAAGGGTCACATGCGCGATGCGTCGTGTTGATCGAGGCGTCCGAGGAGTCGGGAAGCCCGGACCTTCCCGCTTACGTCGACCACCTGACCGAGTTCATCGGCGATGTTGACCTCGTGATCTGCCTCGACTCGGGTGCTGCGACGGACGATCAGCTGTGGGTGACCACGTCTCTGCGAGGCCTGACGGCAGGTGTTCTGGACGTGAGGATCGTCGAAGAGGGGTTGCACAGCGGTGCAGTAGGTGGTGTCGTGCCATCGAGTTTCCGGATTCTGCGATCATTGCTGAGTCGGGTCGAGGATGAGGCGACCGGCGAGGTGCTCTTGCCAGAACTGAACGTCGACATTCCCGTCGAAGCCGTCACCGCGGCGACGGCGTCGGCCGACGTTCTGGCCGACGATGTCGCAGGTAGTCTGCCGTTCACTCCTGGCGCCCGGCCTGTCTCTGACGACATTGCTCAACTCATCCTCAACAGGACCTGGCGCCCAGCCCTTTCGGTGATCGGGATCGACGGTGCGCCCAAACCAGGAGATGCCGGCAACGTTCTGCGCCCAAACACCACCGCGAAGTTGTCCTTCAGGCTCCCGCCGACGGCCGATCCCGACCTTGCGTTCGACGCAGTCCGTGACGCGCTCACCAGCGATCCTCCGTATGGGGCCGAGGTGACGTTCGGAGAAGGTGAGTCCGGGCCAGGATGGGCTGCTCCTGCGGTCGATCAGTGGTTGGCCGAGGCGCTCGATGTGGCCTCATCAGAGCACTTCGGAAAGCCTGCCGGGTTTCAGGGTGAGGGTGGGTCGATCCCGTTCATGGGCATGTTGGGCGAGAAGTTCCCTGACGCGCAGTTCGTGATCACAGGCGTGCTCGTGCCAGGCTCGAATGCGCACGGACCGAATGAGTTTCTCGATCTGCCGACGGCGAAGCGAGTGACGGGATGCGTGAGTCAGCTGCTGCATGCCCACGCTGCTCAGTCGTCGCTGATGGCCAGGACCTGACCTTGAATCAACAGGCGTTTCGCCTTCGGTAATCCGTCGACCACGAGGTCGAAACTGTCCTCGATCCACGTCTTCAGCTCGTCGTGGGGGATCTCGCCGTCAATGACGACAGTGTTCCAGTGCTTCTTGTTCAGGTGGTACCCGCCGGTGACGGATCGGTACTTCTGACGAAGCACCTCGGCGTCGAGTGGATCGCATTTCAGGCTGATCGTCGGGGGGCGGTCACCTTCGGGTACGAGGGCGAACATCTTGCCTGCCACCTTGTAGACCCTCACACCCTCACCGAAGGGATACTCCATCACCGTCTCGGGTTGCGCGAGACACCAGCTGTCGAGGGTTTCGACGGAGCTCTTCTCATCAGCCATGGCTGAGAGTCTGCCTGCTTGCTGTGGGCTGTGTGAAGATGGCTCGATGAATGAAACCGAGCTGATGACGACGCCGTTGGACTTCGACTGCCCTCGCTGTCAAGCCGCTACGAGTGCAGCGTTTTACGGCCCGTGCGACGATTGCCGTCGCGAGCTTCGGGCAACACTCGGTACTGAGGCCCGCGACATGGAAGCTGCTGTCTACGAGCCGAAGATGAACGTGGTGCCGAACCAAGTCGCTACGAAGGAATAGACCTAGCCATTCGGGTTTGGATCCTGCCGGCCGAGGGCTTGGCTCGCTGACCTACATGCCGACTCTGTCGATCGCCATGTCGATGATGGTCGCGCCGGTCGGCAATGCTGGCTGGCCCCCGTAGTCGATCGCGTCGCCGAACGTCAGAACCCAACCGACAGCAGTGACCAGCCAATAACCCGATCCGGTGGTCGTCGCCCGCATGGCGACGGTGTCTGGCAGATCGCACAGTCCCAGCCCTGGTGTCGAGCCATGGAAGGCGACGCCGAAGCTGAAGACGCCCCCATCCTCTGCATACAGCCAGTAGCCAGAGCCATCGGGATGTCTTGCCAGGTCGATCACCGGCGCGTTGAGGGCCAAACCGCCCGTACTTCCACGGAACACCGCCTCACCGAAGGTGAAGACCCCACCGTCTCCTGCGACAAGCCAGTAGCCATCGCCGGTCGATGTTGTCGACAGCGAGGACACTGGCGAATCGAGAACGAGAGCTCCCGTCGACCCATGGAAGGCGACACCGCCGAAGCTGAACACCCCTCCGTCTGAAGCGACGAGCCAGTACCCCGACCCATCGGGATGTGCTTCGAGGCGACGCACCGGTCCTTTCAACTCGACTCCGGTCATGTCGCCTGCGAACACAGCATCGCCGTAGGCGTGAACCGAGCCGTTCTCGTCGACGATCCAGTATCCGAGTCCGGTCGGAGTCGCTTGGAACGACCCAGGCAACACCCCGACGCCGTCGGTGATGAGATCCCCGTAGTGGGTCGCACCGCCGTAGGCGTAGACGTTGCCATGGCTGTCGAGCAGCCAGTAGCCATCGGCCGAGGCTGCATCGGGGGCCGAGTCCGGCACAGACGGCGTGGTACAGGTGGCCTTCGGTCCTGTGGCGATTGCGGTGGCTACAGCGCTTTGCACCACATCGGCGAAGAGCGTGCTGCCCTGTGAGGTGAGATGGATTCCGTCAGCGACGTTGTCGTCGTCCTGGCTGACCTGGTTCCAGTCGAGCAGGCGAAGTCGTGGGTCGGAGTCTGTCTTCGAAACGAGCACGTTGTTGGCCGGTCCGTAATCGAAGGTGTTCCTGTCGTCTTCGCGCAGCGTGAGCCAGATGATCACGTCGGCGTTCGCCGCTGCGAGCACCGAGTTGACCCTGCTCGAGAACACGCCGGCGGTTCCGCCGTCGTTGTACCCGAGTTCGACGACCAGGACGTCGACCGCTGATGCCGACGTTGCCTCGTCGACAATCTCCGGTCCTGCAGATGTGGCTCTGTTCTCTTCGGCGTCGATCGCGAGGTCGTAGTCGTTGCCAATCCTGGCCTGCAGTTTCGCTTCAGCGGCAACTGTGACCGAGTCGCCGACGATGAGCACAGAGTGATGACCTGTTGCGCCGGCCGGATTGCCGATAGCGGCCACAATGACAACGACGCCAACGGCGATGAGCAGCAGTGAGAGAGCCACGGACGTGGAGCGTCGAATCACCTCAGCAAGAGTAGGACGGCACTTCCATCGAGCGATGTCATCCACGGCTGTGAGACGATCGTCTCGTGGACGTGGTGATGGTTCTCGCACACCCCGACCCTTCGTCGCTGTGCGCCGAGTTGGCCGAGGACGTGAGGTCGCAGTTGTCGCGGCGCGGTCACGCAGTCCGCCTCATCGATCTCGGTCGTGAGGGTTTCGATCCGGTGATGACCGCTGACGAGCGGATTGCCTACGAAACCGAGGAGCCGATTCTCGATCCTGTGGTACGCCGTCATGCCGACCTTGTGAAGCGGGCCGATGCGATGGTCTTCGTGTACCCGACGGTCACGGGTGGACTTCCGGCTCAGCTGAAGGGTTGGTTCGAGCGGGTGATGGTGTCGGGTGTCGCGTTCGAACTCGAAGCCAAGACGAACAAGATCAGACCTGCGTTACGCAACATCAGGCGAATTGGAGTCATCACCACTTCTGATGCCGGCCGAGCGGCGACAGCGGTGGTGAATGACTCAGGGCGACGAACGCTTCACAGGACTCTTCGTCTCATGGCGCACCCCATGGCCAAGCGCACTTTCCTCGCGCTCTATCGCAGCGACAAACGGTCGGAGCCTGAACGGAACATCTTCAAGGACAGAGTCCACCGAGCCATGACGGGGTGGACATGAGCCGCCACGCCCTCATCGTCTATGCACATCCCGTGGCCGAAAGCTATACGTCGGCCATTCGCGATCGAGTGTGCGCGGGGCTGGATGCTTCTGGGTGCGGCTTCGACGTGCTCGACCTGTACAGCGAAGAGTTCGATCCATGTATCACTGCTGCCGAGCTCGCCGGGGAGGTGCGTGCTGATCGCGTGATCGACGACCATCTCGCTCGGATGGCTGCGGCCGACACGTTGGTCTTCGTGCACCCGACCTGGTGGGGAGGTCAGCCGGCGATCGTGAAAGGGTGGCTCGACCGGGTCCTGTGCCGATCTTCGGCAACGCCGAGTCTTCGGCGCATCAGGAAGCTCGTCGTCGTTTCGCCGCATGGGTCGGGAAGGCTCAGAAACGCAGCCCAGGGAGTACCTGGTAAACGGATCACGTTCCGGCTGCTTCGGGCCAGATGTCATCCGATGGCTCGCTCGACCTTCATCGGGTTCTACGGCAACGACACCGCTTCGCCTTCGGATCGCACCGACTTTCTCGATCGAGTCGAGGTCAAGGTGCGCGCAATCACATCAGGGCGGCGTCGCCTGCGGCTGCGTCAGAGGTCATGAACAACTCTTCGGTCGCGGCGATGGCCATCGCCTGCTCGACGTCGATGACGCAAGGTCCGTCGCGTCGGACCGTCAAGGTCACGTCCCCTTCCCCGAGACGGGTTTCTCTGTCGCCGTCATAGGCGATAATCCCCGGCCCCGGAATCTCGACGATCTCGCCGATGGGCAGTTCCCTCGATTCCAGGACGTGAACCGTGCGATAGAGACCCGGCGCCACCGGAGCGCGCAGCGGTCGGCCTCCCGGACCGCATCGCACCAGCACGCCGTGATCTGCTTCTGAGGAGCACGGCATCGTGAGTCCCCCGATCGACGACACGCCGATCGATGCCGGTTCGGCTCGGCTCATGACGATGGTTCGGATTGTGTCGGGCTCATATGGCATGCGGTTTCCGACGAAGTCATCGACGAGATGAGCGGCGTCGATCAGGGCGAGGTCATCGCCTTTTCCGGTCGTGGCTCTGACCACTTTCACCTGCGGCGCAACGCGTTCCCTGTCGATCTGGCCGCTGGCCACCAGTCCGGCCGCTGCCCCTATGACGGTCGCTTCAGCCATCGAAGGAAAGACGTTGTTGGTGCCGGTCGACATCGGAGCGAGGGTCACGTCGGGCCAGACCTTCGTGATGGTGCGGTTCGTGCCGTCACCGCCGAGCACGATGACGGTCTCGACGCTCATCTCGCGCATCGCCAGCGCTGCCTTCTCAGAGTCGTGCGGCGACAAGTTGGGCTGAATGTCGAGGACCTCGTACTCGCAGTCGAGGTGGAGGTCGGCGATGGCACCAGTCGCGATCCGGAACGGTTCAGCCATCACGACGATGCGCTCGGCGCCGCCTGTCACGGCTCCGACTACCGCCCGCGCGATTCGGTTCCTCTTGTCCTGGCTGGTCGTGACGCCGCCTCGCGCCGCCACCCTTCTGACATCTCTCCCCGACAGTGGGTTGGCGATCACTCCTACGGTCACTGGCTCCGTCACAGCCGGACAACCTATCCCTGTTGGGTACAGTCCGACCCATGCCGGGAGAGCGAACGTGCGCATTGTCGATCGCCGGGTTCGATCCGACGGGCACGGTCGGCATGCCAGTCGATCTTCGCACCTTCACCCACGCCGGCGTGCATGGACTCGGTGTGGTCACGGTCGTCACGGCCCAGGACACGATCGGTATCTCCGGGGTGAAACCGATGTCCGATGATGTCGTGGCCGACCAGCTCAGCACCCTGCTGGGAGATGTTGATCCGGCCGCTTCGAAGATGGGGATGTTGTGGAGTCCCTCGCTCGCCAGCGTGGCTGCGTCAGCGGTTGACCGACTCGGTCATCTCGTCGTCGACCCGGTGCTGGTCAGCGGGTCGGGCAGCCGGATCATCGACCAGGCGCTCGACGAGATCTACCTGACCGAACTGTTTCCGGCTGCGGCAGTGATCACCCCGAATCGTGCTGAAGCCGGCCTCCTCGTCGGAACGGAGGTGAGTTCTACCGCTGACGCCGTTGAGGCAGCTCGGCGCCTGCTCGAGTTCGGCTCGCAGAGCGTCGTGGTCACTGCCGGCGGGCCCGGCCAAGATCAAGCTGACGTCATCGCGACCGTCGATGAAATCGAGGTCGTCGAGACGACACGCCACGACGTGCCGAGTGTTCGAGGTAGTGGCGACACGCTTTCGGCCGCGATCACAGCAGGTCTTGCCCTCGGGTGGACGGCCTCGGTTGCGATCCGGAGGGGCATCATCGTCACGAACCGAGCCATCGAACGTGGGGTCGAGTCCATGCTCGGATCGGGCCGCCCGAGCGCGATGCAATCGCAAAACGACTGGCTTACGCAGTAGAACGGCGTCATGGCTGAGAACGACCTCGACGCGGCGATGATCGACCGCGCTCTCATGACCACTCGTGGCGTGCGTCGCCGTCTTGATCTCGAGCGTGAGGTCGATGACCAAGTGCTGCTCGACTGCATCGATGTCGCAGAGCAGGCACCGACCGGAGGGAACAACGGAAGTCGCCGTTGGATCATCATTCGTGACCAGGCCACGAAGGATCGATTCCAAGAGCTGTATCTGGAGGCCGGTGCATCGTGGGTGATCGAGGCGGCCGACAGGATCGAGGGCACCGATCATCCAAATGCCTCGATGATGCAAGGAGCGAAGCGACTCGCGGAGAACATCGATCAGGTTCCTGCCATCGTCATCCTGACGGTCATCGGCGAGCACGATGGCAGTGGACGGCCGGGACTCTTCGACTCCGTCATCCAAGCCGGGTGGAGTTTCCAGGTTGCGCTTCGGGCCCGGGGTCTCGGAACCGTGTGGACATCGATGTACCTGAACAAGGCGGCCGAGGTCGCTGAACTGCTCGACATCCCTGATGGTTTGACGCAGGTCTGCATGTTTCCCGTCGCATACACGATCGGCACCGACTTCTCGCCGACGAAGAGGCGTCTCGCTGCACGCGAGATCACGTATTTCGACCGATTCGGTCGCACCATCGGTGGCCGACGAACCCAACCAGCCTCGATGGCCAACATGCACGGAGTGGCGGTGGAAGTCGACATCAAGGCACATCCCTCGAAGGTCTGGAAGTACGTGAGTGACATCAATCTTCCCGCCCGTTTCTCTGGCGAGTTCGTTGGCGCCGACTGGGATGATCCTGGTGCCGACGTCGGCGTGGGCTCGACCTTCATCGGTCACAACGATCACTCGGCTATCGGGCAGTGGGATGTTGACGTCACCGTGACCCACTACGAGGAGGAACAGCGGTTCGGCTGGCGAACCGGTGGCGACGAGAATCCTGGAGCGCTGTGGCGATTCGAACTCGAGTACATCCCAGGAGGGACGCGCTTGCGATACTTGTTGCAGATCGGGCCAGGACGTTCCGGCCTGAATCAGGCCATCGACGCGATGCCAGACAAAGAGCCCCGCATCATCGCCAGGCGTCAGAGCGAACACATGGCCAACATGCGAGCAGTCATCGCTGGCATCAAGGACCTCGCCGAGGCCGGTGGTTCCTGAACAGGGTCAGGGCGCAGGCTGAGGCCAGGAAGTACATGGTGACGACGAGGATCCAGCCGTTGCGGTACTCACTGACACTGATGTCACCGGTCCCGAGAATGGTGACCATGACGGCGATGCCGAAGGCGTAGGCGATCTGCTGGAGGGTTCTGCTGGTGGCGTTGGCCAGCGCGAACCGGTCGTGGCCGATCTCGCTCATCGCCGCGCCGGTGATGTTGGCCAACGAAAGTCCGAGCCCGAATCCGAGCAGCAGCGTTGGCACCAGATAACGCGACAGGTAGTCGGGTTCGGCTTGAGCGGTGATGGCCAAGAACAGGTAGCTGACGCCCATCGATGCCGTGCCGATGACCACCAGAATCTTGTAGCCGGTTCGTTCAGCAAGTCGTCCCGAGTACATGCCGACGAACGTGGCGACGATTGGACCTGGCGAGAGCGCGAACCCAGTCTTCAGCACGCTGTATCCCCACAACTCCTGGAGGTACAGCGTTGTCGTCAGGAACCCTGACAGGAAAGCGACACCGAAGAAGATCACGACGATCACAGCCGGCCAGTAGGAACGGACTTTGAACAGCGTCAAGTCGATTGCGGGCCGGGGGTGCTTCCTCGCCCGCTGGATCGAGATGGGAAGACAAGCGACGCCGATTGCGACCAGCCCGAGCGTCCTCTCATCGAGGAAGCCCCAGTCGCCGGCCTGGACCATGGCGAACATGACCAGCGCCACGCCTGCTGTCGCTATGGGAACGCCAAAGGGGTCGAGACCGCTGCGCACGTTTTCGGCCTTCGATTCCGGCACCCGGACCAGCGTCATGATGATGGCGACGAGTCCGAGGGGAATGTTGATCCAGAAGATGGCGCGCCAGCTCGACAGGTCGATCAGTAGTGCTCCGACTGTCGGTCCGGTTGCAGCTCCTGCCGAGGCCATCGAGCCCCAGATGCCGATTGCTGTCGCCCGCCGTTGTGTCGGGAACAGCGGCAGGATCAACGCCAGCGACGATGGCATCACGCCGGCGGTGCCGATGCCCTGGACGACTCGACCGACAATCAACACCTCGAACGAATCGGCGATGCCAGCGATGGCCGAGCCGACCACGAACAGACCGAGACACACGGTGAAGACGAGGCGGCGTCCTCTGAGGTCGGCGAGGTGTCCGGCGACGAGTAGCAGTGACGCGGTGGTGATCGTGTACGCCGAGATCATCCACGACAAGGTCGATCGACTGGTTCCGAGATCTGCGCCGACGGAAGGGAACGCGACGTTCACAGCTGAAGCGTCGACGACGCTCATGTACAGCGACAGCGACACGATGGCCAACGCGATCCATGCGTTTCGCTCGACCTTGACCCGCTCGTCACTCATCGCAGGACGCTACCCGTCCGATAGCGGTCTCTGACGGCCGTTGCTGAAGCCCTGATGTTGCCGCCTCGGAACGCATCAGACCAGCCGACAGGTCCACCGCTTCGAAGCGATGCTGACCACGGAGTTTGTCAGCGGACCTGATGACGAACGACATCGAAGACGCTCATTCGCACGTACCGATAGCTTTCCCGGGGAAGGTAGTTGAACGGCTCCGGTGGGAGAGGTCCATTGGCTTGCCTCCCCCTTGGCCGCTCGCATCGTTGCCGTTTTCGGGCGTCGTTGGGCCCGTGAAATCCGACCGACTGGCCGCGGTCGACCTCGAGGTGGGATCCGTCGAGTGCTCGAATGTTCCCGAAGGCCTCCGATGTCGCACTCACCGGAAGTGTCATGTCGTCAGGTCAGGTTCCGTACTCGCGAATGTCAGGTCCTACGATTTCGCGCACGAGACCGAGAATTTCCCCCGGCATGGCGTGTCGCCCGGTCTCGTGCTTCGAGTAGACCAGATCGCCGTTGATCTCGACGTCGAAGATGCCACTCGGCCCTGGCTTGATGACGACTTCGTCGACAACGTGCTGATAGGTGCTCAGCACTTCGGTGGCCGCACTCACGGCGCGGGCTGAATAGTCTCAAGGCAAGCAGTATGTGATGGAGACCTTCATGGGCAGCGCGCGCGTCGTCATGGGTCACTTCTAGCTGGCGACCTGCTGCGCCGCAACACTCGGGTCAGGTCGATGCCTCCATGACAACGGTTCTGTCCGCGACTCTGCGGGCTTCGTCGCGGTCGTGAGTGACGAACAGCACTGTCGTTCGGGTGCTGGTGAAAATCGCCCGGAGATCATCGGCCAAACGGTCGCGAAGGTCTCGGTCGAGCGACCCGAGTGGTTCGTCGAGAAGCAGCAGTCCTGGTTCGGGCGCCAGCGCCCTGGCCAGAGCGACTCGCTGCTGCTGACCGCCGCTCAGCTCGTCGACGCCGCGATCGCCGTAGCCGGGAAGCCCGACCAGCGCGAGCATCGCCTCGACTCGCGAGGTTCTGACATCGAGCGGCATCTTCTGCATGCGAAGCCCGAACTCGATGTTTCCTGCGACGTTCTTGTGAGGAAACAGGGCGTTGTCCTGAAACATCATCCCGATGCCTCGCAGGTGTGTCGGTACGTCGGTGACATCGATCCCGTCCCAGACCACGGACCCTGTCGATGGGGTGACGATGCCGGTGATGGCAGACAGGACGCTGCTCTTGCCGCATCCTGATGGTCCCAGCAGTGCCACGACTTCGCCAAGTGAGACTGACAAGTCGAAGCCACTGACCGCAACGACATCGCCGTAGCGCACGGCGATGTCGGTCAGTGTGAGGCCCGAAGTTGGTTCAGAAGTCACCGGTGTCTCCGATCCGGAACCGCTCGATCACGAGGACTGCACACACTGTCACTCCCATGAGGATGGTGCTCATCGCCATCGCCTGCCCGAAGTTCGCGGCGCCGGGTCGCGACAGATACCTGACGATCGCGGTCGGCAGCGTCGGGTGTTCCGGTCTGGCAATGAACGCCGTTGCACCGAACTCGCCGAGCGAGATGGCGAAAGCGAACCCGGCCGCCGCAAGCACAGATCGCGCCACAAGCGGCACGTCGACCGACACCCACGTCTTCCATGGCGATGCTCCGAGAACCCGAGCCGCTTTCCTCAGTCGGTCGTCGACTGCTCTGATGCTGGGCACCAGCAAGCGGATCACGAAGGGAATGCCGACGAGCGCGTGTGCGATGGGGACCAGCCAGAGCGAGGTGCGAAGGTCGAGCGGCGGTTCGTCGAGGGTGATGAGAATTCCGAAGCCGAGTGTGGCGGCGGAGGTGCCGAGTGGCAGCATCAGGGTCAGGTCGAGGGTCCTGCCGGCGCGACCGCTCGTGTACGCGATGGTGACAGCAGCAAGGCCGCCGATGACGACTGCGAGAGCGGTTGCGGCAATGCCGAACCGCAAAGAGTTCCAGATGGCCTCGAGCGGTGTCACGAACATGACACTCGTGCCATCATTCAGCGCGCTGTAGTTGGCCAGTGTGTAGCGATCCCCTGATCTCAGCGACTCGTGAACGAGTACCAGCAGGGGCGTGAGCATGAACGCAAACGCTGTGGCGAGCGTGGCGATGACAGCGGCCCCGTGCCGGCCCGAAGGGATCGGCTGGCGGATCGACTGTTCGCTTCGCTGCTGTTCGCCAATCTCGGGTCGTGACCGCATCCTTCGCTGGAAGACCAGGGTGAGAACCACTATCGACATCTGGAGCATCGCCAGAACGGCGGCGACATCGAGTCGGAGAAATGCGGTCGTCTGGATGTACGTCTCGACTTCGAGTGTCGTTCGCGCAGGACCTCCGAGAAGTAGGACCACCCCGAAGCTCGTGAAGGAGAACAGAAACACGATGGACCCTGACGCGAGGATCGATGGGAGAAGGCGGGGGAGTGTGATCTCCCTCCATGTCGTCCATGGTCCCGCGCCGAGTGTCCTCGACGCCTGTTCTGGGCGAGGGTCGAGCCGTGCCCATGCATCGCCGACCGTTCGCACGACGATCGCGACGTTGAAGAAGACATGGGCGATGATGACCGCTGTCACTGTGTCTCTGAGGTTGAGTCCGATCGGGCTTTTCGACCCCAGCAGCGCGATGAATGCCGTGCCGACGACCACGGTAGGGAGCACGAATGGCACGGTGAACCCGGCGCGTAGCCAGCGCCGTCCGACGAACTCGAACTTGGCAAAGATCCGAGCAATGGCGATTCCGGCGAGAAGCGTCACACCAGTGGAGACCAACGCCTGCCACGTGGTGAACCATGCGACTTTCCACCATCGTTGATTCGTTGCAGTGTCGAGTGTCGCTGCCAGGTCGAGCGAGCCGTCTGGTGCCAGTCCGCGCCACACGATGGCCGTCACGGGCCAGAGGAAGAAGACGGCGAGGAAGACAGCGGGAATGACTGCGAGCAACCCGATCGATCGCCCGAACGGCTCTCGTGATGTCACCGGACCACGATGTCCGTCCAGTCCTCGATCCACCCTTCGCGGCTGGACTCGATGGCCACGCTCGGCAACGAGAGCGGGTTGGCAGGAATGAGGCTGAACTCGACGAACTCAGGCGGTGGAGTGGCATTGATGTTCACCGGGAACACGAACATGTTCCACGGGATGTCGTTCTGCGCTTCGACGCCCAACAGGAAATCGATGAACATCTCGGCTGCGGCCGTCTCGGTGGTCCCGGTCAGGATTCCGACGAACTCTTGCTGACGGAAACAAGAGGCCTCCACCACAGCGGTCGGCGCCTCAGTGGGTGGTGGTTCTGCGAAGAACACTTCGGCCGGTGGGCTGGACGCGTACGACACGACGATTGGTCTATCGCCACCACCGGCCCATGTGAAGTCGCCGTAGTATGCCTCGGTCCATCCTGGGCTCACCCGCACGCCATTGGCCCGCAGATCGGCCCAGTAGTTCTTCCAGGTGTATCCGCCGTCGAATCCAAATTCGGCGATCGAGGCCAGAAGGAAAGCGAGGCCTGGCGAAGAGGTCGCTGGGTTCTGCACGACGAGAAGATCCTTCAGGGCCGGGTCGGTGAGATCGGCCAGTGACTGCGGTGGGGCGACACCGCTGTCGGCAAAGAAGCCGACGTCGTAGTTGAGGCAGACATCGCCGACGCTGACGGGAAGCAACCGGTTGGTCTCATCGAGCTTGAACTCGTCAGGGATCTCGGCGAGCAGCGGCGAGTCGTATGCGTCGAGAATGTCGGCATCGAGCGCCCGACTCATGAAGGTGTTGTCGATCCCGAAGATCACGTCGCCGAGTGGATTGCCTGCACTGAGGATCGATTGATTGAGGGCAGTTCCTGCATCGCCGCTGGTCAGGAGCTCGACGGTGATGCCCGTCTGGGCCGTGAACGCCGCGAGCAGGTCTTGGCTCAACGCGAATGACTCGTGGGTGACGAGGGTGATCGTCTTCGGGTTCGATGGGCTCGGTAGCGGCTCAGTCGCAGTCGATGATGTGTTGGTATCGCTGCCGCAGGCGCCAGCAACGATCGCGATCCAGATGACCAATGTCACCAGACGCGTACGATTCGATGAGAAAACCGTTGTGAGTGGCATTGCACTGTCCCTTCGCCGGCATTATCCGGTCAGGTTCGAGGGGTCGGTGGCGGTGCAGATGCAGGCCACCCTCTCAGCACGCCTCCGCGAGCTCCCCGGGCGTGGCCCGAAGCCTAATGCTCGTCCGGCGTGTGGGGAGTGGACGGCACGGATTGGCATGTTCGAGCGGTGCTCGTACTCCCCGGGCGCATGAGCGCTTCAGCCCGAGAATCGGGACAGCGCCATCAACGATTCCGAAGTGTGCGGCTCGAAGGCCATCGCCCAGCCAGCGGACTCAGTGCGAATCTGACTCCTGACGCGACGAGATTCACCCACTACAGTCTCGCCCGTCGTCGGAGGTTGTTTGTGCGGGGTATGAGGCTGCTTGGGGTGATGCTGGCGGTGTCGGTGTTTGCTGCGGGCTGTTCGAGCCCCTCTCAGATCGGCGAGTTGAAGAGGCAGATCGAAGACGTCCTCAGCAGTGAGCTTCCGAACATTCCGGTCAAGGACGTCAACTGCGGCAGTCCCGATCCGAGTCTCGATCCTGGAAATCTCTTCTTCTGCACTGCAGGGGTCGACGGGGGACGGGTCAGGATCGAGGTGTCGATCGATGCGGATGGAATAGCGAGGTATCGCCGCATCAACTCGCTGGTCGATCTCGATCGCCTCGAACTCGAGATCACCGAAGATCTGACATTCGACATCGGCATTGCGGTCACCGTCGATTGTGGCGAGGGACATCGGGTGCAGGAAATCGGCTCGAATTTCGTCTGCAAAGTCTCTGCCAGCGGCGAGACGCGAGGCGTTCGAGTCACCGTGGAAGATATCGACGCCAACACCAGTTGGTTTTTCCCGGTTCCTGTTGCGGCCTGACGCGAATCCGATCGCGGGTTGCCAGAGATGATCCTCGTCGACGTTGACGACGTCAGCATGACTCGCCCGGAGCGGACGTTGTTCCGCGACGTCAAACTCACCATTGCCGACAATGACCGGCTCGGGATTCTCGGCATCAACGGTGTTGGCAAATCCACGCTTCTGGAGGTGATCGTCGGGCAGGTCACGCCAGAGTCCGGCGATGTTCGACGTGGCCGTGACACCACCGTCGCGATGCTCGACCAGCGGCCTGAGTTCGAAGAGCTGACCGTCCGGTCCGCAGTCGGTGAGGGCTGGGAAGCCGAATCGATCCTCGATCGGCTCGGTATGGGTGAGTACTTCGACGCCGATGTCTCGACGTTGTCCGGCGGCCAGCGGAAGCGTGTCGCTCTGGCCAGAGCGCTGATGGCCGAGGTCGACCTCTTGGTGCTCGATGAACCGACGAACCACCTCGACATCGAGGCCATCGAGTGGCTCGAGCATCGCCTGGTCGGCCATCGTGGCGGCCTCATCATCGTCACCCACGACCGCCAGCTGCTCGACAAGGTGACAACCAGGGTGCTCGAACTCGATCGCACCGGGTGGTTCATGACTGACGGTGGTTACCAGCGTCACCTCCAACTCGCCGCAGAGCGGGCTGAGAAGGCCGACAGGGAAGAGGCGAGCAGGAAGATCCTCGCCCGACAGGAGCTTGCGTGGATTTCGCGCGGTGCGCGTGCGAGGCGCCGTAAACCCAAAGCTCGAATCACTCAGGCGCGTGCGGTGATCGACGGGCCGGCGTCGACTCCGTCCTCGCGAAGCGAATCGCTCGCGCTGGACGGCTTTTCGTCGTCCCGGCTTGGTGACAGGGTCATCGACCTCGAAGGGGTCGCCTTCGCTCATCCATCGAGCCCGATGTTGTTCTCCGGCTTTGATCTCAGCATCGAACCGGGGGCCAGGCTCGGTGTCATCGGACCGAACGGAGCGGGAAAGTCGACGTTGCTCGATCTCATGGCACGCAGGAGGGAACCCACCGAAGGCTCGGTCGAGTGGGGGAGCACTGTGCGGCTTGGTTATCTTGATCAGGCAGGGTCGCAGCTCGACCCCGAACTGCGTGTTCGCCAGACACTCACTGGCGACGATGGGCGGCTGACCGTCGAGCAACGGCAGCTGTTGGAAAGGTTCTGGTTCGACGCTGATGCCCAGCAGGCGTACGTCGGCACGTTGTCAGGCGGCGAGCGTCGACGCCTCGAGCTGCTGATGGTGCTCGGGGCGGGGCCGAACGTGCTGCTACTCGATGAGCCGACAAACGATCTCGATCTCGACACCCTCAGGGCGCTCGAGAGCTTTCTGGACGGTTGGGTCGGTGCGCTCGTCGTCGTCAGCCACGATCGTGTATTTCTCGAACGCACCGTCGAGCAAGTTGTCGCGGTTCGTGAAGGAGTTGCCGAGCGGGTGGGCGGCGGAGATGCGGTGTGGCAAGCAGTTCGGAGCGGGACGGTGGCCGCTAGAGCCGGGTCGACCTCTGGCTCCGGGGTTGTGTCACCGCCGGCCGCCGCCGTTGATGGCTCGGCCCGGAAACGTCGCTCGCCTTCCACCTTGCGGCGACTCATCGGCGTGTCAGAGACATCTCTTGTCGAACTCGGCGACAAGCGCGATGAGCTCTCGGTTCAGCTTGCTGGTGCGCCGGACCACACCCAGCTCGCCGTTATTGGCCAGCGTCTGACCGAACTCGAAGGTGAGCTCGCTGTCGTCGAAGAGGAGTGGCTGGCGCTCTCCGCGGAGCTCGAAGAAGTCGAGGGACGGTAACGTCAGCCCATGGTCAGACGCCCTACTCACGACAAGTCAGGCAAGATTCTCCCGTTCCGGGTACGTCAACCGGTCGCTTTCTGGGTGGTGATGTTGGTGTCGGTAGGGATGATTGTTTCGCTCCTCGGGTCGGCGCTGTTGCTGCTGCTGTGAGTAAATCCGATCCGGCGTCCGACGCGTTCGTCTACGACGAGTTTGCGTACTTCGCAGAGAACATGACCGACCTCGGGTGCGAACCCGTCCGCGCAGACGTGGCCCGCGTGTCACATGATGTCGGCGACAGAGCAATCAGCGGCCTTCTCTGGGGCGACGATCCTTCGATCGTGTTCGTGCACGGTTCGGCTCAGAATGCGCACACGTGGGACACGGTCGTCTTGTTGCTCGGCCGGTCGGTGCTTTCCGTCGACCTTCCAGGGCATGGCCACTCCGGTTGGCGAGACGACAGGGCCTACTCACCCAGCAACATGGCTGACGATGTGGCGTCGATGATGAGCGAATTTGCGCCCAATGCCAGGGCAGTGGTCGGAATGTCACTTGGTGGCATGGTGACCATGGCGCTCGCGAGCCGCCACCCCGAGCTCGTCGACAAGTTGGTGACAGTAGATGTGACTCCGGGCGTCACTCGAGCGAAGGCGAAACACATCCACGATTTTGTGGCCGGCCCGCAGGACTTCCCCTCTTTCGCCGAGATCTTCGAGCGGACGGTCCAGTTCAACCCGACTCGCTCGGCGTCCTCGTTGCGCCGCGGCATCATCCACAACGCACTCCGAAAGTCCGATGGTTCTTGGCAGTGGCGCTACGACCGTCGTGGTCCCGCCCCCGGTGCCGACGTGTCGAAGCCGACGTCGCCAACGGATCTCTGGTCTGATGTCGAGACCATCGTGGCCGACCATCTCCTGGTCCGCGGCGGCGCGGATGGTTCGGTGGTCGACGACGAGGATGTCGCGGAGCTGGCGAAGCGACGACCGGCGTCTCGCGTCGTCGTCGTGCCCGATGCTGGCCACAGCATTCAGGGTGATCAGCCAGAGGCACTCGCTGAAATCGTCGCTGACTTCGTCGACGGCTGACTTCGTGTCAGGCGAACTCGGGGTCGATCATCGCAACGACGTATTCTCCGGGCTGCATCTGGCCGGCGGCTGAACCTGCGTACCGTGCGTCGCCGAAGGAGAACACTCCGCCGTCGGATGCAGTCAGCCAGTAGCCGCCGAGGGTCGGCGTCATCGACATCGACACGATCGGCTGATTGAGTGTTATGGCTCCGGTCGAGCCGTAGAACGCTGCCTCACCGAAGGTGAAGATGCCGCCGTCGGATGCAGTCAGCCAGTAGCCGTTGCCGGTCGGTGTGGACGCCATGCCGACGATTGGTTGGGTCAGGGCGATGGCTCCGGTCGACCCGAGGTACTGCGCGTCACCGAAGGAGAAGATGCCGCCGTCGGATGCGACGAGCCAGTAGCCGTTGCCGCTCGGTGTGGCCGTCGCTGACACGATCGGCTGCGCGAGCTGCGTACCGACGAGCGAACCTGAGCCGCTGCCGATGCCTTGGCTGATCACGCGCCCGAAGTTGGTCACGAACGAATAGCCGGCGGTTGCCGGCGGTTCGACCCCACCGTCAGGGCTGGTGCCGATGGCCGAGAGCGCCGCAGCAGGATCGACGAGCCCATATCCGTGGTCGTTGTCCTTGCCTGGCGCGCCGAGGTCTTCTGCAGTTGCCTGCAGCAGGTTTCTGATCTCAGTCACGGTCAGGGAAGGATCCGCTGCGGTGAGCAGTCCGGCGGCGGCGGCGACATATGGTGCCGCCATCGACGTGCCATTGGCGTACGCGTAGCTGCTGTCGTTGCCGTTGTGCAGCGACAAGACGTTGACGCCCGGGGCGGTGATGTCGACCCACGTGCCGTATGCCGAGAAGTAAGCTCGGTTGTCGTCGGTGTCGACGGCTGCAACAGACACGACGTTCGGCAGCGCGGCTGGGTACATCGTCGGGTTGCCGACATTGCCCGAATTTCCGGCAGCAGCGACGACCACTACGCCCTGGCCAACGGCGTAGTCAATGGCACCTTCGACGACCAGTGAGTTCGACGTTGCGCCGAGGCTGAGGTTGATGACGTCAGCACCGTTGTCGGTGGCCCAGATGATCCCGTTGGCGACGTCAGCGGAGCTCCCGCTCCCCGAGCCGTTGAGTACACGAACGGGGAGGATGCGAAGGGCCGGACCGGCTCCTGTGATGCCGCGCCCGTTGTTGCTCGCAGCGGCGACGATGCCTGCGACGTGACTGCCGTGGAAGTGGTCGGGCACGAGACCAGAGCCACTGCCATCGACAAAGTCGGCTCCGGGGAGCAGAACGCCGGCCAGGTCCTCGTGGGTGCCACGGATGCCGGTGTCCAGCACGGCAATCACAGCCGACTCGCCTGCGAGAGATGTTGATGCTGCTTCGAAGGTCGTACGGTCGAGTGCCCACTGACTGGCGCGGTGCGGATCTTCGGCGAACAGCGTGAACGTGACTTCGTCCTCGATGGCGAGAATGTCTCGGCCGGACAACGTGGCGAGGCCCTGAAGGTCACCATCGATCTCGATGGTCGATGTGCTCAGGCTTCCGTCAGCGGACCGCTCAAGGGTGACGAGGGTCTCACTTGGCAGCGTGGTGGGGCTTGCGGCACCCGCATCGCCTGAGGGTTGAGCAGAAGTGTCGGAGCTGGCTGGTGCCGCGAACAGTACCGACGTGAGGACGATCACCATCGTGGCGGCGAGGATCGACCACGAACGTTTCAGGCCATTGCTTGTCTGATCGCGGTGAGTCAACGCCCTTGTCCCGTGGTTGGGCGGCAGCCTGTGTGCTGCCGGTCCCAGTACCTTCGGGACACACGGGTCGTGAGTTGAGGGTTATTGCGTCGCTTCGTCGAGGTCGCAACGAGAAGTCATCTCGGGCTGGAGAGTCCTCAGGCGTGGTGGCTTCGGCTGCTGTTGTCAGCAGAAGAGGGAGACCGAACGGGTCACCACAGCTGTGTCGCCTCGGACTTGGAGACGCCCGGCGGCGACCATCTCGGTGATGGCTGCGCCGCGCTCGAACAGATCGCAGAACCCGGCGGCATCGGTGATGATGACCGCGTCGGGCCGACGCCCGATCGCTGGCGTTGCCGTGACGTGACCCTGACGAACGTGGGCGTGGATCGTGTGCGGGCCAATGTGGTATTCGTACGATTCGTCGATGTGAGCCGACGCGATTCGGTCGAGTCGTGCAAACAGGGCGAACGCCTGCCGGCGAGGCTCGAAGGTGGCATCGCACGGTTCGCAAGTGAATTGTGCGCCCCAGTTGGCCAACCCGACGACGATTTCTTCGAGATTCTGGCCGAACTCGGTCAGTTCGTAGACCGCAGATGCGACAGGTGGAGGAAGGTGACGATGTTCGATGACACCGATGCCCTCGAGGTGGCGAAGCCGGTCGGCGAGAAGGTTGGTGCCAAGGCCGGGCAGCGCCTGCTGGAGATCGCTGTAACGCTGAGGACCCATCAGTAGCTCTCGGATCATGAGCAGGGTCCAACGTTCGCCAAGCATGTCCAGAGCGTTGGCCAACCCGCATGTGGGCTGGCCATAGGAACGTCTGCTCATCGGGACTCATCATAGCGTGACATATTCCACATGCTAGAAATCTAGGCGCGGGATACTTCAAAAAGATATAGTAAGGGTCTGATGAATGATGCAGCCATCAACAGAATTCCCTCGAGGACCGAGAACCCTAAGATTCCTGTGCACGCAACTCTGCAGCCGAACGCCGCAACCGACGTCAAACCCCGGCCGAATCCCATCGATCTGGTCATTGGCGAGCTCGAAGAAGCCCAGAAGCAGGCCAGGTTCGAGCGCTACATCGTCCCCGAGTTCGAGTTCGTAGAGCGCATCACGCGCCGCATGTCGAACGACGCCGAGGATCTGGCCCAAGAAGTACTGTCCAATGCATTCCGCGCCATCGATCGATTCGACGGCCGGTACCCGCGGGCGTGGCTGTACCGGATTGCCTCGAATGCCGCTGCGAGTGCCGCCAGACGCAAGAAGGTCACGCTCACGCTGCTCGACAACGACCAGCCAGGTTCCACCGAGTATGCGAGCGAAGATGCCGGTCCAGAAGACATCGTGATCGACCCCATCGTCGACCCGGTGTTGACCCAGGCGCTGGATCAGCTCCCTGTGCACTATCGCGAAGTGGTCGACCTGGTCGATGTCGGCGGCCTGACGTACGAGGCTGTGGCCGCCGAACTGCACATTCCCAGAGGAACGGTCATGTCTCGTCTGCACAGAGGCCGTCGCCGCCTTCGTGAGGAGCTTGCGGGAACTCACCTTGACAGGGCTCGACGTAGCCGTCCCGGTATGACGCCATTGAACGTGGCATCTGTAGGCTGATCGGATGACGACTATGGACATCCCGGTTCTCTCTGTCACTGCCGTGGCACTCGAGAAGATCCTTGAGCTTCGTAGCAACGAATCTGATGCAGACGCTCTCGGTCTTCGGATCGAGGTCACGGGTACCCGTGGCGTCGACTACACCTACGACCTCGCGTTCCAGATCATCGCTGAAGCGGACGACACCGATCTCATGATCGCGGCCGGCGACCTCACGGTGGTTGTCCCAGAGGCTGATGCCGAGAAGCTGCAGGGCAGCGAACTCGACATTCCTTCCAACGATGGCCAGAGCGGCCTCGTTCTCCGAAACCCGAATCGTCCCATGAGCGAGCCCGCCGACGGGCCTATCGAACTCACCGGCGAGATCCCGGAACAGGTACAGCAACTGCTCGACGCCCGGATCAATCCGGCCATTGCTGCACATGGTGGCTGGGCCGAGCTGGTCGCCATCGAGGACGACACCGTCATCGTTCGTCTGGGCGGCGGATGCCAGGGTTGCGGCATGGCCAAGGCCACGGTCACAGCCGGGATCGAGCAGACGATCACCGAGCACATTCCCAGCATCACCAAGGTTGTCGATGTCACCGACCACCAGTCTGGTGAGAGCCCCTACTACGCACCTGCCTAGCTTCTCGTCGGGTCAACCGAGGCCAGTGGGAAGAGAACGTCGACGAGGACACAAAGCCGGTGGTGTCGTCGACGGGGCCGATCTCACCTCTGGAGAGTCGTTGGGCGAACGCCCTCAATCGTTCTCGAGCGTCGGCATTGCGCTGGCCATGGCGACGTACGACTTTCCGAATGACATCCTTCGCGCAAGCCGCCCCCTGTTCAGCATCAGATGTCTGCAATGTCATCACGCTCCGGACACCGCGAACACCGGTCGGCGATTCCCGCCGAAGCTGACAACGAGCATTTCCCATCATGAGCTCGGGGACCGACCTCGCCAACTGTTGCGGATGGACCTCGGCTGGCTGTGAAGCGGCGTGGTCGTGCGAACTACGGTTGGGCTCTACACCGCTACTCAGGGGGCAGCGCCAGCGTGAACGGCATCATTGCGTACGGGTCCTACGTGCCATACCACCGACTCGATCGAACCGCGATCAGCGGGTCGCTCGGCAGTGGGGGCGGGCATGGCCAGCGGGCCGTCGCGTCGTACGACGAGGACACAACGTCGATGGGTGTCGAGGCAGCGCGGAACGCTCTTCGCTCGACCGAGGTCGAGCCGGAAGGCCTGACGTTCTCGACGAGTCTTCCCGGATACCTCGACAAGACGAATGCCACGACGATTCACGCTGCGCTCGCCATGCCCCGAAACACCTGGGCCGTCGATGCTCTCGGGTCGACTCGTTCGGCCACAGGAGCGCTACTGAATGCCTGTTCGCACGACTTCGCGTCACTTGCCGTGATGTCGGACATTCGAACCGGTCTTCCTGGCAGCGTCGAGGAATCGGCGGGCGGCGACGCATCAGCGGCGTTTCTCTGTGGCTCCGACGTGGCCGGACCCGTCATCGCAGAACTCGTGGCTGTCGGCACCGCGACAGGTGAGTTCCTTGATCGTTGGCGGATTCCTGGTGACACTCAGTCGAAGGTCTGGGAGGAGAGGTTCGGCGAGCAGGCGTACCTCGACCTCGTCAGCCAGGCGGTCCCTGCGGCGTTGGACATGGCCGGTGTGGCCGCGTCCGATCTTGACAAGGTCGTGCTCACAGGGCTCCAGGCCCGCGCCGTCCGGTCATCGGTGCGAGCCGTTGGGTTGTCACCCGACACGGTTGTGGACCATCTGTCGGCATCGGTTGGTAACAGCGGTGCGGCTCATCCGGGGCTGTTGCTCGCTTCAGCGCTCGACGGAGCGGAGCCGGGTCAGACGATTGCTGTCATCATTCTCGCCGACGGTTGTGATGCCGTCATCTTTCGCACCACCGATGCGATTGCGGGGTACTCGCCAACTGTGACAGTCGCGGCTCAGGTGGAAGCTGGCCAATCAGGCCTGTCGTACGCCAACTTCTTGACATGGCGTGGCTACCTCGACCGTGAGCCGCCTCGCCGACCTGATCCAGAGCGACCGGCTGCGCCGCCTTCGTTCCGGGCTGAAGGCTGGAAATACGGTTTCATCGGGTCGAAGGACCGGTCATCGGGTGCCGTTCATCTTCCGCCGACGCGCGTCTCGATGGACGGTGGCGCGGTCGACGACATGGAATCGATCCGAATGGCCGACATCCCAGCCACGATCGCGACGTTCACCATCGACTACCTGGCCTATTCGTTGAGTCCGCCGACGGTCGGCGCTGTCATCGACTTCGATGGCGGCGGCAGGTTCATGTGTTCGATGACCGATGTCGATCCGGACTCGGTGAAGATCGGCGACCGGGTCGAGATGACGTTTCGCAGGCTCTTCACCGCCGACGGCGTCCACAACTACTTCTGGAAGGCCAGACCGATCCGGTAAAAGACCTGGTCAGGCACCCTGTTTGTGTGAAATCTGGATAGTTCCTCGACCGACAAGCCTTGTCTGAGGTTCCGGTGGTGAGGTAGGGATCTTTCGAGCCCCTTGCCTGACTGTGGGAGTCGGGCAAGGGGCTCTGGTTGTTGTTGGGGGTTGTGTGGGGGTTAGGGGCCGGTGGGTGTCCATTTCATG
>JABABU010000042.1 GCA_014238065.1 Actinomycetota bacterium
AATCGCATCCAAACCAATCTTCGCGGTACCCCGCCCATAGGGCTCAAGACAATCACCCGGAATACCCGCCTGCCCAGCAATATCACCCAACGGAACAAGCGACGCCCCATTAGCAATCTCAAGATCACTAGGAAAACTCATCTTCGCGCTACCTGACGTGATGGGAACGGAGTTGGCCGACGACAGCCTTCGGGAAAGGCCGCGTCTACCCGAGGCCTCGGTGCACGGGATTTCGTTCCGCTTTGTGGGACGGTTCCAGCATATAGAACACCCTCACGCCTGTCGAGCGATCGCAACCAGGTTGCTGCCGGCAATGCCTGCCCGGCGGTGGTGTCGAAGGGGCGTCGCGGCCCTGGGCCAGTTGTATTCAGGGCGAATGGAGCGTTGGTGACCGGAATCGAGTCGGTCAACCAGCGAGCGGCGATTCGAGGCCCTTGGTGACGGCGGCCCGGATTTGTGCGTCAAAGGCACTGACGTGTTGTTCGAGCAGCGTTGCCGCGTTTTCGCCGTCACCGGCACGGAGGAAGGCGAGAATCCTGTGGTGCTCGTCGATAGCTTCGCCCATGTAGGTGATGTCGGCCAGGTGGAGGTGCCAGAGGCGGTCGCTCTGCGCGTAGAGCATGTCGAGGGTGTCGAGAAGGAATCGGTTGTCGGCGGCCTCCCACAAGATCTCGTGGCACCGACGATCGATATCCATGAGGGCGTTGGCGTCGGACGTGGAATCGGTTGCCGTCAGCTCGGCCTCCATCTCGCCCCAATGGGCTGCTGTCCCGCGAGTCGCAGCGAGTCTGGCCGCGTAGGGCTCGAGCACAGTTCTGGTCTCGAACAGCATGGAGAGCTCTGAGACATCGATACCGCTCACGAACATGCCGCGACGGGGGATGACCGTGACGAAGTGCTCACGTGCCAGGCGTTGAAGCGCTTCGCGCACCGGTGTGCGCCCGATGCCGATGCGGGCACGGATCTCGTCTTCGCGTAGCACGTCACCGGGCGCGTAGTCGAGCCGGACGATCATGGCGCGCAGCTGCTGGTATGCCGATTCGCTCAGTGAGATCTGTTTGGTCATGTCGTCCCGGTGCTTGCCAGCACTGACCCGTGGTGGTTGCGGGGTCGTCACTGTGCGTCTAAGGTTCTATGATACACGGCTGATATATCGCATGTCTACCATCGGATCTGCTCCCACAGTGCGGACGGAGCCGAACGGTACGGAGAAAGTGAGCACGCAATGAGCGATGTCCCCACCCCAACTGTTCCCGAGACGGCGACGTGCGTCGTCATCGGTGCCGGCATCGTCGGCAACTGTGTCGTCGGTCACCTGGCCCGGCTCGGTTGGAAGGATCTCGTGCTCGTCGAAAAAGGGCCACTTCCGAACCCGGGAGGCTCGACCGGGCACGCGTCGAACTTCATCTTCCCCGTCGACCACAACAAGGAGATGGCCCTGCTCGGTGAGCAGAGCGCCGATCAATACCGAGATCTCGGCCTGTCGGTCGACTCGGGGGGTATCGAGGTCGCTCGCACCCAGGAGCGTATGGACGAACTCGATCGCCGCATGACGTCAGCCAAGGCATGGGGTATCGAGGCCCACATGCTCACGCCGGCCGAGGTGAAGGAACTCGTTCCGTTCATCAACGAAGACGTCATCCTCGGCGGGTTCTACTGCCCTACGGTTTCAGTGGTCGACTCGCTTGAGACCGGTACCACCATGCGCCGCGAGGCCATCGAAAAGGCCGATCTGAAGGTGTTCGCGAACACCGAGGTCCTCGACATCGTCACCGATGACACCCCACGGCCGAACGGACGCCGCAAGGCGAAAGCTGTCGTCACCGACAAGGGAACGATCGAAGCAGAGCACATCGTCATCGCATGTGGCGTGTGGTCGAACCGCATCGCCTACATGGCCGACACCTACATCCCACTGGTCCCCACCGTGCACCAGATGGCCGATGTCGGCCCGATGGACATCCTCGCCGAGACCAACAACGAGATCGGCTACCCGATCGTGCGTGACATGGACACATTCTGTTACGAGCGTCAGTCGGCCGGATCGATGGAGGTCGGCTCGTATGGTCACCGGGCCATCCTGCATCATCCGGATACCATCCCCTCCAACGCCGAAGCCGCGTTGTCTCCGACCGAGTTTCCGTTCACTCCTGAAGACTTCGACGACCAGATGGAAACGGCCATCGAGCTGATGGACATGCTCGGTGATGCTGAGATCAAATACGCGATCAATGGCCTGCTGTCGATCACTCCCGACGGCATGCCGTGCCTCGGCGAGATCCCTGACGTCGAGAACTTGTGGTCGGCAGCAGCTGTCTGGGTCAAGGAAGGTCCTGGCATGGGCCAGGTCGTCGCAGAGTGGATGCACTACGGCTACCCACGCGTGATAGACGCCCACGGTGCCGACGTCGCCCGCTTCTACGACGAGGAAAAGAGTGACGAGCACATCTGGGCCCGAGCCGATGAGTCATTCATCAAGACCTACGGCATCGTTCACCCCTCAGAGCAGTGGGCCGGACGCCGTCACCTCGTCGAGTCGCCGTACCGCAGCCGCCAAGAGGAACTCGGCGCAGCGTTCTACCAGGCACGCGTCTGGGAACGCCCGCAGTGGTACGACACCAACGCCGACCTGGTCGAGCGCTACCTACTGTCCGAGCGGGAGGTCGAGTGGGACAACCGCTGGTGGAGCCCGATCACGGTCGGCGAACACCTGAACCTTCGCGAGAACTGCGGCATGATCGACCTCAGCGCCTTCCAGATCTACGAGATCGAGGGTCCCGGTGCGGTCGAGTTCGCCGACTACCTCGCCGTGAACAAGATCGACGTTCCTGTCGGCCGCTCGGTGTACACGCCGTGGCTCAATCATGAGGGCGGGTTCCACTCCGATCTCACGATGATGCGCGTCGGCGAAGAGACCGTGCGAATCGTCACCGGCGTGTTCGACGGGGGTCGCGACGAGTTCTGGGTTCGCAAGCACATGCCGAACGACGGTTCGGTTACCTTCCGCAACATCACCATGGAGATCTCGACGCTCGGCCTCTGGGGCCCGAACGCCGCAACAGTGCTCGGCAAGCTCACCGACCACGATCTGAGCCAAGAGGGCTCGCCCTACGGCTCGTACCTCGACGCAACAGTCGCCGGTGTTCCCGTGAAACTGTTCCGCATCTCCTACGTCGGCGACGCGGGCTGGGAGATATACCTCCCATGGGACAAGGCCACCATCGTGTGGGACGCCATCGTCGAGGCCGGAGCCGATCACGGCCTTCGTGTGACCGGTGGTGGCGTGTACTCGCTGTCAGGTCGCATAGAGAAGGGCTACCGTCTCATGGGTGCAGAACTCGAGAGCGAGTACAACCCGGTCGAGGCCGGTCTGGCCCGCCCGAAGGTCAAGTCAGCAGAGTTCATCGGAAAAGAGGCCTACCTCGCCGCTCGCGAAGCCGGCGCCGAGGTCCGGTGCGTGAGCCTGACCGTTGAGGACAACACTGACAGCCAAGGCCGCAAGCGCTGGATGTTCGGCGGCAACGAGCCGATCCTCGACATGGACGGCAACCGCATCGTGGACAGCCACGGTCGCGCCAGTCGCGTCACCACGGCCGGCTACGGCCCATCGGTCGGGAAGGTCATCTGCATGGGCTACGTACCCAACGAACTGGCCGAACCTGGCACCGATCTTCAGATCATGTACATGAACGAGCTCTACCCGGTGAAGGTCGTGGGTTCGGGAGCGACGTTCGATCCGGACGACTCGCGGATGAAGAGCTGATCTGTCGTGAGAGTTCTTGTCTGCGTGAAGCGGGTGCCGGCTCCTGGCGCCAAGATCAACGTGACCGGTGATGGCTTGGCCGTCGACACCACGCATCTCGGGTTCACCACCAGCCCACACGAAGAGTGTGCACTGGAAGAGGCCGTCCAGATCATCGAGCGTGAGGGCGGCGAGGTCGTCGTCTTGACGCTCGGCCCTGCAGAGGCCGAGGAACAACTTCGTTACGCCGCAAGTGTCGGCGGCACCGGTTTCGTTCTCATCCCCAATGGCGGCGCCGACTGGGATCCCCAGAGAACTGCTTCCGCGATAGCCGACGCGATCCGTGCTTTGGAGGCCGATGGCGGTGAGTTCGATCTCATCATGTTCGGGAACGAGTCGGCTGACGCAGGCGGCTTCCAGGTCGGTGTCAGGGTAGCCCACAAGCTCGGGCGTCCGATCGTGAACGGCATCAAAGGGATCGAAGTCACGCCTGAGGGGTTCACCGCTCATCGGGCCATCGACACAGGTGTCGAGGTGTACAAGCTGCCAAAGCCGGCAGTGATGGGGGTCAAGGAAGGCATCAATCTTCCCAGGTACCCGACGATGAAAGGCCGACTCGCGTCTCGTAAGGCCGAGATCGCCACCATGGAACTCAACGCTCCTGCGGGCGGTCAGGCGATGCTGAAGCTCCACCGTCCGCCGGAGCAGCCAAGCACCACCGAGATTCTCGGAACCGGCCCAGAGGCGGCAGCCGCAATCGTGGATCTGCTCGATGAGTTGGGGGTGCTGTGATGAGCATTCTTCTCGTCGTTCTCGAACATGATCGCGGCGACCTTCCCGTCGGATCGCTCGAAGCACTGACCGTCGGTCGCGATCTCGCTGCCAGCATGGACGCGTCGTTGGAGGCCGTCGTCGTCGGCGATGCTGACCTCACGGCTGTGGCCGGCGAGTACGGCGCGACGGCTGTTCACCAGGTCACGAACGAGATGCTCGCCGACTATGGACCCGACGCGTGGGGCGAGGCCGTTGCCCAGCTGGTGCGGTCGGTGGCCCCGGCCGCTGTCATGGCTGTGGGCACCGACCGTGGGAACGAGGTGATGGCCCAGGTCGCAGCACGGCTCGATCTGCCGTTCGTGGCGAACTGCTTGTCTGTGGAAGCTGGCGACACATGGTCGATGACCCGTGTCCAGTGGGGTGGTTCCCTCCTCGAGGATTCCACGCTGACCGCAGACACGAAGCTCGTCTCGTTCGCTCATCACGCGATCGAGGCAGCACCTGGCGGAGCGGCATCTCCCACTGTGAAGACGTTCGAGGCTGATCTCGACCACTCGTACACGGCGACCATGATCACGGATCGTGTCGTTCTCGCTTCGGGAGTGACGTTGTCAACAGCGCCCGTTGTGGTCTCAGGCGGCCGCGGCGTGGGATCCGAAGACGCGTTTGCGCCCCTGGAGGAACTCGCCGAGTTGCTCGGTGGCAGAGTTGGTTGCTCCAGAGCCGTCACCAACAACGGTTGGAGGCCTCACAGCGATCAGGTCGGTCAGACGGGCACACGCATAGCTCCCGAGATCTACATCGCGTGTGGCATCTCAGGCGCTATCCAGCATTGGGTCGGCGCCATGGCGAGCAAGAACATTCTCGCCATCAACACCGATAGTGACGCCAACATGGTGACCAAGGCCGGCTACGCCGTCATCGCCGATCTGCATGAAGTCGTTCCCGCCATCAGTGCCGAGATTCGCCGACGTAGAGGTCAGTAGTCGTTCTTGACTTTCGTGGCCCGAGTCGGTCGGTGCGGTCACGGCGTGACGGACGAGGAACCGAGGAAGTCGACCAGGAGGCAGTTCACGTCATCAGCGGCCTCCTGTTGGGTCCAGTGCCCGATCCCGGGCAGCACGTGCACCTCCTCGAGGCCAGGAACCATCGAGCGCATCCTCGTCTCGAATTCGTCGTTCCATGGCACGACGTCGCGGTCGCCGGTGATGAACATCGTGGGCTGCTCGATCTTGCGGCCCGACATGGCAGCCATGAGGTCCCAGTTGCGATCGAGGTTCCGGTACCAGTTCAGGCCACCGCGGAAGCCGCTGATCTCGAACGACTCGACGAAGTAGTCGACGTCGCCAGGCGTCGCCCAGGCACCGATGTCTTCTCCAGGATCGTCCATAGTCTGGAGCATGAAGTTGCTCGCCGGTGGCGAGTTGGTGATATCGAACATTCCCGTCCGTTCGTTGACGCCCGACGCTCCGTACAGCATCTTTCTGACTGTCGCCCTCACGTCGTTCTGGAACTCGTGTTCGGCGACGCCGGGAGTCTGGAAGTAGAGCTGATAGAAGAAGCGATCACCGAAGACCTGCCGGTAGGTGTCCAGCGGTCGCAGCGGTCGCCGCGGGAGTGTGGGCACCGACAACGAGACGATTCTCGTGAACAGGTCGGGGCGGAGCTGTGCCGCCGCCCACGTGATGATCGAGCCCCAATCGTGTCCGACGAGCGTGGCTTCCGCCTGACCCATGACCTCGACGAGACCCACGAGGTCCCCGACCAAGTGGAACACCGTGTAGTCGTCGATCTCGGGAGGGCACGTCGAGCGCCCGTAGCCACGTTGGTCGGGGGCAACCGCATGGAACCCTGCGTCAGCCAGTGCCGACAGTTGGTGCCGCCACGAGTACCAGCACTCAGGCCAGCCGTGTGACAGCACGACGAGCGGACCCTCGCCTGCTTCTGCGATGAACAGTTCCATTCCGTTCGTCTGGATTCTGCGATGAGTGATCTCTGCCATGTGCGGACCTTATGTCGTGGTTCCGTGGTTCCTCAGGCCGGTACCGTTCGCGCAGGGATGCCGATGTGGAAGATGCGCCGTCACCGGTCTGGTCGGAGCGAATTCGAGGCTGCCGTGATTGCGTTCGGGCTCTCGACCGAGACGTGCTCGGGTTGAGTGGGCGTGTCAGTCGAGGTGGTTCGCGAGTCGCGAAGCGGCTTCCACGACCTGTAAGCCGAAGTCGTGGGTACGGTCGGGGTTCGGGAAGCGATAGGCCGGCCCGTGGACATGGAGAGCGGCGATGACCGTGCCGTCGGCGTCGAACACCGGCGCAGCAACCGAGTTGATGTCCTCTCGGAACTCTTGGTACACCCATACGTAACCGATGCTCCGAATGTCGGCCAGCCGGTTCCGCAGCGACTCACGATCGGTCATGGTGAATGCTGTCTCTTGTGTCAAGTCGCCCTCGAGATACGCCTCGGCGAGTTTGTCGGGAAGGTGAGCCAGGACGACAAGACCAGAGGGAACGGCGTGAAGGGGTGCGCTCTCGCCGGTCCAGTCCCTGACTGTCACGTCCTCTTCGGTGTTCGCGGCGTGATCGAGGTAGTAGACGGTGCCGCGTGTGAGATCGAATGTTGATACACCTGCGATCTCACCGATGAGCGACACGAGCTCGAGAAGGTGTGGGCGAGCCGACGCGATGAGATTCCGGCCGGGCTGAGCGCCGCCGGCAAGATCGAGTAGGCCCGATCCGAGCCGATACTCGCCGGCGACCTCCACTTGTTCGACGGCGCCCTCTTCTTCGAGGGCTGACAAAATTCGTGACACGGTGCTCTTGGGGAGCTCCGTTCGGTCGGCGAGTTCTGTGACGCCGCCAGGTCCGACCGACAAGGCGCGCAGCAGCGCGAACGCGCGCTCGATGCTCTGCACTCCTGCCATATGGCAAGGCTATCTGTCCGCCCGCGAGCTCCCCTCAGCGGGAACCGACGACCAGGTCCGTAGCGATGTCGACGATGTCGCCGACGGCGATCCGGTCGCTCTCGCCATCGGCTCGAGCAGTCAACTCCACTTCGCCGTCGGCGAGTGCCTTTGGGCCGACCGTGATGCGGAAAGGCACTCCGATGAGTTCCGCGTCGGCGAACTTGACCCCTGGACGGGCGTCGCGATCGTCGAGGAGCACGTCGATCCCGCATCGACGCAGCTCTTGGTAGAGCCCCTCGGCAGCATCGATGCTGTCGGAGTCCTTCATGTTCACGATGGTGATGCACACCTCGTAGGGCGCTACCGCGACAGGCCATATGAGACCGCGGTCGTCGAAATGAGTTTCGGCGATGGCAGCCAGGTTTCGGCCGATACCGATGCCGTAGGAGCCCATGACGATCGGTCTGGCCTTGCCATCGGGATCGAGGACACCGGCGCCGAGCGAATCGGAGTACTTCGTTCCCAGCTTGAAGATGTGGCCGACTTCGATGCAGCGAACAACTGTCAGCGGTTCATCGCAGTCGGCGCAGGTCTCTCCGTCGGTGATCTCTCGCAGATCGACGAATTCGGCGTCGGCGAGATCACGTTCGACGCTGACGCCTCGCAGGTGCCAGTCGTCCCGGTTGGCGCCGGTGGTCATGTTCGTCCGTCCGGCCAGCGCGTGGTCGACGAAGACGCGAAATCCGGTCACGCCGACAGCTCCGAGGCTGCCCGGATTGGCCCCTAGACGCTCGACGGTTTCCTCTGAAGTGGCCGGCCGAACGTCGTTGGCGCTGCTGGCGTCCTGGAGCTTCTGGACGTTCAGCTGATGGTCGCCTCTGACCACGGCGAGAGCCATGTCACCGTCGAGCATCATCACCATCGTCTTCAGCTGGCGATCGGGGGGAGCACCGCCGTCGAAGTCGGCCAGCGCCGCGATCGTTCGCACGCCAGGTGTCGGGAAGCTCTCCGGTGTGCTCGGACCTGTCTCGTCCGTGATCTCAGCGACCTTCGATCTTGCCCGTTCGACGTTGGCCGCGTATCCGCAACTTCGGCAACACACGACGTCGTCCTCCCCGGCAGGGGAGGGCACCATGAACTCGACAGATCCTGATCCACCCATCGCGCCTGATGATGCTTCGACGGCGAATGCGGGCAGGCTCAGCTGTTCGAAAATTTTGACGTATGCGTCGTGGTGCATGGCGAAGCTGGCCTCGAGGCCGGCCTCGTCGACGTCGAAGCTGTACGAGTCCTTCATGTCGAATTCGCGGACGCGTAGCAGGCCACTCTTGGGTCGGGCCTCGTCGCGGAACTTCGTCTGGATCTGGTACCAGATCTGTGGAAGCTCCTTGTACGAGTTCACCTCGAGCGCCAGCGTCGTGAAGATCTCCTCATGGGTCATTCCCATAGCGATGTCTGCGCCCTTGCGGTCGACGAGGCGGAACATCTCCTCACCCATTGCATCCCAGCGCCCCGATTGCTGCCACAGAGAAGCTGGATGCATTGCAGGGAGTGTGAACTCCTGGGCACCGATGTCATCCATACCGCCACGAACGATGTCGGCGACCTTGTGGTGAACCTTCAGGCCGAGAGGGAGCAACGAATAATGACCCGCGTGAAGTTGACGGATGAAGCCACCGCGAACGAGCAATTGGTGGCTGACCGCCTCGGCGTCACCCGGGGCGTCTCGCAATGTGGGGATGAACAGCTTGGACCAGCGCATATGCGTCGAAGGTATCGGGTTCGGCGATCTGGTGACGCAAATTTCAACCGCGGATTTGGCTCGATTCCGTGATGCGCTGAACTAGACTTCCGGACCACGACGCGAAGAGGGGTCTTCGTGCACCGACCCTGAAGCCAATTGCTCGATCAGGCCCACGGAGCCAGCAGGAAGGGACGGTGCGGTATGAACCGGGACGTCATAATCACGTGCGCAGTGACCGGGGCCGGCGACACCGCCGACAAGCATCCTGAGCTGCCGATCACGCCAGAGCAGATTGCGACCTCTGCGCTCGGTGCGGCCGATGCCGGCGCCGCTATCGTGCACCTGCACGTCCGCAATCCAGAGACAGGCAAGGGCACGCGCGACGTTGCGCTCTACGAACAAGCCGTTCGTCTCGTCAAGGCCGAGAACTCCGACGTCATCATCAACCTGACAGCGGGTATGGGTGGCGATCTCATGGTCGGCTACCCGAACCCTTGGGATTTCGAGGCAGAAGGAACCGATCTCGTCTCAGGGCTCGATCGGCTGGCCCATGTGGAGGCCATTCGGCCCGACATCTGCAGCCTCGACTGCGGAACCCTCAATTTCGGCGAAGGCAACGCCACCTACATTTCTACGCCTGACATGCTGCGCGACATGACGAAGAGGGTCAGGGAGATCGGCGTCAAGCCGGAACTCGAGGTGTTCGATACCGGGAACCTCTGGTTTGCCAACCAACTCTGCGATGAGGGGCTCATCGACAACCCTGCCTGGGTGCAACTGTGCACCGGCATCCCTTACGGGATGCCGAACGATGTCGGGCTACTGACAGCGCTGTCGCATCTCGTGCCCGAAGGAGGCCACTGGACATCGTTCGGTCTCAGCGCGATGCAGATCCCTTGGGTAGCGCAGTCGATCCTTCTTGGTGGCCACGTCCGGGTCGGTCTCGAAGACAACCTCTACCTTGATCGAGGCGTCTTCGCCTCGAACGCAGCGCTCGTCGATCGAGCTGCAGAATTGTGTCGCTTGATGGGCGCACGGGTTCAGACCGCCGACCAGGCCAGAGAGACGCTCGGGCTCGCCTGAGCTCATGTAAAGTTCCCCAGAAAGGCAGGCCACGATGGCTCGCAAACGACGTAATCACATGCCGATGGAGCGTTTGACCACGCCAATGGTCCGCGATGGCGATGAGCTCCGTGCTGCATCGTGGGACGAGGCTTTCGACCGCGCAGCTGAAGGCTTCCGCCGGTCGCTCGACCGTCTCGGCCCAACAGCGCTCGGCCTGTTCTCGTGCTCGAAATCGACGAACGAGATGAACTTTGCGGCCCAGAAGTTCGCCAGGATGGCGCTGGGCACGAACAACATCGATTCATGTAACCGAACTTGACACGCTCCTAGCGTCGTCGGTCTGGCGACAGTGTTCGGTGCGGGCGGCGGTACCTCCTCCTACAAAGAAGTCGAGGAGACCGACGTCATCTTGCTCTGGGGTTCGAACGCGCGTGAGGCGCACCCGATCTACTTCCACCACGTCCTCAAGGGCCTCGAAAAGGGCGCAAAGATGTACTGCGTCGACCCGAGGCGCACGAGTTCGGCCAAATTCGCCGACATGTGGCTGGGCATCAACGTCGGGTCCGATGTAGCCCTGGCGAATGCGATCGGGCGCGAGATCATCGCTTCGGGGTTGACGAACGATGACTTCATCGCTCACTCGACCGAGGGCTTCGAGGACTACAAGGCTCATGTCGAGAACTACACCCTCGAAGCCACCGAGCTTCTGACTGGCGTTCCTGCTTCGGCCATCAAAGAGATGGCTCATGCATACGGATCAGCGGAAACCGCGCAGATCCTGTGGACGCTCGGGATCACCGAGCATCACAACGCCGTCGACAACGTCGTGGCCCTGTGCAACCTCGCGCTGCTGACGGGTCACGTCGGAAGATGGGGCAGTGGACTCGTCCCGCTTCGGGGGCAGAACAACGTTCAAGGTGGCGGGGACATGGGCGCGCTGCCGAACAAGCTTGCCGGGTTCCAGGACGTCGTCGACGACGAGGCAAGGGCGAAGTTCGAGGCACTTTGGGGCCACGAGATCAACCCGACTCCCGGTTTGCATCTCACCCACATGTTCGAGGCAATGGACCGCGGCGAGCTGACGGCTGTCTACGTGATCGGCGAAAACCCTGCTGATTCAGAAGCCGACATCGAGCATGCGCGAAAGCTGCTCCGTGGCCTCGACTGCCTGGTCGTCCAGGACATCTTCATGACCAGGACGGCAGAACTTGCCGATGTCGTGTTCCCGGCATCGGTGGCGTGGGCCGAGAGCGATGGCACGGTCACCTCCAGCGAACGCCGGGTCCAGCGTGTCCGTAAGGCCGTGAACGCCCCCGGCGAAGCCAAGGACGACATCGAGATCATCGGCGAACTGGCCAGGCGGATGGGCGTCGACTGGGGCAACCCGACTTCTGAGGACCTCTGGGACGAGCTCAGATCGCTTTCACCATTGCACGCCGGTATGAGCTGGCGGCGACTGGAGGACGAGGGCGGGCTGCAGTGGCCGTGTCCCTCGATGGACCATCCGGGAAGTCCCTTCCTGCACGGGTGGTTGTGGGAAGACGATCTCGGCGGGCGAGGCCCTGCCCCGTTCAGCTGCGTCGATGACGACCCACCGATCGAGCAACTCACCGATGAATTTCCGCTTCGCTTGACCACGGGCCGGGCCCTCGACTCGTATAACACGGGCGTCCAGTCCGGAGGTTTCAACTCACCCATCCGCTACGGCGACGAACTCGACCTGAACCCGACCGATGCAGCTGGACTCGGTATCGAGAACGGCGAGCGTGTGCTTGTGAGTTCGCCACGCGGATCCGTTGAGATGAACATCCGGCTTCAGCCCGACATCCCCGTCGGCCTGAGCTTCACCACATTCCACTTCCCTGAACTCGTCGACACCAACGTGCTGACGACCGACCAGTACGACCCGCGTTCTGGTACTGCCGAATTCAAGGCTGCTTCGATCCGGGTTGACAAACTCGCCGCGTCAGGAGGCTTGAATGCCTGACCTGTCCTTTACTGACGACGTCGCGTCTGCCGGTGAGAAGGCTGTTGTCGATGAGGTTCTCGCCGTTGCGGGAACAGCGGTCATCTTCGAGACGGACCGGCTCATCAGAGCGGGGCTCGCCCGGCGTAATGAACGGCGGGACCTACTCTTGCCTGCGCTGCACGCGCTACAGAAGGAGTCAGGCTGGATCAGTCCTGGCGGGCTCAACTACGCATGCGATCAGCTTCAGGTTCCGCCGGCCGAGGGCTATGGCGTGGCCTCGTTCTACGAACTGTTCCGGATGGAGGAACCAGAGCACGAGGGCGATGTCGTTCACGTGTGCATCGATGCTGCGTGCCAGGTCGCAGGAAACGAAGAGCTGGCGCAGCGACTCGAAGCAGAGGGCAACCATGTGCACCGGGGGCCATGTCTCGGTCAGTGCGAACGCGCACCTGCGGTCTTCATCCAAGGACTTCGCAAACCCGACTCGGTTCCGGCTGATGCCGACAATCCGCTTGCGTTTCATCAGCAGGGCGACCCGTCGCTGCGGCTCTTGCATCGACTTGGCGTTGTCGACCCGACGAGCCTCGGGTCCTACCTCGAGAACGGTGGTTACAAAGCTCTTGCCAAGGCGGTCGAGATGGGTGCCGACGCTGTCATCGCCGCCGTCCGAGATTCAGGATTGTCGGGCCGTGGTGGCGCTGCGTTCCCCACCGGTATCAAGTGGCGCGGTGTCGCCGACGAGACCGGTCGGCCGCGTCACGTCGTTGCGAACTGCGACGAATCGGAGCCGGGGACGTTCAAGGACAGGATCTTGATGGAGAACGATCCGTTCTCGGTCATCGAATCACTCATCATCGCCGGCCTCGCCACCGGTGCAGAGCGCGGCTGGATCTACATCCGCGGCGAATATCCCCTCGCCACCGAGCGGCTCCAGAACGCGATCGACCAGTCTCGACAGTCCGGCTACCTCGGTGATGACGTTATCCGATCAGGGAAACGGTTCGACATCGAGATCCGGAGGGGCGCCGGCGCGTACATCTGTGGTGAAGAGACCGCATTGTTCAACTCACTCGAAGGTTTCAGAGGCGAGCCGCGGAACAAGCCACCGTTCCCGACAACACACGGCCTGTTCGGCGAACCAACGTCGATCAACAACCCCGAGACACTTGTCAACGTTCTGGACATCGTCGTGCGCGGCGCCGATGTGTACCGAGAGACGGGAACCGAACGATCGCCAGGGACGAAGCTGTTCTGCGTGAGCGGGCATGTGGCCAACACCGGTATCTACGAGGTGCCATTCGGGACCACGCTCGGAGAACTCATAGACTTGGCAGGGGGAGCAACCGGCGAGATCCAGGCCGTGCTGATGGGTGGAGCAGCCGGTTCGTTCGTCGGGCCTGACGCGATGGACCTGCCCCTCACGCTCGAGGCCACGCGCGAGGCCGGCACCACACTCGGGTCGGGCGTTGTCATGGTTTTCGACACCTCGGTGAACATGACCGAGATCGTTGTTCGCATCACCGAGTTCTTCCGTGGAGAGTCGTGCGGCCAATGTGTTCCGTGCAGGGTCGGCGTTGTTCGCCAACACGAGACCGTTGTCGAGCTGACGCAGAAGGGCACGCTCGAACCAGTGAAGGCGCAACTCATCGACGACATGGCAATGGCCATGGCTGACGCGTCCATCTGTGGTCTCGGCCACACCGCCGCGGGCGCATTACAATCTGCCCTGCGACTCGGCCTCATCGGAGGTTCACAATGACCGTCGCCGACAAAACGGTTTCCGGAACCAAGGTCTCGATCACGATCGACGGCCAACCGGTCGAAGTCGATCAGGGTCAGACCATCCTCGATGGGTGCCGTTCGGCCGGCGTCGACACGCCGACCATCTGCTATGCGGACAATCTCACGCCGGTGAATGTGTGTCGCGTCTGCGTCGTCGAGGTCGATGGCAACCGCACGCTGGTCCCGTCATGTTCACGGCCCGCTGAAGAAGGCATGGTCGTGCACACCGACTCCGATCGGGTGCGTCACAGCCGTAAAATGGTGCTCGAGTTCCTCGGCTCTGGTGTTGATCTGAGTCAGGCCACCGAGATCGGTCCCTGGATGGACCACTACGGCGCGGACACCGCACGGTATGGCGAGTCCCCCGAGGGAATGAACGAGACGGTCAAGATCCAGGATGACCTGTACATACGCGACTACGACAAGTGCGTGCTTTGTTACAAGTGCGTCGAGGCGTGTGGAGACGATGCGCAGCACACGTTCGCGATCGCTGTTGCCGGGCGAGGCTTCGACGCGCGTATCAGCACCGAGTTCGACGTCGAGCTCCCAGAGTCGGCATGCGTCTACTGCGGCAACTGCATCGGGGTTTGTCCGACAGGTGCGCTTCAGTTCAAGAGCGAGTTCGACATGCGCGAGGCAGCCAATTGGCGGCCCGAGGAACACACCGTCACCACGACTGTCTGCTCGTACTGCGGTGTCGGCTGCAACCTCGAGTTGCACGTTCAGGACGACACGATCGTGAAGGTCACCTCGCCGGCGGACCATTCAGTCACGTCAGGCCACTTGTGCGTCAAGGGACGCTTCGGCTGGCAATACGTCCAGCCTCCCACCCGCCGATGAGGTGACTCAGCTGACCGTTCTCATCCCTGCGCGTCCCTCGCTGGTGTCACAGCTTCCCGGTGCCAGAGAGGCGTCTGAGAACGATGTGGATGGTTGTGCTGGTTCGGTGTCGGGAAAGTTTCTGGGACATCAGTCGAGCAGATGGTCGGATCGGACCCGCTCGGCCTCGGCTGCGATGTGCTCTGGGAGCACACGTCCGAACAGTTGGGTCGTGCGTTCCACTCTGCCGATCACGCCTGGCTCGGCGGTGTAGGCGAAGATCGCAGCGTGGCGAGGGCTGGAGTCAGCCGCAACTCTCGTGACCTGGTGCAACGAGTATCTGCCGCGAAATATCTGCATGTCGCCAGGCTTCAAGTCGAGCGTGTGGACGTTCTCCCTTCCGCCTTCGAGAACGTCGAGGATGCGTTCGAATCCCTCGTCGTCGCCCGAGCGGATGTTGGGGCAATATTCGAACAAACCACCATCGTCTGCCTCGTCCACGAGCACTGTCACGGCGAAGTCGTTGGTGTCGAAGTGCCAGGTGAACTGTTGGCCCGGGTCTAGGACGTTCGCCGTCAGTCCCGCGAGTGGGTCGGCGTAGCAGTGCAGCTCAGTGATCTCGAGACAGTCGGCGAGGAATCGAGCGAGGTCAGCCGACCTGAACAGAACGTCGGTCGCACAACCTGCATCCCAGCTGTCGCCAGGGATGAATCCGCTCGACCGCTCCAGGAACGTGTTGACCGCGTGTCGTTCGGGGAACTCGTGGTTGCGAGACCGGTGGAAGTACGGGTTCATCACTTGTGTCGAGTAGTGGGTCGTGTGCTTGCGTTTGCTGATCTCATCGTTGAGTCGGTGTACGGCGTGCGGCACGACGAGGTCCTGGATCACGGCACATCCGACGTCGCGTAGACCTTCCCTCGCTGTGTCGACGACTTGCGCGTATTGCTCCGACGCCGGCTCGTGAATGGGGTAACGGTCGAGATCGACGAGATCGGCGAGCGACCACGTCTCGGCCCGGGGCTCCGCATGAGTCATGTCACTTCTCCCAATGAGGGGTCCAGTCGCCCTCGAGGCGCATGGACAGGTTCGCGTCGTCCTCGATCTGCTTCGCGACGTGCAACTCGCCCACGTCGGTCCCGTAGCGGGCGGCGGCTCGCCCGAATGTGGCGGCCGCAGCATCGGTCATGGGGAACTTGGCCCCGATCTCTTCGTTCAGGGCCGCGATGAGACTGAGGTCTTTCATGCACAGGTCAAGGCTGAACGACGGGTCGTAGTGGCCGGCGAAGATCGACGGTGCATCGTGGCGCGCCACGAAGCTGTCGCCGACGCTCTCCTTGATGGCGTACCAGAGGGTGTCGAGATCGACGCCGTTGGCGATCCCTGTCGCGAACCCCTCTCCGATAGCCGCGGCGGCGATGAACCACAGCTGGTTCGTGACGAGCTTCACGACGTTGCCGGTGCCGAGTGGACCGCACTCGATGACGAGTCCCAGGTTCTCGAGTACGGAAACGGCGCGAGCACGATCGGCATCGGCACCCCCGACGAAAAGCGTCAACTTGCCAGTTCGGGCTCCGTCGACGGCGCCGGTGACGGGCGAGTCGACGACCCTCACTCCTTCCGGAGCCGATGATGCGAGCTCTGCGACCAGCTCTCTCCGGTTCGTCGTGAGATCGATCCACAGCGATCCCGGTTGCAGTGCAGCGAGAGCACCCTCGCTGCCCATGACGGTCTCGACATGATCGGGACGCGGCAGCGACGTGAGCAACAGCTCCGAGCGGGACGCGCAGTCAGCCGCTGAAGATCCGGGCCGAGCGCCGGTATCGACCGCTGCTCGTAGGGCGTCCTCGTTGATGTCGAACGCAGTGACGTCGTAGCCGGCGGCGCTCAACCTCCGACACATCGGACCGCCCATGTTGCCGAGTCCGACGAAGCCGATGGAGGGAAGGTCTTCTGGGGAGTTCTGGCCGTCTGCCACACAGCTCCTTCATGACGCACGGATGGGTGTCAACTCAGTATCCACACCATTGACAATGCTTCAAGCTGCTGATTTGATCATCACCTCATGACTCAGATCGATGACGAGCGAGTCAGCGACACGGGGCTTCGAGTGTTCATTGCCGCCGCGGAGGCAGGCAGCTTCAGCGCAGCGGCTCGAATGCTTGGAATCGGCCAGCCCGCGGTGAGTCACGCCGTCGCAAGGCTCGAGGTCGTGTTGGGTCTTCGACTCTTCGAGCGTTCCACAGCCGGTATCGAGCTGACGAGGCGTGGCGCTGATCTCGCCCAGGCTGTGGCCGACGGTTTCCGGGGAATAGACGACGCCATCGCTGCTGCCCGTGGGAACGACAACGAGCGGGAGGTGACACTTTCGGTGTCGACGTCGCTTGCGAGCTACTGGTTGATGCCGCGTCTCGCCGACTTCAAACGCCTTCACCCCGAGATCGAGCTACGGGTCCTGACCACAGACAGTGACAGATCGGTCGGTGTCGACGACGCCGATCTGTGGATCCCTCTGGGCGTGGTCGAGCGCACCGATCTCGACGCGGTTCGTTTCTGCGACGAAGAGCTCGTCCCTGTGGCGACAGGTGAGTTGGCGCACCGACTGGGTGTCACGGGAGCCGCTTCCCTCAGGAACGCCCCGTTGCTGCACCTCGAAGAACGTTACGAGACGAGATTCGATTGGCGTCGATGGTTCGACACGCAGGGCGTGACGGTCGTGGGCGAGCTCCACGGTGATCGATCCAATGACTACAGCCTGATTCTGCAGGCTGCCTTGGAGGGTCAGGGCGTCGCTCTCGGCTGGTGGCACATCGTGTCGCCTCTGGTCGATCAGGGGCGCCTCGTCGTGGTCGGCTCACGTATGACCACCGATCAACCCTTCCCGATTCTCTCTCGCCGAGGAATGCCGTTGAGACCTGCGGCCGTAGCACTGCGCGACTGGCTACAGCTCCAATTCGCCTGACCAGCAACGTCTCCATCCTTGCGGATTCTTCGTGGCCAACGCGATGCTTGAGAGGTACGATCGCGGCTACGACGGGCCCCCGTCGAGATCATCCCTTTGGCAGATAGTCGAGGCGCTGTGAGTGATCAGAACGACGGGTCGTGGTCCGACGAGTTCCCTGAACCGAACGAAAAGTCAATCGATGCGGTCGTCAGCGTCGAAGAGGTCGGACTCGGATACGAGGAACTTGCGGCCGAGGCAGACGACCTGGTCTATGTCGAAGGCCTGACGCCGGCTGAAGCCGCGGAGGTCGCTGCACTCGAGGTCGATCCCGATGCCGTCGTCGGAGGCCCTGCGTTCGCCGACACGAGCACTGCAGCGAAGACTTGGGCGCTGTTCACGGGAATCGCCCTGATCATGGTCGGCAACGGCCTGCAAGGAGTGCTTCTCGGCGTCCGCTCGTCGAACGAAGGCTTCGGAATCGGTGTCACCGGGCTGGTGATGACCTGCTACTTCCTCGGCTTTTTCTTCGGAACCTCGTACGCGGAGAAAGCTTTGGCGTCCGTTGGCCACATCCGTGTGTTCGCGGCGTTGGCGTCGACTGCCTCGAGTGCTGCGCTCGTCCACGCCATCTCGGTCACGCCCGTGACGTGGGCGATCATGCGGTTCGTCTTCGGGCTGTGCATGGCCGGTTTGTACGTGGTGGCCGAGTCGTGGTTGAACGATCTCGCCACCAATGCAAACCGAGGGCGTCTCCTGTCGATCTACATGGTGGTGACGATGGCCGGAATGGCCAGTGGCCAGCTCTTGCTGAACGCCGCCGACCCCGACGGTTTCGTTCTCTTCGTGATCGCGTCCGTGTTGGTGTCTATGGCGCTCGTACCGATGACCCTGTCGGCTGCCAGCGCACCTCCGCTGCGGACCCCTGAGCGGATCGGGCTCAAGGAGTTGATCGAAATCGTCCCCACAGGGGCGTACGTCTCCTTCCTCGGCGGCGCTGCCGCAGGAACGCTTGTCGGCCTCGGAGCGGTGTACGCGGCCGCCGTCGGAATGTCCGATTCGCGGATCGCCGTCTTCCTCGCAGCACCACTGTTCGGAGGGCTGGTGATGCAGTGGCCGATCGGGCGTCTGTCGGACTCGGTCCCGAGGCGGGGCGTGATGATCGCCGTGGCGGTGGTCGCGACGGTGGCCAGCGTGGTGTTGGTCGGCGTCGAAGATGGGTCGTGGGCCGCAGTGGCGATCATGTTCGTCATCGGCGGCACCAACTTTCCGCTGTACGCGCTGGGCATCGCGCACACGAACGACTGGGTGCCGTACGAGAAGATCAACGGCGCAGCAGCGCTGCTTGTCCGCGTGAACGGAGCGGGCGCTGTCGCCGGTCCCGTCACCGCTGCCGTTCTGATGGCGGTCGTCGGCCCGGTGATGTTTTTCTGGGTTCTGGTCGGGACCCATGGAGCCATCGCGGTGTTCCTCGGATACCGAATCGTGTTCGCCGACGCTGTTCCCCTCGACCGCCAGCGAGCCTTCCAGCCGTGGCCGGTGCGCGCCTCGCAACTTGCGGTGCAACTGATCCCGAAGCGTCGACGTCCCTGACTGTCGGTGACAACTCACAGGTACGAACGGGGTTCGGCGATGCCTACAATTTCGGCAGCTGGCACGGGTCGACTGGTCGGAGGTAGCGAAGAAGATGTTCAAGAGGATCAAGAAACGCATCGACAGGTTCATGCGGGAACACGCAGCCAGGAATGAGGGACGTAGTGGCGTCGACTGGTCGGTGGCGAACACAGTCCGAGACGCAACGCACGTGCGTGGTGGGGGAATGCCTGGCGGTCTCCCCGGTTCCGGAAGCAACGCCGTTGCAGATCACGCGGCCAATGGCCACGAGAACTACACGAAGTCGTTCAAGAAGAACCGATGACGGTGCCTTCATTCTTGGTTACCGCAATCGTTGAGGGAGAGCGCGGCGCAGTAGCGTTGTCGGATGGCCAGAGCGGTACGCACATTCACCGGCGAGGTCCTCGGCGACTGGGGTGACTACAACAACCACCTGAACGAGGGTTACTACGGCGTCGTCTTCGGGAACGCGTCCGACGGCCTCCTCGACCTGCTCGGTTTCAGCGCCGAATACCGAGAAGACGTCGGCGGAACGTTCTACACGGTCGACACGCACACCGCGTTCGAGTCCGAGATCGCCATCGGCGAGCCCATCGTCGTCGACACCATCTTGCTCGGTGCCGATGCGAAGCGGCTGCATTACTGGCACGAGCTCCGGGTAGATGGCTCCGACGAGCGCAAAGCAACACAAGAGGGGCTGATGCTCCACGTCGACATCGATCCGGTCAAGGTGTCTGCCATGTCCGACGAACTGGTGGAGGCAGCGGCGAACCTCGCCGCCGGCCACGCCGAACTACGCGAGCGTGTGGCGTTCGGTCGAACAATTCGCGAGGTAGGAGCTTCAGCGTGATCATCACCCCAGAGTCAGATCCTGTCGGCGCGACGGTGTCCGACGTCGATCTCCGCGTGCTGTCGGACGTCGATGTTGCCCGACTCGCATCGGCGTGGGCCGAACACGGGGTGCTGTTCTTCAGAGATCAGCACCTGACGCCCGATGACCACATCACCTTTGCCGAACGTTTCTCGGACATCGACGTCAATCAGTTCTTCCAGGCGCTCGACACTCATCCGGAGATCGCTGTGGTCCTGAAGGAGCCAGACCAGACCGTGAACATCGGTGGGGCCTGGCACACCGATCACTCCTACGACGAGATTCCCGCCCGCGGGTCGATACTGCTGGCACGTGAGGTCCCCGACGAGGGAGGCGACACACGTTTCGCCAGTGTCGCTGCTGCCTACGACGCTCTCTCGGATGGTCTCAAGGCGACCCTCGAGACGTTGGAGGCACATCACAGCAACGTCCACATCTTCGGCGCAGACGCCCTTGCCGCCCGGGCCGTCGGTGGCCGTCTCGGCAACCCCGAGGGTGTCGGGACGTCGGTGCACCCAGTGGTGATCCAGCATCCCGTCACAGGGCGGAAGCTGCTGTACGTGAACCCCGGCTTCACGACCCACTTCGAGGGATGGACGCCGGAAGAGTCAGCGGCACTTCTCGGGTACCTGTACGACCACGTCCGAAACGGCGGCTTCGCCACCCAGTTCTCCTGGGCGCCGGGATCGATCGCCATGTGGGACAACCGGAGCACCTGGCACTGGGCGTTGAACGACTATGCAGGTCACCGCCGAATGATGCATCGCATCACCATCAGCGGTGAACGTCTGAGCCCCGCGTCGCGGCGGGTCGCGTAGCGTCCCCGGGTCGAGTCAGTAGCCGAGGCGCTTGTCGACGACGCCTTCGAGCGCGTCGCCGGATTGTGTGGCTCTGAGGTTGCGGACGAATCGATCGACGTTTCGTTTGGCCCGCTGGCTGGAACCCCCTGCGGTGTGTGGCGTCATGGCCACGTTGTCCAGGTGGAAGAGCGGATGACCTTCGTCGAGCGGCTCTCCTTCGACCACGTCGAGAGCAGCGCCGCCGAGATGACCCGACTGGAGCGCCGCAACGAGCGCAGCGTTCTCGACGACCTCGCCACGGGTGACGTTCACGATGTAACTGCCGGGCCGCATCTTCGAGAAGGCGTCGGCGCCGAACAGCAGGCGTGTCTTGTCGCTGAGGGGGCAGCAGACGGCCACGACGTCGGAGGCAGCGAGCAGGTCGTCCAGCCGCGACGATGGCCACACGTCTTCGCCGTCTGGTGGAAACTCGTCGACGGCGAGTATGTGCATTCCGAAGCCCTTCGCTCTGGCGGCCATCGCTCTTCCTGTGCCGCCGTACCCGACGATGCCCATCGTTCTGCTTTCGAGTTCGATCTGCTTCGAGCGAAGCTCGGTTCGGTTGTTCCACCCTTCGGCGCCGAGGGCTATCGCGGGATGGATTTGGCGAGTCAACGAGAGCAACAAGCCGAAAGCGGTGTCGGCCAGATGCCCGCCTACGAGACCCTTCTCGCCCGTGAGTACGACGTCGCTCTCGATGAAGTCGTCGAACATGAACATGTCGACGCCAGAAGCAATGGCATGAACCCACTTGAGTCGTTCCGTCAACGCGAAGAGGCGGTCGTTCACGAGCCCGAGGATGACGTGGGCGTTCGGCGCGAACCCAGCGGCCTCCCTCATGCCGGCTGCAACGTGGAGAGCGCTACCGGCAGGCGCTGCTGCCTCGATGTCGGCCATGAGTTCCGATGTTGCCTTCGGGAGCGTCAGGCCCTCGATCACGAGGATGTCGAGCGGTCCCTCAAGCGTCAGATGTGCGTTCATAGGTCCCTCTGGGTCGCGCTGGCCAGCACACGGTAGCTTCGGGGAATGGACCACTACTTCGATCTCGGTGGGCACACCCGAAAGATCACCACATCTTCGCCAGAGGCCCAGACATGGTTCGACCGAGGATTGAACTGGATCTATGCCTTCCATCGCGAAGAAGCGCTTCGTTGTTTCGCGAAGGTCGTCGAGTTGGATCCCGAATGCGCCATGGGTCATTGGGGTCTCGCCCACGTCACCGGCCCCTATTACAACGGTCCGTGGCCGAGGATGCCGCCGATGCAGCGATCAGACGCACTGGCGAAAGCTAACGCTGCCATCCGGGCAGCTGAACGATGTGTCGACGGCGTAAGCCCCGTTGAGCAAGCACTGGTTCTGGCCATGGTCCGACGTTTCCCCGAAGGGGAGAACGAGGACATGGACCTATTCGCCTCTTGGGACGACGACTACGCCGATGCCATGCGAGAGGTGTTCGCCCGGTTCGGCCGCGACGACGAGGACGTATGTGCACTGACGGTGGAGGCGCTGATCTGCAGAACTCCATGGTTGCTGTGGGATCTAGAGAGGCGCGTACCTGCCGATGGAGCGGATACCGCTGAGGCGCTGGAGATACTCGATGCCGCCGTGGCCGCAGCTACCGCCGATGGTCGGCCTCAGCACCCCGGGCTGTTGCACTTCAAGATCCATATCATGGAGATGTCGCCGACCCCGGAGGACGCTCTCGCCGCGTCGGACATGCTCCGTACGATGTGCCCCGACGCGGCTCATCTCGTGCACATGCCATCGCACATCTACGTTCAGTGCGGTGAGTACGAGAAGTCGTTCTTATCCAACGTCGACGCCGTGGTGGCCGACGACAAATATGTCGCACTCCATCCCGAACTCGGGATCTACACGATGTACCGACTGCACAACATTCACTTCCAGATCTACTCGGCGATGTTCCTCGGCCAGTATCAGAAGGCGATCGACGCTGCGGATTCCATTTGGGACACGGTGACGCCGGACTCGCTTCGTCACGACAACACCTTCCTCGTGAACTACCTCGAAGGCTTCTACGGCATGAAAGTGCACGTACTGATCCGGTTCGGTCGTTGGCAGGAGATCATCGACTCGGCGATGCCGGACGAGCCTGACCTGTTCGTGACCACGACGGCCTTGTGGCACTACGCCAAGGGAGTCGCATACTCGGCTACCGGTGACGTCGGGAACGCTGAGAAGCAGCAACAACTGTTCCTCGATGCCTGGCAGCGAGTGCCAGAAGAACGCATCGTGTTCAACAATTCCTGCCGTGACATACTCGCTGTCGGCGAGGCGATGCTGTCAGGCGAACTCGAGTACCGCCGAACGAACTACGACGCGGCATTCTCCGAGTTGCGACGCTGCGTCGCCCTCTACGACGGTCTCAACTACTCAGAACCGTGGGTCTGGATGCAGCCGCCTCGTCATGCGCTCGGTGCGCTGCTGCTCGAACAGGACCGACTGGAGGAGGCAGCCGCTGTGTACCGCGCCGATCTCGGGATCGATGACACGCTGGTTCGCCCTTCACAGCATCCGGGGAACGTATGGAGTCTGCACGGATATCTCGAATGTTGCGAAAAGCTCGGTTGGCGCGCCGAGGCGGACCAGGTGAGGGCCGAGTTGGCTGCCGCTGAGGCCGGCGTCGACATCGACGTCACATCGAGCTGCTTCTGCCGCGTCGACACCTGCTGAGACTGACAACCGCGCTCTTTCAGCGCACGACATCCCATCCCGGGTTCACTTCGACGGTCAAGGAGGCCGGGCCTCGCTGCTGCTGGCTGAGGTCCGGTCAGGGTCGCAGAGCGGAGCAGAGGTGACGCATGTGGGTACGTCCGATCTCACAGCATCCTCCGACGATGCTGGCTCCGAGATCGATCCACTCGCGAACGAATTCGGTGTAGCGGTCGGCGTCGATGTCCTCGCGCCCTGCGGGCAACGGATCACCGTGGAGGTTCGACCATCCCAGGGGCATCGAGGCGAACGCGTTGCCATAGGCACCGACTGGCGTGTCGCCTGCGGCCTGCTTCAGGAGGGGTAGCGCCTCTGAGATCTGCTCCGGTCCGCTGCAGTTGATGAGGTACGCATCGGCAGTGACGGCATCAACCGCCTCCTGCCATGTCTCACCGCTGAGAGGGCCACTCGTCCCTCCGTTTTGAACCGTCCACGCGACCCAAACGGGCTTGCCTCTGCCCCGAGCCGCGTCCGAAGCGGCGCGGGCCTCATCGACAGTGGTCATGGTCTCTGCGATGAACAGCTCGACGTAGGGACCGATGTGATCTGCAATCTCGTTGTACAGAGGGAGATCGACCTCGTATGGGCGAGCCAGGTCTCCGCGATAGCTGCCTTGCAGCGGAGGGAGTGACGCTGCGATCCTGACGCGCCGATCGCTCCGGTCACGCGCTTGCACTGCTAGTTCGCCGGCGAGTGACAGCAACTCCTCAAGCCGATCACCGACGCCATTGATCTCGAATCGATCTCGCGACACCGAATAGCTGTTGGTGGTGATGATGTCGACGCCACTGGAGATATATGCCTGGTGGAGATCGACCACCGCCTGTGGATTCTCGAGCAGACCCTCGGTGGCCCAGCGGCTTGTGCCGTCGACGGCGCCGGAGTTGATGAGTTCCTGCCCCATGGATCCATCGAGGATGACGAGTCCGTCATCGCCCGCAAAGTCAGGCGTCGTTGTCATGTGTTCTACTCAATCGTTCGGTGCCGAGCAGTAGTGTGCCGCAGGTGTCGACCAACTCGATGAACATTTGGGGTCAGCTGTTGTGGCTCGCTGGTTGTGGCACGTTCTTCACCTCGGCATGGAGAGGCGATGATCCATGGGTCGCGGTGGGAAGTCTGCTCTTTGCCATCGGCATTCTCTTCTTCCTCGTGCCACTCATCAGAAACCGTCAGGTGCCGCCCAAGGGCTGATGCCGGTAGAAGTTGGCGGTTGATGGTGGTAGCGGGTCATTCCCGAGAATGAGGTCGGCGGCCTTCTCGGCCATCATCATCACCGGCGCGTAGATGTTGCCATTTGTCAGATACGGCATGGCCGATGCATCGACGACACGAAGCCCTTCGACACCGTGAACGCGCATGGTGAGTGGATCGACAACGGACATGGCATCGGTGCCCATCTTGGCCGTGCAGCTCGGATGCAACGCTGTTTCGGCGTCGCGGGCGACCCAGTCGAGGATTTCGTCCTCTGTCTGTACCGAAGGACCGGGCGACAGCTCGCCTCCGTTGATGTGTTCCATGGCCGGCTGATTGAGGATGTCACGACTGACGCGTACGGCCTCGACCCATTCCTTGCGGTCGGTGTTCGTCGATAGGTAGTTGAACCGGAGTGCCGGTTTCGCCTTCGGGTCGGTGGTCGTGATCTTGACCGAGCCTCGTGTGTCGGCGTACATCGGGCCAACGTGCACCTGGTAACCATGTGTTGCTCCCGATGTCTGGCCGTCGTATCTGATGGCGAGAGGGAGGAAGTGGAACATGAGATTCGGGTAGGCGACTTCTTCGTTGCTTCGCACGAAACCACCCGCCTCGAAGTGGTTCGTCGCGGCGGGACCCTTCCTGAACAACCATTGGAGTCCGATGAATGGCCTACGCCACATCGCGAGCTGGGGCTGTTGGGTGACAGGGAGCTTCGATTCGTACTGGATGTACACCTCGAGGTGGTCCTGCATGTTCTCGCCGACGCCTGGGAGATCGTGAACGGGATCGATGCCGAGTGATTTGAGTTCTGCCGCGTTCCCGACCCCGGACAGTTGGAGCAACTGCGGTGTGTTGATGGCGCCCGCGCACGAGATGATTTCGTGTGCTCGATAGGTGCGGACTTTGCCTCTTCGTCGGGCTTCGACGCCGACGGCTCGTTTCCCCTCGAACAGGATTTTGTTCGTGTGAACGCGGGTGAGCACGGTGAGGTTTTTACGCTTCATCACCGGATGCAGGTAGGCGCGAGCTGCACTGAGCCGCCTGCCGCGGTGAATGTTGCGATCGAACCTGGCGAACCCCTCCTGTTGGAAACCGTTCACATCGGTGGTGCGCATCTGACCCGATTGGTCGACCGCTGCGAAGAAGGAGTCGAACAGAACTCCGTTGGCGGCGCCGCGTTCGAGCTTCAGTGGACCGTTGTCGCCTCGCCACTCGTTACCGCCCGCAAGACAGTTCTCCATACGTTTGAAGTAGGGCAGACAATGCGCGTAGTCCCAGGACTCCATGCCGGCGTCGGCGGCCCAACGTTCGAGGTCCATGGGGTTGCCGCGTTGGAAGATCATGCCGTTGATGCTCGAACTGCCCCCGAGGACCTTGCCACGTGCGTGGTAGACCCGGCGACCGTTCATGAAGGGTTCCGGCTCCGACTCGTACTTCCAGTCGTAGAAACGGCTGCCGATCGGGAACGCGAACGCGGCCGGCATGTGGATGAACACATCCCACTTGTAATCGGGGCGACCGGCTTCGAGGACCAAGACCGATGTGTCGGGATTCGCACTGAGGCGGTTGGCGAGACAGGAACCCGCGGATCCGCCGCCGACGATGATGTAGTCGTATGTCTGGTCTGCAGCGATCATGTGGCCACGTAGTCTGCCAGAGAATGGGGAGAGGAGAAGGTGACGCGCACGACGCCAGAAAGGCCAACGGAGATGGCGTCAGGTTCCGTATCGCTCCTGTCTGCCACCTGGTGCCAGTCCGATTCTCGCGACGAGACCAGTCGTCGATCGCTCCCGCCGACGCGATAGGTGTCGGACACTTGTTTCGCGGGTTCGGGCAGGGAATCGTAGGGTCAGGGAATGCCAGGACTCGGAATTGTCACCGGGGGAGCACAGGGTATCGGGCTCGCCATCGTCAAAGCATTGCTCGATCAAGGCGTGGTCGACCGCGTCGCGGTGTTCGATTTGCAACCCGAAGGCTTGACCCACGCACAACGGAACGTTACTGCTCATCGGTGCGACGTGACCGACGAGGCCTCGGTCCGAGCCGCGTATGCGGAGTTGGGAGAGGCACCAAAGGTTCTGGTCAACAATGCAGGAGGGGGAGAGGTTGGCACTGTCGCGCCAGGTAGCGAGCCGTCGGCTGCGTTCGATCCCTTCTCTGCTGTCGACCACTTCCGTCGAATGGTCGAGCTCAACTTCATCTCCGCGCATGTGGTGACACGCGTGATCGGTCCAGAGATGGCGGCCGGTTCGTGCATCTGCAACACTTCGTCGATCGCGGGTCAGGGTGCGAGTCCGCTGTTGTCTTACGGAGCGGCGAAGGCGGCGTTGATCCACTGGACGCAGTCGATGGCACGGGCACTCGCCCCGCGACACATTCGCGTGAACGCGGTCGCTCCAGGGATCATCAGAACGCGGCTGTGGGAGCGCCTGCAGCCTGACGATGCCGCCTACGAGGCGATGATCTCCGAAACCATGCCGATGGCCCAGGACCAGAAGCCGGTTGACATCGCTCATGCTGTCGCTTTCCTGTGCTCGTCGAGAGCGTCTCAGGTCACAGGTGAAGTGATACGCATCGACGGAGGACTGACACTTCGCTGACATTGAGTGACTCGAGCGGTGAAGGATCAGCCGATGCCGTCTGGCATCTCGGCTTTACGCTTCTCGATGTAGGCGATGAGCTCGACATCGATCGCCTCGTCGAGCGGAGGCGGCTGGTACTGGGCCAGCATCTGCTTCCACACCGTTGTCGCACGCTGTGCTGCGGTGAGGGCACCGTCTTCGTCCCACTGCTCGAAACTGTTCGCGTCCGCGATCTCGCTGCGGTAGAACGCGCTTTCGAAATTTGCCAGCGTGTGTTCTGTCCCGAGGAAGTGATTTCCGTGCTCGTTGGTGCGGAACGAGTCCATGGCCTGGCCGTTCTCGCTCATGTCGATACCGGCGGCGTAGATACCCATCATGCCGAGTTGGTCGGCGTCCATGATCAGTTTCTCGTAGCTGAGGGCAAGGCCGCCCTCGATCCAGCCGGCAGCGTGGAGCACGAAGTTCACGCCTGCGAACACGGTCGGGAGAATTGTCGAAGCCGACTCGTATGCTGCCTGTGCGTCTGGCGCCTTGGACGCGGTGAACTGCCCTCCTGAACGGAAGGGAACGCCGACTCGTCGTGCTAGTTCTGCCATGACATAGATGGCTTGACCAGCCTCTGGAGTCCCAAAGGTCGGTGCACCTGTTGCCATCGACATCGACGACGCGAAAGTCCCGAAGATCACCGGAGCTCCCGGCCGCACCAACTGGCAGTAGGCCATCCCTGAAAGCGCCTCGGCCAGTGCCTGAGCGGCGAGTCCGGCGACAGTCACGGGCGACATCGCGCCGGCCAAGATGAACGGAGACATGATGCAGGCTTGGTTGGACTTGGCATAGACGGTGGCTGCACCGAGCATGGTGGCGTCCCACCGGAGCGGCGAAGATGCGTTGATCAGGTTCGTCATCACGGTGCGATCTCGAAGATCGCCCCCGAAGGCGATTCTGGCCAGTTCGACGCTGTCCTCTGCGCGTTCAGCAGCCGTGACCGAGCCCATGAACGGCTTGTCCGAGTACTTGATGTGGGAATACACCATGTCGAGATGCCGCTTGTTGATGGGCACATCGACGGGCTCGCAGACCGTTCCACCGGAATGGTGCAGGTGGGGCAGCATGTATGTCAGCTTGACGATGTTGCGGAAGTCTTCGATGGTGCCGTATCGGCGTCCGTTCTCGAGATCGGTGACGAACGGCGATCCGTAGTTGGGTGCGAAGACGGTGGTGTTACCACCGATGCGAACGCTGCGCTCTGGATTGCGAGCATGCTGAATGAACTCTGAAGGAGCGCTGGCGCTGATGATGTCGCGGCACAGTCCTTTCGGCATCTTGACGAGTTCGCCTTCGACGGTGGCGCCGGCTTGGCGCCAGAGATCGAGCGCTTCGGGGGTTTCCTGAAAGGCAATGCCGATCTCGCTGAGGATGATCTCCGCGTTCTCCTCGATCTGAGTCAGCCCGGCTTCGTCGAGCATCGAAACGGGAGCGATACGGCGTTCGAGGTACGGTACGCTGAGTTCCGTTGATGTGGCGCGGGCGGCCTGGCGTGCGGCCCGGCCGCCAGATCGACGTCCTCGTCTCGGTGTATCGCTCATTTTGGGCTCTCCTGGGTTTCTTGGCTCGTCGCGAGCCGGCTCGCGCTTCGGCGACGTCGTCCGCCCGATGAAGCGGTCGATGGTGCTGTCGAGTGCGGGAAGGCGAGAGCGGTGACGAACAGCTCCTGAAATCGGGGTTCGATCGCCGTTTCGATCTTGATGACGTCGCGTGCCGCGGCTTCCATGTCGAGTCGCTGCTCGGCGGACAGCAATGCTCGTACGGCGCCAGTGCCCGCAGAGTTACCGACGGCGCTGACGGCTCTGAGGGCCAGGTCAGGGATGAGACCCAGCACCATCGCGTGGGCGGGGTCGATGTGGGTACCGAACGCCCCAGCGAGCCGAATTTCGTCAGGGGAAGAAAGTTCCGCGTGCTCGAGCAGAAGGTCGATACCGGCCTTCAGAGCCGCCTTTGCGAGCTGGATGGCTCTGACGTCGGCTTGGGTGACGTGGATGTCGCCGTGCAGTACATAGGAGAAGGTACGATCGTTGGAAACGACTCGGGCCGTTTCGGAAGAGAGTTCCCCGCGAATCACGCCCTGTTCGTCGATGATCCCGCTGCTGACGAGTTCGGAGATCACTTCGATGATCCCGGACCCACAGATGCCCGTCACGCCCGTCTTCGCGGTTGCCGCCTCGAAGTTGGCGTCGTTCGACCACTCCGCCGCGCCGATGACCCTGAACCTCGGTTCGTAGGACTGGCGGTCGATGCGTACTCGTTCGATGGCGCCGGCTGCTGCCCGTTGGCCGCTGCTGATCTGTGCGCCCTCGAAAGCCGGGCCGGTGGGGCTCGATGCCGCAAATAGTTGTTCGGAGTTGCCAAGAACGATTTCGGCGTTGGTGCCGACGTCTACGAGGAGCTGCTGGGCATCCCCGCGGTGTGGTCCTTCGCTGAGGATTGCTGCTGCGGTGTCAGCTCCGACGTGCCCGGCAATGCAGGGTGCGACATAGACCGAAGCGTTCTGACAATCGAGGTTGAGTTCCGTAGCGGTGCAACTCACGGCACCGTCGGTTGCCAGGGGAAATGGGGCCTGACCGAGCGGGGTCGGATCGATGCCAAGCACGAGGTGGTGCATGATCGGGTTACCGACGAGCACGATGTCGAGAACCGCGGAGCGATCGATGCCCGCTTCATGAACGAGTTCACCGAACATTTCGTCGAGCGCCTGTCGTACGGCGTTCGTGAGTTCGTCATCGCCGCCTGGGTTCATCATCACGTACGACACGCGGCTCATCAGGTCTTCACCGAACCGGATCTGGGGGTTCATCCTGCCGCTCGATGCCAGTACCTCGCCGGTGGCGAGATCACAGAGATGACCGGCAATCGTGGTCGAGCCGATATCGACCGCAATGCCGACAATTTGGTCGACGAACCCCGGCCAGACGGCCGCAGCACGCCGACCGCGGTCGACGGCGATTGTTGCTGGGCCCGAGGTCGCCTGCAAACCGGTCGCGTCGATGTCAGGCATGTCCCATCCCCGCGCGAGCGCCGAGGCTACATCGGAGGCGTCCTCGACATAGTGCAGCGTGTAGATGGGATCGACAACGAGGTCGCCGACATCGACGTCCTTGCGAATGACTTGGCGATGCATCTGGCTGTCAGCAGGAATGTCGACGATCACGTCACCGAGCAAGCGCGTACCGCAGCCGAGCCGCCGACCGGCCCTGATGGGCCGCTTGCCTCGATAGGCGCGCTCGAGAGGGCCCCATGGCGTCAGGTCAGCTGCGGTCGATTCAATTGACCACTTGGCGAAGGAGCCGTAGGAGGGCTCGATCTGGCATCGTCCACAGATTCCGCGGCCTCCGCAGACCGAGTCGAGATCGACACCGAGCTGTCGAGCGGCATCGAGCACGGTCGAGCCGCTGACGAACCTACCCGTGAGCCCGGATGGGGTGAACACCACCCGATGTGATTCACTCGAATCCTTGGCCATGGTCGTCGGGCCTACTCGATTGCGGCGACAGGTGCTGCTGAAGCGCTGGCGCCGCCACGACGTCGGCCGCTGCTACGGCGCCGGTTGGCTGTCGCCGGGTCGCGGTTCTCCATGATCCATGCAACGCAGTCTTGGTCGTGGCCCGCCAGGACGTCAGCAGCCATGATGGCGTTCTTCACTTCTGCATGCATCGGGTTCATGATCGCCGAAGTCATTCCAGCACCGATCGCCATCGATAGAAACGTCCCGGTGATGACATGCCGGTTTGGGAGACCGAAAGCGACATTTGAGGCGCCACAGGTCGTGTTGATTTTCAGCTCCTCACGGAGTCGGCGGACGAGAGCGAAGACTTGTTGACCCGCGGTGCCCATTGCTCCGATTGGCATGACCAGCGGGTCGACCACCACATCGGATGGTGCGATGCCGTGATCCCGAGCACGGTTGACAATCTTCTTTGCGACCTCGAACCTGATGTCGGGATCTTCGGAGATGCCGGTCTCGTCGTTGGAGATGGCCACGACTGCCGCGCCGTGCTTCGCGACGAGAGGCAGGATTCGCTCGAGGCTTTCGTCCTCGCCGGTCACTGAGTTGACCAACGGTTTGCCTATGTATGCGTTCATGCCTGCTTCGAGCGCGTCGAGAATCGATGAGTCGATGCACAACGGGGCATCGCTGATCGACTGGACCAGTTCTATGGCCTTCACCAACAACGCAGGTTCGTCTGCCAACGGGATGCCTGCATTGATGTCGAGCATGTGCGCCCCGGCTGCGATCTGAGCGAGAGCGTCGGCTTCGACTCGACTGAAATCGCCCTCCTTCATCTCGGCCGCGAGCAACTTTCGGCCCGTCGGGTTGATTCGCTCACCGATCATCACGAACGGGCGATCGAAGCCGATCACCACTTCCTTCGTTGCCGAACTGAGGACTGTCTCGGTCATGATGATCCGTCTTTCTGGAACGGGGATCCCGCTTCGTCTTGACCGCCGGACCACACGAGCGCCTCGAGGCGGTCGCGGTGGTATTCGGCTTCGATACGTTCCCGTTCTGCCTCAGCGGCAGAAGTCGGGTCCCCCTCGATCTTGGAGGTGAGGCGCCGCCACTCGGCGACGTAGGACTCTGTCTCTGTCTTGTCGGCGACGGTCGCCGCCCTGTCGATGGCGTGCTGAAATCGATCGCTGAGAATCACGCGCGCTTGCTCGTCGCCCCCAGAAGCATTGATCTGCGCCGGAATGTCCCGCCAGAAGATGGTGACCAACTCAGGCTTCCCTCCTCTTCGGCGGGTCATTTCGTCCTCCCGATAGAGATGAGAGCTGGCTCGAGTTCGCCGTAGCCCGTCGAGGTCTTCTCGAAGCGCAGGCCGAGACGGTGAGCAGCTGCTCTGGCCATTGCTTCAGTCTCGGGGTTCGGCTTCTGCTCGAGATACATGATCCGCGTGTAGTTGGCGAAGTACATGTCCTTCAGCTCTGGGTGATCTTCGATGCCGAAGCCGTGCCAGATGATTCGGTCGAAGTGTCTGGCGAAGAAGTCGGTGAGGTAAAGCGTGCCGAGTTCGTCCTCGTGCATCTGGAGGAACGCGTCGGAGCCAGTGAAGAATTGGTAGCAGTGCGCTCCGTCCAACATCGTTACTCCCTCCTCCGAACACACTTTCTCGAGGCGGCCACCGGTGCCGCAGTCGGCATATCCGACCAGAATCTCGTCGTATTTGTCGCCTGCGAGTCGAATACGTTCTCGCACTGCCTCAGGGATGGCTTCTGGTTCGTTGTGGTAGCGAGCAGGGAGGCATTCGATGGTGAGATTTTCGAGTCCGTGTTTCTTGCAAAGGTCGAGCATCTCGTGTGCGAGCGCACCGCAGGCAATGACCAGCACCTGCGGCAGCGTGTTCACCGTGCCGCGCGTTTCGCTTGTACGAGCGCAGTCGCTGTTTCGGCCGCGACCGCTGCGTCGCGACAGTAGGCGTCTGCGCCGATGGCTTCTGCGAACTCTTCGTTCAGCGGTGCGCCGCCACAGATGACGATGTAGTCGTCGCGCATGCCCTTTTCTTTCAATGTGTCGATGATCACCTTCATGTAGGGCATCGTCGTCGTGAGCAGCGCAGACATGCCGAGCAGGTCTGGCTTGTGTTGTTCGATTGCCTCGAGGAATTCGTCAGCGTCGGTGTTGATACCTAGGTCGAAGACCTCGAAGCCAGCGCCCTCGAGCATCATGCCGACGAGGTTCTTGCCGATGTCGTGGATGTCGCCTTTGACCGTGCCGATCACTATGGTGCCGATCGGTTCCGCACCGGTTTCGGCCAGCAGTGGCCGAAGAATCGCCATGCCGGCCTTCATGGCATTGGCGGCCAGCAAGACCTCGGGGACGAACAAGATGCCGTCACGGAAGTCGATGCCGACAATCCGCATTCCTTCGACGAGGGCGTCGTTAAGGACCTTGTCTGCGCCCCAGCCACGTCCGAGGAGGATGTTGGTCCCCTCGTGGATCTCGTCGGCGAGACCGTCGTAGAGGTCGTCGTGCATCTGGGCGGTGAGGTCCTCATCATCGAGGTCGGCGAGGATGATCTCATCGTCATCTGGATCGACATCTGACATGGGGGTCAACTCCATCTGATGCTGGCACGGGTGCGATACTGGCGAGCGACTGCCAGCTACCTTTGGGGTGAGTAACCGGGCGGCCATATGGGCATGACTACGGCTTGTCACCGCATCCTGTCCCGTATGTCGGAACTGTACCGCATTGTGGGTTGGTAATCACGAAACTCAACGAAAAATAGAGGATCCGATGCTCGATATCCACACCGTCATCTCGACCGCAGCCGGAGACATGGCCACGTTCGTGTCTAGGCCGGCCGATGAGGGACCGCATCCGGTGGTCTTCTTCTACATGGACGCTCCCGGCAAACGAGAGGAACTCCACGACATGGCTCGGCGCATCGCGACGACCGGTTACTACGTGGTGCTTCCACAGCTGTATTACCGCAGGATCGAGGAGTACTCCGTCCAGGACTCGGGCGATGCAGCCAGAGCCGAGATGTTCGAGCACATGAACAGCCTGACCAACGCGATGATCGTTGAGGACACGGCTGCGATGTTCGATTTCATCGATGCTGATCCGGCGGCTGACAGCACTCGCGTTGGATGTGTGGGTTATTGCATGAGTGGCCCGTTCTCCCTGGCCCAAGCAGCTGCATATCCTGATCGCATCGCGTGCGCTGCCTCTGTCTATGGGGTTCGCTTGGCCGTGGATACCCCGGACTCGCCGCACAAAGCGTTTGCCCAGGTGAAAGGCGAGCTCTACATCGCCTGCGCGGAAACTGACATTTACGCGCCGCCCGAGATGGTTGCCCTTCTCGAACAGACCGTCGCCGAGTCTGACGTGAACGCAACCATCGAGTGGTATCCGGGCACCGAGCACGGGTTCGCATTCCCTCAGCGATCCGTCTACGACAAGGCAGCTGCGGAGGTTCACTGGCGACGGCTTCATTCGCTGTTCGACAGAAACCTGAAGAACCCGTAGTCACCAGCGATTCGGCCAGCCGCGGCTGGAGGCCGAGATTCTCAAATGACTCAGGACCCGAACTGCCAAGTAGACAGTGGAGCACTTCGGCTCGTGGTATTGATGGCGTCCTTCAGCAGCGGTTGCCGGATTATCGACAACTGACACCTACATCTGGCCGAAGTCACTCTGAGGTGGGTAAGTGGCGTTACTTGATGTTCCGTGGGCGGCCGATGAGCCAGGCGAACCGGGCGAAACCACTTGTGCTGATGTTACTTCCCGGTCGCCAACCGAGTGAGCGTGCCCTTGCCGTACTCTTGGTCTTTGAGCAGCGAACGTATCTCAGCTGCCGACATTGGCTTGTGGTAGAGGTAACCCTGAGCCCTAACACATCCGAGATCCCGCAGGATGGTAGCTTGCTCCTGAGTTTCGATACCCTCGGCAACGACGTCGAGACGCAAGGCTCGGGCCAGAGACAGAATCGAATCGACGAACGTCCAGCTTTCGATGTCGGCCGAGAGGTCATTCACGAAGGACTTGTCGATCTTCAGTGCATCGACTTCAAAGCGCTTGAGGTACGACAAAGAACTGTACCCGGTACCGAAATCGTCCAACGCGAGCTGCACTCCGAGTTTCTTGAGCTTGGTTAGCACGTGGACGGCCTGGTCGAGATCTCTGATCAGCGCGGTCTCAGTGATCTCCAGACACAGCCGTGGTGCCGGCAGGCCCGTCTTCTCCAGCACACGCGCGACATGACTTACGATCAACTCTTCCTCGTCGCAGATCTGCGATGCGGCAAGATTGACGCGAAGAGTTGGTGCTTCGGGCGAACTCAGCCACGACTGGGCTTCCGCGCACGCTTCCTCGAGAACGAAATCGCTGATTTTCCCGGTCAACCCTACGTCCTCGGCTCTGTCGATGAACTGCCCGGCTACGAGGAGGCCGCGCTCTGGGTGCCGCCATCGGACCAGTGCTTCGGCTCCGACGATGCGTGCGTCGGATATCGAGACCTCAGGCTGATAATGGACTGTGAACTCCCCCTGAACCAGCGCGTTTCTGAGATCGCTCTCCAATTCCAGTCGTCGAAGTGCTACCTCCTGTAGGCCCTTGTCGTAGAACGCAAGCTGGCGACCGCCGGTTCGCTTCGCGCTGTACATAGCGGCGTCGGCTGCAACAAAGGTTTCTTCGATGTTGGTCTCTGGCGCGAAAAAGGTAATCCCGGCACTCAACGACGGGAAGTACCGGTGTTCCCCGAGTTCCATGACAGAGCCGATCTCATCGATTAAGTCCTGGACGATGTCTTGGGTATCTTCCTGACTGATCGGTCCTTGAAGCGCAAGCGCGAACTCATCGCCCCCAAGCCGAGCCAGAGCACTGCCGGAATCGACTTTGACCTTGGCTCGTTCCGCGATCTTCCGAAGAACGTGGTTGCCCATCTCGTGACCCAGCGAGTCATTGATGTACTTGAACCCGTCGAGATCTAAGAAAATCAGAGCAGAAGAAACCTCTCTCGACTGCATCTCGCTCAGCCTGCGCCGCAGGCCACGTCGGTTGAGGAGTCCTGTGAGTTCATCATGTTCCGCGAGGAACTCGAGTCTGAGTTCCGCCTTGCGACTCTCGGTGATGTCCAACACATGAATGAGGACAAACGGATCGGTGTGTCCGGTGGAGACTGCGACACACCGGATTCGTGCCAGGATCGGCCGTCCTTGCGGACCGCGGTAGACCTGAAGCTGTGTCGTGCCGTCTCCGGTCAGTTCAAGCGGGGAGTTGGCGACTTGGTCGAACATCCACGCCGAAGACGAGCGGAACGGATGATCGACGTCGGCGAGGTCTTGAAAGAGCACGTCAGGTGGCAAGGTGCCCATCAGAGACGCTGTCGAGGGCCATCCCAGCATCTTCGCGAACGCTTCGTTACAACGGATGACCTCAAGGTTCTGCTGTCTTCGGAGCACGATGGGGATCGGAGAGCGTTCGAGAGAAGCAGTAGTTCTGGCCTCGGCCTCGATACGGTTCTGGACCAAAAGCAGCGTCTCGCTCATTCGCTCAAGAGCTTCGACATCGACGACTTGGAATTCGTAGGACCCTTCGGCCTCGATCATAAGGATCGAGGAGGGCTGGCCAGAGTCACCACGCGGCACGGCAAGCTTTTTGGGAGAGTCTTCCGAAATGCTCTCTCGCAGCGTTGTGCTCGCCGACGTGCGTGTCTCGTCCAGCAATTCGGAAGCCCCGAACGGAATCTTCCGGTCCTGCTCGTCGGTTGCGGGGTCCTCTCTCAACCGTTGGCCCCTGACGTAGGCGCGCTCTTCGTAGTCGACAGTCCAGTCAGTGACAGATGGGACACCAAGCAAATCTGCAGTGTCGGCAAGCGCCAATTCCACCAACTCGTCGAAGTTGTCACCGGTGGAGGAGATAATTCTCGCCGCGTTGTTCGTCATGGAGACATGGTTTCGAAGGTGTCGATCAGCTGCTTCGACGAGTGCGGTCTCTGCTGTGGTCTTGCTGATGAACTGGGCGAGGAGGATCATCAAGCCGCGGACGAGAGGGTCCGCTTTCATAGACTCGATCTCAGGGTCTGGCGCGGCGATCGCCACTACCATGAGCGAATCGTCCGTCACCGAGAAAACTCCCGCGTGTACCGTGACGTTGTGGCTATCTTTGAAGACGTCCAGACTCTGGTCCGAAAGGACGTCCGACAACTTGTACGTGAGGACAGTCCCCTCGGAGGTTGCCCCGATCTTTGCCAAGATCTCTTCGCCAACGTTCATGCTCTCGAGGACCGGAACCTCGAGGAATTTCCCCTCCGTGGTCCGCCTCCATTGAGTTAGACGCTCGAGAATGAGCCCGGCGCGCTCAATTTTCCAGACTCCTGCGCCGGCCGCTCCGCAAGCCGTAGCGGCAGACTCGATTGCTCTGCGTAGCGTCGTTTGGAAATCGTCGTGGTCGCCCGAGCTGAGGTCAGCACCGATCTGCCAGAGCACATCGTGAACGGCTGACGCAGCTTTTTTCTCAGCTTTCTCCAGTTTCTCTGTGAGTTCGCCGGTGAGGGAATTCAACTGCTCAAGTCGGGCCTGGAGACGGTGGTTCGCCTCGTTCAGATGCGACAGGTGCGAGCGCGCGATTTCCTCCGCTTCAAGACGAGCTTCCCGTTCGCGGGCAGAGCGGCGGAGCAGTCGGTTGATGTCGTCTCCGCTACTCATGGCTAGGCCTTTGTGAACGTGACCCTGAGCCACGCATCAGAAGGCGAAGAATCGGGTAAGACCTCTATCTCAACGTGTTCGTCGAAGAGATCTCCGCAACCAGCGATGAGTCCCTCCGCCAAAGGCAAAAGCCCTCGATCGGATAGGTAGTGGACTAAGAGTCCTTCGTTCGTGTCCGAGAACTCGAATGTCGGAGGAACGGCGTCGGGGTACAGCATCTTGACTTCGGGGTGGATGATGTCGTTGACGGAAGTCAGGAGCTCTTTGGCCGACGCGAATGTGGGGTTGACGTTACCCAATCTGCGGGTGAGTTGGGGCAGCATGTGTCGCCCGATGATCCTCCAGGTGTCATCAACGCTCTCCTCAAGGAGGGTCGCGGCGGCATCGACGATCGCGACCATATCTTGCTCTTCGTAGTTGCCAAGTGCGGTGTACGCGCCGTTCACGCCGGAATCATTGAGGATGGAGTCCCAAGCCTCAGCCCCGTGAAGCGCAGTGACGGCGTCTTCCGCAGCGTTGAAAACCACTCCCTTGAGCACGTTTCGGTAGTCCCTTCAGCACAGCACGAGCCAACACGAGAATGTTACCAAAAGTTCTTGATCCAAGAACAGAGCCGTCGGGCCAGTAGGCAGGCCGGCAAGTGGCACCTTCGCCGGGGTTGTTGAGGAGACCCGTGGCCTCAGAACCCGATCACGCTGCCCTCGTCAACAGGGGATTGACAACGCACCTGGCGGACATCGGATCAACCCGGCCGTCAAGAGAATCGATCATGTCGTCCAACTCACGCAAGGCAAGGACCCGGAGGCGGTTAGAGTCCTCAGGTCACGACAGGGGAGTCGACCATGGCTGATGAGGTTCTGACCGAAGTGCGGGGCAAAGTACTCCTCATCAAGCTCAACCGGCCCGAAGCAATGAACGCGTTCAACCAGGCGCAGAGCGACGGCCTCGAAGCAGCGGTCAGCCGATTGAACGACGATGACGATCTGACCATAGGCGTTCTCACCGGAAGCGAGAAGGCCTTTTCTGCCGGCATGGACCTGAAGGCGTTCGCCAAAGGCGAGTCGATGGATGCGCTTGGCCGCTTCTTCCGCAACGGAGCGGAGAAGCCACTGATAGCAGCGGTCGAGCGATTTGCGCTGGCGGGCGGCCTCGAAGCCGCTCTCGCGTGCGACCTCATCGTGTCGGCGAAGGGTGCGAGGTTCGGCATTCCCGAGGTGAGCGTGGGCCTGTTCGCTGCTGGGGGAGCGATGTTGCGTCTCCCGCAACGCCTTCCCTATGGCGTGGCGATGGAGATGGCGCTGACGGCCGATCCGATCAGCGCCGAGCGGGCACACGAGTACGGTCTCGTCACCCGACTTGCCGAACCGGGGCAGGCCGTCGATGTGGCGATGGAGCTCGCCGGGCGCATCGCGAAGAACGCGCCGCTAGGCGTTGCGGCTTCGAAGAAGATGTTGGCCGCGACCCAAGGTCGAACCGATGAGGAATTCTGGGAGGCTCAGGGTCCTGTGATGGCGAAAGTGTGGACGTCTGAGGATGCCAAGGAGGGGCCTGCCGCGTTCGCGCAGAAGCGTGAGCCGAACTGGAGCGGCGCATGAGAGTCGGTGAATCGGTCGCAGATTTCACCGCGCAGGACCACAACGGCAAAGACGTGCGGTTGTCGGCTCTGTTGAGCGATGGTGCAGTGGTTCTGTACTTCTACCCGAAGGCCATGACCCCTGGCTGAACGAAGGAAAGCTGCCATTTCCGTGACCTAGCCGGCGAGTTCGCTGACCTCGGCGCCAATATCGTGGGAATCAGCGCCGATCAGGTCGATCGGCAGAACGAATTCGCCAGCGAGAACTCGCTGAATTTTCCCCTACTGTCAGATCCGTCCCGGAAGATCGCACGGCAGTTCGGGGTCAAACGGCCCGGCCCGATTGCCTCCAGGCGCGCCACCTTCGTCATTGATGTCAACTCGACGTGCATCGCAGCCATCACCAGCGAGACGAACTTGCACAAGCACGCCGACGAGGCGCTGGAAGTTCTCAAGAAGAACTGACGGCAACGATGCTTTCACCGTTGCCGTCAATCGCTCGACATCGAAGGCTGCAGAGGGCTAACTCATGTCAAATGGCGGGTACTCGTCGGTGAGGAGGAACACGTACACCGTCACGCGCGTGAAGAAGCGAGACGAACCGATGACGAAGTTCCGCATCCCCTCCGGGTAACTCCCGGTGAAGAGCACAGCAAACCATGCCAGCAGCATCAAGATCGTCATGATCATCGCGTAGACGATCCCGACGATCAGGAGTGGTATGGCCATGATGATCCTGAAGAACACGCTCAAGCGGCTTCGGCCCTCGAGTTGCGGTTGAACTGACAGGTTGATGGAGTGGTCGCCAGGATCCTCGGCGGCAGAGTCGAAGGTGAACGGCGGGTAATCCTCGGTGAGACCTACGAAGAAGCCGTTCATCCTGGTCGAATACCTGATGCACATGATCAGGAAATTCGCGAGTCCCTCTGGGAGCTTGCCTGTAAAGACAATGATCAGCCAGGAGATGACCAGGATCACTTCGGCGACGATCGTCAATACGTAGTTGATGATGTAATGCGGGATCACCATCAACCAATGGGCAAGGGGTCTCCAGTTGGCGACCTTGTTGCTCTCCGGATAGGTCAGCTGAACCGGGTAGCCCGATGTTGTTGTTTCCACGATGGAATCCCCTTCGTAGTCGTTGAGGGGATCGACACTACAACTTGGTGAGGACCGGGATCGGAGATCGAGCCTGGTTCAGTCGTCGGCGAGGCCCGTCGTGCCGCCGTCGAGGTATTCGTGGTGCTGCAACGGTTCCGTCACACCGATCACGACTCCGCTGAGGTTCGCGACGATCCGCTTCCAGTATCGATAAAGCACTGCACGCGGTACGGCGTAGTGACCGGGTTCGTCGGTGTGCATGAAGTTACGCACATGCTGTTCGCATTCGTGACGCAACTTGTCACAAGTGGCTCGGAACTCCATCGCATGCTCGGCGTCGCCATCGGAAAGAATCTCCGTGACTTCGCCGAAGAGCCCTGAGATCTTCGATGCGTAGCGTTGCAACTCGGCGGAGTCGGGGGAGCCGGCAAGTGAAACGCCCTCTCGCGTGAGGTCGAACACGTTCTTGGCCTGGTCACCGATGCGTTCGATCTTTTTGATGAGCAACGTGTACGCCAGCACGGCGCCGATGTTGTCGGCACCCTGCACGCTGATATGCACCACCAACTCGCCTCTCAGCTCCTGCTCTGCTCGGTTGATGCGCTCGTCAGTCTCGAAGATGTCAGCCTCGACCGTGTCAGGGTCGGCACCTCCGATGACCGCAGCGATCGCCATGTCGTAGGAGTGCCGCGCCTCGCCGAGCATCGACACGACTCGACGTTCTATGTGTTCGATCCCCGATTCACCCTTGCGGAAGAAGGACATGACCATGATGTGGAACCTTTCAGCCGAGGACGGCGACACCAGTGAGTGGTATGACGATGAATGCAGCAATGACGTACGTAACAGCGTAGGAACGCCTGGTGACTGCTACCTCCGCTAGTCCCTCTGCGAGCCTGATCGGTATGTCGCGAATCTTCGGGATCGGGTACAGCAGCAGGATGCCGACGATGTTGAACGTCGTGTGGACGAGTGCGATGGTCAGCGCTTCGGGAGCGTCGGTGGCCAACGCGGCCAGCAGAGCTGTAATGGTGGTGCCGACGTTGGCTCCGAGAGTCACCGGGTATGCGTTTCGGAGTGACACCACACCGGCAGCGGCGAGCGGTATCAAGATCGAGGTGGTGATCGACGACGACTGAACCGACACGGTGATGATTACTCCGAGCATCATCGCGACGATTCCCGCGCCCTTGCCGAGTACCGCGTTGAGCGACCGTTCGACTCGATCGGCCACTAGGAGTCGCATGTTTCGCGTGATGAATGCGAGCGCGGCAAGGACGATGAGTAGTCCGCTGGCCACCATCAAGGTTCCGAGAATGTTTCCTGAGACTCCGACAGCGCCCCACGCATCCTTGAGCCAGCTCACCGGTTCTTTCACATACTGCTTGATCGGGCTCTTCCACTCGCTTCCAGCTGAACCGAGCAGCTGCTCGGAAATGCTCTCTGCGAAGTTCGACAGCATGCCTGTGGCGAGTTCCAGCGGGAGCAGAAGACCAACCGCGATCAGATTGAAGAAGTCGTGAACGGTTGCTGCGCTGAACGCTCGCTTGAACTCCGCAGAGTGGCGAACGTGGCCGAGTGACACGAGCGTGTTCGTCACCGTGGTGCCGATGTTGGCGCCCATGATCATCGGAACCGCATCGTCGAGCTTGAGTGCTCGGGTTGCGACGAGGCCGACGATGACGGACGTGCTCGCCGACGACGACTGCACCAACACCGTGCCGAGAATGCCGATGAAGAGCCCGGCGATCGGGTTCGACACGGTCGAAAACAGGCGCTCCTGCGTGTCGGCGCCCATGACCTTGATGCCGGCCTCGAGAGAAGACACGCCGACCAGGAACAGATAGATCAGGGCAACAACGAGGGTCGACCGTAGAAGTGAGGGAATTCCGCTGTTGGTTGGTGCTTCACCGTCGGTCGTCATTCAGCGCAGGAAGCTAGCAGCGGTCGCTCAAAACAGGGGGCATCCTCGGTCGGCAGCGCGTTCGACCCTGTGTGACCTGCAAGTATCTCTGCATGCAGTTGATCGCCAGGACGCTCGAGAACATCCATTCACCGATAGGTGAGGCCTTCGCGTTGCTGGATCAGCGTGAGGACACGAGACCGCTCCTCGACATGTCGCAGGCGGCGCCGAGCCACCCGACTGCTCCCCAGATCGCCGATCGGATCGCGGCGATTGCTCGGAGTCCTGACGGCGGACGTTATTGCCCTCAGGAAGGCCTACCTCACCTACGTGAAGCGTTCGCAACCGAGCTCAGCTCCGGGTACGGGGCGTCGGTGTCGGCCGCCAATGTGCTCGTGACGGCCGGTTGCAACCAGGCGTTCTGTCTCGTTGCTTCCACGCTCGCCGGCAAGGGTGATCAGATCATCCTGCCGCGTCCATTCTATTTCAACCACGACATGTGGCTTCGTCTCGACGGAATCGAGCCGGTGCACATGGCAACGACCGATGAAGGTCTGCCCGACATCGTGGCGTGTCGCTCCTTGATCACAGAACGGACCGCCGCGATTGTTCTGGTGACGCCGGGCAACCCGACCGGAACCACCATCGGCCCTTCGCTCATTGCCGAGTTCGCCGAAGTCGCCAGGTCCAACGATGTCGCGTTGATCCTCGACGAGACCTACCGCTCGTATCGCAACACCACTGCACCGGCGCACGAGATGTTCTCCGATCCCGATTGGGAGGACACCGTTGTCAGCCTTCACTCGTTCTCCAAGGAGTTCGCGATCCCGGGCTACCGGGTTGGCGCCGCCGTGGGTAGTCCTGTGCTTCTGGCCGAAGCCATGAAGCTGCTGGACTGCGTCGCCATATGCGCTCCTCGCATCGGGCAAGAGGCCGCTCACGCCGGACTCACCGAGGCAATCGACTGGCGCGCTGAGAAGGTGGCGGCCGTCGCCGACAGACAGGAACGCTTCGAACAGGTCATGGCGGGTCGGCCTGGCGGATTCGAGCTGACTTCGTCGGGGGCGTACTTCGGGTGGGTGCGCCACCCGTTCGAGGGACTGGCTTCGACAGATGTCGTACGCCGACTTCTTGTCGACCACAGCATGCTGACGATCCCTGGCCATGCCTTTACAGGGTCAGACGACGGGTTCATTCGTTTCAGCTTTGCGAACCTTCCCCTCGGCGACTTCGACGAACTCGAAGCCCGACTCGCGAGCGTGGCACTGTCGTAACCCTCAGCGAAGGTTGGCCCACGCCTCTCTGGTCACACCACTCGGGTCGCTGCGAAGCATGGTGTTGTGGTTGAAGTCCATCACCTGGCGACCCTGGTGGCAGTAGGTCGGCCATGGCCCGGTCGCTGCTGTCGACGGATCGCCGGTCCTGATGAACGCGATCCACGAGTCATGCATCAACTCGCCGAGGTCGTACGGCACATCACCTGGCCCAAGGAAGACGTCGACGCCAGGCGCGTCCAGCGTGTTGAAGGTGAAGGGGATCTCGAGGGCATGAGTCGAGCGAAGCGACCGGTGGCGCGATTCCCAGCTGAACAGATAGAGCCACGTTGCCGCTCCAGTTGGCTCCCGCGCCTCGGCCATGCGAACGGCCGGGATTCGGAACGACCAATCTGTCGAGATGGCAACCGCCATCTCGTGAGGCTCTGTGATGCCTTCGGACCGGTACGCGTCAAGGATTTCATCGACGTTGGCGCTGTGTTCGGCGACGAGGCGCCGCACCCCGGCCTCGTCGAGTTGCTCCAACATGAACAAGGTCGTCTCGTGCAGATTGGAACCAGTCATCAGAGCGACGCCGCGACCGGCGCCCTTTGTCGCTGCGATGTGGGGTGCTTCGGGGACGACGCTGCCTGTGACCGGATAGAAGGGTTGGGTCGTCAGCTGAAGGTCGTCCTTGAGGCTCTGATCAACGGCGATCTTGGCCTGCACGGTCACCTGGGCGTCGAGAATCTTTCTCGGTTCGACGGCCAGGGCCTCATCGAGCGTCGAAACACCGAGCTCGGTGAGAAGGAGCTCACCGACCGCCGCCGCCTGGTCCGGAGTGACAGTGTGGTGGCCGGCCCCGCTCTGGGCTATGGCTCGGTGGAACAACCCGTCGGCCGCCGGCATCGTGAGCAGCGTGCAGGTAGCGAACGCTCCTGCCGACTCGCCTCCGATCGTGACCCGGTCAGGGTCGCCGCCGAAGGCTGCGATGTTGTCCCTGACCCACTCGAGCGCGGCCACCATGTCGAGCAATCCGTTCGCGCCCGAGTTGGCGTACTCGGGTCCGAAACGGGACATGTCGGCGAATCCGAGAGCTCCGAGGCGATAATTGATGCTCACGGTGACGATGTCGCCGCGGGTGGCGAAGCTCGATCCGGAGTACCAGGGAATGTTTCCTTGTCCCGTCTGGTAGGCGCCGCCGTGAATCCAGAAGAACACCGGCCGCCGAGCTTCGTCCACCGCCGGCGTCGCGATGTTGAGAGTGAGACAGTCCTCGTTCCAGTGAACCTCGTGTCTGGATGTCATGCCTCCCGAGGGGAGCTGGGGGGCCGCCGGCCCGAAGCGTGTGGCGGAGCGAACACCTCTCCAGCCGGGGTGGGGTGCAGGAGCCAGGAACCTTCGTTCGGCTGTCGGAGGCGCTGCATATGGCACAGATGCAAACAGCTGAACCTCACCTCTGGTCCTGCCTTCGATGTCACCCGATCCAGTGGTGGCGCGCGGTCCCATGGGCGATCTCCTTGAGGTGTGCGTGCTGCTGCGGCGGCGGTAGTGTCAAGTCTCACAGCTCGATGCGGCTGCGGCCGAATTCTTGACGAATACGGTGGTCGGACGGGTGATGGTGCCGACAGGTGATGGATGAACTGTCTCGAACAACTGCTGGAAACGCACGACGTTCTCCTGGTCGACGGCGCGACCGGAACCGAGTTGTTTCGCACGAACCTGCAGCCCGGTGACGCCCCAGAGCGGCTCAACGTGTTGCTCCCCGACATCATCGTCGCGAATCACACCGGGTACATCGAAGCTGGTTCGGACATCATCCTGACGAACTCGTTCGGTGGGACCGCATACCGACTGAGGCTCCACGATCTCGACAATCAGGTGTTCGAAATCAACAAAGCAGCTGCAGCGAATGCGAGGGCAGCTGCTGATGCAGCCGACAGGACCGTCCTCGTCGCGGGTTCGATGGGGCCTACCGGGGAGCTTCTCGTGCCGATGGGCTCGTTGACTTCCGAAGCAGCTGTCGACGCGTTCGCATCACAGGCGAGCGGTCTGGCCGCCGGTGGAGCAGACATGTTGTGGATAGAGACGATGAGCTCACTCGAGGAAGCTGAGGCAGCGGTCGTGGGAGCGCAATCTGTGTGTGAGCTGCCGATCGTTGCGACGTTCAGTTTCGATACTGCTGGCCGCACCATGATGGGCGTCACCGGTCGCGACGTGGCCGAGCGGCTGCTGCCGCTCGGGGTAGCGGCCGTTGGCTGTAACTGCGGAGCGAACCTCACCGATTCGGAGTTGGCTGTTGCGCAGATGCGCGAGGCGGCTCCCGACGCCCTTCTGGTGTCCAAGGCGAATGCCGGTATTCCGGTATGGCAAGGCGCAGAGTTGGCCTACAGCGGGTCGCCAGAGGTCATGGCAGCACACGCGTATCGGGCTCGTGGTGCAGGTGCCAGGATCATCGGTGCGTGCTGCGGCAGCAACGCCGAACACATCGCCCACATGGCTGACGTGCTCGCTGGTCGGTCCGAAGTGCCCGACGTCGAAGCTCCTGAAGCTTCGTCGGTTGGTACTGCGCGAACTCGGCGACGACGCTCGCGTTAGCCCAGGTCAGCCGACGTGAGTGCGGATCCGACCTAGGGACATCGTCATGGGGATGACCGCTACCGCGTGTGTAGTCGTCGGCCCAAAGGCGCGTTTCAAGGGGTGAGCAGCACCTTGCCGGTGGTGTCTCTGCCTCCGAGGAGCCTGTGCGCATCGGCCGCGCTGGCGAGTGGCAGCTCGAGACCGATGCTGATGTTGACATCGCCGGAGGCCATCCAGCCGAACAGTTCCGACGTTCGCCACTCGAGTTCTTCGCGGGTCTGCATGTAATCGCCGAGCGACGGCCTGGTCAGGAACAGGCTGCCGAGCTGGCTGAGCAGCAGCGGCGGAATCGGATCGACCGGACCGGACGCGTTTCCGAAGGTGGCCATTGTGCCTCTGCGGCGCAACAACTTGATGCTGTCCATGAACACGGACTGCCCGACGCCGTCGTAGACAACATCGAGGCACTTGGGGCCAGCGATGTCGGTGACGGCAGCAGCAAAGTCGATTTCGGTGTAGACGATGACATGATCTGCGCCGGCGGCAGAGGCGATCTCTGCCTTGTCGTGGGTTCCGACGGTGGTGAAGACTTCGGCGCCGACGCGCTTCGCCATCTGGATGAGGATCGCTCCGACACCTCCGGCTCCGGCGTGGATGAGGCATCGATGACCCGCGCCCAGTTCAAAGGTGCTGGTGACGAGATAGTGCGCGGTGACGCCCTGGAGCATCGCGGCAGCGGCTTCGCGGTTGGTGACACCATCGGGGACCCTGACAACACCCGCCGCTGGAATGGCTACGAGTTGGGCGTAGGAGCCGAGGTGGCCTGTCCAAGCCACGTTGTCGCCGACCGCGAGCGTCGTGACCTCGGTGCCGACAGCGACGATGGTGCCGGCGCCCTCACTTCCTGGAATGTACGGAAGTGACATCTGGTACAGCCCGGACCGTTGATAGATGTCGATGAAGTTGACACCGGCGGCAGAAACCTCGACCAGGACTTGGTCGGGTTGGGGAACAGGATCGTCGGCGTCGGCGAGTACGAGAACGTCCTCGGAACCGGTGTGATTGATCACGATGGCTTTCATCCCACGGACTCTACGCGGCTCACGTGGCCACGTTTCAGCTCCTTGGGAATCAACCGACGAGGCTCCGCTGGTATTCGGACAGCACGGGTGGGGTCGGCCTCGTGTACTTGGATGAGTCTGAGGCAACGATGTCGGGGAACGTGTCAGCGTTCACCCACACGTCGCTCCAGTTCGTCGTGGAGATGACATTTTCCACGGCGTGGCGCCGCTTGGCGATGACCGAGTGGTTAGACCGCGCCTTCGGCATCATGCAGATGAGGCTCACTGCACGTAGCAAGCGGTCGTCGATGCCATCACGTTGTGGACCGGCGTGGCTGCAATGAATGGTTCGCGAGTCCCAGAGCAGAAGATCGCCGGGCTCCATGTGGGCCATGATCGGCGCTGGGTCGCCGAGTAACGGGTCGTCGTTCGGAAAGCGGAAGTGATCGATCGAGGTCGGGACACGATTGACACGTTCGCTGTAGCGGTCGACGATGCTCTCGAAGTGGCGGTGTGAGCCGGGGATCACGACGTTGCCGCCCGTGTCAGCGTTCATCGGGAGCAGATTGACCAGGCCCTGAACACACTGAAATCCTGGTCGTCCGATCGGGTGCTGGTCGATGTGAAACCACGACGCTGCTCGGTTGGTTCTCCACTCTTCGTTACGCGCCCATGGCCGCCACAGCGATACCCCGTCGAAGCTGACGAGCAGTTCCTCGTCGTGCCACACGGCGGCAAAGGCATCTTTGATCGCCCGGAATGATCGGATGTACCACTGAGCTTCGCTGTGGCCGATGCCGTGGCCGGGCAGGATTCCGCCGTGGACAGCGGTCGGCCAACTCTCGTCTCCCCATGTGTCGGGAACGGTACGGTCGATTCCCGTGCCGAGCTGCTCGAGGTAGTCCCACAATTTGGACATCGCGGTTGCGGCCGCGTCGCGGGGCAATGCATCGGCGACGACTACGAATCCATGCCTCTGGAGGTGATCGAGCATTTGGGTGGAGCCGGCCACCAGTCGGGGGACGTGGGTGTACACCGGTTCGAGTCGTTCAGCCATCGTCACCAGTGTCGCACGAGCACCGGATCGTGTCGGAATCGTGGTTTGAGCCGAGATGCTCAGGTGGTTCGATAGAGCTCGATCAAGGCCGAGGTCGAGGCGTCGTGCGATGCAGCGTCGAAACTCTCGGAGTCAAGATCGTCGACGACGGCCATGGCGAGTTCCTTTCCGAGTTCCACGCCCCACTGGTCGAAGCTGTTGATGCCCCATATAGCCCCCTGGGCGAACACCTTGTGTTCGTAGAAGGCTATGAGTTGGCCCAACACCGAAGGCGTCAGCTTCGTCGCCACGGTCGTGGTGGTCGGCCGATTTCCCCCGAAGGTCCGATGTGGTACACGATCGGGGTCCGAGTCGGTTTTGGCCACTTCCTCTGCCGACCTGCCGAACGCGAGTGCCTCTGCCTGGGCGACCATGTTGGCGAAGAGCTGCCGATGCTGGTCGCCCCGATCATCGTTCGCCTCGAGGAAGCCGATGAGATCGGCAGGGACGACTGTCGAGCCCTGATGGAGCAGCTGAAAGAACGCGTGTTGTCCGTTGGTTCCTGGCTCGCCCCACACGATGGGCGCCGTCTCAGCGGTGACCGGCGAACCATCGATGCGAACAGACTTTCCGTTGCTCTCCATGTCGAGCTGCTGAAGGTAGGCCGTGAAACGTCTCAACGGCTCCGAGTAGGGGAGCACTGCGAGCGTTGACATGCCGAGGAAGTTTCGGTTCCAGATCCCAACGAGAGCCGCCAAGAAAGGAGCGTTCGAGTGAAGCGGCGATTCGGCAACGTGACGGTCCATGGCCCGGAAGCCGGACAGCATCTGACTGAAGTTCTCGTCACCGATGGCAATCATCAAGCTGAGACCTATGGCCGAGCAGAGCGAATATCGCCCACCGACCCAATCCCAGAACTCGAACATGTTCGCGGGGTCGATACCGAAGGCTGTCACGGCAGCTGCGTTCGTGGACAGAGCGACAAAGTGGCGAGAGACATCGGCAGCATCTCCCAACTCGTCGAACAGCCACTGCCGCGCCGATGTCGCGTTCATCATCGTCTCGATCGTGCTGAAGGTCTTCGATGCAACGATGAAGAGCGTCGAGGCCGCGTCGGCGCCGGCTAGCTCGGTCACGAGGTCAGCTGGGTCGACGTTCGAGATGAACCTGACATCGATGTCGGGTCTGGCGAAGGCCCACAACGCCTGCGTCGCCATCGCAGGGCCCAGATCGGATCCGCCGATGCCGATGTTCACCACCGTCGAGATCGCCCGCCCAGTGCTACCTTCCCAAATTCCTGACCTGACGGCCTCGCTGAACGCCTTCATGTGGTCGAGCGTGGCGTGCACCGCCGGCATCACATCTGTCCCATCGACCAGGACCGAGTCATCCCGGGGTCGACGAAGCGCGGTGTGCAGCGCAGCACGGTCTTCGGTGGTGTTGATCCGTTGGCCGCTGAGGGCCCTGGCGAATCGGTCAGCCAGTCCGCACTCCTCAGCGAGAGCGATCAGCGCGGCTCGGACTTCCGGTGAAACCAGCTGTTTGGAAAAATCGACGCGGAGGTCCACGGCTTCGACACTGAACCGGTCGACGCGCCGCGGATCCGCCGAAAACAACGCACCGAGGTCCGAGTGCTCGCCTCCTGCAGCGAGGGCTTCCAGCGTCCGCCAAGCTGTGGTTGTCGTTGGGTCGGGGATTGGAGTCACCATACGAGGATGGCACCGATCGCGCGCCGACATTTCCCGCCTCTCGCCGTGGCTAGCGTGCGTGTTGCCGGGACAGCACGAAGTCCCAACTCGGGAGGAAACCATGGCGGTCTTGCAACGACGTGATCAAGCCTGGCTAGACCAGGTACGCGAGGGCGTAGTCGACCCGGAGCGGGACATCGTCGATCCGCACCACCACCTGTGGAGGCGCGAGAGTTGGCCCTACCACCTCGATGAGTTGTTGGCCGACACCGACGATGGTCATCGTGTGACACAGACTGTTTTTGTCGAGTGCGGTTCGGCGTACCACCAGAGTGGACCAGATCACCTCGTGCCGGTTGGCGAGACGGCCTATGTCGCCTCAGCTGCCGCGGTGACAGCTCGGGGACGGGGCGCCACGATCGCTGGAATCGTCGCGCATGCCGATCTGACGATGGCGGATGATCTGATCGGCGAGGTTCTCGACGCTCATGCAGACGTCGGGGGGTCACTGTTCAAGGGGATTCGCCATGCCGGTGCTCGGGACCAGGATCCCGGAGCTCTGACCATCGTCGGCCGGGGAGCCGAAGGCCAATACTCTGACCCACAGTTCAGGCAAGGTGTTGCCGAGCTTGGCCGACGTGGCCTGACGTACGACACGTGGCACTACCACCACCAGAATCTTGAGTTCGCCTCGCTGGCGGCAGCAGTGCCCGACACACAGATGGTGCTCGACCACTTTGGAACACCGCTCGGCGTTGGTCGCTTTGCCGGTCGGTCAGACGAAGTGTTCGCGCAGTGGAAGGCCGGCATCGCGGCGGTAGCTCAGAACGACAATGTTGTCGCGAAGCTCGGAGGACTGGCGATGCCGGACAACGGTTTCGGGTTCCACGAACGCGACCGGCCCCCGACATCAGATGAATTTGTCGAGGCGCAGGCTGCCTACTACCTCCACACGATCGAACTGTTCGGCCCGGACCGTTGCATGTTCGAGAGCAACTTCCCTGTCGATCGGATGTCGCTCTCGTATCACGTCTTCTGGAATGGCGTGAAGAAGATGGTTTCCGAATTCTCGGAGTCCGAGAAGGACGCAATGTTCAGCGGCACTGCCCGCCGGGTGTACCGCCTCTGAAAGTACGGGTGAGACCCTCACGGGAAACCCGTTTCGTGGCCCAGTGAGGTGAAAGTCCCTCTACTTCGTCAGAAGGAGATGTCGCATTCGACGAAGATCCCAAAGATCGCCTCGAAAAGGTCCTCGCCGACTGCGGACGACTGGAGGTCTTCGCCGCTGAAGGTCGAGGCCAAGAGCCGTTCGATGAGTTCACCATCGAATTTGTCGGCGACACATTCTGCGTCGTCGGCGCTGACGGTTCCGTCAGCGACGAGGGACTCTGCCATCAGTTCTCCCAAGTCCACGCAGTCGGTGAAGCCAGAGACAATCGTCCCTATCTCGCTGTCGGTGAACCCGACCTGATCGATCTCGCCGACGTCGTCGGCTGTAACGCCGAGTTCGGCCAGCCGGTCGAGGCCAATGCCGACGACCGCCTTTTCGGCGATGCATGTTGCGTCGCGGTCGGCGAGTTCGAAGCCGTCGTCGGGGTCACCCTTGATCTCCGAGGCAATAGCCGCGACCAGAGCGGGATCGGCATCGCTGCTGCTCCCGTCGCTGACGCTGTCGCCGCAGGCTGAAAGAACGATTGCGAAAGTCGCCATTATCGCAAGAACGGACAAGGTCTTCATTGGAAACTCCTGTGTATGATGCGCCGACGCTTCACTGGCTCAGAGCTTCAGACAGTAGCAATGCCTGCAGCAAGTTGAGCGCAGGTTCAGGGTACAGCCGACTCTCAGCGCGCACGGCTCGGGGCAACTCTCGGCGGCTCGAGCGGTTGCTTCGGGTACACCGGTGGCCACGGTGCATCCATACGACCTGCCGCTATTTCGTCCCAGAACTGATCGATCAGCGGCTCGACGTCACCGAGATGATGCGACGCGTCGTGCCACGGATCCCCATGCGCCGCCATCCGGTCAGGGACGGTGTCGACGGTGAGTTCATCGGGATCGATCTCGTCGACCTCCTCCCATTGCACCGGTGTGGAAACCTGGGCGCCGACTCGGCTGCGTACGGACCACGCGCCGAACACGGTCTTGTGTGGCGCGTTCTGGTTGAAGTCCACGAAGATCCGCTCGCCACGCTCTTCTTTCCACCAAGCTGACGTGAACAGGTCGGGCCGACGACGCTCGAGCTCGCGAGCGAGCGCCACCGCGGCAGATCTGACCTCGGTCGAGTCCCATTTGGGGAGCAGTCGTACGTAGACGTGGAGGCCCCTGCTGCCGGAAGTCTTGAGCCACGCGACGACACCGAGTTCGGATAGCAGCGCTCTGGTCTCGAGAGCGCCTTCGCTCACCATTTCGAACGTCGTGCCTGGCATCGGGTCGAGGTCGATGCGGAGTTCGTCGCTGATGCCGGGCGTCGTGGCCTTGTACGGCCACTGATGGAAGCCAAGACAACCCATGTTCACTGCCCAAGCGACGTGGGCCATGTCGTCGAGTACGAGCGCGTTCGACGGTGTGCCGTTGACAGTCTGGACGGTGGTGGTGTGTAGCCACTCCGGGGCGCCTTTCGGTACTCGCTTTTGGAAGAAGCTCTTTCCGCTCGCGCCGTCGGGAAACCGTTGCATCAGAGTCGGGCGGCCTCCGAGCGCTTCGAGGAGTGGCTCGGCAACTTTGAGGTAGTAGTTGATGAGGTCGAGTTTCGTCTCACCGCGACTGGAGAAGAACACCTTGTCGGGGTTGGTCACCCGCACACTTTGTCCCGCGATGTGGAGTTCGATCGTCTCTCCGGTCATCGTCCCATCGTACAAAGAGTGCTTTTCCGGCGGAGCGCCCTCAGAGAAACGCGGCAGTCGGCCGATCTGACGCCGGGTCCGAGAGCCCGCTCACTTCCTGGTCGAGCTCAGGCCTTGGGTGAACCCTCCATCTGTGAACCCCCGATGATCGCGAGCGACCCGATGAGCGCGAGGATCGTGCCGATCCTGGCGCTGCTTTCACGGAAGAGCAGGCTGAAGCTCAGCACCAGCACGGCCATGCCGAGCGCATGGACGAACTGGTTCCTCGTCAACCCTGCAACGCTTTCGGGCAGATGGACGTCGGGCGCAACGGCATCGACAAGTGGGAATGCAATGCAGATCGCCGCAAAGATGAGCAGAAAGACTCCGGTCAAACCGAACAACCTGTTCTCGTAGGTACTGAAGGGTCCGAACCAGTCGAGGAACGAGGCGATGAGCACGATGACTCCTCCTCCGACGATGGCAACGGCTCCTGGTCGTAGTTGGTCCATGATCCTTTCCTCTCAGGTCGTCGCTGCTGGTTGATCGATCAGTGCCGCTCCGACCATCGCCATCGCCGCGCCGATCCAGGTCATGTGAATCCCGGCTTCTGCGAAGTCGGTCGCGACCAGAGCAAACGTCCAGATGAAAACGATGAAGGCATCGATCATCGCGAGTTGACCTGGCGTGTACCCGAAGATCTTGTCCGGCAACTCGACAGGGAGGCCGAAAGCCTTGATTGCCCCGACCGCCCCGATGCCGATGCCGAGGACCAGGGTGATGATGCCGAAGAGGCCCATCGAGCCGAAGCTGAGCCCACTACTTCGCGGAACCCAGTCGAGGAATGTTCCGAGGGCCATGAGGATGCCCCCCACCAGCATCATCAGTGGGCCGGGTTGTGAAGTATCCACATTTCCCCCCAAGTAGTGATCGTCCTGTCGAGGGTAACCGTATTGGTCCACCCGCGGCAGCGGATCGTCACCCGTTGAGCCAGGCCAGAGGGCGCATCGGCGTCACTCGGCAGGCTCGATGGGTGGGACCAGTTGCTCGATGGCGATGACGATGACTCCTGAAGTGACCATGAGTCCCATCCCGACGAGCGCGAGTGTTGTCGTCGAACCAGCGGAAATTGCGAGTCCTGCGATGACTGGTCCGAGGACGCGGCCGGCCGCCATCAGGGCCTGTGCATCTCCAACCCGTTCCTGCGGATAGCGCGAACGCTCCGCGAGGATTTGGTGAGTCGCGGGTGTCGCGTACCAGAAGCAGGCTCCCCAGAGCGTCAAGCCGAGGAACCACAGCGCGGCCGACGGTGCGAGCCCGACAAGCAGGGCACACATTCCTGCCGCGATGTACCCGACACCGGCGATTCGTCGGGTCCCCCTCCATCGCGCAACCGGGATGCTGACGACAGCGTTGGCGCTGAATGCAAGGCTGATCGCCGTCGAACCGAGGGTGGTGTCTTCGAGTGCGATTGCGGCTGCGTAGACGAACACCGCCGAGCCACCGGCGGTGATGAGCAGCATCGCAACGAGCACAGCTCGAGCCGCGGGGACGGCTTTGCGTCGTGGTCCCCGCTCCGATACGAGTTCCGAACTCGGCTCGCTCGGAAGAAAGAGCGGAGCGGCTGCGATGACGGCGAGGAGACCGTAGACGAGCTCGGTGCCACCTGAGGTCGCCGCCCATCCGAGGAAAGGCGCAGCGACCGCCCCTGTCAATGGCCCCACGACGGCCACGTCTCGCATTCTTCCCGATGAACCTGCAGCTTCTGCCCATGCGATCCAGGTGATGAGTCCGAGCGAAATACCGCTCAGGGCGCGAAGAACCAGAAGCGCCGTGAATGACGGCGCCACGGCGCTGAGTCCGTTCGTGATCACGAGGAAGGCAACGGAGCCGAGGATGAGCCGACGTGTGGGTCTCAGTCGTCTCCCGCCGAGCCAGGAGGCGACGACGAACCCCGCAAGTTGTGCGGTCGAGATGGAGGAGGCTGCCGCCAGGCTCACGCCAAAGTCCTCCACTACGGCGGTTACCAAGAACGGCGTGGCCGTGAAGACGATCGACGCACCAGATGCTGCGACGAGGATCCCGGGGGTGACGTTCGGCCTGATCGAGGTGACCAGCCGGTAGGGGGATGCGAACACTCAGCAAGCGTCCGCGTTCGAAGGGTGAACGCTCATTGCGCCAGTGTGGCGCGCTTTAGGCCACGCAGCGGCAGGTCAGTGGCTGAGGGCTGTCGTCGGGTCGATGACATCGAGTCCCTGAGCCTCGCCGACAGGCCCGTACGTGAGCATCCCGTGGTGGACGTTGAGTCCCTCGAGAAATCCAGGATCGTCGCTGAGCGCGGCGAGTCCGTTGTCGGCGAGGGCGAGTGCGTAGGGAAGGGTGGCGTTGTTGAGCGCCGCTGTCGAGGTGACCGGGACGGCACCTGGCATGTTGGCGACGCAGTAGTGGACAACGCCGTCTACCACGTACGTGGGGTCGGCGTGGGTGGTGGCTCTCGACGTCTCGAAACACCCGCCCTGGTCGATGGCCACATCGACCACGACGCTGCCTTCACGCATGTTCCGTATCATCTCTCTGGTCACCAGCTTGGGTGCGGCTGCACCTGCGACCAGAACCGCTCCGATGACGAGGTCGGCATCGACAACAAGTTCCTCGACCGAAGCTCGGGTGCTGTAGGCCGTTTCGAGGGCGGGACCGAAACGGTGGGACAATTCGTGCAGCACGCCGAGATCCCTGTCGAGCAGGGTCACCGAAGCTCCGAGTCCGACGGCCATCTCGATCGCGTTCAGACCGACAACGCCGCCACCGATCACCACGACCTTCGCGGAGCTGACTCCTGGCACTCCGCCGAGAAGTACGCCCGATCCGCCCACGGCGCTCTCAAGGCAATGGGCTCCGGCCTGGATGGACATGCGGCCTGCTACTTGAGACATGGGAGTGAGAAGAGGAAGTCGGCCTGAGGCGTCGGTGACGGTCTCGTAGGCGATAGCGGTTGCGCCGCTGCCGAGCAGTTCGCTGGTCTGTGCAACGTCGGGGGCCAGGTGCAAGTACGTGAAGAGGATCTGCCCTTCGCGAAGCATTTTTCGCTCTGCGGCCTGCGGCTCTTTCACCTTGACGACCATGTCGGCGCTAGCGAAGATTTCGGACGCGGTGTCGCAAATCTTGGCTCCGGCCAGTATGTAGGACTCGTCGTCAGCGCCGACCCCGGTGCCTGCGTGACGCTCGACCATCACGCTGTGGCCGTGATCAACAAGTTCGCGAACGCTGCTGGGTACCATGCCGACTCGGCGTTCTTCGTTCTTTATTTCCTTGGGGATACCGACGATCACGGCATGCTCCGGTTTCTCGACTTTCCGGTCGGATTCTCGTACGCGGGACTCCAGGAGGAGCAGACTCCTCGTATCTGCCCACAATATGAGGTCGTCTTGGCAATGTCCTTGCGAATCTCTCACTCACAACGCTCGTTGCACACGATTCGTGCGTATTATGGTGGTGCGACGCTCGATGTATGCACGTTCGAGTGTCTCCTAGGTATTGGGGGCGATCGTGGCGCTTGACGATCTTGATCCGACGGATCGGCAGATCCTTCAGCTATTACAAGAGGATGGACGATCAACCAACGCCAACCTGGCCGTAGCGGTACATCTCTCCCCCTCGGCTTGCTTGAGGAGGGTGAAGCGCCTCGAAGCTGCCGGCGTCATCACCGGGTATACCGCGATCGTCGACAAGGCCAGCATCGGCCGGTCAACGACAGTTTTCGTCGAGATCCACCTCGAGAGTCAGCGCGAAGACCTGCTCGAACGGTTCGAAGAGCAGGCGGCCGCCATTCCAGAAGTGCTGGGGTGCCACCTCATGGCTGGTGACGCTGATTACCTGCTTCGTCTCGCTGTGGCCGATGTGGCCCACTACGAACGGGTGCACACTGCCCACCTGGCCAGACTTCCAGGGGTGATTCGCGTGAGGTCCAGCTTTGCGCTGAGGAGCGTGCTGGACCGCGCATCGCACGACGTGGTCAGCTGACGGGCCGCGAGTTCGCGACGGTGCACTCGATCGGCGATGATGTTTCCCTCATAGTGGAAAGGAGCGCGTCGTGGATGATCTCACCAGCCAGACGGTCGAGTTGTTGCAGACGATGATTCGTAACGAGTGCGTCAACGATGGCACTGCCGAGTCGGGACACGAGGTTCGCAACGCGGAGACGTTGCAGCACTTCCTCGAGGGGGTCGGGCTTGATTTCGAGCAGTACGAACCAACCCCTGGCCGGGGGTCCATCGTGTGCAGGATCGAGGGAAGCGACCAGAATGCACCTTCGTTGTGTCTCATGGGACACACCGACGTCGTGCCCGTGACGCAGAGCGGATGGAGCCGAGACCCCTTCGGTGGCGAACTCTTCGACGGTGAGGTCTGGGGTCGTGGAGCGGTCGACATGCTGAACCTCACCTCGTCGATGGCCGTTGCCTTTCGTCACCTTGCTGCGACCGGCTTCGCACCGAAGGGCGATCTGATCTTCTTCGGCGTCGCGGATGAGGAGTCGGGTTCACAACACGGCGCCCAGTGGATGGCCAACCATGAGCGCGATGCCATATACGCCGACTACGTCCTCACCGAGAGCGGAGGCCTTCACTCGGGATCGCCCGAGACACCGAGCATCTCGGTGAACGTAGGCGAGAAGGGTGTCGCCTGGCGCAAACTCAAGGTGAAGGGCACGCCTGGTCACGGTTCGATGCCGTTCAGAAAAGACAATGCTCTAGTGAGGGCTGCGGCGGTCGTGCAGCGGATCAGTGAGTACAAGGCGCCTGTGCGGTTCCACGAACTATGGCGAAACCAGGTTCAGTCGATGGCGATCCCTGACGACGCCAAGGCGCAACTCCTCGACACCGAGCGCGTCGACGAGATGCTGATGGAGATGCCGAATGTGGGTACAGCGAGTCACCTTCACTCCTGTACGCACACGACCTTCTCGGCCAACGTCATCGACGGTGGTCACATGAAGACAAACGTCATCCCCGACACGGTTGAACTCAACATCGATATCAGGACCATGCCAGGCGAGGATGCCGTGTCGGTGCAGGCCCATCTCGATGCTGCGCTCGGCGACCTGGCCCCTCATGTCGAGGTCGAGATCATCATGAACGATCAGTCGACGATGAGCCGACTCGACACCCCGCTCTGGGACTCGCTGCAGCGGTGTGTGAACGGTCCGTTCCCCACAGCGACGTTGAATCCGCAGCTCACCGTGGGCTTTACCGACGCCAGGGTCTACCGCGAGATGGGGAGCATTGCCTATGGCGCCGGCCTGTTCAGTCCGGAACTCAACGGCGGCGATTTCTCCCGCCGCTTCCATGGCAACGACGAGCGAATCGACATTGAGTCGCTGGCTTTGACAACTCAACTCTGGCTCGACGTCGTTCGCGACTTCCAAGGCTGACCCAGGACCGGGCAGATCATGGGACTCAAGCAATGACGCACGCATCAAAACCGCCCCTGTCGAAATTGCTCGTGGCCAATCGTGGTGAGATCGCAGTGAGGATCCTCGCTACAGCCAGGGATCTCGGCGTCGTGACAGTCGCAGTCGCGCCTTCAGATGACGCAGCTGCGTTGCACATGTCGCGGGCCGACCACACGGTCGAGCTCGCTGGTCAAGGACCAGCGGCCTACCTCGATGTTGAGCAAATTGTTCGCGTTGCAGTTGAAACTGGGTGCGATGCCGTTCATCCCGGCTATGGATTTGCCAGCGAACAGCCAGCGTTCTCCGAAGCGTGCGAACAGGCTGGGATCGTGTTCGTCGGCCCTTCTGGGGCTGTCCTGACACAACTCGGCGACAAGACGGCCGCGATTGCTCTCGCCGAGCGCCAAGGCGTTCCTGTGGCCGCTCACGGCAGCGTCGGCAGCGTCGCCGACCTCGACGGCCTGATGAAGGCCCTCGCAGGGCCGGTGATGCTGAAGGCGGTCTCGGGTGGGGGAGGCCGCGGCATGCGCGTTGTCCGACCGGGCGATGACCTCGCCGAAGCAGTCGAACGCTGTCGAAGCGAAGCTGTCACGTCTTTCCGCGACGGCGGTCTCTATGCCGAAGCACTTGTCGAGGATGCCCGTCATGTCGAGGTCCAGATCCTCGGAGATGGTACGGGCGCGGTGGTGGTACTCGGCGATCGCGACTGCAGCCTGCAGCGGCGGCGCCAGAAGGTAATGGAATTCGCGCCGGCCAGAGGCCTGCCAGATCACACCAGAAACGTGGTGAGCGACGCGGCTGTCCAGATGGCAAGCGCAGTGGGCTACTCGGGCCTGGGGACATTCGAGTTTCTTGTCGGCCCGTCAGGTGAAGTGACGTTCATGGAGGCGAATGCCCGGTTGCAGGTCGAGCACACTGTCACCGAGGCGGTCACCGGACTCGATCTCGTCGAGCTCCAACTCAGGATCGCAGGGGGAGCTTCTCTTTCCGACCTCGGATTTGGCGCCGGCCACAGCCCAGCCGCACACGGGTGCGCAGTTCAGGCTCGCGTCAACATGGAGCGCCTCTTGCCAGACGGGGATGCGAAGCCAACGGGTGGCACCATCCATCGATTCGAGGTCCCGTCCGGCAGTGGGGTCCGGGTCGACTCGTACGCATACCAGGGTTATGTCACCAACCCGAGGTACGACTCGCTCCTGGCCAAGGTCATCGTCAGCGCGCCGACACAGGTCGGTGCTCTGGCCAAGATGGCGCGGGTCCTGGCCGACACACGGATCGAGGGTGTCACGACGAACGTCGGCGCGCTGGAGTTGCTCGCAGCCCGTGACGAGGTGCAGGAGGGGCGATTTGACACTCGCTTCCTGGAACGCATCGCTGCGGATCTGGCCGACCCTGGTGCGATGGAGCCAGCCCCAGGCTCTCTCTCAGATCTCAGTGGGGAGTCGACGATCGTGGCCCCGCTCCAGGGGACGATCGTGAACATAGCGGTCGCTGTCGGCCAAGAAGTCACTGTTGGGAGTCAACTTCTGGTGATGGAAGCCATGAAGATGGAGCACGTCATCGTCTCTGACGTCGCAGGCACCGTCACCACGGTTCCGGCTGTCGTCGGTGACGCTGTTCTCGAGGCCAGCCCGTTGCTCACGGTCACGCCGGGCGAGGTGTCGGTGTCAGCTGAGGACGCCGCGGTCGAGGTCGATCTCGATCACATACGGCCGGATCTGGCCGAATCGATCGATCGGCACGAGATCGGCCTTGACGACCGCCGACCGGATGCAGTCGAGAAGCGGCGAAAACTCGCCAGGCGGACCACCCGGGAGACGTTGGCCGATCTCGTCGACGATGGCTCGTTCATCGAGTACGGAGCCCTCGCGATTGCGCCGCAGCGCCGCCGGCGCTCGATCGACGAACTTATCCTCAAGACCCCGGCCGACGGCATGGTTGCCGGCATCGGGCGAGTGAATGGCGGCCTACACGGGGACGACAGTCGAGTCGCAGTCGTGAGCTATGACTACACCGTTCTGGCCGGGACCCAAGGCGGACAGAATCATCGCAAGAAGGACCGCATCTTCGAACTGGCGGAAAAGCACCGGCTTCCCGTGGTTGTCTTTGCTGAAGGCGGGGGAGGACGGCCCGGCGACACTGACGGCGTCGGGGTCGCAGGGCTCGATTGCCTCGCTTTCCTCTACTTCGGCGAACTGAGCGGCCTGGTGCCACTCGTCGGTATCAACAGCGGCTATTGCTTCGCCGGCAACGCTGCTCTACTCGGTATGTGCGATGTCGTCATCGGTACCAGGGACAGCAACGTCGGTATGGGTGGTCCTGCCATGATCGAAGGCGGCGGTCTTGGCGTCTACCATCCGACTGAGGTCGGTCCGGCCCAAGAGCAGTACGAAATCGGGGTCATCGACATCCTGGTCGAGGACGACATCGAGGCTGTCGAGGCCGCCAAGAAGTACTTGTCTTTCTTCCAGGGTCCGATCGACATCTGGGAGGCACACGATCAACGTCGGCTCCGCCATGTGATTCCGGAGAACCGTCTGCGGGTCTACGACGTGCGGCAAGTGATCGAGTTGCTTGCCGACGTCGATTCTGTGCTCGAGATCAGAAGTGGCTGGGGTCCCGGCATGGTCACGTCCTTCGCCAGAATCGAGGGAAAGGCCGTTGGCATCATCGCCAACAATCCGCATCATCTCGCGGGAGCAATCGACAGCGACGCGGCAGACAAGGCGTCGCGTTTCATGCAGCTGTGCGATGCATTCGACATTCCCATCGTCCTGCTGTGCGACACGCCGGGGATCATGGTCGGACCAGAAGCCGAACGAACCGGCACCGTCAGACACGCTTCACGGATGTTCGTGACCGGTGCCGGCATTGACGTGCCGTTCTGCACCATCGTTCTCCGGAAGGGGTACGGTCTGGGCGCCCAAGCCATGGCGGGCGGAAGCTTCAGGGCCCCGCTGTTCACCCTCTCGTGGCCGACAGGTGAATTCGGGGGCATGGGGCTTGAAGGAGCGGTGCAGCTCGGCTACCGAAACGAACTCGAGGCCATCGAGGACCCCGCAGAGCGGGCGTTGGCCTACCAGGAGCGAGTCGACAGGATGTACCAGCACGGTAAGGCCCTGAACATGGCTAGCGCCTTCGAGATCGACGGCGTCATCGACCCGGCCGACACTCGCTCGAGCATCGCCAAGGGATTCGGCCTCGCCCACTCGCCGGGACCGCGTCGGGGCAAGAAGCGACCCAACGTCGACACCTGGTGAGTCAGCGGCCGTGAAACACGGGCGATTCCTTGTTGACGAACGCCTTGGCTGCGTTCCGGTGGTCCTCGGTCGTCCCGCAGTAACGATGGTGTGTGACCTCGACGTCCATGCTGTCGAACAAACTCGACGACACGGCTCGGTTCACGTTTTCGTTCATGTACCGATAAGCGATGCTTGGCCCTGACGCCAGTTGATCAGCGAGGTTTCGCCACTCGTGATCGAAGGCGTCGGCCGGTACCAGGCGGTTGACCAGTCCCATTGCCAGAGCAGTCGGCATGTCTATCCGCGGTGAGAGATACATCATCTCCTTCGCCTTGCTCGGCCCGAGGAGCTGGGTGAGGAACCAGGTGACGCCGTAGTCGCCACTGAACCCGACCTTCGCGAAGGCCGTGGTGATCACAGTCGAGTCGACCGCGACCCGCATGTCGCACGCGAGTGCGAACCCGAGTCCGGCACCTGCTGCTGGCCCCGGCATGGCTGCGATGGTCGGCTTCGGCATCAGGTACAGCGCACCAGTGGTTGCCCGCTGGCTGAGTCGCTGGGTGTGGGTGCCGGCATCAGGTCCGGTCGGCCCGCCGGTGGCGCCGCGACCGGCCGCGAACCCCTTGACATCGCCTCCCGCGCAGAATGCTCCACCGGCACCGGTGATGACGACGCAACGTACGTCAGGATTGGTCTCGAAGTTGGTCAGCACTGACGCGAGTGCGCCGTTCATCTGGTCGGACATAGCGTTGCGCGCCTCAGGGCGGTTGAGCGTGACGATGCCGACCCCACTGTCGGAGATCTCAGCGAGGAGATCGTCGGTGCCGGTGTCGATGGAAGCCATGGGAGTGAGCCTTTCAGCCGTTCTTTGGAAGTTCTTTGAACGCGGTGGTGGATGGGGGGCCGGGCTCCTTCGGGAGCCCGAGCACTCGCTCGCCGATGATGTTGCGTTGAACCTGGTCGGTGCCGCCGTATATGGCGGGAGCGGGTGAGAAGAGAGCGATGCCCTGCACGACGCCTCCCGTCGAACTAGAGGACCCCATCAACATGGCGTCGGACCCGATGACGGATGAGCCGACATCGCGGAACCGCCGGAACTGTTCGCTCATCATCAGTTTCGAAATGTTCCCCTCAGCGCCGGATCGCTGGTTCGGGACCCGTGCCCTCTGGCCGCTGAGGCGGTTGACCTCGAGCAACGAGTACAGCTTCATCAACTCCTGGCGCGTGGAGCCTTTCTCCCAGGCGCTATTGCTCTTGGCCTTCGCCACCAGGAAGTCGAACAAACCTTTTCCGATGCCGGTGCCCGACGTCCCCCGCTGACCGACGGCCCGCCCGACGATGTCGCCGGCCCGCTTGTCGAGGTTTCCCGCGATCGAGCCAGGCATGCACGACGGCACAGCCACGTTCGATGCCCCGAGGCTCGCTCGCTCCCACATGAGCGTCGTGTTCGCAACGCGCCACCCGTCGTTGCGGTCACCAATCGCGTCAGAGTCGTTGGTTGTCGCCTCGTTGAGAAAGACCTCATTGAACATTGCCCTGCCAGTCATCTCCCTCAGGGGTCGAACCTCTACTCCTGGTTGATGCATCGAGATGGCGAAATAGGTGATTCCACGGTGCTTCGGCGCGTCTGCGTCGGTGCGTGCGATCAGCATTCCCACATCGGCGTACTGGCCACCGGAGGTCCATACCTTCTGGCCGTTGACGGTCCATTCTTCACCGTCGAGTTCCGCCCTTGTGTTCAGACCTGCGAGATCTGACCCCGCGCCTGGTTCCGAGAACAGCTGACACCACGAATCGGTTCCATCGAGGACGCGGCGAACGTAGTGTTCGATCTGTTCTTGTGTGCCGTGTTCGGCGAGGGTGGGTGCCGCCAGCATCGTTCCGATGCCGGTCGGGGGACCGAGAACACCGCTGCTCTTGAGGGCTCGACTCACGGCTTGGGCTCCTGGTCTCGAATAACCCCTGCCGAAGGCGTGTTCGCCGAGCATCGGGTGCGACAGGCCGGCATCGGTGAGCATGGACCACCACTGGGCGACGGTGAGGTCCGGGTCCCAGTTCGCCGAGACCCATTCTGAGACATCGGCCTCGATCTTCTCTGGGCTTGGTTCGACCATCATTACCTCTCCGCAAGAACTCTCGTGAAGGGACTCAACGACCCCACTTTGTCCCAACATGGACCCCGATTGCGAAACCGGCCGGCAGGGTGGAGACGTCTGAGGATCGTCGCAGTACGCTTGAGGTGACCGTTCAACCACCCGATCGTCCGCTGCGTCCGCCGATCGGCTTGGCCAGAGGTATGTGACATGCGAATATTGTTTGCCGACTCTGTGGATGAGGCTCGACTCGAGCCCCTCGTCGCCGCAGGACACGAGTGCATCGTCGAGGCCGCAACGACGGCTGCCGACATGCCAGATCGGATCCCGGGCGTCGACGTCCTCGTGGTCCGGGGTACGAAGGTCACCGCCGAAGCGATCGCGGCTTCGGACTCGCTTGGACTCATCGTGCGTGCAGGTGCAGGTACCGACAACGTGGACACGGCGTCGGCGTCGGCGGCCGGTATCTACGTCTGCAACGTTCCAGGCCGCAACGCAGTGGCCGTGGCCGAGCTCACGATGGGTCTTCTGCTGGCCATCGACCGACGGATCGCGGATGGAGTGGTTGATCTTCGTCAAGGCCGGTGGAACAAGCAGACATACAGCAAAGCCGAAGGCCTCTACGGCAAGACACTCGCGGTAGTTGGGCTGGGCGACATCGGTTTCGAGGTTGCACAACGAGCCAAGTCATTCGGGCTCTCTGTCACTGCCCTACGGAAAGACGACCGCGGTCACTCTGCGTTGCAACGGATCAGGTCCACGGGCATCCAACTGGTCCCCGACATGGAGCACCTGCTGTCTAGCGCCGACATTGTCTCGCTCCACGTACCAGGAGTCGAGGACACTGTCGGAATGGTCGATGCCGCGTTCCTCGCGAAGATGAGGCAAGGCGCTGTTCTGCTCAACACCTCACGCGGCGATGTCGTCGACGAGGAGGCGCTCATCGCCGCGATGGAGAGCAAAGGCATCAGAGCGGGACTCGACGTGTGGGCCGATGAGCCAAATGGCGGTTCGAGCACCTTCAACTCGAGACTGGCCCAGCATGCATCGGTCGTCGGCAGTCACCACATCGGAGCCTCGACCACTCAGGCCCAAGAGAGCGTGGCTGCAGGAACAGTCGAGGTCATCTCCGCTTATCTGGCTGGTGACATCGTGAACTGCGTCAACCTCACCAAGGGGGCGACAGGAGCCAGCACCTTGTCGATCCGCCACTACGACGAGGTCGGCGTGCTCGCTCAGGTGCTGCAGGCGTTGAGGCGGAGCGGGCACAACGTGCAACAGATGCAGAATCAGGTGTTCGTGGGCAGTGGGGCCGCTGTTGCCTCCATCGGCATCAAGGGAGTCCCAGAGCAGGATCTCCTCGATCAGCTCAGCGACATAGCGGAGGTCATCGGCGTATCTGCGAGTCCGAACTCTCCAAGAGATCGTCTTGCCAGGAGAGATCGATGAAACGTCTTCACAACTTCTGCGCTGGTCCATGCACCCTTCCCGTGACGGTGCTGGAACAGCTCGCGGACGACATCGTGGACTTCAAGGGGTCTGGCATGTCGCTCATCGAGATGAGCCACAGAGCGCAGATCTACGACGAGATCCACCACGGAACCGTGAACTCGCTTCGTCGTCTCTACGGCGCACCCGACGATGTCGACATACTGCTGTTGCAGGGTGGGGCGAGTCTTCAGTTCGCGATGGCGCCGATGAACGTGTTGGGCGAGTCTGACAAGGCTGGGTACGTGTTGTCAGGGACCTGGGGCAAGAAGGCCTACGAGGATGCCCAACTATGCGGAACCGTGTACCCGGCATGGACCGGTGCAGAAGAGGGGTACTCGCGGATGCCGGATCCTTCGGAGATCATTGTCGAGGACGACACCCGTTACCTGCATGTCACGTCGAACGAGACGATCGGAGGGATCCGGATGGCGGATTTTCACGATCACGGTGTCCGCCAGGTGGCCGACATGAGTTCTGACTACCTGAGTCGCCCCATTCCGTGGGACCTGTTCGATGTCGTGTATGGAGGCGCTCAGAAGAATCTTGGACCAGCCGGCCTCGCAGTGGTGTTCGTTCGCCGATCTGTCCTCGACAACGACCTGTCGCACCTGCCGAGCTATCTTCGCTACGACCTCCATTCCGAAGCCGACTCGCTCGCCAACACTCCTCCTGTTTTCGCCATCTGGGCCACGGGCCTGATGCTGGATTGGATGGAAGAGAAAGGCGGCGTCGAGGGGATGCAGGGCCGCGCTTCGCGGCGCTCGTCCATGATCTATGACGCAATCGAGTCGAGTGATGGTTTCTATCGGAGTCCGGTTCGAGCCGACGACCGATCGCACATGAACATCGTGTTCACGCTCGCCGACGCTGAACTCGAGGCTGACTTCTTCGCTGAGGCCGATGCGCTGGGCCTCGCTAACTTGAAGGGTCACCGCTCGGTAGGCGGGGCGAGAGCCAGCGTGTACAACGCCTTGCCAACCGAGTCAGTCCGCGTTCTCGTCGACTTCATGGCGGCGTTCGCCTCGGCCAAGGGCTGAGATGGCAGATCTCGTTCCTCTTCGTCTTCAGCTCGTCGAGCCTGGATGGGCCGACCGCGTTCCTTCGCCCGCGCACGATTCGATGAACGCGAAGGAGCGGCGCGCGTACCTCGAAGAATGCCCCGACAGCTATTTCGCGGTGACTCGCTCGCTCGATGATCTACCGGTCGGGACAGAGATGACAGTCAACGAGCTGCTGAGCCTCGGGCGTGACTCCCTCGACCTCCTGGTGGAGAAAGGCGCCTTCGGCGAGCTGCGCGAGCCAGGAATGTACGTCTACGGACTCGACGATGGGCGGCACTCCCAGGCCGGAATTCTCTGTGGGTCCAGCACCACCGATTTCGAGCACGGACTGATCAGAGCCCATGAGCGAGTCTTCGGGGCGCAACGTGATCATCTGGCCAAACACTTTGAGATCGTCGGCAGTCAGTCGAGTCCGATCGTGATGGCTCACCGTGACAACGACGCCATCGACGCCATCGTGACCAGTGCGATGCAGCAACAGCCTCTGCTCGACTTCGTGATGCCAGATGGGCTTCGCCAGAGGATCTGGCCGCTCGACGACAGTCTCAGTCGGACAGTGAAGGAACTCGTGGCCGACACGCCGCTGTACATCATCGACGGTCATCACAGAACGGGAGCAGCTCAGGCCTACCTGTTCGAGGCCGGTCCTGGTTCTGCGGACCACATGCTCACGGCGGTTTTTCCGGCTAGTCAAATGCGTTCGCTCGCATTCCACCGTTGGCTCCGCAGCGACGACGACTGCCGATGGCTGTTCGAAGGAATGACGGAGCGCTTCCCGACGAGGACGATGGCGAGCGATGAACTCGATGGGCTTCATGTCGATGAGCTTGCGATCTACCACCGTCGTGAATGGACAGCGGTCGAGTTACCGAACCTTCCAGATGGCGATGCGCTGTCGCGCCTCGATCCTGTCCGATTGCAGCGGCATCTACTCGGGCCTCACGTCGGTATCGACGAGAGTGCGCCCCGGTCCCGGCTCGACTATGTGTCCGACAAGACGATCGGGCAGCTGATGGAACTTGTCGACCACGGGTCGGGCGCTTTGGTGTTGATGCGTCCCATCGAGATGGGTGCGCTGTTCGACGTCGCTGACGCTGGTCAGATCATGCCGCCGAAGTCGACATACTTCATGCCCAAGGCGCGGTCTGGCGTCGTCCTTCGGCCCTTGTGACAGGCTGAGGAACGTGAAGGTTCCTCCCGACCACGGCCAGGTTGCCGTTGTCATCAATCCGGTCGCTGGCCGAGGCAGAGGCGCCAAGGTCGCACCCGAGATTCGGTCACGGATTGGGGGGCTGTCGAATATCGAAGTCATCGTTCCGTCGTCACGAGAGGCCTCCTACTCGCAACTGAAGGACCTCGCGCCCGAGGTCGATCGACTCATCGTGGTCGGTGGAGACGGCATGGTTCATGCAGCAGCCCAATACGTGGCGGCGCGCCATCCCACAACTGTCCTTGGGGTCATCGGCCTTGGTACTGGCAACGACTTCGCGGCCGCAGTTGGACTTGATACCGATCTCGACGTCGCGCTCGAGCAGGCGTTCTCGGAACCAGCGCCTGTGGACGCGTTGGCTGTCGGAGACGACTGGGTCACGACAGTCGTCACGTTCGGTTTCGCCGCTCAGGTGAACGAGAGAGCCGAGCGGATGGCGTTTCCGCGGGGCTCGTCTCGATACACGGTGGCGACCTTGCTCGAAACTCCGAGAGTGTCGGGCGTCCCGGTCGAGATGACTCTCGACGGCGTGAGGTCGCGTCACGACGTCATGATGGCTGCCGTCGCAAACACGGCGCTGTTCGGAGGCGGTATGCGAATCGCGCCGGATGCGAGCCATTCGGACGGTCGTCTCGACGTGGTGCTCATCGACGAGGTCTCTCGCGCGACGCTGCTTCGAGTCCTCCCGCGCGCATTCTCGGGAGGTCACGTCGCACATCCGGCGGTCTCGGTTTCCAGAGGCTCGATCGTAGAATTCGCCTCGCCTCACCAACGAAGAGTGCGAGCTGACGGGGAGGCCCTCGGCATACTTCCGATCAGAGTCGAGTCGGTGCCAGGGGCCCTACTCGTTGCCGGCGCGAACGGGTGAACGCCAGGCGTTGAGGTAGGTGATCTCCTCGGCCGGCCGCCGTGGGGCAGGACTGAAGGAGTCGCCGGTGTAGTACGCCACCGGGAGCAGGGCCGTCTGGGTCACCGTGTCGGGTATTCCGAGCAGTTCTGCGATCTCCTGCTCGTGCTCGAGATGGAAGGTGGTCCACGTCGATCCGAGACCACGGGCCCGCAGCGCCACCTGAAAGCTCCAGACACCGGGCAGGTTGGACCCGTAGTAGCCCGCCGCCGGTTCGACGGGACGGTCGAGCCGAATGGGTATCACCATCAGCGGAACCTCTGCCATGTGTTCGACCAGGAAGAGGGACGAGCCGATCACGCGCTGCTGGCGCGGATCCATGCCCTGTCGGGCTGCCACCTCGATGTTGCGCTGGAGATATGGGCGACCGACTCGCGCATAGACCTCGGCGATGGCGGACTTCTTGTCAGGATCATCGACGAGCAGCCAGCGGTTGCGTTGGGTGTTGCCGCCCTGGGGAGCACCGCCTGCGAGCTGGATACATTCGAGTACGGTCTCGATCGGCACATTCCGCGTCAGGTCGAGACGGAACCTGACCTGCTTCGTCGTGAGCAGCAACTCGTCGATCTGGTCCAGATCGAAGTTGGTCACTTCTGTTCCCCCCGATGCTCGCGTTTCATGAGATCAGCTGCCATCCATCATCTGTCGAGCGGAGGTGACCCGCTGTCGGGGGAGCGAAGTGGGTGCCGATGACCAGCACCGAATCGGCCTCCCATTCTGCGAATCGTGTTCTGCGAGTTGCCGTGGCTTGCGCTGGGTCGACATCGGCCGTCGAGAAGATCTCGGGTCTCTGCAGCTGAATAGGGTGATGCGACATGTCGCCGATGATGACCGCGTGCTGGCCTTCGGACTCGATTCTGACACTGACGTGCCCTGGCGTGTGGCCAACTGTCGGTTGGAGGCGAATGCCATCGGCGATGACATGGTCGCCTGGTACGAAGTCAGCGAGACCAGCGTGGAGGATCGGTTCGACCGAATCGGCAAAGGTGGCCTTTGTCAGGTCGTCGGTTTGGCGTACCCAATAGTTGTATTCGTCAGACCCGAAGAGGTACCTCGCGTTTGGAAATGTCGGTAACCATTCGCCGTCAACGAGATTGGTGTTCCACCCGACGTGATCGACGTGCAGATGAGTGCACACAACGCTGTCGACACCTTCCGGTGGATAACCGGCGGCTGTCATTTCGTCGAGAAATGAAGTCGCCAGTTGATCGAACGACCAGAAATCCCTGGGTTTGTCGTTGCCGACGCAGGTGTCGACGAGAGCGACATGGGTTCCGGTGTCGATGATCAACGCTTGAACCCGGAGCGGGAAAACGCTGGGATCATCATCGAGGAACGGCTCGATCCATGGGATCGAAGCGACCACTTCGGGCTTCGCGTCAGGAAGGAAACGCTCGATCCGCCACCACAGGTCTTGTTCGACGATGCTCGTCACCTTGGTCGAACCCACGGTCCATGACAGCCCGGTCGCCAGATCGCGTCCACTCATCGTGCGTCCCGCTTCCCCGTCGTCACCGCCGGTGACAGTAATCGAGCCACCGCAGCGAGGCCGAGGAACTCTTCTGGCAAGATCACCGTGGCGCTTCGTCAGATGGATCTGCCCCGTTGTCGTAGGCGTTCTGCGATCTTGTCGGCGTAGGAGAAAATGGCGGGAACTCCGCCTGAATGGATGACCAGCACGGTGCTTCCCGCCTCGAGTCGCCCAGCGCGTGCGTAGTCGAAGAGAGCAGCGAACACCTTCCCGCTGTACACCGGATCCACGAGAATCCCTTCCGCCGTCGCGAGATCGATGATGGCGTCGAGACATGCGTCGGTCGCATCCCCGTACTCGGCGCCAACGAAGCCCGCTGTCAACTCGATGTGTGCTGGCAGATGCTTATACGGAACGGAGAGAAGTCCGCTGATATCGCCCCACCATCGCTCGACGTTCCTTCTACATGTGGCGGCATCACGGTTCACGCTGACGCCGATGAAAGTTGGATGCCTGTCAGAGTGGTGAAACCCGAAGAGTGAGCCGCTGAAAACCCCTCCGGTCCCGACTGGGGTGAAGACGGTGTCGAACTCGACATCGTGTTCACTTGCTTGTTGGAGTATCTCGAGCGCCCCGTCGACGTAGGCCAGGCAGCTCGTCGGGGTCGAGCCGCTGACCGGTATGTAGTAGGGCCGTCGTCCTCGTTCGATCAGCGCAGAACACGCGGTGACCGCGTGACTTTCTAGGTCCCAGTGGTCTTCGACGTCGACGATGATCGTTTCTGCGCCCATCAACTGAACTGTGAGGAGATTGGCCTGCATAGCGGTGTGCTCGTCGCGGCTGAGGACCACGCAGCATTCCATGCCGATCCGACGTGCAGCTGCGGTGACGAGGCGAGCAAGATTGCTCTGCGAACTTCCGCAGGTGACCAGCGTGTCGGCTCCAGCCCCGATTGCGAGTGGAAGTTCGAACTCGAGCTTGCGTGGTTTGTCACCACCTAGCGCGAGGTCGGTGAGATCGTCTCGTTTGATCCACAGATCGAGGTCGAGTTGGGCCGAGAGTGCATCGAGTCGCTGCAGGGGCGTTGGACGCCGAGTGAGTTCAATGCGCGGATGGAGCGCCAGCTGCTCTCGAAGTGTCATGCTCGATCGGCTTCGATGAGCGCGGTGAACCTGCGATGTAACTGTTGTGAGCCCGCCATTGGCTCCACCGACTCGAGGTGAACGGGAGCCCGACCGTCGACTGCGCGCTCGAACACCATGTACCGCGGCTCGTCGGGGTCATACGCGGGCCATCCGACAGTGGCCGGAGGAACTCCCTGCTGAGCGAACGTCGTCCAGCATTCGCCCATTGCTTCGCTGAGTTCGCGGTAGCCCTCAGCCGGGTCAACGAACGGAAACGAGGTGTCGAACAGTGGGGCGATGTCGGCGGCGTGAAACGCGCCTATGGACTGAGCCTGCGATCCAGGTGTTCCCCGAAAGTGATACCGAAAGGTCGAGTTGCCGCTCTGGGCATGGCACCGGGCAACGTGCTCGACCTGCACTCCGAACATGTGGTCCCCGAGATGAGAGCTGATGGCACCCCGAATGCCGGAGTCGAGTCCTGGGTACGCCTGAATCAGCGCTTCGACGTCCTCACCGCTGTATGCGTGCGACAGCGCGACCCTGATGTCGTCGAGTCCGGGCTCGAGGTCGTCGTACTCGTTGCCGGCGGGGTGAGTGCTGTCGACGAACGCTGACCCCTCATCCGAATTGTGGCCACAGATCAGCGGAACGGCGGCCTGTTCGCCATCAGCGAAGGTCGTGTAGGGGCTCTTGGCCAACTCAGCACCTCCGATGAACGGGTAGAAGTGCTTCGCGAGGTCATCACGCGATCGGTACAACTCCATCAGGTCGGCAGCGCTCATGGAGCGAAGTCGCGCCAGTTGGTCATCGCCTGCCCCGACCGCCGCTTCGGCAAAGCGTGAGGATGCATCGATTACCGAAGAACTCCGCAACGTGGCGCGATCGGCGTCGAGCCACATACCGCTGTCGCATGGCGACTGGGCGATCGCGGCAGTGAACAGGCCTCTGGCCGCTGGGGCTGACATCAGGTTCAGTACCGCCCGCCCCCCGGCCGACTCGCCGAAGACGGTGATGTTGGAAGGATCACCTCCGAACGACGTGGCGTTTTCCTTCACCCATCTGAGCGCTGCTATCTGGTCGAGCAGCCCGAAGTTGCCGAAGGACCCGTCTTCGGACTCCGCTGCGAGGTCGCGGTGTCCATAAAACCCGAAGAGACCCAGCCGGTAGTTGATGGTGACGAGCACACAACCTCGACGTGGCAGCGCCTCGCCCCGATAAGGAGGCGAGCTCCCCGCTCCGTCGGTGTGGTCACCGCCGTGGATCCAGACCATCACCGGGAGGTTTTCGGCCTCACGCGGCGCAAGGATGTTGAGGGTGAGGCAATCTTCGCTCTCCTTGAGGGGAGCCCATTTCACTCCGAGGAGCAACAGCTTGGTTTTGACCGCACTCAGTCCGAGGCCGTTGATCACCGCCCGGAAAAATTGGTCGTCACCGCCGCGCTGCCACGCAACCGGTGAGTACTTGCGACAGTCACGGACGTAAGCCCAAGGCTCGTGAGCCTGCGGTGGGGCCCAGCGCAGATCACCAACGGGAGGCTCTGCGTACGGGATGCCGCGAAACTCGACGACATCGGAGCCGCGGAAGCGACCGGCCACCCGGCCGGTCGTTGTTGTCGTTGTCGGGCGCTTACCTGTTGTATCCATGTGAGGCGCCAACTGTAGGAGCTGAGCTGGCGAACTCAGTCCACCATGAGCTGGGCCATCAGCGCAGCCTTCTGTTCCTCGAATTCGTCGAACTCGATCTCTTCGTCGTCGAAGCGTCGGTGGAGTTCCGCCACGCGCTCGAGGATGTCCTCGGTCGAAACCGTCCTGACCGGTGCGACATCGACTTCCTCTTCGAGGTCGCCGCCTTCTTCGGGTTCTGTGCGATCAAAGCGCTTTTCGCGTTTGATCTGTTGGCGTTCCTTCTTGGCGCGATCTCTTTGAAGTTTTCCGTAACTCGTGCGACTCGTTGCCACGGGTTGTCTCCTTCGTTATTGGTCCCAGCGCAATCGCGTCGCGACAGCGTGGCGGCCAAAGTGGATCGACGCCGGAGCGAGGGGGATGTCGCCCAACGGCTAGCGGATGCGATCTACATCGGCCGAGGCCGGTTTCTTATCCTACGGCATCGACTGCCGTAAATGTTGAACTCGTCACAGAATGGAGCATCGGATGACCCACATTCGCGTCGGAGTCGTCTTCGTCAACCCTGCATCGAAGGCGGTGTCGACGGGGAGCATTTAGGGCGTCGAAGTGCACGTAGAACGGCCCAACGGCCACGTCGTCCCAGGCGGTAACGGTCGTGAGATCAGGGCCATCGTGTTCGGTCCCGAGCGCCAGGTCGGGGTCGAGTAGATCGCGATGCATCCCGAGGCCTCATCGCCCGCGCTGTTCTCCAATGTCGACACCGCAAGGAATGAGGAGTTGGTCAGAAGCGACGTGCCGTCAGAAGTGCCAAGGAAAATGGGACCAGTCAGGTGATCGTTTCTCGAGGAAGGCATCGCGCCCCTCGACCGCTTCGTCGGTCATATAGGCCAGACGTGTTGCCTCGCCCGCGAACACCTGCTGGCCGACGAGTCCATCGTCGGTGAGGTTCAAGGCGAACTTCGCCATCCTCTGGGCAGTCGGGCTCTTCGAGTTCACCGCCGACGCCCACTCGAGCGCGACGGCCTCGAGGTCTGCATGAGGGACGACCGCATTGACCATTCCCATCCGGTGAGCGTCGCGGGCCGAATAGTCCCTGCCGAGAAAGAACACCTCGCGCGCGAATTTCTGACCGACCTGCTTTGCGAGATATGCGGATCCGAAACCGCCGTCAAAGCTCGCGACGTCAGTGTCGGTCTGTTTGAAGACGGCATGTTCCTCGCTGGCGATCGTGAGGTCGCAGACCGAATGCAACGAGTGTCCTCCTCCCACAGCCCAGCCGGGAACAACACAGATCACCACTTTCGGCATCATGCGGATCAATCGCTGGACCTCGAGAATGTGCAGACGGCCCGTTTTCGCCGGGTCGATGGTGGCCGCGGTCTCACCCCCCTGTTCGGTGTATCGGTAACCGTCCTTGCCTCTGATGCGCTGATCGCCTCCGGAACAAAAAGCCCATCCTCCGTCTTTCGGCGACGGGCCGTTGCCCGTGAGCAGCACACACCCGACGTCAGACGACATCCGAGCGTGATCAAGGGCCCTGTAGACCTCGTCGACTGTGTCGGGCCGAAATGCATTCCGAACCTCTGGTCGGTCGAAGGCAATCCTCACCGTCCCTTGGTCCTTTGCGCGGTGGTAGGTGATGTCGGAGGCGTCGAAGCCCACGACGGGCTCCCACGCTGAAGGGTCGAAGATCTCTGAGACCATCGGGCGAGTCTACGACTCATCAGCTTGGCTATCGGTGACTGCTCTGTGGGTTACCGAGAGGCGATGATCGCGACCTCCATGCGCCATTCAGGTCGCGCCAGCGCAGGGACCGTGACCAGCGTCGATGCAGCCATGTGGCCGCCGAGCGCAGCATCACGAGCTGCCATCACAGGCATCAGCGGTTCGCCGACAACGACGTAGGTCGTGACGCTGACGATGTCGGCCGGATCCATTCCCGCCTCAGTCAGTATCACGCCGATATTGGCCCAGACGCATGCAGATTGGTCTTCGATGGAGTCTGGCGTTGATCCATCAGACGCGACGGGGACGACACCGCTCGTGTGTAGCCAGCTCCCGGTGCCAGCGGACAGCACACCATGTACATAGTTGGCTGCCGGTGGAGCGATGTTCTTTGGATTGATCGACCTGCTCGTGCCCATGACGACGATGATCTCATGAAAGCGTCATTTGAGTTCCCGCAGAGTGGTCTCACCTTTGAGGCGATTGAGGAAACCGGCAGACCAGTCGTGGACGTCGTTGGCCACGACAGTGGTTCTCGCCCGGCTCATTCGCGCGACCCGGTCCTCGAGCGAGAGCGTGGCTGCGCGCGCCAAGGCCGACGTCATTGCTTCGGGGTCATAGGGATTCACGAGGATGGCGACATCGTCGAGTTCACTTGCCGCACCAGCGAACTCGCTCAGAACGAGTACACCTTCGTCGTTGTCACGCGAAACCACGAATTCCTTCGCGACGAGGTTCATACCGTCTGCGAATGGCGTCACGACCATCACGTCACCCATCTGGTACATCGAAACCAACACGTCAAACGGAAGTTCTCGGTGAACGTAGTGAACGACAGGATGGCCGATCCTTCCATAGGTGCCGTTCAGTTGACCGACGAGTTGTTCGACCCGTTCTCGAGCCTCGCGATAGTCCTCGACGGTCTCGCGACTTGGCACTGCGATCTGGACGAACACGACGTCGCTGCGACCGAGGGCACCGCTCTCGAGCAGTTGCCCGAAAGCCTCGAGGCGGACGTCGATGCCCTTGGTGTAGTCGAGGCGGTCGACGCCCAGGAATACGACGTCAGGATTGCCGAGGTCGGCTCGGATTCTCGCCGCCCTCGCATGGGTTGCGGGGTCCTCGGCGAGATCTTGGCTCGCCGCAACATCTATCGATATCGGAAAGGCATCGACGACGACGATTCGACCGTCGGTGGCGACAAGATCGGTCGGGCCTGACCGGCCGGCTGCGTGTGCTGCTCGACGAAAGTTGTCGGCGTCCCCATCGGTCTGGAATCCGACCACATCTGATCCCAGCAGGCCATCGATGAGCTCTCTTCGTCGCGGAAGGCGCTGAAACAGTTCGTGTGGAGGGAACGGGATGTGGAGAAAGAACCCGATCCTGAGGTCGGGCCTGAGCCTTCGTAACTCCGAAGGCACCAGTTGAAGGTGGTAGTCGTGCACCCACACCAGGGAGTCCTTCGGGGCTGTTGAGGCCGCGGCCTCAGCCATCCGTCGGTTCACATCGACGTGACGGTCCCACCACTGCGCATCAAACACCGGCTCGCGGACCGCGTGGTGATAGAGCGGCCATAGCGTCGCATTCGAGAACCCCGCATAGTGCTCATCGAGGTCCCGCTGATCGAGATGCACCGGGATGACGCTGATGCCGTCGTGGATGAACGGCTCGTAGTGTTCGGAATCACCCGACCAACCAACCCACGAGCCACTGTCCTTGAGCACGGGCTTCAATGCCGTCACGAGACCACCGGGGCTCGAGATCCACTCGTCGCCTTTGCGTCGGACCGGTAGTCGATTGGCGACGACCGTCAGCTCACGTCGGACCATCCAGACTCCTGTCTCCCTCGACATCATGCACGGGTTCGCGCCGAGAACGACGCGCCGGCGTGACGAACTTCGTTGCGGCCGGGTTGGGATCGATGCGCGCGAGGGTCACGCTGAGATAATGGCGTCATGGAAGCGCACGACCTGTACCGGACCGCTCGCCAGCAACTCGTCGACCTCTGTCGCGGACTGCGAGATGACGAAGCCTCTCGCCCGGTCCCGGCGTGCCCTGGGTGGGCGGTGAAGGATGTAGCGGCCCATGTGACGGGAATTGCCGTAGACGTCCTGGGCGGCAACGTAGAGGGCCTCGGGACCGACGCATGGACGGCCCGACAGGTCGACTCGCGTCGCGGTCGAAGCCTGAGTGAGGTTCTTGACGAGTATGTCGCTCTTGGCGGCGCGCTGGATGAACTCGCTGCCACCAACCCTGCGTCGGCGCTGAGGATGGGTCGCGACGTCACGGTGCACGAACAGGACATTCGGGCAGCGCTGGCCTGCCCAGGGAACCGGAGCACTGATTCCATCTTCGCAGTGTGCAAGAGCTATGCGGCAGGGTTCGTCGAGCGGGTGGAGGCCGCAGCGCTTCCCGCAGTCGCGGTGGAGGTCGACGGATCAACGGTCGGATCGTCTGGCGCCACCGTCGTCGTTTCCGGCAACAGTTTCGAGTTGCTGCACACGCTGACTGGCCGTCGAAGCAGACGTCAGGCCGAGGCTCTGGAATGGAACGGGAACCATCCGGCTCACGTCGCGCTGATGCCGACCTACGGCGACTTCCAGATCCTGGATGTCGCTGAGTAGGTTCGCAGCGACCCGACTGCACCACGCATCGTGAGAGTGGAAACCGACACCCGATCGATCGGGCGCGACAGGGCGAGTCCCTTCGTAACCGAGACGGTTGTGCAACCGCCTCGCTGTGGCGTTGTGGCCGCGGGATTGGACCCGAACAGCCGTCGGCGGTCCAAGCCCATCCAATCCGATGTGGAGTCGCGTGCATTCATCGAGAGTAAGGAGGGGCCGCCGTCAGGATCGGCATGACGGCCGCTGAGAAATTACTCGGTTCACGGAGACCGTCTGTGATGGCCACATGGATGTGCATCGGGCGAATGTGGCAATGACGCGAGGGGTGGGCAGCCGATTTGCCGTTACTCTTACTCGCCGTGACTGGGACTGATGAAACTGCCGAACGGGTCTCGACGCCCATCAATCTGAAGCTCGTTCTCCTGGTGATCGCCGGGGCTGCGGTGGTGATTATCGGCTACGCCCTGGTGACGAAGAAGGATCCGCTCGGCGTCGGCATCGTCGCCCCTTCGGTCAGCGGAACAGCGCTGCCCGATTTCTCGAATGATCCGTTGTCCGACGGAGCGGTGGGTTCGCCGATCCCGACGGTATCTGGCACCGACTTCGTCGGTGAGCCGGTGATCATTGAAGCGGATGGACGAGCCAAGATCATCCTGTTCCTCGCGCATTGGTGCAGTCATTGCCGAGCCGAAGTGCCCCTTGTACAGGCTTGGATCGACGGGGGAGGACTTCCCGGAGGCATCGACTTCGTTTCGGTTGCGACGTCGATCAGTCCGAGCCGCGACAACTACCCTCCCGATCGCTGGCTCGAGAGTGAGAACTGGTCACCACCGGTGCTCGCCGACACCACCAACGAGGTCGGAAGGATCTTCGGGCTCAGCGGATTTCCCTATTGGGTCTTTGTCGACGCAGAAGGACGTGTCGCCGGAAGGAGGGCCGGAGGACTGCCGATCGCTCAACTCGAGATCGTCACCGAGACACTCGCTGGTTAGAGCAGGCCGTCTACGGGCATGACCCCGCAAGAACGTGCCATGGCCACGAGCAGATGGTCCGAGACGATCCGATCCTGTTCCTGTCTCGTCATCGCTGATGTGAACTCATCTGGCCCGATGGTCGAGGTCGTCACTTCGAACCCGTCGCAGACACCGATGTGGGCCCGATCGTCGCCCCGGCGTTCGCGGGCGGTGACTAGGGCCGCGGTGCACGACACACCGATGACTGTCGCAGCCGTGTCGAGTCGTGAAGCGGCTTCATGGGCTCTGGTTGCCATAGTGGCCGCGGTTGTGGCCGACACAGCGCCGATGACGTCGTCTCCGTCTCGACCGGCAGACCCGATGAGTTCGCTGAGCGCGGTGACCGAATATGGGACTCGCACGTCGAGCACCGTTCTCGAGGCATCAGGCACGGTGAGAAGATCGGTGATCGAAGCGATCCCGCCGCCGGTGACATATGCGACGAGGCGAACATCGGTGGCATGAATTGCTTCGACAAGCGCCCACCGCGCGTCTGCGTCGAGCGGAGTCGCTGCCATCGAGGTAACACTATCGTCGTCAGTTCGTGCCGTTGCTCGCCGAGTGGGAAGCTACTGAGGTGAGTGTGTCGTCGGAACCCCTGCCATCGGAACCAGCGTCGTGGCCGAGTTGACCGAAGTCGCGGCGACGACGTTCGCCATGGGCGACGAGGGTCCTCTGAGCTACCCGGCCGACGGTGAAGGTCCTGTGCGACGTGTGACGTTGTCAGCCTTCTCGATCGCCTCGACAGCTGTCTCGAACCGGGACTTCGCTCGGTTCGTCGAGGAAACAGGACACACCACCGACGCGGAGCGGTATGGCTGGTCGTTCGTGTTCGCCGGTCACCTTCCCGACGAATTTCCACCTACCCGCGGCGTCGCGAGCGCGCCGTGGTGGCGCCAGGTCGAGGGATCGTGCTGGAAGCAACCATACGGTTCCGAGACGACGCTCCATGGACTGTGGGATCACCCGGTGGTGCACGTGTCCCACAACGATGCACGCGCGTACGCGAGTCACGTCGAATCTCGTCTACCGACGGAGGCCGAATGGGAGTGTGCTGCCCGCGCAGGATCGAGTCGCTCGTTCCCATGGGGAGATGACCTGGTCGCGGCCGACGGCGTACACAGAGCCAACGTGTGGCAGGGCACGTTTCCTTCGGACAATGCCGCAGCCGACGGATATTACGGAACAGCTCCCGTGCGGTCATTCGAGCCAAACGGGTACGGGCTCTACAACACGATCGGCAATGTGTGGGAGTGGACGTCGGATTGGTTCGGCAGCGAGCATTCAACGTGCTGTACCCCGGACCCTCATGGTCCCGAATCTGGTGAGATGCGGGTTCTCAAGGGCGGCTCCTACCTCTGCCACGACTCGTACTGCGCCCGTTTTCGTCCCGGGGCCCGAAGCGCCTCCGCAGAGGACTCATCGGCCGACAACGTCGGTTTCAGGATCGCTCGGTGAGCCGTGCCAGCCGGCGCCGGTCCCGGCTAGAGCCCGTAGAACGCTGGCCTGGTGCGTATCCACTCACCGATGCGCTCTCCGACCATGATGGACGTCAGGTTCGTGTTCGCCCGCGGGACGAAAGGCATGATGGACGCGTCAGCAACCACGAGGTTGTCTACGCGGTGACACCGACCGAACTGATCGACGACAGCCATGCTGGTCCCGGCTGGTCCCATGCGAGCTGTTCCACATGGATGGAACCCGCTCCCCACACTGCTCGCACACAGCGAGAGTGCTCCGTCTCGACTCAACGGAAGCCGCGGATGCACCACTTGCTCGACCAGTTCACCCAGCGGCCCGACCTCGATGAACGGAACGCAGTCGAGCAGGGCATCGGCGAGTCGCTCGACGTCGACAGGATCACTACCGAAGTTCGATTCGACAAGAGGTCGTGCATCGGGGTCGGTCGACTGGGCGCGCACGAACCCACGGTGGGGGTCTCCCTCTCCTTCGTCGGTCACACCTTCGAGCCCACGATGCGTGGTCTCCAACACTGCCGCCAAGCCGAAACATCCCTCGAACCGCGGATGATCGACGTAGGTGATCAACTCGATCTGGAGATCTGCCCGCGTCTCAGATTCGGCGCCCGGGTATCGCAGAACCGTCTGGATCAGCGGTAGCTCACGATCGGCCAACGCGCTGTCGTGAGGTTTGACGATGAGCATCGTCGCGGGGTGGTCGTCGAGGTTTGCGCCAACGCCAGGCATGTCTGCGACCAGGTCGACCCCGAGCGACCTGATCGCGTCGGCAGGTCCTACGCCTGACCTCCAGAGCAACGCAGGGGTCTGCAGCGCTCCGGCGCTGACGACGATGGTGGTTCCGAAAATCACCGCCGAGTGGTCGGAGCGGTCTGTTCTCGTCTCGACACCAACAGCGACGCCGTTCTCGATCAAAACCCTGATGGTGGTGGTGTTGGCGAAGATCTCGAGGTTCGAACGTCCTCGTGCCGCGGCCAGATACCCGGTCGCGGTCGAGACTCGCTGGTGGTCGGCGAGCTTGTTCATCGGTTGTGGGCCAGCCCCCACCGCGCTCGGGTGGTTGTGGTCCTCACAGGGTGGATGACCCAAGGCAGCCGCTGTCTCGAGAAAGGCGGCGTGTGTTTCGGTCAGTTCGTCGCCAACGTGTCGCCGAATGGTGATCGGGCCCGCGTCGCCGTGGTGATCGAGGTGTCCGTAGTCGAGATCGCGCTCGAGGCGACGCAACGACGAGAGGCACGCGTCGAAACCCCATTCCGTATTGCCAAGTTCCGCCCAACCATCGAGGTCCTCAGGAGCTGGACGCAGCGCGATCGCCGTGTTCACTGCCGATGAGCCACCGGTGACTCTTCCCCGAGGGAATGGAATCGAGGGACGGCCTGACACGGGATGGTGACGCGAGTCCCAATCGTGCTCACGTAGCGAGTTGTGACGGCCATCAAAGAGGTCAGTCGGCAAAGCTTCGGCCAGTGGATCGGGTCCGGCTTCGACGAGAGCGACGCGCAGAGCAGGGTTCTCCGAGGCTCTGGCAGCCACGACCGCTCCAGCCGACCCGGCCCCGACGATGACCAGGTCGAAAGGTTGGGTTGCAGATCCGGGAGAGCTCATCGTGTCCATCTTGGCTCAGAGCGAAGGCTGGCAGGCACGTTGACGTGGCAGACGCGGAGTACGGTCGGCCCATGATGACGCCAGACATAGCGATCCGACACGTAAGAATTGCCGACGGCAGTGGCGGGTCCTTCGTCGAGGGAGACGTCGAGATCAAGGGCGATCGAATCAGCGCTGTCGGGTCTGCACGCGCAGCGCGACGCGAGATCGACGGGCAAGGCCAGGTGCTCTCGCCGGGTTTCGTCGACGTTCACACACATGACGACGGTGCCCTACTGGCTTATCCGGGGATGGAGTTCAAGCTCGCTCAGGGGTGCACATCTGTCGTCGTCGGGAACTGCGGGTCTTCGGCGATTCCTCCAGCAGATGACGCGATTCTGGGTTCGATGAACAGGACGTGGTCCGATCTCGATGGCTACTTCGAGGCCGTTGCCAGGAGCGGCCCTTCAGTGAACGTGATGGCACAAATCGGTCATAACACGGTTCGTCGAGCGGTGATGGGAATGGAGCGCAGGGCGCCGACGCGCGCCGAGCTCGCCTCGATGCGTGGTCTTGTCGAGATGGCCATGGAGCAGGGCACCTCCGGCTTCAGCACGGGGCTCATCTACCAGCCAGGGCGCTACAGCGAGACCGAAGAGGTCGTTGAACTCACACGCCCGTGTGCCGAACACGGAGGCGTGTACAACTCCCACATCCGCAACGAGGGAGAACTCCTGTTCGAGGCGGTCGACGAACTCGTCCACATCGGCGCCGAGGCTGGATGTTCATGCCACATCTCCCACCACAAGGCCGCCGGGCGAGCGAACTGGGGGCGCGTCGCTGAATCCCTTGATCGCGTCGACGCGGCGAACGCAGCCGGCGGCGACATCACGCTCGACGTGTATCCGTACACGGCAGGGTCGGGCCCGATGTACCAATACTTCGATCCGTCCGACATCGACAGGACGCTCGGCGAAGCCGTTCAGATTGCGGCGTGTGTCGACTTCCCGGAACTGGAAGGGCGGAGACTGGTCGACGTTGCGGCCGAGACTGGAGAGACCATCGAGTCGATCGTCCACCGGATCATCACCGCTCCGCACAAAGAGCGGACGATCTGCGTCCATTTCATCATCGACGAAGCCGACATCGAGACGAACCTTCGTCATCCGTTGATGATGGTTGGCAGTGACGGCATCCCGAACCTGAAAGGGCGCCCACATCCCCGGCTCTTCGGGACCTTTCCACGGGTGCTTGGCCGGTACGTCAGGGAACGGGGAGTCATGGAGTTGCCAGAGGCCGTGAGGAAGATGACATCTCTTGCCTGCGACAGGTTCGGGCTCGTCGATCGCGGCCGTATTGTCGAGGGCGGATTCGCCGATCTCGTGTTGTTCGATGATGCGAACGTCATCGATACAGCGACCTATGACGATCCGAAACGGGAGCCTGACGGAATAGCGGCGGTCATCGTCAATGGTGAACTCGCCCTCGAGGCCGGCCGCCACACCGGTGTTGGCTCTGGGAGACCTCTTCGTTATCGCCGGGACGATTGACTGGGCGAACAGACCAGGGTCAGCTACGTTCCCAGGGCGATGGAAACGATCTTCGATCTTCCGGCTCACCCGTTGATGGTGCACTTTCCCGCGGTGGCGATCCCGGTTCTCGCAATTTCCTCGAGCGCCCTCGTGTTCCTCCCCAGGGAGCGTGAACGGTATGGGGTCGTCGTCATGGCGCTTGCTGTGCTCACCGTGGTGAGCACTTTCCTCGCAGCCAACAGCGGCCAGTCGCTGGCCGATGGCCTCAACTATCCCGAGTCCCAGATCGGAGTCCACCGGCAGTTCGGTGAGACGTTGAGATGGTTCGTGCTGATCCTCGGTGTGTCGACAATCGCGCTTCTGACGCGGGCGGGAACCAAGCGCAGCGCGGATTTTGCTGCTCGAGGTGCCATGTTGGTCAGGTCGGCGGTGCTGATCTCGGCATTGCTCTCGGTCGTCTGGGCGGTTCGTACCGGTCACGAGGGGGCCAAGTCGGCCTGGCAGGAGACCGGGGCGCTCCTCACCGAAGAACCGGATCAAGAGGTCGCCTCTGCGGCTACGACCTCTCCATCTGCAGCCACCACGGGGGTGAGTTCTACGACCTCTGCTGCCACGACATCTCTACCCGCCACTACCGGCATGAGTTCTACGACCTCTGCTGCCACGACCAGTGCTGTGACGACATCAGACACCACCGCGGCGCCTGTGCCCTCGCTCGACCCAGCGGCGATCTACTCCCAGACCTGCTCACGCTGCCACGGCGACCAAGGACAAGGGGTGCCACCGCGACCCAGTCTGATCGGTGTCAGGTTCGAGGTCGATGGTGTGGCCGAGGTCATCCATATCGTGACCAACGGTGAAGGCTTCATGCCCGCCTTCGGTAGTGAACTCACGCCGGACCAGATCGCAGCTGTCAGCCAGTACGTGCTCGACACGTTCTGAGTCGGGCCTGGGCGCGATGCCAGGATCCGTTCATCAGCAACCAGCGGGGTCCTCAGTGGCGTGCCGAGCCGTTTCGATGTTGGTGGTCGTGACTTTGCGCGCGACAGCGGCAAAGAGCACGAAGTATGCGACGCCGGCCACCAGCCACGGCATACGAAGCGAGAGTTCGCGTGAGCTGAAAGCGTCCGTCGCGGCGACGACCACACCTCCGAGTAGCGCGCCAACCGGCATCATTCCCCACCCAAAGAATCGGTACACCGAGTTGACCCTGCCGAGCAGTCGGTCGGGAATCACCGTTTGTCGCAGCGACACGGTGATCACGTTCCACACCACTCCGAACATGGTCGACAGCGCCAGCATGAACCACACGATGATCCAATGCGATGCCATGCCGATCACGAGCGCAGACCCGCCGGCGAAGATGAACAGCAGCCATAGGCAGGGCCCAGGTCCGAGCCGTCGAGTGAGCGGGGCAGTGATCATTCCGCCGGCGACGCCCCCCACCGCCATGCCTGTGTTGAGCAGTGCGAACTCTCTCGGACTGGTGTTCAGCAACTCCTGAGCGAAAAGCACAAAGGTCGCGATCGTCATTGTTCCAAGGAGGTTCAGCAGTCCGAGTGTGATTGCAAGTGTTTTCAGCAGTCGGTGAGACCACAACCAGCGGACGCCTTCACTGAGCTCCCGAGTCCAGTGACGTCGCTCCGAAGACACGGCCTCAGGAGTGAACGATCCAGGTATCGCAGCCACGAGGGCGGCCGCCACGGCAAACGTGATGGCATCGACGAAAATTGGTACCGAGAACGCAATCAGGACGAGAAAGGATCCGAGTGGGGGTCCGACGAAACTGTTGGCAACGAGTTCGGTACTCTGCAGACGCCCATTCGACACCTCCAGCCCGTCCGCGTCGACGATGCTCGGCATCATCGTCTGGGCGCTGTTGTCCCTGAGCACCTCGGCACATCCGACCAGAAGCGTTGCTGTCAACAGGAGCAGATACAGACTCGTGCTGGTGAACTTGGCGTCAGTCAACTCCGAGGGGTCTGGTAGAGCGTTCTGTCGTGCCATCACCGCGAGCGCAACGACGATGGTGATGACGAACCGCGAAATGTCCATGCTCACGATGAGGCGCCGCCGGTCGAGGCGATCTGTCATGACTCCGGCCGGTAGCGAGAACAGCAGCCATGGAACACCCCGTGCCATCGCGATGAGCGCAATGAGAAACGGCGATCTTGTCAACGCGGAAGCCAGCCACGGATACGCGATCACGCCGATGCCGTCGCCGAGATTCGAGACCGCCGAGGCAGCCAGCAAACGCCTGTACCCGCTGTTGGTTCTGAGATCTGCAGGTCCGCGTGTCATGTGGCCAGTCTCGCAGTCAACCGCCTTCGGCAAAGTCGATGAGCCGCTCGACCGCGTTGATCAGAGAGACATCGAGGTCGGTGAACGAGGTGACCGAGTTCAGGATTCGCCTCCAGAACAGGGCAGGCTCGCCGACGTTGAGGCGCTGACAGACGCCCTCTTTCCATGGCCGGCCCATGGGAATCGATGGCCAAGCGTCGATGCCGACCACTGACGGTTTGACCGCCTCCCACACGTCGACGAAGGGGTGGCCCACGATCAACACGTTGGTGCGGGTGAAGCCAAGCGACTTGACGAGGAGGTCGGCTTCGTAGCTTTCCTTCGTCCCTGGAACCAGATGATCGAGCAGGATCCCTAGTCGCCGGTCTCTGCTGGGGCCGAACGTCTTCACGGCCGCAGTGAGATCATCCATCCCGTGGAGCGGTTCGACGACGATCCCGACATGACGAAGATCGTCGCCCCAGATTTTCTCGATCAACTCCGCGTCGTGGATCCCCTCGACCCAGATCCGGCTGTCGATCGCGACGCGGGCTGGGGCATGGCGTTCCACTAATCCTCCGGCCGGACCGATGTCCGGTATCGATTCAGTCCTCCTGGGGCGCACCGGGCACAGGCTCACCGGGCGCCCGTCGATCCTGAACGAGCCGGGGGATAGCCGGAGCTTGACGATGGCGTCGTTGCGGAGACGGATGGTCACCGCGCCCTTGGCAGCGGCGACGACCACTCCTCGTCTTCCCGTCGCAGAGTGGACGACCTCGAGTCCTGGCTCGGCTTCGACCTCGAGGTACGAGGAGGGATGTCGCCGCCGATGTTCGTCCACTGGCCCTGAGAGGATGCCTGGGCCTTGACGAGTGCTCACCTGCGCCGAAGGTACCGACTGGGGGAGAAACTGCAAGCACCGCTCTGAGTGGGTGACCACGGATTTGACTGCTCACCGTGAAGATCAGTTGGGTCCACAACCTTCGGATCTCGGTGCTGAGGCGCCGATGGGCCAGTACTGATGCGGCGGCGAGCGCAGGAGGCGGTCCACTTCCGGTGCCGCGAGTGTTGTCTTGCGAGCAACGCGACACGTTCATGAAATTGTGGTCATTATCCACAGCATCCATTGCGGCGGCGCTGACTGACCCGAGGGTCGGCACAGATAGGGCACAGGTCGGCAGTCGGATCTTCCCGGTTCATCGCCCCTAGCGTGCCGAGCTGCGACCTTCACGGAGCCAGCTTCGTTCGAGCCAGAAGGCGCCGAAGGGAAGAACACCGAGAACGATGGCCATGACCGCCCTGCTGAACCTCCAGCCCAACTCGTTGTGGGCGACAAGGATCATGTAGGCGAACACGAGGAACAGAACGCCGTGTACTGGTCCCATGATCTGCACGCCGACCTCGTTTTCAGCTGTGCGCTTGACGATGGTGGCGACGAGCAGGATCAGATAGCTGGCACCTTCGAACAAGGAGATGATCCTCAGGCCCTTGAGTGTCCTGTCCATCAGTGGTCGAGCCGCGCGATGGCTTCGGCTACGGCGAGCATCTGCCGAGCGTTGTCAACGTGCAGGTTTTCGATCATCTTGCCGTCAACGGTGACCACGCCTCTGCCCTCGGACTCCGCCTCGTCGAACGCGGCGATCACCCGCTTCGAGTGCTCGATGTCGTCGACGCTCGGACTCCAGATGGTGTTGGCGAGTTCGACCTGGCCCGGGTGAATCAACGTCTTACCGTCGAAACCCATCTCCCGGCCCTGTGTGGCTTCGGCGGTGAATCCTTCCGGGTCGCGAACGTCGTTGTAGACGCCGTCGAGAGCGATTTTGCCATAGCGGCGGGCCGCGAGCAGACAGTTCGAGAGGTGCGTCATCAATGGGGCGCGACTTGGCACCATCTGAGCCCGTAGCTCCTTGTACATGTCGTTGGTGCCCATCACGAGCACCGCCACCCGATCGAACGCCGCGATCTCATTGACGTTGGCCAGGCCTTCAGGAGTCTCGACCATCGCCCAGATCGCCAGCGAGCCAGACGCACCCGCTCCATCGAGGAGATCGGAGACCTGGCCCAGATGCGACGCTCCCGATACTTTCGGAACGACGATCGCCGAGGGTCCTGCAGCCGCGGCAGCGGCGAGGTCGTCGTGACCCCAAGGCGTGTCCAGGCCGTTACACCGGATGGTGATCTCCCGATGCCCGTACTGGCCTGAAGCAGCAGCTTCGGCGGCTTGAACCCGCGCCATGGGTTTCGAATCGGGAGCCACTGCGTCTTCGAGATCGAAGATCAGTGCGTCGGCGGCGATGTCGCGCGCCTTCTGGAGAGCTCGAGTGTTGGCGGCCGGCATGTACAGGACGGACCTTCGCGGTGTGATCGTCATGAGCTGAACCCGTAGGACGCTGCGAGATCGCTGTCGCGCTGCGAAAGACGCTTGGCCAGATCCACTACGACCCTGCATTGCTTGACCGTCGCGTCGTCCTGCATCTTCCCGTCGATCATGACCGCCCCTGTCCCGTCACCCATTTCGTCGATGACGCGGACGGCCCATGCCACCTCGGCAGGGTCGGGGCTGAACACGCGCTTCGCTATGTCGATTTGGACTGGGTGCAGCGACCATGTGCCGACGCAACCGAGGAGGTACGCGTTTCGGAACTGGTCCTCGCATGCCAGCGTGTCCTTGATGTCGCCGAATGGGCCGTAGTACGGCAGGATCCCGTGCATGCCGCACGCGTCGACCATCCTCGCGATCGTGTAGTGCCACAGGTCTTGTTGATGGACGGCACGTAGCCCTTCAGGATCGTTGGCATCGGGATCTTCTCGCACGAGGTAGCTCGGATGCCCACCCCCGACTCGAGTGGTCTTCATCCTGCGGTCGGCTGCAAGGTCGGCCGGGCCGAGCGAAAGACCTTGCATGCGTGGACTCGCCCCACAGATCTGTTCGACGTTGGCGACTCCACGAGCCGTCTCGAGCAGCGCGTGAACAAGAATCGGTTCCTTCACTCCGGCTCTCGCCTCGAGCTGGGCGAGTAGGCGATCGATGTAGTGGATATCTTCTGGTCCCTCGACCTTCGGGACCATGATGACGTCGAGCTTGTCCCCGATCTCGGTCACGAGGTGATAGAGGTCATCGAGGCACCAAGGAGAGTCGAGGCTGTTGATCCTGGTCCACAGCTGCGTTCCTTCGTGGTCCCAGGATTTTCCAACCTCGATGAGGCCGGCTCTCGCTGACTCTTTGTTCGTGGCCTGAATGGCATCTTCGAGATTGCCGAGCAGCACATCGACCTGCGGCGCGAGGTCGGGGACTTTGGAGACCATCTTCGGGTTCGACGGGTCGAAGAAATGAATCATTCTCGATGGCTTGACAGGGATCTCCCTGATCGGCAGAGGCGCACCGAGGGCGAGGGGGTGGAAGAAATCCTTTGAGCTGCGCACGATATGACTCCAGGGGCTCATGTGGGTGACCTGGTCATCGGGACAGATGACGTCGCAGGGACTGCTCCAGGCTAATGGTTGTGTCCAGCGTGCCAGCCATGAAGCTGATCGAGCGTTCGCCGGCGCACCTCTGCTGAGACAGAACGAGGCCTTGGATCCGCTCGTGCCGACATCGATCTTCACGCTCGATCGCAGGAGAGGTGTTCGGGAAGGATGCCAAGGCGGTTTCCGACTTCGCGATGAGCAACCGGCCGGGCGGCAGTACGTCAATGCATTGCTGCCGCGACGACCCAAGGGTCCGAGTCGACTCCGGCAAGTGGCCCGAGGTCGACGCTCGGGAGGGGGCCAAGGGCTGTCTCGATGGCTTTGGCAGCGCGGAGCACCTGGTGATCGGCTCCTGGTCGACCGATGACCTGGAGGCCGACCGGCAGGCCGGCCGGTGAGAGCCCGACTGGCAGCGACAACGCCGGGACGCCGAGTGATGTGACACGACTGCAAGAGCGCATCCACTCGACGTAGCTGCTCATCGCCACGCCGTCGACTTCGGTCGGGTGCTCGAACTCGACCGGGAACGGATCGATCTGGGTGACAGGCGCAAGCAAGATGTCGTATTGGTCGAAGAAGGCGAGCACCTTTTGTCGAAGCTGCCCGAGCGCAACGTACGCCTTGTCGACGTCGTGAGCCGTGAGAGCGCGGCTTGCGTGGAGTTCGTTGATGATTACGGCCTTGATGGTCTCGGCCGCATCCAGGAAAGGAGCGAGGCTACCGGGGCGCCGAAATGTCCTGAGCGTCTCGAAGATGTGGTCGGCGCTCGAGAAGTCGGGCTCAGCCTCTTGGATTGACCACCCCAAGGCCTCCACCACCCTCATCGAGGCGCCGACCGTCTCTGAGATGGCCGACTCGACAGGAAGGCCGCCAAGGTCGCGTGACCACGCGACTCTTGCGTCATCGAGCGGGCTGACAGGAAGGCCGCAGTCGACCTCCTTCCACAGTGGATCACCGTCGTCGCGTTGACTCATCACGCCCAGCAGGAGCGCAAGGTCGTCGATCGTTCTGGCCATCGGACCCGAGGTCGCGTTCGGGTTCCACGAGTTGCCACCGACTCTCGGAACGACGCCGGGCGTCGGGCGAAAACCAACGACACCGGCCCAGGCCGCCGGGTTTCGGAGCGACCCCCCTTCGTCGCTGCCATCAGCGACCGCCAGCATGCCGGTTGCAAGGCCCACTGCGGACCCGCCCGATGACCCTCCAGCGCTCCTGGCCAGATCCCACGGGTTTCTGGTCAGCCCGTACACGGCGTTGAACGTGTGACTTCCCGCGCCCAGTTCGGGTGAGTTCGTTCTGGCGATGCAGACGCCGCCCGCAGCGCGCAAACGCGCGACGTGATGGGCGTCGACCGTCGACATGTTGTCGCGGCGCGATGGCGTTCCATAGGTCGTTCGAAACCCTGCGACGTCGGAGAGCTCCTTCAACCCCATCACGAGCCCGCCGAGCGGCCCTGGGTCGCCACCAGAGGCCCTGATCGCGTCGATGGCCGACGCTTCGGCCACGGCGATGTCCGGCCGGATGTCGACCAGCGCATTGACTGCGCCGTTGACCAAGTCGATCCTTTCGAGGTGAACGGCAAGCAATTCGCGTGCGCTGATGGACCGGTCGTCGAGCATGGTCAGCTGCTCGAGAGCACTCAAGTCGCATGAGTCCGATGATGGCGTCGTCATAGCTGTACCTCCGCCGGGAGCAGACGAACTTTCGGCTTGGCGAACCATAGGGTGTTCGGCAACGGCTGGCGAGACGATCTTTGTCTAGAGCGGAGGGAACCCAAGTGAACCGACGGCACGGCGGACACAGCAGCATCGGGGAAGCAGACGATCACGGTGATGACGAAGCCGATGGGCACGGTCATCACGGTCCCGAAAGGGGCTGGCTCGCGGGTTTTCGGTACTTCAAACTGGTCCGGAAGTTCTGGCGTAGCGAAGTGAACAATGCGGTGATCGCCATCGTCGACCCGAGGCCAGGTGAGCAGCTGATCGACATCGGTGCAGGAATGGGCGCTGGGGCGATTGTGGCGGTCAAGGACATCGGACGGGGGAGCGTCACCGCGGTGGACCCGCTTCCTGGGATGCGGCTGTTGCTCCGGGCTCGGTGTCTTCTGCCAACACGCTGGGGCAGGATCAAGGTCGTCAGAGGGACTGCCGAGTCAATGCCGGTCCCGAGTGGCGTGGCCGACGCTGCCTATGCGACCAACGCCCTGCATCATTTCGACGACAAGGCTGCGGCTCTGGTCGAAGTCGCCCGAGTCACCAAGCCGGGAGCCAGAGTGGTGTTCGTGGAGGAGCAGTTCACCGATCCGCGTCATCCATCGTATGAACGATTCGGCGGCGACGACCACGAGAGTCACGACCACCGATTTCACTCCATCGATCTCGGCGCCATGGACGAAATGGCGACCACCGCCGGCTTCAACGTAGATCAAGCCGAAGATACCCTGGTGGCCGGCCTACCGGTGAAGTTGATTCGGCTGCGACGGAACTGACGACTCATTCGCTGTCGGCGGGGGGGCCTCGACAGACAACGAAGTCGCGTCGTCATCACTCGCCTTGCGGCGCCGATCGCGCCATGAGGCGAGTTGTAGACCGAGCAGACTGATCCCGACCCCTGCGACGATGTCGACGAGGTAGTGATTGGCGGTGATCACCACGGTGATGGCCATGAGGGGACCCGGCAGGAGCAACAAGAGCCTGATCGACCATCGCCTGGCGAGCGGAATGAGCAGAACGGCGCTCAGCACCACCCAGCCGACATGAAAGCTCGGAAGCGCAGCGTTCTCGTTGATGATCCACGAAGGATGGGCAATGAACTGGTGCCTCGCTGCCGCGTTGACGGTATCGACATAACCATCGAGGAATCGCGGCGGAGCTACAGGGAACAGCGCGAACACAACCAGACCGAGCATGCCGGAGAAGAACAGGGCGTTTCGGTACCGAATGAAAAGCTCTCTGTGGCGGATCCACGTGTAGATCAGAGTGCCGATGATCATCGGCCAATACGTGAACGAGTAGAACCAGTTGGCGACGGTGATCAGCCATTCTGTGCTCAGCACGGCTTTCTGGAATGACGCTTCCACGTCTATGCCGAGTGCCTTCTCGAACTGCAACAGTCGGGAAGCGTTCTGCACCGCCTCGTTGCTGGAGCCGGCTGACAACGCTCTCACCGCCATGTACAACGCAAGCCCGAACCCGAGGCCGAGTGCTTGGCCCATCGCGCCACCCGCGTCATCGTGATGAACCGCGCCCATCGTGAGGCGTCGGCCGGGTGATGCTTTCGTCACTTCGGCCCGGAGCGTCTTGGTGTCGTTAATGGAGAGGCTCCTTGCGTCCTCCGGTTGTCACTGTGCCGGACGTTGATCAAGGGTGTTCGTGAGCGGATGATTCCGACTTGCACATTAGGTCGTGCCCGCCGTCGACGTCACGCGCTTGTCATCTTTCCAAGAGCGGATATTTCACGGGCGCTCACCAAACTCAGGGCGCTCGGTTCTCGTTCGCTTCAACTCCCAGAAGCCGGGGACAGACGCAATCTGTGTCAAGCCATCCCAGAGATCCAGGGCATGCCGTTTCTCGGGAACCCGGGTGATCACAGGCCCGAAATAGGCAACACGGTCACCGTCAGCGTTGTCGAAGGCGATGATCGGCGTGCCCACGTCCTGCCCGGTGAGCGCGAGACCCTCGTCCATTGCCTCACGGATGGCTCCGTCCCACTTCGGATCGTCGGCGGCGTCTGCATGCGCAGACTCGATGCCTACGGTCTCGAGGATCTCGGTGATCGAGGCCTCGCGGTCGCGGTCGTGGTGAATTCGTCTGCCGAATTCCCAATAGAGTGGGAACACAGCGCCGTCACCGTCGGCCTCGCGAACGGATTCCATCACCCGCAGCATCCTGTGTGTCGAGTAATAGACGCCGTGGCGCTCATTGGTCTCGTCCACGTCGTTCTTGAAGAGCAACGAGATGGGCTTCCACGTGATGTCGAGGTTGCGCTCAGGAGCGACTTCATCGACGACCCAACGGGCCGTCACCCAACACCATGGTCATATGGGGTCGACCCAGAAGTCGATCTGCACGATGTCCATCTCCTTGGAGTGCTTTCGTTCCGATAACGACATTCATGCAGGTGACGCATGAAATCCGGCCCGAGTATACGTTCCGCAACTCACCTGGGGCGTAACGTATTCCCATGAGCAACACGATGAAGTCTCGTTGGCGCAGCGGTGAAGTTGCCTACGGCGCATGGATGGCCCTTCCCGACACAGCGAGCGCAGAGATCGTGGCTCGGGCCGGATACGACTACTGCTGCATCGACATGCAGCACGGATATGCCGACTACCGAACGATGGTCATGATGTTGCAAGCCATCAACATCGGCAGCAGCAGCCCCACAGTTCGAGTTCCATGGAACGAACCGGGGATCATCGGCCGCGTGCTCGACGCGGGCGCGATGAACCTCATCGTCCCCATGGTCAACTCCGTCGAAGAGGCCCGAGCCGCGGTGAGTGCGTGCAAATACCCGCCGCTCGGGGCGCGAAGCCATGGTCCGATCAGAGCCGCGATGCAAGAGGGCCATGGCTACGTCGCCACCGCGAACGACGAGGTTGCTTGTATCCCCATGATCGAGACCAAGGCGGCCATCGAGGCTCTCGACGACATTCTCACGATCCCGGGTATCGATGCGGTGTATGTCGGACCATCGGACCTCGCCATCTCCTACGGTCTTCCGGTTGCCACAGCCGACGAGGACGACGAGTACAACGCGGCGCTGACCAAAGTGGTCGCGAGTTGCGTCGAACGGGATATTACCCCCGGCATCCATTCGTCTCCCCGTCAGGTCCAACTCCGTGTCGAGCAGGGATTCAAGATGATCACGGTCACGTCAGACTCGGCCGCTCTTGGTGGGGCAATGGCAGCCGAACTGCGAAACGTCCGTACCATCGAACCGCCGAAGGAAGCGCCTCAATCTCTGTACTGAGATGACTAGTTGTCCTCAGAGGGTAATACTCGCGGCGGCGCGTCCGATGGTCTAAGTATCCAGCGGTGGTCAGGAACCTCGAGGATTCCCACAACAACCTCACCTTGTGCCCGCTGCCCCGACGACAAGGAAAATCGATGGCTGAAACAACACCGGCAACACTGACTTACATTCGGCGCGGCATGGCGATGCTCGTAGGGTCGTTGGCACTGGTTGCCGGCCTCGCAGCGTGCACGACCTTCGACCGGGAGGGTTCCATTCAGGAATTCGTCGACCTGGGACTCACCGAAGCGCAGGCGACCTGTGCCGTCGATGGGATGGTCGAGGAGTTCGGCGAGGACAAGCTCCAGAGTGACGACGACCCGACTCCTGAGGACGAGGCAAAGATCCTCGAGATCATCTCGAACTGCACCAACGCCTGATTCAGCGCTGCGGCCGCTGCTCGACAAGGTCGCTCGTGATCTCGTCGACGCGGCGGCTCCCGCTCAGGGCCATGGTCCTCCGTAGTTCGCTCTCGAGCAGCGCCATGGCGTGATCCACACCGCGCTCGCCTGCTGCCCCGAGGCCGTACAGGTACGCTCGGCCACCCATGCATGCAGTGGCTCCAAGGGCAAGTGCCTTCACGATGTCCGAACCCCTGCGGATCCCTCCGTCGCAGATGATCTCAGCCCGGTCACCAATGGTGTCTCGCACCGGTGTAATCAGGTCAACTGGCGCTGGAGCGTCGTCGAGTTGACGACCGCCATGGTTGGAAAGAGCGATCGCGTCTACGCCGAGATCGGCTGCGATACGCGCGTCATCGGTGTGTTGGATTCCCTTCACGATGATGGATCCTGACCAGATCGATCTGAACCAGGCCAGGTCGTCCCACGAAAGCTTCTGGTCGAACTGAGTGTTGATGTAGTCCGACAACGTCACTGCGGTAGAGCCGTCGTTGTCAGCGAACCCGCTGACGTTCGCGAACGTGATGGGTTCTGCCTTTATGAAGTCCCACGTCCACGACGGGTGAATGGCGCCGTCGAGGAGCGTCGACAGGCCGATTTTCGGGGGAAGTGAGAATCCGCGCCGAACGTCTCGTTCACGGCGTCCAAGCACGGCGGTGTCGACGGTGATCATGATGGCGTCGTAGCCGGCGGCCGCAGCCCGGTCGACCATCGAGTGCACGAGCCCTCTGTCCTTCCACACATAGACCTGGAACCACCTCCGGAGGCCCGGAGCTGCTTCGGCCACCTCCTCGATCGATCGCGTGCTCAAAGTCGACAATGTGTATGGAAGTCCTGCGCGTTCTGCAGCTCGGGCGACGTCAAGTTCGCCCTGCGAAGATGCGATCCGGCTGAACCCGGTTGGCGCCAGCACGAATGGCATCGGCAGGTGTTTACCAAGCAACGTGGTCGAGGTGTCGACATCGCTGACGTCTCTGAGAACGCGGGGCCGAAGACCATGACGGGAGAACGCAGATGAGTTGTTCTCGAGCGCCTTCTCGTCTTCAGCTGCACCGTCGATGTAGTCGAACACGCCGCGGGGGAGCCTGCGCCTCGCGATCTTGCGGAGGTCTTCGATGTTGGCGGCGCGGGCGAGGCGTCTCGCTGTGATGTCCGTGTCGATAGGGGCAAACCTGACAACGGATCTGAGGGTCTCGAACACTGACATGGCTCAGAAGCTACTGATCGCTCATGAAGGATCTCGCCACATGGACCACACCGGTGGAGCGCCATGTGGCAGCGCGTCGTCGTAGGCAACAGCGGTGAAGCCGAAGCGCTCGTAGAACGACACATTGTCCTCGGTACTGGTTTCGAGGGCAGCGCACATGCCGTCCCTGTCGAGGCGATCGAGCATCGGAGTCAGTACCGCAGTTCCGAAACCGCTTTTCTGGTGGTCAGGGTGTGTTCCCATGGTGCCCAAAGTCCAGTGACGCTCTCTCGGACAGAGTTCGCCTACGGCAGCCTCGACCGACTTCAGCGCCTGGATCCGATTGCCGAACACGGCGGTGAAAGTGGTCGAGAGTTCTCGCGCGACCTCGGGCGTCGGTTCCGGCAACTCGGGAGGAAGCCACACCGCAGCACTGACATCCCCGGCCAGCCAGACTTCACCGTGCGGAATCGCTATGAGGCGCGTCGTGAGGTTCATGATGCGCTCGATGGCGGCGTAACGGTCTGGCTGCGGCAGAAGCCACTGTTCCCAGACGTAGTTCTCGTGAGAGGCGGCCAGAATCGAGACCACCATGGCGATGTCGGTGTCCGTCGCTCGTCTGGCGGTGCCCGTCACCGTATGCGTCTCTCCCATCTGGTCATCATATGGATCTGCCCAGGCTGGGGTGCGCCTGTTCGGACTGGCGTACCGAGGCCGATGTGTGGTGGAATGAAACGAGATGGCCCGGGCCACCGGTGACGGCGGACTTCCTCCGAATCGCTGGCCCTGGCCATACTTCATTTTGTGGGCTCCTGCGCGAGTCAGCCTCTGACGACGATGCCTCCACGGTCGCCGACCGTCACCGATCCGTAACGCTGCGCGAACACGTCCGGCAACTCGCGGTCACCGTCGATGGCCACCCAAACTCGTAGCAAGTGTCGTCTGCGTTCGGGCTCTGGCCAGTCGACGAAACTCATCCTGTCGTGCAGCAGCGAGTGGTTGTGCACGAACTGCATGTCGCCCGGTTCGAAGTCCATCGTGACATGGACGGCTGGCTCGTTGGCAATCGAGTCGAAAAGATCGAGGGCAGCTGTGTACTCCTCGTCAGGAGTCGGAGCTTCCGGGAAACGCTTTGCTGAATCGATGTATTGGCGTTGATACATGGCCGTGAGGTGCTGGCGATGCCAGCTGAACACCGGGATCTCGAACCACGGCTTCATCCCCGAGGGGATCTCGCCTCTTCGGTCGGTGGCGATCGGCTCGAAGAGCCGAGCAAGGAGGTCGGGCCTTCGTGAGAGCATCTGGTTGTAGACGGTCGACGAACTCGCCAGCATCGACTCCCCGCCTTGCATCGCGGTACGCAGACACAGCAGGCCGACCACATCACAGGAATCGGTGTGGAAAGTCTGTCGTTCGCTGGTCTGGTAGATCCGGGTGTTGGGGTCCGTGACGTCAGCGCCGACATCTCGGACGTGTCCGATCAGGTCACCGCTGGCATTTTGGGGGCGTAGTCTCCCGAGTCGGCGACCGAAGACTTCGAGCATGCGTTCGGCGGTCTGCTCGGAGTATGTGTCGATGGCGAGGCCGCGTACGACGATCATCCCGCGTCCGTCGAGCAGGCCGGCCGTCACCGTTGCAGCGAGGCGATCGAGGTTTGCGAGTTCTTCGTGTGTGTCCCCGAACGCGGCGGCCTCGAGCTCGGAGATCGTCTCTTCATCGAGATGGTGGGTCCAACTAGCGGGGTCGGCCAGCAGTTCGTTTGCACTCCAGACATGAGGTCCTGTCTGCACCGAGGGGATTTGCACCGCACCAGTGTGGCCCACGCTTGGTCCTCGCGATCGCGTGATTCGATAGTCTTGATCGAGGAGGAGACATATGGCTGACATCCTCAACGAGGTCGATACACCTCTGGGCGACGGTGAACGCATCCAGGTGCAGCGTCTTTCGCTGGCGCTTGGTGCCGAGATCACCGGTGTGCAACTCGCGGGCGCGTCAGGCGAAGTGATTGACCGAGTCCGGGATCTCCTCGTCGAGCACAAAGTGCTCTTCTTCCCCGGCCAGGACATCACGATGGCTGAGCACGTCGCGCTCGGCGCCCGGTTCGGCCCGCTCGAAGGTCACCCGAACCTCATCAATCCGTACCCGGATTTCCCCGAGATGTTCGAGTTGGCGGCCAGCCGAGGCGGTATCGCCGACGAGTGGCACTCGGACCTGACTTTCCTGGAATCGCCATCGGTGATGTCGGTTCTGAAGATGGTGAAGTGCCCGGAGCTCGGGGGAGAGACGCAGTGGACGAACCTCGAGATGGCCTACGAGCAGTTGTCGGCCCCTATGCGCGATCTCGTTGATGGACTGACCGCGATGCACGACGCTCGCGCCCACGGCAAGCCGGAACTCAAGCAGGTGCACCCTGTCGTGCGAGTTCATCCTGTCAGTGGACGGCGATCGTTGTACGTCAACGAGCATTTCACTGATCGCCTTGTCGAACTCAGTCGAGAAGAGAGCGATGTGCTGCTCCGGCACCTGACTCGATGGGTGCACAGTGACAAGTTCACGGTCCGGTACCGGTGGTCGGAGAACACAATCGCAATGTGGGACAACCGCAGCACGCAGCATTTCGTCTTCAACAACGTCGATGGTGAGCGTGTCGTTCAACGGGTCACGATCATGGGTGACACGGTCCACGGCAATCATCGAAAGTGGCCTGTGTTCACCCGAGGTACCGGAGCATCATCACGACTCGACAGAATCGTCGAGGATTACTTCGCAGCGCACCCTGACGAGGCCTGAACGGAGACGGTCAGCGGGCGAGCCATCCACCGTCGACGGCCAACGTGTGACCGGTGATGTAGCTGCCGGCTTCGGAAGCGAGTAGCAGCAGTGGACCATCGAGTTCGTGCAACTCGCCAGGGCGTCTCATCGGGGTGTTGCGACTCACCCAAGTCTGGCCGCTCTCGTTCCCCTCGGCGAGCAAGCCCTCGGTGAGTTCGGTCGCGAAGTAACCAGGAGCGATCGCGTTGACGTTGATGTTGTACCGGGCCCACTGCAGCGAGAGTTCCCGGGTCAGGTTGACGAGCCCGCCCTTACTAGCGACGTAGGCGGCCTGGGTGTTCGGAGCTGATCCGACGAAACCGTGAACGCTGGCGATGTTGATGATCGATCCACAGGTACCTGCTTGGATCATTGCTGCCGCTGCCTTCGAAGCGAGCACGAAGCACGCGTTCAGATTGACGTCGATGACATGCCTGAACGATGCAGGGTCTTGCGACTCGGCCTTTTCCGGCGCGTCGCTGATCCCGGCGTTGTTGACAACGATGTCGACAGAGCCGAGGTCATTCGCGCGTTCGACGAGGCCGGCCAGTTCGTCGTCGTTTCCAACGTCGCATCGGACGGCGTGAACTCGGTCGACATCTGCGGCGAGCACCTCGAGACGATCGATCCGTCGCGCTGCAGCAACGACCGTCGCGCCATGACCTGCGAGAGTCCGAGTGAATCGGTCGCCGAACCCGCTGGACGCTCCGGTGACGATCGCGACCTTTCCTGACAGATCTGGGGAGAGTGAAGACACGGCCAGACTGTACGTGTAAGAGGAGCGGTCTGAACGTTGTTCAAAGTTGGATCAGTCGTTCGAGTAGTCGATCCAGGATTCGAGAGGCACGTTGAGGCCGTCGGCGATCCGGTTGACGTAGGCGTAGTACCCGACAACCTCGGTGATGTGCAGGATGTCGGTGTCACTGTGGCCCGCTGCGCGCATGGCCACCACATCGGCTTCGGCCACGTCCCAGGGTGTCCTGGTGAGCTTGAGGGCATAACGCAGCATCGAGGTCCGACGGTCACCGATGTCAGCGGCCTCGAAATCGGCCTCGATAGCGGCGAGGAGTTCGTCGTTCTTCAGCAACCGGCGCAGACCGCGCCGGTGATGGGTGATTCAATAGTGACACTTGTTGGCCTGACTCACGACGAGCGCAACCATCTCCCGCTCGACCTTACGCAACGTCCTCGTGCCCTTCATGGCCTGCATGTAGAGGGTCTGATGAGCCCGCATGCTCCCGAGATCGAGGCCATGGATGGCCAGGATGTTGTCGACTCTCCCGTACTCGCGGTCAGCGATCTCGCGGCCGAACTCGCCGAGTTCGCCCGTCCAGTCGCGGTCGTCCGGTACATCAATCCAAGCCATGGGAAGACGATAGACCGACGGTCATGCTCACGAGAGCTTGCTTGACGCGGCCGACGAGCACTTCGAGCGGGTCGGGTGCGAAGCCAGGCTCGCCTTGAGCGCCTGCGATCGAACCGGCCGCACTTGTCGCCGCGTTCAGGTCCGGTGTAGACCTCCGGGTTGCGGCGACCGAGTCCGAGGGAGGGCCCTGGTAGTGAGCTGGGAGAAGGAGATCGAGGAACTCCGAAGGCGCGAAGCGTTCGCCGAGGAGATGGGCGGCCCCGAGAAGGTGGCCAAACAGCACTTCTACGACAAGCTGACGATTCGCGAGAGAGTCGAAGCCATCGTCGACGCGGAGTCATTCCACGAGATCGGCAAGACCGCGGGCGTCGCGACCTATGACGATGATGGTGAATTGGTCGAGCTTCGTCCGTCGAACTTCGTGTTCGGGACGGCCAGGATCGATGATCGCCCCGTCATCGTGTCCGGTGACGACTTCACTGTCCGTGGAGGGTCAGCCGACGCGTCGATCGGCGCGAAGCGAGCCACGAGCGAGGGCATGGCCGCTGAGTTGCGTCTGCCCCACATCCGGCTGATCGACGGCATGGGCGGCGGAGGTTCGGTGAAGACCATCGAGATGGCAGGCCGGACGTACATTCCTGAACTCAGGGGTTGGCACACGATTGTCCAGCATCTCGGAATCGCACCGTCGGTGTCGCTTGCGCTCGGTTCGGTCGCTGGCATAGGAGCAGCGCGGGTTGCGACATCGCATTACTCGGTGATCGTGAGGAACACAGCTCAGATGATGATTGCGGGTCCTGCGCTCGTGAAGTGGGCCGCCCTCGGCGACGTCAGCAAGGAAGAACTCGGACACGCCGACATACATACGAGCAACGGAGCGATCGACGACGCAGCAGATTCAGAAGCCGAGGCCTTCGACATGGCTCGACGTCTCTTGTCGTACCTCCCGACAAACGTCGACGAGATCCCGGAACGACTTGAGACGGGCGACGATCCGAGCTACCGGGACGAGTCGCTCATCTCGATCATTCCCAAGAATCCCCGCCAGACCTACGACATGAGGACGATCGTCGATTCGGTTGTCGACGAAGACTCGTTCTTCGAGATCGGAAGGAACTGGGGGCAGTCGATCATTACCGGGCTCTGCCGTATCGATGGCTACTCAGTGGCGATCTTTGCCGAGGATCCGCGGTTCTACGGTGGGGGCTGGACCTCCGATAGTTGTCGAAAGCTCGTCAGGCTCATTGATCTCGCATCGACTTTCCACCTGCCGATCGTGCATCTGGAGGACTGCCCAGGGTTCGTGATCGGAAAACAGGCCGAGGAGGAGGCCGCTATCCGCTACGGCTCGATGGCCTTGGCCGCTCTTGGCCAGTCACCGTCGCCGTTCGCCTGCGTCGTGGTGCGAAAGGCTTTCGGCGTAGCTGGGGGAGCGAACAAGAAACCAGGTACTTTCAGCTTCCGATGCGCATGGCCGTCTGGCGACTGGGGATCGTTACCCATCGAGGGCGGCATCGAGGTGGCGTACAAGGCTGATCTAGCCGACAGCGAATCGCCAGAGGAACTGCTGGCGGACATCACGGACCGTCTGAACAGGGTGCGAAGTCCACATCGATCGGCGGAGTTCTTCGAGATCGAGGAGATCATAGATCCCCGTGACACCAGAAAAGTGCTCTGCGAGTGGGCTGGTCTCGTTCAGCGTTCGCTTGAGCCGGGCCCGGTGGCATTTCCGTACCGCCCGTAGCTGATTCGGTCTGGAGTTAGAGTCGACGCCACACTGAATCTGGAAGGACAGCCATGCCCGTCGACGAACTCGTTGCCTCGACCCGATCGATCCTCTCGAAGAAGGCAGTCATCGAACTCGACCATGAGATCGAGTTGGCGTCAGGGCAGATGTCCCGTCACTTCGTGGACGGCAAGGCCGGATTGTCCGACCCGGACGATCTGAGAGTCGCGTGCGCGGCAATGGCTGCGCTTGTCGAGGCAACCGGAGTCGAGTACGACGTCGTTGGCGGCCCGACGCTTGGTGCAGACCACATAGCTGTCGGCATCTCCTATGAGACTGGCAAGGAGTGGTTCTTCGTCCGCAAGGAGCCGAAAGGACGCGGTACCGGCAAGCAGATCGAGGGGGCGAGGATCGGTGAGGGCACGCGTGTCCTCGTGGTCGAAGACGCGGTGAGCACCGGTGGTTCATTCTTCACAGCCATCGACGTGATCGAAGCGACAGGCGCAATGGTCGTCGCGGCGACGACCCTCATCGACCGTGGCATCAGCTGCGCCCCGGAGATGGGGCGCAGAGGCATAGCGTTCTGCCCTGTCACCACCTATGCCGACTTCGGCATGGATCCCATCCTCGCCTCCACGTAGCACCCTGCGGAGACGGCGAGGAGTGGTCTATTTGGCGCCCGAGCGTTCCATGCCGGGGCGCAACAACAAGATTCGCGCCGTCAACTTGGCGCGGTGATGTCGAGCGGCATCCGGCCACTATGTCGTCAAGAGACCGTCTGGTACGCCACTGTGAGATCACGTGCTCGCTGCTCAGGAGCTACAGGAGAGCTGGCTGCACCCGGCTCGCTGACGGGCCCACTCTGGACGTTTTTCGGCCAGGTGTTCACGGCCGGACTGCTCGGTGTAGGGGCGCTTCAGCGTGTCGAGCAGCTCATGAATCTTGGCGAAGTCGCCCCTTTCTGCATCGTCGATCGCGAGCTGAGCAAGGTAGTTCCGAAGGACGAAGCGAGGGTTCGCCTCATTCATTGTCGAAGCCCGTGTCGATTCGCCGACCCCGGCTGACCTGACGCGCGCGGAGTAGGCCGAGAGCCACCGATCGAGGCGCAGCGTGTAGGCGCTGTCGATCTGCTCTGGGCGGTAGTGCGCGGCGGTAAGCGCGCCACCAGAGCCGGCTCGATGGATGTCGACGTCGGCCAGCTCGCGAAAGAAGATGGTCATGTCGGTCTCCACTGACCGGAGGATGCCGATCAACTCGGTCAGCAGTGGCTCGTCGGCCTCCGGGATCCAACGGTCGAGTCCCAGCTTCGCCGCCATCATCGACTGATAGTGCTCGCTGTATAGGTCAGGGAATGCATCGATGGAAGCCTGAAGCGGCTCGGTATCGTCGATGAGCGGGTGGAGAGCGTTGGCGAGCTGAACGAGATTCCAGTGCGCAACCTGCGGCTGCTGGCCAAACCGGTACCTACGTTGACCGGCGTCAGTCGTGTTCGGGGTCCAGTCGGGGTCGTAGCCCTCCAGCCAGCCGTAGGGCCCGTAGTCGATGGTGAGGCCCAATATCGACATGTTGTCGGTGTTCATGACGCCGTGGACAAAGCCGACACGCATCCAGTGGGCCACCATCAGCGCTGAGGTCGAACAGACCTCGTCGAACATGGCGGCGTAGGCAGCGGGGGAGGGGTCGCCGAGGTGGGCAAAGTGGGTGGTGAGGGTGTGATCGGCCAGCTGCCGAAGTAATTCGTTGTCGCCTCGGCTGGCGGGCAGTTGGAAGTTTCCGAAGCGAATGAACGAGGGCGCCACACGGCAGACAACGGCGCCAGACTCCCAATCGGGATTGCCGTCATAGAACATGTCGCGCATCACACGCTCACCTGTCGTCACCAGACTCAGAGCGCGGGTGGTCGGCACTCCGAGATGGAACATTGCCTCGCTACACAGGAATTCACGTACCGACGATCGCAGCACTGCCAATCCGTCAGCGGTGCGTGAATAGGGGGTCCGGCCCGCGCCTTTCAACTGAATGGCCCAGCGCTCACCGGCGGAATTGATCACTTCGCCGAGGCCGATGGCTCGCCCGTCGCCGAGTTGACCGGCCCAGTTGCCGAACTGATGGCCGCCATAGCACATGGCGTGCGGGTCCATGCCGTCGAGGGTGGTGTTGCCCGCCAGCACCGGCAACAGTGCCGTCAGCGAAGCGCCATTGTCAGCAATGCCCAGGTCAGCGGCAACCTCAGCCGAAAACGCGAGCAGCTGCGGCGCCGAAACCGGAGTCGGATCCACCCGCGAATAGGCAGCTCCGTGGACTTGTCGAGGTGCCCTCGTCGTATCGGGATCGGCTGGGAGCTGCTCGGTGAACGTGTTGTCGAATGTGAACTCGATGGAGTCGGCCAAAGCCATGCTTTTACGCTACTGCTCGACAGTGGGGACGAGAACCTCTCAGCTCTTCTAGGGTGTGCCCGCCCACAAGTTTGTGCCGGGAGAAGTTCATGATCGCCGAGACATTCGTCCGGGTTGACGGGACAGGAGAACCACTTCTGCTCGTGCACGGTGTCGGTCTCGATCACACCATGTGGGACCCGGTGATGGACCTGCTGGCAGCACGTCGAATGGTTGTTCGCTATGACCTGCTCGGTCATGGGGACAGCCACGACCCGCCGGGTCCACGAACGCTCGAGGACTTCGTCGGCCAGGCGGTGGCCGTGATCAACGCCATCGATGTCGACGAAACCGATGTCGCCGGCCTCTCGATCGGTGCATTGATCGTCGGAGCTCTTGCGTCGCGGCACCCCGACAGAGTGAAAGACGTTGCGCTCCTGAACTCTGTGTTCGAGCGGAGTCAACAGAGCATCGACGCTGCAGCGGGTCGTCTTGCCGGTGTGAAGCGCCGTGGAATGTCGGCCATGGTCGCGTCGGCACTTGACCGCTGGTTCACTGATCTTTGGCGTACCGAGCATCCAGAGGCTGTCGAGCGGCTGGTTCGGGTGCTCGAGAGCAACGACGTCGATGCCTACGCGAAGGCTTACCGGGTGTTTCTGGAGGGGGACCCGCAGATGCCTGCGGCTGCCTCCGCGATCGAGGCCGAGACGCTCGTGATGACAGGCGAGCTCGATACTGGCTCGACGCCGTCCATGACACGGGCATTGGCAGCGGCCATCCCGAATGGGACTGCCCGTGTTCTCGAATCGCTACACCACCTCCCACCGATCGAGGCGCCGCGTACATTTGCTGGCGCATTACTCGAATTCTTCGACCCGGAAGGCCACTGATGATCGATTACCAGCTCTACATAGACGGCGAATTCTGTGAAGCGGCTGACGGCAATCGGTTCACGTCGACGAATCCGGCCAACGGCGAGGTTTGGGCAACCGCACCAGCCGCGACCGAGGCCGACGTCGATCGGGCTGTCGACGCGGCGCACACGGCGCTGCACGAGGGCGAATGGGCGACTTGGACCCCGACCCAGCGGGGACGGGCCCTTTATCGTTTGGCCGATCTGGTGGAGGCTCACTCTGGTCGTCTCGGCGAGATCGAGACAACCGACAGCGGCAAACTCGGAGCCGAAACCAAGGCCCAGACTGCCTATGTCGCCGACTATTACCGCTACTACGCCGGTCTGGCCGACAAGATTCAGGGAGCGACTCTCCCGATCGACAAGCCCGAAATGCATGTCTTCACCAGCCGCGAACCTGTGGGTGTCGTCGCCGCTGTCGTTCCTTGGAACGCCGAGATGTTCCTGACTGCGACCAAGGTCGGGCCTGCTCTTGCTGCAGGATGCACCGTGGTCCTCAAGGCTTCGGAGGTTGCTCCCGCGTCTCTGCTGGAGTTCGCCAAACTGGTCGATCATGCCGGCTTTCCGTCTGGCGTGGTCAACATCATCACGGGATTCGGCGAGCCGTGCGGCCGTGCGCTGACGAGTCATCAGAAGGTGGCTCGAGTGGCGTTCACAGGGGGCCCTGAGACAGCGCGCCACATCGTGAGAAATACCGCAGAGAATTTCGCCGTCGTCTCTCTGGAACTCGGCGGGAAGTCGCCGCTCATCATCTTCGAAGACGCCGACTTCGAGGGCGCCGTCAACGGAGCGGTTGCCGGCAACTTCGGAGCCACGGGACAGAGCTGTGTCGCCGGGTCGCGGGTGATGGTGCAGGCCGCCGTCTACGACGCATTCGTCGAAGAGATCGCACGTCGGGCTGACGCCATCCGTATAGGTGACCCGCTCGACGCTGACACTCAGGTCGGGCCGCTGGCGACCCAGGATCAACTCGATCGTTGTGAGCGTATTGTCGCCGCTTCGGTGTCGGAGGGCGCAACGCTCGTCGCCGGCGGTTCCCGGCCGGACGGTTTCGAAGAGGGTCTCTACTTTGAACCGACAGTCCTCGTCTGCCCCGACCAGGGCGTCTCGAGTGTCAGGACCGAGTTGTTCGGCCCTGTCATGTCGGTCCTGCGGTTCGATACAGAGGAAGAGGCCGTAGCACTTGCGAACGACACGGCCTTCGGTCTCGGCGCAGGTGTGTTCACAGAGAACGTTTCCCGAGCCCTCAGGGTTTCCAAGGCCATTCGCTCCGGAATCGTGTGGGTCAACACCTATCGGGCCATCTCACCGATTTCACCCTTTGGCGGATTTGGTCAGAGTGGTTACGGTCGTGAGGCCGGAATGGACGTCATCCACGACTACACCCGCACCAAGACCGTGTGGATCAACACCTCATCGGAGCCGATGGCGAACCCATTCATCATGCGCTGAGGGAGTGCGCCACAAAGTCTCAGCCAGGGATTACTGCTCGAGCGTGATCGCGAACTCCGGACAGTTGTCGACAATCAGCTGGGCCTGGGCTTCTGAGCCTTCTGGTACGGCGCCATCATCGATGAGCACTGCGTCGCCGTAGTCGTCGCTGTCCATCAGATCGGGGGCCAACGCGTAGCAGCGTCCGTGGCCTTGGCACTTCTCGCTGTCGAGGATCAGCTTCATTTGAGTCTTCCTACCTGCTCCGGAATCGAAATCTCGACAAGCATGGCACGCGGAAGTGGACCCTGCGGTGGTTCGAGACGGCGGTCAGTGACGACACGGGTCCTCACGTATCGAAAGAATTCAACGTCTCATCGTGGCCGCGGTTCGTCAATTGGGCGGATCGGACGTGCCCCGGCCCATGAGCACTTCGGCCTCCGTCGCTACCCGGAGGCCAGAACGGGCTGAAACGCCGTGATGTAGTCGGCAAGGCGAGCACCTGTCTCGAAGCCGAGTTCTTCATCGTCGAGATCGGGTTGATCCCAGGTCTCGCTGATCCTTCGCCACGTCGAGTTCCCCAGAAAGTGATCAGCGATGGCTATGTCGTGGACGATCTCGTCCGGTGCATCGAGACATTCGCCGATGATCTCTTTCCACGTTGACCGTGCCGCGAGAATTCTGTCGAGTGCTCTCTGATTGGAAGCGGCATCGCGATGCTCGGCATGGAATCCGATCTCCAGCACGTAACCGTCGCCTCCGTCGAGATGGCGGTTGGATACAAGTTGGGCCTCGTAGTGCTCGCGTCCAGCTGTTTCATCACCGAACCAAACCTTCACGCCGCCTCTGTGTGCCCGTGTCTGGATACCGGCATTGTCCTCGACACTCGACCGAACAACGTCGCCGACTCGTTCGAAGAATCCCAACTTCATCGTGTGAACCTATTCGCCATCGAGCAAGGCGCGCGCGATGACCACATTCTGTATCTCTGTCGCTCCGTCGAGGTAGTTGGTGAGTCGCGATGCAGCGAGGTGACGGGGGAGCGCACCGCTCTGACGTGTTGCCTCAGCACCCATCACCTGCATGCAATCGGCGATTCGACGTTCTGCGGTCCTGGTCGCGAACTTCTTCGCATGAGCGGCCGCGATCGTTGCTGGTTCGCCATCATCCAGCAGCCGAGCCGCACGGTAGGTCAACAATCGGGTGGCCTCGAGATCGGTGGCGACATCGGCAAGCACAAATCTGGTGTTCTGCAGGTCGGCGAGTCGGGCCCCGAAGGCCTGACGGCCCCTGACCCATTGTGTCGCAGTGCCGAGAGCGGTGCGCATCATTCCGCAGCTCATCGCTCCCACGATGATGCGGGCAACGTCGATTCCGGCCATGGCAGCCGAGAAACCTCGACCTGGCGGTATGAACATGGCGTCGTCGGCGACCTCGCAGCCCTCGAGCCGGATCGACGTGGTTCCGAGCGAGTGGGCGCCGAGAAGATGGTATGGGTCGTCAACCACGACACCAGGGGTGGCGACGTCGACCAGAAACGCCCCAATGCCTCTGTGGCCAGCGGCAGCATCGACCGTGGCATACACCGCAAGTACGTCGAGTTCGGCTCCGTTCGACACCCATGCCTTCGCGCCATCGAGTTTCCACCCTGAGCGCATCTTCGTAGCTGTTGTCGTGATCTTGGCCGCATCGCTGCCGACGTCGGGTTCCGTCAAACCGAATCCGCCAAGCACGCTGCCGGTGAGTGCGGCTTCTAGGCGGGCGTTTCTGGTAGGTCCGGTGAGATGGTTGGCCAAGGAGACGGCGTAGTTGTTGTGTACGGTCAGCATGAACCCCACGCCCATGTCGGCTGCCGCGATCTCCTCGAACACGCGAGCGTAGGCAACGGCACCGAGACCGGTGCCGCCGTGGTCTTGACTGACATACAGACCCGTGAAACTGTGAGCTGCAGCGCTGTCGAAAGCGTCACGCGCGCAACGACGATCGCGTTCCCACCCCTCGGAGCGCGGACCGACGAAGTCCGCGGCCCACGTCGCTGCTGCGTCGACGACGTTCTTCTCGGCCGGGGTGATGTCGGTGTCCACGCAACGAAGGTAGCGACTCTGCGGCACAGCAATTTTCAAGGGCGCCGGCATGCACGAATGCCACGATGCCCGTGGCAGTCGTCAGCCTGGCGTGAGTCGACCCACCTGACCGGTCGGGAGCTGTAGAAGCCACAGCTCGCCATCGGGGTCGGTGCCGAGGCCGACGGCCCCTTCGACCACCAGCGGCAATTCGACGGCGGCACGCTCGCCCTCACCGATGGCCCAGATCCTGCCGCTGACGAAGTCGGCGAAAAGATAGGCGCCGAACAACTCCGGGATGTCGGAGCCTCGGTAGACCACGCCACCGGTGACGCTTCGCCCGAGGTCGCGCCCATAGGCGACAAGGGGCAGATGGTGGCGGTCGACCTCACAGCCGCCGAATGGCTCGAAGGCCTCGAAGCATCGCCAGCCAAGGTTCGCCCCTGCGTCGGCGGGGGAGAGCCGATTGATCTCCTCAAAGCGATCTTGGCCGACGTCACCAACCCAGAGGTCGCCGGTCACCGAGTCGAAGGCCATTCGCCACGGGTTCCTCACACCGATGGCCCAGGCCTCGTCGGCAACCTCGCCGTCGTCGACGAACGGGTTGTCGTGCGGAATGGTGTAGCCGCCGTTGATGGGGTCCGGCGAGAGCCGAAGGATGCTGCCGAGGAGAGTCGAGCCGTCCTGGCCACTGTTGAGCGGATCATCGCTGGCCCCGCCATCGCCGAGGCCCCAATAGATGTGACCGTCGGGCCCGAAGGCGAGACCGCCGCCGTTGTGGTTGGCGAAGGGCTCTTCCACTTCGAGAATGTCGACTCCCGCCGATGGATCGAGAACGGAGCCCGACCAAGCCCACGCCGACAGCACATTGTCGCCGGCGAGATTGCTCCAGTGCACGTACAGATGCTCGCCCTCGGCGTCGAAGGCTATGGAGACGAGGCCTCGTTCGCTGTTCGTTGTCACCGAATCTGTGATGTCGAGCATCAGCACAGCTTCGCCGGCGCGGAGCTCGTGAATCGTGCCGAGCTTCCCGGCGATGAACGGCCCTCTGCCATCGGGATGCCACGCGATGTCAACAGGTTGAGGGGTTGTTGCTTCGTCGGTGAAACGTATCCCGGCCACGAGATGTGGATCGCCGGCTGGGGTCGAAGACTGGTTCGTGGACGGATCCGGCAGCGATGTAGCGGTCGTATCCACACTCGGCTCGAAAACCGATGCAGGAGCCGACGGCGAAGAAAGTCGGAATGTCGGCTCGTCGTCGACACCACAGGCCACGGCGAGAACGCTGGAGACGACCACCCACGAGATGGCGAGAAACCGAGATCGCCTTCCGCTCGTCGAGGTCGATATACCGTTCGGCATGGCGGTCAACGTAACCTTCTGATGCGATGAGTAGCGGTCAACCGATTCCGGAGCTTGCGGAAATGGGCTTCGAGTTGCAGGCCGTGCTGCGCGTGGACGATCTGCCCTCATGGGCCGTCGACCCATTGGCCACAGGTGTTTCTCGGGTCGGCATGCGAGGTCGCTTGGTCATGCTCGGCCAAGGCGGCCGTTCGTTGTGGAACCGGATGGAGGGCGACAAGGTCAGCGGCAAAGACCTGTTTGACGATTTCAGCATCGAATCGGTTCGAGCTTGGATGCAAGCGCAACACCCCGACGGGAGCCATGAAGTGGTGTACCCCGGGGATACGCCCATACCGCTTGGCCGCCTCGCCGAGCACGTCGGTTGGGGTCGTCCTTCGCCTCTGGGTCTGTCGATCCATCACCGGTTCGGGCCCTGGATCGCTCACCGGATTGTGTTTCTCACCGACGTCGACCTTCCTCCGACATCCACCGAAGAGCACGACCATCCGTGCGATACCTGCGTCGGTCGACCGTGCGTATCGGCTTGCCCGGCCCGTGCCGTCGGTGAGACCGGAAACTTCGACATCACGAGTTGCGCAGCCCATCGCATCGAGGATGGATCGAAGTGCGCACTTCAATGCATCGCGAGGAACGCGTGCCCCGTTGGCGCCGACCACCGCTATGGCGATGCTCAGATGCAGCATCACTACCGGTCCGGCCTCGATTCGATTCGCAAGTGGGTTCTGCGATGACGGTGGCGGCGATCGACCTCGGGAAGTTCGTGAACGGAGACGCATCGGACCGGCGGTCGGTCGCTGACGATCTCGACGCTGCGTGTCGCGATGTCGGATTTCTGACTCTGGTCAATCATGGTGTTTCCGCTGATCTGCTCGAGGGCGTGCTTGGGGTGTGCGAACAGTTCTTTGATCTACCGATCGACGTGAAGAGGCGGTACGTCGACCCTGTCACGTCGAACAACCGGGCCTACGCCGAGATGGGCACAGAGGCTCTTGCGTACAGTTTCAGCAGCGACGAGGTGGCCGCCCCCGACCTCTTCGAGGCGTTCAATGTCGGCCGCTCCGACACGACAGGTCCGTATTACGACCAGCATCGACGGTTCTACGCGCCGAACATCTGGCCCGATGTCGTGCCCGAGTTCCAACAGACCCTCGGCGACTACCTCGCCGAACTCAGGAAGGTGACCGACTCGTTGCTGGAGCTGTTTGCTGTTGCCCTCCGTCTCGATCCGATGCACCTGGTCGATCGGACTCGCCACGCCGTGATCACCGCACGAGCCATCAACTACGAGCGGCGTTCTGGCGACGTCGAGCCCGTCCGAGGGCAGATGCGCATGGGCGCGCACACCGACTATGGGATCTTGACGGTGCTGTTGGCTGACAACGTCGCTGGCCTCGAGATTCACCGAGGCGGCGATTGGATTCCAGTTCCCATCACCAATGGGGCGTTCATCGTCAACCTCGGCGACATGCTGGCCAGATGGTCGAACGATCGGTGGGTGTCGACCATGCACCGAGTCGTCCCGCCTCCATCGGGAGATGGCGGGTCCGTTCGACGCCGATCACTTGCTCAGTTCGTGGAGGCTGACCCTGACTGTTTGCTCGAGTGTTTCGAGACGTGCATCGGGCCGGGCGAAACTGCTCGTTACGAACCGGTCCTGGCGGGGGAGTACCTGCTCTCGAAGCTGATGGGACCAAGGGAACTACGGCCTAGCAGTGTCGTCGACCTGGCATAGACCGATCATGAGTCCGAGGATCAATGAGCGAGCACGACGCCACCCCCGATATCCAGGCCGCGGGGTTGTTCTTTTCGGGATGACAGATGCAGACCTTGCCCATCTCGCCGCAAGGTGGAATTTCGGCGGTACTCAGATCGGCGAATCCGAGAGCACCTCGGCCAGCGCCCGCTCGCCGATTTCATGCAGTGCAGGAAGGTCGGCGGAGTTGCTCAGATAGAGGATGGCGAAGTTCAGCGCCCAGCCTCTCGCTCTGGCCCAGGTGTCATCGTCGATCGGCAACCCATCCGAGCTGCACGACGCCTTGAAGATCACCCGGTCGGTGGCACTGAAGGTCGTCCACGCGATGGCCAGATCGGTTGCGGGGTCTCCTGCGTTGAGGTCTCCGAAGTCGATGACCGCAACAAGATTGCGTTCGTGGTCGACAACGATGTTCAGAGGATGAACGTCGCCGTGAACAACGACAGGCCGACGTGGCCAGTCGGGAATCGACAGTGCCGAGTGCCATGCCGCGACAACAGCTCCCTGGTCGACCGAGGATCCGAGTTGGTCGACCGCCCAACGGAACCTCTCGTCGCGCCACGCCAGAGGGCAACCTCGGATCGACGACGGTGCCAGGCCCTCTGGCGCTGTGCGGTGGAGCGCACTCATGAAGGCGCCGAGGTCCATGGGCAACTTCCCACCGGCGGCGACAGGGACTGAGCCGAGTACCTGGCCATCGAACCACTCGACCACAGTCCACGACCATGGATAGAGATGCGAGGGCTCACCTATGTGCACCGGGGTGGGAACGCCGAACGGAACGAGGTTGGCGATCATGGGAAGCCAGGTCTGTTCGATCAGGGCTCCCGGGGCTGCGATGGCGCGCCGAGGCAGGCGGACAGCGAGATCGGATCCCAGTCGGAACACCGCGTTGTCCCATCCAGACCCTTCCTCCTGCAGGGTGAGCGAACTCAACCCAGGGAACTGGTCGAGCAACAGCTCGTGGACCAGCGCCGCGGTGACCTCGACTTCGGCGGCTGGTTTGTTCTGACCGACCATTGCATCAGTGAACAGGGGCCGATACCGCTGCGCACCCGGAAGGTTGGAACGCGAAACCGAACACAGCTTTCCAGTCAGTAGAGCCGCGACGCGATCAGCTCGGTACCCCAAGCCGATCGTACGACGGACTCATTGATTTCAAGGTCGGGATCACGTCGGAAGCGAACAGCTTCATGTTCCGATCTGCTTCGTCGTGAGGCATGCCAGCGTATGAGAACACGGCCATGAACCCGTCGGCGTGAGTGTTGTCCTGAATTTCGGTGATTCTTTCGATCACGCGTTCGGGGGTTCCCCACACTTGGATGCCGACGAAGAAATCAGTCATCTTCTCGACTCCGCCAGGCGCGTTGAGCATGTTGTACATCTGTCCGTGGAACTCATACCCCGGCGTGTTCATGAGGTGGTCCTGGTCGAACTCGTAATGTTTGATGACCGTGTTCCAGTAGCCACCGATGTACTTGCGGGCCATCTCTTCTGCCCGATCCATCGACTCGTCGACGAACGTCCACCCCGCAACGTAAGGCGGTGGTGGCTCGGCGCCCGTTGCGTCGCGGTAGGTCATGCGATAGGCCTGGAGTTCGTCACGGACGAGGTGCCATGGCTTCTGTGGGATGATCAGCAGCCCGACTCCCATCTTCGCCATGATCTCGGCCGACTCTGGTGACACGGCTGCTGCGTAGGTGCGACCTCGGAAGCTCTTGTCCGGTCTTGGACGGAGCGCGACTTGTGGCTGACGCACGAAGTCACCGTCGTATTCGCACACCCCGGTCTCCAAGGCGGTGAGAATCATCTCTGCTGACTCAGCAAAACGTCCTCTTGCCTCCGGCATCGCCACCCTGAATCCATCGAACTCGACTCGACCGGTGCCGCGGCCCATGCCAAGGATGACCCGGCCTCCTGACAGCACATCGAGCATGGCGACCTGCTCCGCAACGCGCAGCGGGTCCTGCCAAGGCAACACACACACCATCGAACCGAGTTGGACCTTCTCGGTGCACGCCGCCATGTAGGTCAAGAACTGCATGACGTTGGGGCACATCGTGTAGTCGGTGAAGTGGTGTTCCACACTCCAGATCGACTCGAACCCGAGGGCTTCCGCTTGTCGGGCGAGAGCCAGGTCGTCCCGATAGACGTCGGCGTCGGGCCTGGCATCTTCCGGGTTCTGGAATATCACGGACATACCGACGTGCATGGATTCTCCTGGTGTCGCCGTGCGTCAGGGCTATTTCAGACTGGCCGGTCACCGACCAGGGTCACGCGTTCGACTCGGCGGTGGCCACCGCCATGATCGGGGACCGCGTAGTGCTGAGTGCAACGGTTGTCCCACTGGGCGATGCTGTTCTGGCGCCAGCGGAAGCGACACTGAAGCTCCGGGATCTGCGATTGTTCGTACAACCGGTGTCGCAGTGACCGCGACTCGTCTGGTGTCATACCGTCGATGGTCAGCATGAAGTTTCGGGCCATGAAGAGCGACTTCTGGCCGGTCACAGGATGTGTGCGGACAAGAGGGTGTTTCTGGTCGGGAAACTTCTTCCGCATCTGCTCGACCTCCTCAGCGGGAACCCCCGTGCCGAAGGCCTTTGCATACGAGTGGATTGCGTACATGCCGTCGATCTCCTCTTTGACGGCATCGGAAAGCATCTCGTAGGCAAGCGTCATATTCGCGAAACAGGTGTCGCCGCCCCACTTGGGAATCTTTCGACCGATCAACACTGATCCTAGGGGAGGGGATTCCCGGAAGGTCACATCGGAATGCCATGTCTCAGCGGCCGAGAACGACTCCGGAGTCGACTCGATAACGATGATCTCGGGGTGGGCCTCGACGTTCTTGACGAACGGGTGGATCTCCAGTTCGCCGAACCACGACACGTAGTCGACGTGCTGTTGCTGCGTGAGGTCCTGGTCGTGGAAGAACAGCACCTTGTGGGCCATCCACGCATCCTGGATCTCGTCGAGTATCTCATCGTCCAGGTCTCGGAGGTCGACATTGCTGATCTCGGCGCCGATCGACCCGGTGATCGGCTCGACCCGTATGCGGTCGTAGTCAGCGACTCCGACAGTGTCGACACGCACGAAAGGCCTCCCTGGTCCACCCACACGCAGACTAGACCACAGGTCTTGTAGGGCCAAGCTATACGACTTGACATAATGAGGATTATAGGCTTCTATCGATCCCGACACGGTACCTCTCGCAGACATACTGCTGGGTGTCGTTGCGCCGAACTGGTCGAGTTACGCGAGGTTGAACGCCCTGTCGAGGAGGCTCACTCGGACGCGCCACCTGGTCGAAGGCGGTAGAACCGGCGCGCTGTGCCCGAAAACAAGTCGCTTTGCTCCTCATCGGAGTATCCGGCCATGGTGCAGATCTTTTGGAACGCATTCCACAGCACCGTGTACGAGCAACCCTGCTTGTCGACGGGAAAGTTGCTCTCGAACATGCATCGGTGCGGCCCGAACGTGTCGATCACGTGCCGCAAATCATCGCCCCACGTCGCGACCAGGTGATCGCTGGTCGGTGCGGTGGCAAGCTGTTTGAGGCCAACGCCGTAGATGCTCATACCGATTCCCCCGACCTTGACGTGAACGTGCTCGTGGTCGGCCAGAGCCTCCAATGATTTGCGTAAAGAGGACCTCACCTCGTCTCTGCGGCCTGCGTAGGGCCCGATTCCGAGCGGTCCTCCGATGTGGTCGAGGACAACCGGAGTCCCTGGATGTTCTGCAACGAGGGCAGTGAGTTCTGGCACCTGGGGGTGGAACATCCATGCATCGAAACTCATCCCGAGCTGACCCAACTTGACATAACCATCCCGAAAAGTGGCTTCCCCGAGCATTCCGGGCGGCGGTTTTGCGTGCGATTCCCGTACCTCGGGACTCGGATCGTGGGCGTTGGCATGCCGGACGCCCCGAAACAGGCCACCTCCTCGCGTCTCGTGCTCGATCAACACCTCTTCGACCGCAGACCCGAGCATCAGGTTGGCAGTACCCACGATGCCGGCGATGACCGCACCGCCAGCTTCAACCGACCGGGCGGCCTCACCAGCGACGAACGACGTTTCACCGACAGGTCGCATGTGCTCGGGACCGGAGTCGAGGTAGTCACTGCCGCACTCGACGAATACTGTCTGGACGACGTTGTGACCCGCTCCAGTGTCCTCATGAAGGTGCGGTGTGAGATATACGCCGTCGTGGCGATCCCACAAATGATGGTGTGGATCGACGATCTCACGATTTGCATCGACCGGAGACTCGACGGTCCCCGCTAGCCACTCGCTCTTTGTTGGAAACATCTCACTCCCCTGCCGAAGACGGCCCGGGGAAACGCTAATACCTGGGTAGCCTCGGTTGCGATGGCGGGCCCGAGAGGAATCGCGGTGATGGCCGCCATCGCCGCCGCTGTCGCCGTCTCGCAGGCGTTCGGACGCTTCAGCTACTCGGTCCTACTCACTGACATACGGGCTGACCTGGGTTTATCGAACTCGATGGCAGGCGCCCTGGGCTCGGCAAACCTCGCCGCATACCTCGTCGGGTCACTGGTCGTAAGCCTGATCATCGGACGCGTCGGGCTGAGCTCGGTGGCCAAGCTCGGACTGGTTGCTGTCACGGGCGGCCTCGCTCTACTGGCCTGGTCGCCGAACGTGGCTGTCCTGACAACTGCGCTTCTGGTCACAGGTTTCATGGCTGCCGGGGTGTGGGTCACTGCGCCAGCTTTGGCAGTGGCCGAACTCGGATCCGAGCGCAAGGGTGCAGCCATCGGGGTCACCTCCGTTGGCGTCGGTGCTGGAATGATGCTGTCGTCGTGGCTCGACACATTCATGGATTGGCGAGCCGTGTATCTAACCGAGTTCCTCATCGCTGTCGCCGCTGTCACAGTGCTGATGCTGTTCGTCAGAGGCACTTCTCGCCCTCGGGCCCAGCAGATTGGTCTCGGAGCAATCCGATCCATACCGGGCTGGCGTCCTCTGCTCATCGCGTACGGGCTCTTCGGATGCGGGATGTCGACTGTCGTCACCTTCCTCATCGCCCTCCTGGAGGACGACGCCAGCTATGGGCCACGTCGGGCCACTACAGCGTTCATTCTGCTCGCTCTCGGCAGTATTCTCGGCGCGCCGTTGTTCGGTATGATCACCGACCGATATGGCCGAACAATAGGCCTGACCAGCTCTTTCATCGTAATGACGCTCGCAACGGGTGTCATCGCCACCGGCCACAGACCTGGCGCCAGCATCGGCGCTTTCGTGTTCGGCTGGGCTTTCGCCGGGGTACCCATCTCGGTCGCGGCTCGGATTACCGACCACACCGCCGGGGATGACTTCGGGGCCGCTTACGGGGTCGCCACGCTGGTGTTCGGGGTCGGCTTGACCATCGGGCCGCAGGCCTCAGGCTGGCTCGCTGATCTGACGGGATCGTTTCGTCCTGCCTTTGTCATCGTCGCCGGTATCGCTGCTGCCGGAGCGGTCATCGCCGGCAGGATCGCACCGGAGATGACTGGCGTAGGCCTGGACAACCCGTAGCCTTTGTGGTGCTGTGAAGACCGACCTCGTGCTCAGCCCGTTCAACGCCGCCGTACCCGATCTGCTCGACGTGGCGCGGGCCGCCGACGTCGGCGGATTCGACTCGGTCTGGGTCTACGACCACTTCAGCGCGACGATGGTGTCGAAACAATGGTCGCACCACCCCTTCACGCTTCTCGGCGCCATCGCAGCGGTCACTGAGCGGATCCATCTGGGCTGCCTTGTGGCCAATGTCTACAATCGGCACCCGGTACAGACTGCGTCTGCTCTGTCGACGTTGTCATCGCTCGCACCGGGGCGGGTCTGGTGCGGCCTGGGCGCCGGAGCCGGAAACGGCACGCGGTTTGGCGCCGAGTATCCACTGATCGGAGCGGTCCCAGAGCCTGTGGCATCGCGACGGCTTCTGCTCCGAGAGACCATCGAGTGCATCGGTGCCATCTGGAGGGGAGAATGCTTCGAGGGCATCAGGATCAACGTGGCCGAATCAGCCGGAATCACCATGCCTGGACCTCCTCCGCCGATCGTGGTCGGGGCCAGCACGATGGCAACCGCCCTTATCGCTGCAGAACACGCCGACGGCGTCAATCTCCAAGCGTGGCACCAGAAGCTTGTCGAGGGAGATGACGTGTTTCGGCTGGTCAGGGAGGTGCGAGCCGCAGCAGGAGGGCGACCCTTCGACGTCGCCGTGAACTGCGACTTGGATCTCCGACATCCGCTCGGTGGCGATGTTGAAACGCTCATCGCCAATGACGTCAATCGCAGGACGTTGGCCATCAGAGCACCGTTCGACATCCACAACGTGGTCGAGATCGGTTCGCGTCTTTCCGAGGCCGGCCTGTGACAGAGCCCGACATGGTCCCTCGGCCGCCAGTAGCGCGGATCCGACGGTGGAGGATTGCATTCGCGGTGATGATCCCTGTCGTCATCCTCGATCAGGTCACCAAGGCATGGGCCGTGACTTCGCTCGATGACCGATCCATCGATTTGGCACCTTCGCTATCGCTTCGTCTCACCTACAACAGCGGCTTCTCGTTCGGCACTGGCAGCACGCTCGGTCCCGTGGTCGGCGTGGCCGTCACAGTGATCATCGTCTTCATAGTGATGAGGCTTGCCCGCGAACACCATCCCCGCAGGGTCTTCTTGATGGCCGCCATTCTCGGCGGTGCTGTCGGGAACCTGATCGACCGCCTCTTCAGGACCGATGGCGGGTGGCCTCTGACCGGCGAAGTCGTCGATTTCGTGGATGTCAGCTGGTACGCCGTTTTCAACGTCGCTGATGCGGTGCTCGTCTGCGCCGTGATCGTGTTCATCGTCACGGAGATCCTGGATCAGCCCGGTCAGACGACGCATGCGTGACGTGTATCCGGTCATCGGCTGATTCCTGCCGCTGAAGTCGCGCCATCGACGGTCGATAGTGTCACTGACTGGGACGAACAGGTCTCACCTGGCGAGACGACAGGCAGATGAAGAACGAAGCCGGCGCGATGCAAGCGATTTCGAGGGCCTCGACGCTGTTGCGAATCATCGCAGCCACCCCCACCGGGGTGACGCTCGGCGAATTGTCGGCCCGCTCGTCTCTCCCCCGTTCTACTGTCCACCGTGTCCTCAAAGCCCTGGAAACAGAGGGTTTTGTGGCGAAATCGGTCGAATCGCCGAAGTATCGCATCGGCATAGCGGCCTCACTGCTGGCATCGGCCAGTCGGGCACGTCTGTTGGATGTGGCTGGACCTCCACTTGCTGCTGCTGCGGCCGAACTCGGTATCCCCGTCGAGCTACACGCCCTCGCTGCCGGCACGGTCCGATGCGTTGACCAGGTATTTCCGCCCTCAGACGGCCTCCGACCTGTAGGGCGACGCGTAGGACTCAGCGTCGCTGCCCATGCCACGGCACCTGGAAAAGCGATCTGTGCACATCTCGAGCCGTCGATGTCGCGTCAACTCGTTGGCGCGCTCCCCTCGTTCACCATTGCGACGATCACCGACATCGACGAACTCCTCTCACAGTTCGAGCGGACCAGGGCCACGGGCATCGCTTGGGAGCGAGATGAGGCAACAATTGGGGCGTCATCGGTAGCTGTTGGCTTCGTGACGCCGTCGGGCGATGTTGTTGCGGCGTCTGTCGCTCAGGCCAGTGAGGGCTTCGCCGGTGAAGCCGTGCAGCTTGTGCCGGCGCTCATGAACGTTCGCGACCGCATTCTTGGCACATTCGATACCTACAACGAGTGGTGGGGCCGTTCGGCGTGATCTAGCGTTCATCGCTCATATTTCGGTGCAGACGTCGTGCTGCCGAGTGCCACGTGAAACATTGTGCGTGGTGATATGCCCATATAGACCACTCTGCGTGAGGTGTTTTCGCCCGAGTCGCAGTCGATCGCGGCTGATTTCCATCACACATGTTTGGCCCCACAACATCCGGTTTGCGACGAGGGAGATCCGGCTTGGCAACCGTTCCCGGTCCACCCGGTAAGTAATCAGCCTCGCGACCAGCGAGAATGTCCCTTGTGCGAGGAGTGGCTGGCCGGGAGTACGAGCAGATACCGGCGATGCGTGTGCCCGTGGCGTTTCGTGCCGTGAAAGGACTCATCGCCGTAGCCAGCGTTGCCGTCGTCGGGTTTGCGATCTGGATCGGTGTACGCGAGCAGACCCCTCCAAGCGATCTGGTGACGGTCGGCTCAGCAACGACCGCTGGATCGGTGAACACGACCGTCAGTTCAGTGCCGGGAGTGAGGGATGCCGTCGCCACATCGGCAGCAACCACCTCGGTATCGACGATTCCTGACCCAACAGTCACTCCGCCTGTGACGATCGCCGAAGTCGCCGGCACGGCCAATGCGACCCTTCTGCGCTCCGCTCCGTTGGCGAGCGAACCGGGGACTGCTGGGCTCACCATGTCCCGGAATGACGTCGTGGCGCTCACGGGCAGCCTGACCATCGTCGGAGACTCGACGTGGATCGAGGTCGAGCGGGACGGCGATGTGGGTTGGACAGAAGCAAGTGCTGTGAAGATCACGACCACAGACTTCGGGGTTCGACCGTGCGCAACAATTCCGGCCTCCATTCCTTCGAGAGCCCTGGCGTATCAGCCAGGTACTGCCGTCGGCACTGCCGACGGAATAGCCTGGATCGAGCAGCATCAAAGTGAAACATGCAGCCGCCTGGTGCTCTATCTGGCTGACCGGCTCGCAACCGCGGAGGCCAAACTCAGCGATGCGTTTCCCTCCGGCCTCAGCGTCATCGACCTCGGAGGAAGGATCCGCGTCGAGCTGTCCGAAGATCTTCTCGTCGTCCCAGAGTTCTCACTCGGAACCGTGTCGGTCTCCGGTGGTGAGGCGGTGACGATTGCGGCACTCCGCTCTGACGGTCGTCTCGCGTTCAACATCGACCCCGGCCCGGCGCGCATGGCCATCTCGTTTCTTGCCAACCCGGCACGCGTCGTCCTCGATCTCGTTCAGGAGTCGGATGTGTCCGCAGGCGTGGGTGGTGGCGTCATCGTCAATGCACAGTCCATGGTCGACGCAATCTCGGCGGGCGACGGGTCGGTCGTAGCGGTTACGGGTTTCGCTCGCCTCGGTGACGGGCTGGGCGAGATTGCATTGAGACGAGCCCCTGCCGACGATGCGGCGCCAGGAACGGGTCTTGCCGTCGATGCTCAATTCGCGGGCACGCCGCGGGCTGGGACTGTCACCAGGTCATGGTATTTCTACCAAACGCCTCAATTCGACGGCCAGTGGGCCGAGTTCAGGTTCAGCTTTGCCGGCCTCACACCCGGTATCTACGAGATGTTTTTCGGTCTTGGTAGCGCACCACCGGAAGATGTCGAGACCCCTGGCCTCTTCCAGCTGTTCTCCGTCGAAGCGCCAGGCTGAGCCGATGGTGTGGCCATTCCGGCGTCGACGACGCCCTGGACTCGATCTCGGCGTCATGCCACGGGTCATCGACCACTGGTATCGGATGGGCGACGATCACCGAGATCGGATCATCGCCGGGGCAGGTGACCTCGTTTCGAGCATCACGTGGGAGGCAGCGAGGGGGATGCATCTCGATGATGAGATCGTCAGCACGATCGCCGGCCGGGCTTCGCTTCTCGTCTCGGGCCGGTCAACTGATCAACTTCGTGTGAGGACGGTCGTGGTCCATCGTTCGACCGTTGTTCTCGACACTGAGACCTCTGGCCCCGCCGGTGGTACACGCAGCGAGGGCCGGCGACACTTGCACGGGCAAGCCGACGACTCTGGTCTCGTACTACTGGCTTGGGACGCTGTCAGCGCCGGGAGCAGGGATGGACGATACCGGTACGACGTCGTTCTGCACGAGTTCGCTCACTCTCTGGACGTTGGCGATGGCATGTTCGACGGCACGCCCGCGGTCGGCGGTCCGCTTCGTGATCGCTGGATTTCCATCGCGAGTGAGAGGTTCGACGAACTCCGAGCCGGCCAGGACCGGGGCGTACTCCGGCCATATGGAGGAACGAACACGGCTGAGTTCTTCGCCGTGGCTGTCGAGGCGCTCTTCGATCGTCCGCATCAGCTGAGAGCGGCAGACCCCGACTTTTACGCCGTGCTGGCCGACCTCATGGGCCTCGACCCATGCTCCTGGGTCCCCGCGCCACCGATCGTCAATCCAGTCGGCCCATCATGATCCTGATCTGAGGATCTGAGGTCTCGTTCTGGGTCAAACCTCCTGGTCGCCGGGTGCGAGTCGCCTTCATGGTTGCGTCTACCGGAGGTGACCCGAGATCACGATGGTCACCCATCAGCCGTCTATTTGGTCATATGGGCGGATCAACGTGCTGCTTCGGTGCGAAATGGACTATCCGGCTGTCGAACTTCAGGGCTGACAGGTCAAGGATGTTTGATAGCGGGCAGATGTCGCGGTTGTAGGCTCCGGATGGGGAGAGGAGAAGAGTGGCTGCAGCGATGCTCGAAGGGATCAAGGTGGTCGAGTTCGCGCAGAATCTGGCTATTCCGGCATGTGGTCGGATCCTGGCCGCTATGGGCGCTGACGTGGTCAAGGTCGAGCCACCAGGGGGCGATGCGATGCGGGCCACCGCAGGACTCGGGCCGAAGGAGTCGAGGGCCTTTGCACAGATCAACCCTGGCAAGCGCGGTATGGTCATCGACCTTCGCTCTTCGAAGGCATCGCCGGTTGTCGATGCGCTGTTCAGGTGGGCCGACGTCGCCCTTGTGGCATTCAAGGGCAGTGATCTGGTGCGTTATGGCCTCGACTGGGATCACGCCAGGCTCGTCAATCCTCGTTTGATTCATCTGACCCACACACCATTCGGGCCGCGCGGCGATGACGCAGAGGTCGGTGGATACGACGCGCTGGTTCAGGCGGTGAGTGGCATGGGCTTCCTGATGAACCGAACCGAGAACGGAACTCCGGTGGCCACCCGTCCAGCCGTCAACGATGCCGGCACCGGCATCGCGTCGGTTGCCGGTGTGATTGCTGCGCTGCGTCACCGTGATCACACAGGCGAGGGGCAGCGAGTCGACACGTCGCTGCTGGGCACGGCCATGAGTCTTTCGCTCGGGACCCACGGATTCTTCGAAATGACCGATGTCGAGCGAACCGTCGAACTCGACGTACAGATGGCGGCGGCCCGAGAGGCAGGCGAAGGGTTCGACGGGCAGAGGGCGGTGTATGAGGCCCAACAGCACGGCCAGGCCAACTTCCGGCTGTACTTCCGCCACTACCTCACCAAAGACAGCCTGATCTCGGTCGCAGGGCTCACGAATTCGCTTCAACAGCGATTTCACGCCGTCACCGGGATCAAACGTCCAGAAAACCCGCGCGACCACACGTCACAGGAATTCCAGGCCACGGTCGACCAAGCCGAGCGGCTGTTCCTGACGAAGACCACTACAGAGTGGATGGCTGAACTACGGGCCGCCGGCTATCCGTGTGCTCGATACAACACGCCGACAGAGGCACTCAGAGACCCCCAGGTGGTGGCCAACGACTTCGTTGCCGAGATCGACAATCCGATCTTCGGGAAGTACCTCACCGTTGGCATCCCCATGCAGTTCTCCGCCACACCTGCCTTGGTCGAGGGCCCCTCGCCAGGCTTCGGCGAGCACACCCGTGAGGTGTTGGCCGAGATCGGATTCGATGGCGCAGGTGTCGAGTATCTGGTGACCTCAGGCGTAACTCCCGACGGTTCTCAAACGAAGTGAGGCATCGCAGTCCCGGGGAGGGCAGCGGCCGATGAAGAGGCCCACATCCTTGTCCATGGTTATCGATCCTTCGACGAAGTCGGCTACGGCTCTCCCCCGAGCGTGATCGAATCAAAGGTCAAGGGGGAATGAACCTCCTGCGCGACTTGCCGTGAAGCTAGCGCCCTTCCTGCATTTGCGTTGAGTGTCGCTACGTCTTCTCGTTGCACGAGACGGGCTTGTGTTCACCGGCCATGACTCAAGCACAGGACCTCGAGGTCACTCGTGGTCGGGCAAAGGATCTTCTCGGCGGCACGCTCCGGAGCGCACCTGTCATCGCTATGGGAATGGCTGGCCGACACAAACGGCCTGACCAGGGTCGTGGCGTGTGCCGATTGGTGACAATCTCTATGCAACTCCGAAAAACGAGCGCTGAGTTGCTGGTCTGAGATGTGCTGGCCTGACTCGCTAGCTTTGGATTATGCCCGACGCCCGCGACTGGACCACCACGACCAGCGGTGAGTGCCCGGATTGCGGCTACGACGCGTCGAGTATCGAGACATCCGGGTTCGATGAGGCGTTGGAATTCGAAGCAGGGGCTTGGTGTCATTGGTTGGGCTCGGCTGACGCATTCGCGCTCCGCAGTCACACCATCGAGGGCGTGTGGTCGGGTATCGAGTACGCGTGCCACGTGCGCGACCTTCTCGCCGTCTTCGCGGCTCGTGTCGACAAACTTCGCGAAGGTGAGACGGATCCCCTCGATTGGTGGGATCACGAGGCCGCTGTGACTGCCGATCGGTATAACGAGCAACCTGTCGACTCTGTAGCAGATGACATCGCCAACAACGCCATGATCCTCAGCGCGGCAACGATTGGTGTCGAAGCAGAGATGTGGGAGTGGTCAGCCGAGCGGCGACCGGGCGAGGTCTTCACCTTGGCCGATCTCGTTCGCTTCGCGTTGCACGAGTCATTTCATCACCGACTGGACTCAGTTGAGGCAGTGGGTCGCTCCAAGAACGCCTGATCGCTTCGCCCCTGGCCTCCGAGCATCGGACCAACGTTAGAACACGAAGCAGCACGGACCCACTAACGGGTCCGATCAGCTGCACCGCGGTTGCGATCAAGAAGAGCTTCGCGGTACCGAAGCGCTTCGACCGGATCATCTTCCACACGTTTCGATCCTGGCGCTGGGTGCTGCACGCTCGTCTGCGTCGTGATTGACTGGCCTCACGGGAGGTGACGATGATCGTCAACGTCAACAACGGTGTGGTGCTCGACACCGCCACGATGGAGCTCGTCGGCGAGCGAACAGTCGTGCTGGAGGACGACGTCATCATCGATGTGATCGATGGGCCATCGAGTGTCGCTGCCGACCTCGATGTCGATGCCAGTGACCAGTTCGTGATGCCAGGGTTCATCGATGCCCATGTGCATCATTTCATCGTCACCATGGACTTCGTTCGACTGGCCAAGATGACGAGCACCGAGATCGCCATTGCCATGGCGAACCTGAGCGCTGCGACGGTTAAACGGGGCTTCACGACCGTACGCGACACAGGTGGCGACGTATCTGGGCTGATGAAGGCGATCGCCTCCGGTCTGTGTACCGGCCCTCGGATCGCACGTGCTGGGCGCACGCTGTCGCAGACAGGAGGTCACGGCGACTTTCGGCACCGTGACGTCCCTGTGCCGAGCTGTGGATGCCAGATCGAGGGCGATGCCAACACCCACGTGGTCGATGGAGTCGACGCGTGCCGCAAGGCTGTTCGGTACGAACTGCGTGACGGAAGCGACTTCATCAAGATCATGTCGTCGGGCGGAGTTGCTTCGCCAACGGACCCGTTCGACAACATCCAGTTCACCGCCGAGGAGATCCGGGCCATCACCGTCGAGACCGATCATCGGAAGACCTACACGACCGCTCACGGCTACATGCCTGATGCGATACGCCAAGCAGTTGACAACGGGGTGCTCTGCATCGAACACGGCAATGGGATCGATGCCGAGATTGCAGCGCACATGGCTGCACTCGGCGTCACGATGGTGCCGACTCTCGTCACCTACAAGGCCATGCAGGAGGTCGGAGCCAAAATGGGAATGCCCCAGGTGAACCTCGACAAGAACGACGGCGTGTTTGACATGGGCCGCCGATCTGTGCAGATCGCGAAGGACGCTGGGGTCGAACTCGGGTTCGGTACCGATCTGCTCGGCGAGGTTCAGCCCTGGCAAAATCAGGAGTTCGCCATCAGGGCCGAACTCGAGTCGGCCGCAGATGTCCTGCGCTCGATGTATGTCACAAACGTTCGCCTGTGCGGAATGCAAGGCCGTGTGGGCACGCTGATACCTGGAGCGCACGCCGATGTCGTCGTGTCGACCGCAGATCCACTGGAGAACTTGGCCGCTCTGGCCGAACCGGACGCGACTCTCTCAGCCATCATCCACAGAGGGCACCCAGTCCGCCTGAGTTGATGTTGCGGGTGGTGGTGACCGGTTGGCTTCGTGGCCGGCTGGTGTCCCCGGTCAGATATCGAGGGTGTGGCCGTACGCCTGGCTGTGCTTGATGATGAAGTCGCGGCGAGGCTCCACGGCAGCGCCCATCATGGTGGTGAATGCCCTTTCGGCGGCTTTGGCATCTTCGAGCGAGATTCGACGCAACACCCTTGTGTCAGGATTCAGCGTGGTCTCGAGCAGCTCCTCGTCATCCATCTCACCAAGACCTTTGAAGCGGGTCACGCGAGGATTGCGGCCCTTTTCGAGCAGTTCATCGACCAGTTGATCCTTCTCTATGTCGGAGTACACGAACCTCTTCGTCTGACCGACGATGACGGCGTGCGTTGGCGGCTGGGCCGAATACACCCGGCCTTGGTCAAGCAATGGCCGCATGTAGTGGAAGATCAACGTGAGGATGAGGCACCTGATGTGGCTACCGTCGACGTCGGCGTCGGCCAGCAGCACGAGGCGTTCGTATCGGCTGGCTTCAAGATCGAACTCCAGACCCGATCCTCCCCCGACAGCGGTGAACAGCGCCGTCGCTTCGGCATTGTCGAGAACCGACTTGCGGGTGCTCTTGGCTGCATTCACGACTTTGCCTCGTAGAGGTAGCACTGCCTGCCAAGCCGAGTCGCGGGCACGTTTGGCCGGTCCAGCTGCAGAGTCCCCCTCGACGATCAGGAGTTCGCCACCGGGATGCAGTCGGCAGTCGGCCAGCTTTCCCGGCATGCCGCTGTTGCCGAGCGCCGCGGCTTTGCGTCTTGTCTCGAGGGCCTGTTTGGTGCTGACGCGGTTGACGATGGCGTCGGTGATCTTCTCCATGAGGGCCCTGACGTGGACCTTCGATCCCCGCTGCTTGCCCGACAACCAATCGATCAGGCCGGATTTTGCGGCCTCGTACACGATCTTTTGAATGTCGGGCGTGCCGAGCTCTCGTTTCGTCTGGCCGCGGAACTGGGGCTCCGGGAAAGTGGTTCGCACGACGGCAACGAGACCCTCTTGAACGTCTTCCTTCTGCGCTTTGCCGTTGTCCTTGAGCTTTCGCAGCTTGCGAGGATCGGCGGTCTTCAACACGTCATTGATGGCAAATGTCAGGGCACGTTCGAACCCGGTGACATGGGTTCCGCCATCAGGAGTCGGGATCGTGTTGACGAAGCTCACGATCTTCGTTTCGTAGTCCGAGACCCAGCGCATCGCGATATCGACCTGGCACTCGCGCACAACCTCGGTGAGCTTGCCGTCGATCGGCACCTTCTCCTCGAACTTGCTGGTGCCCCCTATTCGAACAAGCCCGGTGACCTGAGAACTCTCGCCGCTCAGGAAGTCGACGTAGTCGGACAGTCCACCCTTCGAGACGAACTCTTCGGGCGCAAGGTTGCCACTGCCGCGGCGGTCGACGAGGCGGATCTTCAGGCCTGGGACGAGGAAGCACACTTGGCCGAGACGTTCCCTGACCTCGTCGTATTCGATTCGAGCCTCGGAGTCGAATATGTCGGTATCTGGCCAGAACCGCACGCGCGTTCCGGTGCGAGTCCGCGGGACCTTGCCGATCTTCTCGAGTTTGTGCGATGGAGTGAACCGTCCTGTTCTCGATGTCCGACCTGCGACACGCTGGTTGAATTCGAGGCGATGGGTTGCCCCGTCGCGATTGATGTCGACTTCCATACGGCTCGACAGAGCGTTCACGACCGACGCGCCGACGCCGTGGAGCCCACCGGATGCGCCGTATGCGCCGCCGCCGAACTTGCCGCCGGCGTGAAGCTCGGTGAACACGACTTCAAGGGCGGTGATCTCCCCCTCCTTCCGGTCGATCGGGATGCCGCGGCCGTTGTCGGTCACCTCATAGGAGTCATCGTTGTGGAACGTGACTTCGATGAGATCGCAATGATCGGCAGCTGCTTCGTCGACGCCGTTGTCGATGATCTCCCACAGCAAGTGCGTGAGACCGCCTGACCCTGTCCCGCCGATGTACATGCCTGGCCGTTTGCGGACTGCGTCGAGACCTTCGAGAACTTCGATGGAGCTTGCGTCGTAGCTTTTGGTCACGCTCATGAAAACCGGTACTCGCCGATGGCGGCGATGCTGACACCGAGATCGGTGGAGGTGCGGTCGCGCGGTGTTGTTTCGAGCAGGAGAGGCACTGGAGTCGGGTCGGTCTTCTTGACGTCGCCGGGGTCGGCGACGATGGCCGCGAGCTGTCGGTTCTTGCCCATCCATCCGTAGGCGACGGTGGTTTCGAATCCCTTGAACTTCAGGATCCGGACGCCCCCGGTGGCGCGCCCCTTGGCGGGGATCTCGGCCGTATCGGTGATCTTGGCGGTTCCCTCGTCGGTGATGGCAACCACGACGGTGCCGAACTCGACCGAGCCAGCCGCAACCACCTCCGATCCGGGCCTCAGCTTCATCCCAGCGACTCCGCCAGCACCTGCACCCTGCATACTGATCGAATCGGCAGGCGTTCGAAGTACCTGGCCATCAGAGGCAATCATGGCGAACTCACTGCCATCTGGTGCGCTGAAGGCCGACACAACACGGTCGTTGTCCTTGAGACCGATGACGGGATTGCCGTTTCGGGTCGAGGTGACGGTGTCCGGTGCGAGTCGCTTCGCTGTCCCGCTGCGTGTGACGATGGCAACGGGTCCCTCTGGCCGGCCGGTGAGACCAACCACCCGCTCTCCCCTGCTGAGCGAGAACATTTCGGTGACTGAGGCTCCTCGGCTTCCTCTCACCATTTCGGGGATGTCCCTGACCCGGACCGACAGCAGGCGACCGCGGTCGGTGACGGCGTAGATTGACGCGTACGAGGTGGTCTCGACGAAGCGGACCAGCACGTCGTGCCGGCCCGGTTTCGCGCTGAACTCTTCGTCTGCGGCAAGGCGTCCGAGTAGCCCCGACGTCGAGAGGGTGACGATGGTCGGTGTGTCGGCATCGGCAATGGCGTCGTCGATCGAGGTCTTCGTGGGTACCTCTTCGATGACGACGATGTCGTCAGCGTTCATGATCTTCGTGCGTCGTGGCCCGCCGAACTGTTCGGCGACCTCGGCGAGTTCACTGTTGAGGAGTGTTCGCTTTCGCTGATCGGATCCCAGAAGGGTCTCGTAGCCGGCGATCGCGTGGTGGAGTTGGTCGAGTTCGGCTCTGAGCTTCTCGACCTCGAGCGCAGTAAGTCGCCGAAGTTGCATGTCGAGGATGTGACTGGCCTGAACCTCGCTGAGACGGAGCTGGCTCATGAGTTTCGTTCTTGCTTCAGGGACGTCCTGGCTGGCCCTGATGATGCGGATCACCTCATCGATGTTGTCGAGGGCGATGAGCAGGCCTTCGACGATGTGCGCGCGCTCGCGGGCTCGACGGAGGCGGTATTCGGTGCGACGCGTGATGACCGCCAGGCGATGGTCGATGTAGTAGCGACACAGGTCGTAGAGGCCGAGCGTTGTCGGCACACCGTCGACGAGTGCGACGTTGTTGATGCCGAAGCTTTCTTCCAGCGGCGTGAGGCGGTAAAGCTTGGCGAGAAGGGCATGCGGATTCACGCCGGCCTTGCATTCGACCACCAGGCGAAGTCCGTGGTTGCGGTCGCTCAGGTCGTTGACGGCAGCGACACCGTCGAGCTTGCCTGCCAACACCAGCTCGCGGATCTTGGCCTGAACGCGCTCTGGGCCGACCATGTACGGCAGTTCGGTGACGACGATGCCGTCGCGCCGGCTGCTGATCGATTCGATCTCGGCTCTTGCCCTCACACGAATGGTGCCCCGGCCTGTTTCGTACGCGTCGCGGAGCGCCCCGTCGTCGACGAGGATACCCCCGGTGGGAAAGTCGGGTCCTGGGACGTGGGCCATCAGCTCCTCGACGGTCGGCTTCGGCCTGCGTTTCGTGAGCACGAGCCTGATGGCATTGGCGACTTCAAGGAGGTTGTGAGGGGGCATGTTGGTGGCCATGCCGACAGCTATGCCGCTCGCGCCGTTGACGAGGAGGTTCGGCAAAAGGCCAGGTAGGCAAACTGGTTCCTGCCGTTCGCCGTCGAAATTGTCGACATAGTCGACGGTGTCTTCTTCGATGTCGCCCACCATCGTCATCACTGCCTGCGTGAGACGAGCTTCGGTGTACCGGTATGCGGCCGGCGGGTCGTCGAGCGAGCCGAAGTTGCCCTTCGGTGCGACGAGCGGCACCGACATCGCAAACGACTGGCCCATTCGGACCATCGCCTCGTAGATCGCTCCGTCACCGTGAGGGTGATATTTGCCCATCACCTCGCCGACGACGCCGGCGCTCTTGCGAAACGGCGTGCCAGGCCGGAGCCCGAGATCGTTCATGACGTAGAGGATTCGGCGTTGAACTGGCTTTAGCCCGTCTCGAACGTCGGGTATGGCTCGAGCCGTCGTGACACTGAGCGCATAGGGCATGAACGAGTCACGCATCTCGCTCTCGACTGCGACATCGACAATCTCGCGCGCAATCTGATCAGGGGCTTTCGCTTTCGCCATCTGCTCGACGACTCCATCCAACGAGTACTCGTGTGAGCGAACAGCCTAGGCGCGTGGAGTCCGGGTTCCGTGGACCTAAAACGAACAGGTGTTCGTGGATGGTTCCGGCCCGAGGAACTCCACCTCATTCGAAGGTAGAGGCTGTCGACTGTGGGCGTTGGAGAGCAGAACAGTGGCTAGTTAGAGCCGACGAGCGACCGAATCAGTCACCAGTCGCTGCCGCCTGTACCGTCGAATCGCCACAGAGACGCTTCGGTCACTGCGTTGCCCGATCCCCGTCGACGTCGAGGTGGTAGGCATCCATCGGACCTCCTGCCACGTGTACCCGCTCCACGACGCGCCGGCCCTCGAAATCGAACAGAGCGTAGTGCTGTGTGCTCCGGTTGTCCCAGATGACGACGTCGCCCTCGGCCCAGCGATGCCGATAGGTGAACTCGGGCCGGCCGACGTGTCGGATCAGGAAGGGCAGCAGGGCCGAACTCTCGTCGATGGGCAGGTTCATGATCTGCCGGGTGAAGATGTCGTTCACGAAGAGAACCGGTCGACCGGTCTCAGGGTGGGCCACCACCACCGGGTGGACGGCTTTGGCGTCGGGCCCCTGGTCGTGAAGAGCTCTACGCCCATCCAAGAGGCGTTTCATACCGCCGGACAGATCCTGATAGGCCGCCGCGCAGTTCGACCATGTGGTGTCGCCCCCGGTGCCCGGTGAGGTCCGCATGACCAGCACTGCCGCGCTCGGGACAATGTCCCGGAAGGTACCGTCGGTGTGCCACCGGTCGGCCTTGTAACCCACAGCGCTGTCGAACCGACAGACCAGAGGGTGCCCGTCCCGCTTGGGAAGGTGATCCTCGGGCACGATGGGTTCGCCCAGTACACCCGCGAGTTGGACGTGCTCTTCGGGGGTCGGGTCGAGGCCCCGCAGCACCACCAGATGGTGATCGAGCACCGCCTGGCGAAGATCGGTTCTGGCGCCCTCGTCAGCCAGCAATTGCCCGAGGTCGGGGTCGATGACCTCGGTGCCGATACGACCGGAGACGGCGTGCATTTCCAAAGTACTCATGGGCTTCCTTCCGTGGCCAACTCGCGGTCGTGGGTACATCAGGTCTCGGAGATAGCCCAGCTAAGTCGTTCGAATGCCCGCGTCGGGTCACCTGCGGCGATGATAGGCAATCCGTATAAACGACGTGAGGTCAGGTCGACATGGGCCACAAGGTCCCGGTGGGTAGCTAGTTCGGTCATCGAGGCGCTCTGACTCCGAGGCGCGCTCGGTGCCGTCGTCGTCTTCGCCCATGAGCGTCCTCTTCGGCGGCCGTTTCGAAGTTGAACCGTTCGCGGCGAGCCGACATCGGGAACCATGCTCCGATCAGGGGCGAGGGAATCGCTGATGCATCAGGATGAGGCGCGAGTCGCCGACGGCAGCTGTTCTGGCCGGCGCCGCGGTCTGGTAGGCCTTTGAGCCCGCCATGCGCCTGAACTCGTCGAGCGAGGGGTAGCCGATCAGCAGCAACCGATCCCAGCGTTCTTCGACCGGGCCGATGATCGTCGCCCTTGCATCGCCGTTCCATATGACTGTGCCAGGGAAGTCGTGGTCGTTCATACCCTCGAGTCGGCTGAGGTATTCGTCGTAGGCATCCTCACCTGTCATGCCGTCGCAGGTATGGCCTTCGAGCACCGTGTCTCGGTATTGGATGAGGTTCAGCATGACGATGGGGCCTTCGTCATCGTCGCCTCCGCGCGCCCACAGCTTCATGGCATCACCGATGTGGATGTCCTCCGTGGCCAAGACGAGACGCGAATCGAGAACCGCAGCGGTCCGTGCGATCGCGGCGGCCTGGTATGCGTCTGTCGCCAGCATGTTCCTGAAGGTCGAGACCGAGTCGTAACCCACCAACAGCACGAGATCCCACCTCTCGTCATCAGGTCCGATGAAGGTGTTCTTCGCCTCGCCCACCCAGAATGCCGTCCCGGGGAACTCTGCCGCGAGCGCCCTCAGACGGCGCCCATACTCGGCGTAGGCCTCTTCGCCGGTCATACCGTCGCAGTCGCAGCCGTCGAGAGCGCGCTCGCGGAACCGGATGAGGTTCAACATCACGATGGGAACGGTCGGGTCAACCTGTTCCAGCAACGCCCACTGGTCGTCGGTCCGTGTCACGTACATGTTCACTTTCCTAGCCGTGGGACTGGTTGCCTTCCTACCACTCAACATTGCAGCTGGACCAAAGCTTCGGAGGGGCCTGTCTCCAGAGCCTTGTCAAGCACCAGTGGCTCGAATGTGTGACGCCGTCGATGTCGAACTCGCTGAAGCGACAACAGGGCATCACCGACACTCTTGATGGGCGGTAGCTGTCCGATCGCACCGCGAGCAACCCAACCCGGTGCGACGCCGCGTCGGGTGGCTGTCAGCTCACCACGCCAGCGGCGAAGAGACTCTCGATCGTGGCATCGTCGAGCCCGACTGCTGCCAAGATTTCGTTCGTGTGTTCGCCCGGTTCGGGGGCCGGACCCCGAACCTTCGACTCTGCAGTGTGTAGCCGGAAAGGGGATGCAACGGTGTCGAAGGACCCCGCGAGCCGATGGTTGATCTTCTCGAAAGCACCCGTGGCCCGAACTGCCGGATCTGCCAGCACCTCGGCCGTGTTGTTGATCGGTGCCCAGGTGAGGTGATTCTCGTCAAGGATGGGGGTCCATTCGTCTCTGGTCCTCGTGGCGAAGATCTCGTCGAGTTCGGCCATCAGTTCCGTGTTGTGCTGGAACCTGCCCATCGGGGTGCCGTACTCATGGTGATCGATGAAGTCTTCGCGGCCGATGGCGACGCAAAAGCGTTGCCATGCGTTACCGATCGGCATCGCGAACTGAACCCACCTGTCATCAGCGCACCGGAACGGTTCGATCAACGGTGTCACCGTCTCGGTCCGCTTGCGGGCATTCGCCGGCCTGCCGTCGCCCGCCGAGGTGGCGATGTCGGCGGCCATGCTCCAAACCGCTGTCCGCAACAGAGACGCTTCGACGACTTGGCCCTCACCTGTCGCGTCACGAGCCCGCAAGGCAGCAAGCACAGCACCGAACAATGCGAGCCCTGCGGTGAAGTCGCCCTGTCCCGGTCGGAATCGGGGCGGAGCACCGTCCGGCCCGAGAATCGTTCCCTGAGGCCCGCCACGAGCAAAGAAAGCCGTCGTGTCAAAACCGAGGCGTGACGTGTCTTCGCCAACCTCGCCGTACCCGCTGAAGGTCCCGACGACCAGAGTCGGCTTCACCTCGAGAAGGTCGTCGGCCGTCAGACCGAATCGCTCGCGCCGACTTGGTACGAGGTTGGTGATGACGATATCGACCGTCGCGGCTATGCGCTTGACCAATGCTGTGCCCTCGTCGCGGTCGAGATCGACGGAGATCGACTTTTTGCCACGATTGGCGAACTGAAACGGGTGGTCGGGGTTGTGCTCACCGTCGGGGACCACTGCCTGACGCAGGACACCCCTCATCGAGTCGCCACCGAGCGCTTCGACCTTGACCACTTCCGCCCCCAGGTCAGCCATCATCGCCCCGGCGGACGGCGCGGCTGCCCAGTTCGCCAATTCGAGAACGCGGATGTCGTGCAGCGGTGCGATCACGAGTCCCCCATTTCGCCATACTCGCTGAGTAATCATAGGTCCCAGCTCGTCCTCGACTCGAACCAGATCGACGCGACCGCGGAGGAACTCCGGCGGACCTGCTGGACGGGTCTGTATCCTTCGGAGTCGGTCTGTGCCCTCATCTGCGCCGACTATCCACGCCCACATTTCGGGAGTTCGCCATGACACGCCGTATCGACATCGAGTTGACCAGTGACCGCGGAGACGGCACTTGGACGTGGCGCGCCCCCGGCGCCAAACAACCGAAGGGCACCCTCGACGCAAAAACACTCTTCGATGGCGCAAGCGTCGGTGACGTGTGCAGGGCCGATGCCGATTTTGCACTCGATGGCATCTTCATCGAAGCAGTTCTGCCACCGAAGGGTCGTAGCGGCAAGACCGATGCCGAAACCATCGCCGTTTCCGGAGGGGCCTTCGAAGGTGGAGTGACCACCACTTGGAAAGAACGAAAAGGCGGCCGCGGGGGTCGCGATGGCGATAGCGGACGTAACCGCGGCGGTCGCGACGGAGGACGTGGCAGAGCAAGAGGTGGTGAGGGCGACGGTCAACGCAAAGAGGGCGGTCGCGACGGAGGTCGTGGCAGAGCAAGAGGTGGTGAGGGCGACGGTCAACGCAAAGAGGGCGGTCGCGACGGAGGTCGTGGCCGCGAGCGTGGACGCAGCCAAGGTCGCGATGGTGGAGGTCGTGGCGGAGCGGCTCGAAACGACAGGAACCAGCGCGGTCCCGGTCACGACGATCGCCCGAAACCAAAGAAACTTCGTCCGGGTCGGGCGCACCGCACGGCATGGATCGACACCTTGCCCGAAGAGCAGAAGATCATCGCCGACACGCTGAGCCGTGGTGGCATGCAGTCGGTCCGCAAGGAGATCGACACCCAGAACGAAAAGGCCAAGGCCGATGGAAGCCCTGCCATCGAGGGCGATCCCCTCCTCGCTCTCGCCGAGAGTCTCCTTCCGAAGCTTCGTCTCGCCGAGTGGCGCGATCGTGCCGATGCAGCGCTGGCCGACATCAACGAGATTGACCTCAGGGACCTTCGCAGTGTGGTTGTCGCCGCCGCCGACGCTGCGAAGGACGAAGAGACCAGAGCGCTGGCGACCCAGCTGCGCGATGGTTTGAACACCCGCGTCGAAGCCGCGCAGACCGAGTGGGTGACCGAGATCTCGACCACGCTCGTCGACGGGCGTGTTGTACGCGCTCTACGGCTCAGCTCTCGCCCACCAAAGGCTGGAGCTCTTCTTCCAGGTGACCTTCTCCAGCGACTCACCGATGCTGCGAACGAGGCTGTCAAGGGCAACGTGACGCAGCAACGCCTCGCAACGATCCTTGACGCAGTCAGCCGTTCGGTGGTTCGCCCCAACTTCGTCCTCGAGTCGGTCCCGGAGGAGCCAGACGACGAGCTCCTCCAGATGGTGAAGAAGACCGCCTCGCAGCTCCCTGAGATAGCCGCTAAATTCGGCGTCACCGCTACTCGGCGTCCCCATCGAGGTGCCAAGAAGGCCTCGACGAAGCGCCCACCGAAGCCGACCGGCTCTCCCGAGCCGAGCGCGAAGAAGCCTGTTGGTGAGGTGACCGAAGCCCCCGCTCCCGAAGGAGCAGCGGAGGTGACCGAGGTAGAGCCCGCAGAGGAAGTCGTCGCTCAAGAACCGGTAGCCGAGGAGTCCGCAGCCGAGGAAACAGTCACTGAAGAACCGGCAGCCGAACAGCTTCCTGAGGAGGAGCCTGTTGGTGAGCTGACCGAAGCCCCCGCTCCCGAAGGAGCAGCGGAGGTGACCGAGGTAGAGCCCGCAGAGGAAGTCGTCGCTCAAGAACCGGTAGCCGAGGAAATAGTCACTGAAGAACCGGCAGCCGAACAGCTTCCTGAGGAGGAGCCTGTTGGTGAGGTGACCGAAGCCCCCGCTCCCGAAGGAGCAGCGGAGGTGACCGAGGTAGAGCGAGATCGCTGATGTGATCGGGCCTCGTTTGTGGGTGGCGGAGCGTAGGTTGACGAGATGGTGAACATCGACGGCACGAGATTGTTGGCGGATCTGCACGAGCTGAGGTCCTACGGAGCGTCCGGTGGCGGAGTCGTGAGGCCTAGCTACTCCGAACAAGACATGGCGGCACGCGCGTGGCTCACGAGCCGCATGGCAGAAGCGGGACTCGACTCGTTCGTCGACGACGTGGGAAACGCGGTGGGTGTCTCGCCGAATACGGGCCCGACCCTCCTTGTCGGGTCGCACTCCGACACCCAACCGACCGGCGGCTGGCTCGACGGTGCGCTTGGTGTCATCTACGGACTCGAGGTGGCGAGAGCACTGCTGGAGGACCAGCACACGCGTCACTTGTCCGTCGACGCAGTGGCCTGGATCGACGAAGAGTCGACCTACGCCAGCTGCGTCGGTAGCAAGCAGTTCTGTGGGGTACTGGAGGCACGCGATCTGGCGAGTCGGAACCGGGCCGGCGAGCAACTCGCAGATGCGATTGCCAGAAACGACCTCGGATTCAATCGGCCGTACAAACTCGACTCCTCGAGGCACGTCGGGTATCTGGAAGCCCACATCGAACAAGGACCTCGACTCGAAGAAGTCGGCTACCTCATCGGAGCCGTGACGTCAATTGTCGGCATCAGGGCCGTGAAGGTGACCTTCAGCGGCCAGCAGAACCATGCCGGAACCACGCCGATGCACCTCCGTGCCGACGCAGGAGTTGCGTTGTTCGACTATGCCGCAAGGCTTCGGGAACGGTTCTCGGCAGTCGCTACCGGTTCAACCGTCTGGACATTCGGGAACGCCGTCCTCGAGCCCGGGGCGGAGAGCATCGTTCCCGGTCAAGCCCACCTCACGGCCCAATTTCGCGATCCTGATGATGAACTCCTCACGGCGATGCAGAACGAGATGGAGGCACTCGCACGAGAGATGTCGGCCGAAGGGCCCGTCGGCGTTTCAGTCATCGCTGACCGGGACGGCATCAAGCCGACGATGATGAGTCCAGCCCTCATCGACCATGTAGCGCAGGCTGCCGAACTCCATGCACCCGGGAAATGGATGCAGATGCCGAGCGCTGCCGGTCACGACCCGATGGTCATCTCACATCACCTACCGTGCGGAATGCTCTTCATACCCAGTATCAACGGCATCAGTCACGATTTCTCCGAGGACAGCCTCGAAGACGACATCATACGCGGCTGTCAGGTGCTCGCAGATGCCGTGGTTGCCGCTCTCGGGTCAGCGCCTGGCTGACCGGCGGCCTCGATCTCAGAGATCGACTCGCTGCGAAGGGCCGTCGTTGGTCACGGTCTCCTCCCACTCGTATGCGCACGTGTTGCATCGACAGACGTCGAGCCTCGACGTCGGTATATAGATCCGTTCGACGTCATCGTTGGCGCATCGGGAGCAGTGCCTTTGGTGTACTCGCCAGTTCATCTACCTCCCCGTCGGCACGCCGGTGTCAGCCTTGAGCGCTGGATGGTCGATTCTGCGGCGCGATAGGCGCACCGGTATCGTCACCACATGGCTGTAGACATGAGAACCGAGGGGCACGTCGCTATCCTCACGATCGACCGACCCGAAGCCCGAAACGCCGTCAATCACGATGTGTCCGAAGAAATGGAGGGGCACCTCGACAACTTCGAGGCCGATGACAGCCTCTGGATCGGCATCATCGCCGGGGCAGGACCCGTTTTCTGCGCCGGCGCCGATCTGAAGGCCATCAACGCCGGCAAGAACATCCAGACCCAGCGAGGTGGTTTCGCAGGGCTAGCTCGCCGCGACAGGACAAAGCCGCTCATCGCTGCCGTCGACGGCGCAGCCCTCGCCGGTGGGCTTGAGATCGTGTTGTCGTGCGACATGGTCGTGGCCTCGACAGCAGCTCGTTTCGGAATCCCCGAGGTGAAGCGATCACTCCTCGCTGCTGCCGGCGGCCTCTTCCGTCTACCGAAGGTGTTACCGCCGAACATCGCCATGCAGATGGCTCTCACCGGCGACCCCATCTCGGCCGAAGACGCTCATCGTCACGGACTGGTCAATCGGCTCGTCGAGCCGGGTGAAGCGCTGAACGCGGCGCTCGAACTTGCTTCGGAGATCACTGTGAATGCCCCGCTGGCCGTTCGCTGGAGTCGTCGGGTCATCGTAGAGAGCGACAACATCGGGGAAGATGAAGCCTGGAGCATCACCTCGAAGTATTCGCGGCAGGTCTTGGCCACCGAGGACTTCAAGGAGGGGCCGCTCGCGTTCATCGAGAAGCGTGCCCCCAACTGGACCGGCCGCTGAGACTTTCCTCCGAGTCGACACGACCGTGACTGAGGCTCCAGCAGCGCTGGCCATCGCCGTAGCGGCGCGGGTGCCCGTGCTGCTCTGGGGTGCTCCCGGAACCGGGAAGAGTTCGGTCGTACGCGATCTGGCCGACGCCATGGGTTGGCCGTGCGAGGTCGTGATCGCATCGATTCGTGAGCCATCGGACTTTGCAGGGCTCCCGGTAGTGGTCGAAGGCGGCGTTCGGTTCGCTCCACCGTCTTGGGCCACCCACCTCGTCGAGTCGGGCAACGGCGTCCTGTTCCTCGACGAAATCTCGACCGCTCCGCCTGCCGTCCAGGCGGCGCTGCTGCGAGTGGTGCTCGAACGAACGGTTGGTGACATCGCCTTGCCGGCCGATGTGGTGGTGGTCGCAGCCGCGAACCCTCCAGATCAAGCTGCTGACGGTTGGGACCTCTCTGCCCCGCTGGCCAACCGCTTCTGTCACCTCGACTGGGCCGTTGATGCCAGTTCGGTCGCCGCCGGCTTCGTCACCGGCTTTCCGGCCACGAAGGCAGCCGAGTTGCCAGCAGATTGGACCAGCAACATCGCACGGTCGAAGGCTGACGTCGCCGCGTTCTTGGCCGTTCGACCTGGCCTCGTGAGCGTGCCCCCAACTGATCGCGCCAGCGCAGGCAAGGCCTGGCCGAGCCCGCGAACGTGGGAGATGGCGGCAACGGTCCTCGCTGCGACACGGGTGCTCGGTGTGGTCGGCGGAGTCCAGGCGGCGTTGATCTCCGGCTGCGTCGGCCCTGGCCCTGGAATCGAGTTCCTCACGTGGATGAGCGAACTTGATCTGCCTGATCCGGAGGTCGTGCTGGCCGATCCCGGCGCGTTCGAGGCTCCGGTCCGTGGCGATCGCGCCTACGCCGTGCTGATCTCGGTCGCCGCAGCAGTGGCCTCGGACCCGACCGTCGAGCGGTGGAACGCCGCTTGGAAGGTCATCGGAGTCGCGGCAGAGTCGATTCCCGACGTCGCAGCACTGGCTGCACGAATGCTCGTCCACTGCCGCCCGGAGGGGGCCAGTGCGCCCGCTGAGGCAGCAGTGCTTCTCCCTCTGCTCCTCGACGCCGGCCTGGTGTGAGCGAGACAGTTGCCGCACAGCTCGATACCCACAAGCTAGCGGCGGCGCGCCTGTGGGCCAGTGATCAGTTCCCATATCTGGCGTCGGCGATCTTTGCCGCGCAGGTTCACAGCGCGCCGGAAATTGGTCGGATGGTGATGGATCGGTACTGGCGACTGCACGCCGACCCATCCGTGGTCGACGAGGCGTCGGTTGAACAGCTGGGGGGCGAGATCCTTCACCTGACATCGCACCTGCTTCGCGACCATGCATCGAGGGCCGATGACGCAGGGCTGAACGGCATTGAGGAGTTGCACCATTGGGTTGATGCCGCTGATGCGGAGATCAGCGACGACTATCCCGCGCTCAGCCGGGTCTCGGAGACCATCACGCCATCCGAGCTCGGACTTGACCCTCACCGGCTGGCCGAGGAGTACTTCAGACGAGGTGATGTCCGAGAGGGCGCATCCAATGACTGCGGCAGTGGCGCCCATGGCGAATCAGCGAGCTGGGAGCCTCCACCACCGTCTCATACCTCTGGCAGTGGCCTCGACGAGCACGAGCGGTCACTCCTACGGCGGCGGGTGGCCTCTGACGTCGAGGCTGCCGGTGCAGACGCGTCGGCCGGCCTCCGTGCGTGGGCGGCTGCTGAGATGAGCCCGACCGTCGACTGGCGTCGCGAACTAGCGGCAGTTCTACGAAAGGCGGTCGCCATCGTGTCTGGTGCCGTCGACTACAGCTATGCGAGGCCGTCACGACGCTCTGCTGCTGTCAAGGACATCGTCTTGGCCTCGATGCGGCAGCCAACTGTCGAGATCGCCGTCGTCATCGACACCAGTGCTTCGGTGTCGGAGGAGCTGCTCGGGTCGGCTGTCACCGAGATCGATGGCATTCTGAAGGCGGCCGGATCGCGGTCGGTCAGGTTCATTGCGTGCGACGACGCCGTGCGTGTGACCGCCAGAATTTCCTCCGTGGAAGGCATCCAGACCTTCGGTGGCGGTGGAACCGACATGGCAGTTGGTATCGCTGCCGCGCTCGACTCGCGGCCACGACCACAAGTCGTCGTCGTGCTGACAGACGGTTTCACTCCTTGGCCGTTTGATGCACCACGTGCAGACGTCATAGCCGGAATCCTCGGAAACGACGATGGCATCGAGCCGCCGGCAACCCCGTCGTGGGCCACGCGGATTGTGATCGAGCCGTGATCTTCTGGAACGGCACCGCCAACCCGCTGACGCTCGACGTCATGTGCGACGGGTTGATCCACCAGCTCGAGTGGAGCGATGGGGCGGTGCGAATGTGCCAACACCCCGATGCCGACGCCGAACTCGCTCTCATCGGACTCGGAGCGCCCGAGCCGCGGTGTCTCAACCTGCTGCGTCTGTGGGACGAAGCGGTGACCGATGGTGGCTTTCTCGAAGAGTGGGTCATCGAAACCCATCTGTCGGACGCATACCGGTCGTGGCTGGGGATGGCTTTGGAACGTATGCGACTCGAGGGATTCCAAGAGTTTCTTCGCGGCCTGCCCATCAACCGGGCGGCACGCATGGGTCAGTTCGTCCACTCGTATCCGATGCCATGGCTGGATCGAGCCGCGGCTGAGGTAGCTCATGGCCTGGACATCGGTCGAGGTGTGTCGTGCACGGACGCACCGCGACACCTCCAGGACGGAACCTCAGTGCGTGTCCGACGCGCCTTCGTCAATGCTGTCGGAACGACACAACTGTCACTCGTCGCCGCCGCGCTGGTACGGCTCGACGTCCATGCGGACGCACATCTGGAGGCCTCGATCACCGGGTCACTCGTTTCGACCGACAGGGCGGTTCGGATCGACGTGTCACCGTCGTGGCTGCACACCACATGGGCACGAGGGGCAGCGGTTGTCGATGGTCACCTCATCCTTGGCCTGTCGATCCCCAGTGGAACTACGCGCACGAAACGCGTTTCGGCCACCGCCGAGGCTGTGATGTGGGACGGCGGTGTCGCCCAGCTACAGCGGAGGACCGCCATCTTCGAACGGAACAGGTGGTCTCTGGAGCGAGGCATCTGAGGTTGACCCGGCACTTCGTTCCTCGTGCGGCGAAAGCTAACCCACCGCGAGCACCTCGTGTTCGACCAGAAACTCGAGCATTCCTTCAACGAGCTCGAGTCCTGTCAGGTCGGCAAAGGACACCCACCTGGCTTCATCAGCGTCGTCGCCTGCTGTCGGCTCGGCAATGCCGCCTGGCTCGATCTCGACTGCGAAATCGAAGATCACGAAGTGGTGCGTGGCCGACACTCGTTCCACCCAGCCGATCAACGGTCCGCATCGTCCGGTGAGTCCTGTCTCCTCGAGCAACTCGCGTTCGACGGCTTCCATCATCTTCTCTCCGGGTTCGACGCGCCCGCCGGGGAATGTCCAAAGACCCTTTCCTGGCTCGCGTCCCCGTCGAATCATCAACACGTGGCCGTCTCGGGACGCAACGGCTCCTACGGCGAGTTCGGGACGAACGTTCGTCAACTGCGGTCTCGGAGGCGTCGATGCACCACGAGGAGCCTGGCCTTGAAGCCCCAGGTCTCGAAGAAGTTCTTCGTGGCACGGTTACCCGGCAATGCATGACAGTCGATGCCGATGCAACCGGCACGATCGCACCAGCCGATGAGGTGTTTGATGATGCGCTCACCGACGCCGACCGCTCTGGCATCGGGCGTGACGACGATGTCGTCGATGACACCGAGGTACTCGCCGTTGCGGAGGTGCTCGACGCGGGCAGCAGCGTAGCCAACGATTACATCGTCGATGGTGCCGACGACAACTTCGTGATCCGGATTGTTGATTGCCTCACGAAGGGTCAACTCGAACGGCTGCGCTCGTGTCTCGCGGATGGCCCAGATGGGGCCACCGCGACCGTCGCGCTGCTCGATGAGTCCCTCGGCGGTGAGCTCGGTGATCTGGTCAAGATCAGCGATCGTCGCCCTGCGTGCGTTCTCGTCCGGTGCTTTGCTCATCTACTCGGCTTGGTTGGAGTCATCGAGCTGGTCGAGGCGAGCAATGATGGTCCTGCGGGCTCGATGGGCTGCTTCGAAGGCCCGAACTGTTGCTCGTTGGGCGCCGTCGAGTGAAGACAGCAGCGGCACGATGCTGACCGCTGTCATCTCGCAGTACCCGACGATCACATCTCCTATCGACGCCTGGGCGTTCGCGGCCACGCCATCATCTTCGCCTGTGGTTTCGACCGGGGGATCATCGGTGGCAGTTGTCGCCTGTGCAGTAGGTGAACCCGGGAGCACGCCGAGTTCCTGCAACAACGCCTTGCCCTTCCCGACCACATCTCCGAGTTGATCTTCGGCCTTCTTACGTCCGGCGCCAATGGCGAACTGGCCAACCATCTTTGCAGCGGGTGCCTGCGATTCGAACTTCTCGCGGCCTCGTTCGGCGAGGGCTGGAAGACGATCGGAGAACTCGAGCATGGCGCCAAGTGGCGCGTAGACAAAGAGGTCCATCGCAAGATCGACGAGCTTCGATTCGGCAGCTGATCCGCTTTCGGTCGGCTCGGCGTCAGTCATGGCCGACCGATCATGTCGTCTCGTAGCGTCGCTCTTCGATGCGGCGCTCCGATTCGAGCCTGCCTTCTTCGCCATCCGACATGTCCATGTACGAGAACATCTTGGCCACGACGGTGTGACCGGCCTTCTCGGCGATAAGGCGATACATGTCCTGGGCGACGGTGCGATACGAGGGGTGACCCGCCGGGCCGGACCGCAGCTCCAACATGTGCAGCGCTTCACGGGCATTCATCTGCATCATGTAGCGCACCCTGAACGCCATGGCCACTGCGTACGGAGCCTGTCGAGGGAACGTTTCTTCAAGGTCCTCATACAGCGCAGCTGATCGGTCCATCACCCGGTCGAATACTTCAGCAACGCCAGCGTGGTCGACTGCCGGCGGCCGCACATACCCGTGGGATGGTGAGAGATCCTGCCATTCGACGGTCAACATCCGGTGGCGCTGGAGATCCCTGAAAGCCCCGTAGTCGCTGAGCACATCGAATCGGTAGTTGATGCGTTCCAGCGCGCGGCCCGGCTTGTGGCGTCGATTTCCGCGCTGGCCGACGTACGCATCGACGACCGACATCTTGTCCTTGAACGACATCTTCTCGACTTGGTCGAGAATCTGGCGTTCGGACATCGTCGAGTACGGGTAGAGCATCGCGGTGATGAGCTTCGTCTCTGCTTCAGGATCCCAGTCGAGGAGATCGACGCCTGGCGCGTCGACGTTGATCGTCGGGGACAAGACGGTCGCAGCAACGTCTTCCATGGCCAGACGATTTTCTTCGAAGTAGTTCGACCACGCGCCGCCGCGCTCTTCGATGTCGACGCGTCGAAGGAACGAAGGAATCACTTTGCGCAGTTCAGCCAGCATCATGTCCGAATATGCCCTGGCTTCTGGTAGCTGGTGCGAACGCATGCGCATCAGAAGAGCCTCGTACCCTTGGCCGGTGCCGTATATCCCGACGTTCGAAAGTGATGCCGAAGGCAGCATGCCCCGAATGGCATCGAAGCTCTTGGCCCTCACCGTCTGCAGCCACACGAAGTCGCTGTCGCTCTGCGACTTCGGGAACAATGCCTTGAAGTGATCCTGCATCGTCGGCAACACGCCGGCATAGCTGTCGAAGATGCGGTCCATGTCGCCGACGTAGCGCGTGCCGAGCCCCGAAGCGAGTAGCTCGGGGTCGCGGTAATACCGGTAGCGTCCATCGAGGCGTGTGTCGTAGGCCAGGTAGCGCGTCGATTGCTCGAGGTAGGCCATCAGCCGCCCCCATTCGAGGACCTTGGTCAGCACATTCGAGGCCTGTTCGCAAGCGAGGTGGATGCCGCCGAGCTGCGCGACAGAGTCGTCGCCGTACTCGAAGAAAACTTTTTTGTAGAGTTCTTCTGCCCTGTCGAGGCCGACGGTCGCGTCAATGCTGACGTCGCCTTCCATGTCCAGATCACCGATGAACTCGTCGAGGAAGAGTCTTCGCAGGCTTTTGTGTGTACGGCTGTACCTGGCGAACAGTGCGCCTTTGACGACCTCAGGAAGGTTCACAAGTGCAAACACCGGTTGGTCAAGGTTCGTGAAGTAACGCCGAAGAACGTCTTGTTCCTCTGACGTGTACATCTCAGACACGTAGGCGCTCACTGTGCTCCAGTGGACAGGGATGGACGAAACATCCATGGCTCAGATCGTGGATGGTGCCGGCCGAGGGGGACGAGTCGATGGTACGGGCTGGTCGTCGACGCGCGGTGGACCGCCAAACTAGCCGACAGCGCATCCGTATTCGCCGTCTCGTGAATGGTCGGATGGATCGTCGGTCAGACAGTGACGAGGAGCGCATCTGGCTCGACTCGGACCGTGATGTGCTTGGCGTCGCCAATCGAAACGCCGTCCAGTCGCAAAGCGAGAGGAGGATCCAGCGTCGTCTGGAACGCTTTCACTCTTTGCGACGAGATGTCGGGATGGGGCAGATGGCTTCCCGTCGCGAGGCGCTTCTTGGCCTTCCAGCGTTGCGACATCGACATCGTTGTCTCGTACACGTCGACTCGACCGTCGTTCGGGTGGGATCTTGGGCCGAGATCCCACCCGCCAAGCCACTCGGCGTTCAGCACGACCAGGATTCTTCCTCTCCACCACGATCGTCGCGCCACGAGGTGGCTCCCAAACCAGAACTGGCGGCCGTCGACGAGAACGCTCGCGATATCGATCGGCGCCGTCCGTGCCGCGTGACTTCGCAGTCGGGTGACTCCCCCGACTGGAGCACCCATCGTCGTCCACAAGTCACCTCCGATCAGTCCGACCGGCGGCACATCAGCACCCGAACGGCGATGCACTTCGATGTGCTGTCGGAGGTCGGCGTCGTTGTCGAATACAGGCGCTCCGTCTGGCAGGGGGGCGTCTCTTCCCCATTCCTCGCCCGGTTTGATGGTCACGGTGAGAGATCCGTGGCATCGCCAGCCACGGCAACCTCCACGTCGGAGGCTCCGAGACCAGAGCCGTCAGACACGCGTGTCGCCGCCGCGACAACGCCGTGGTCAATCGCCTTCATCGCCTGCCTGGCCGTGAGTCGGAGGTCGGGGTCGGTTGCGACGTCACCGATCTGACGTAACAGGTCAACGAGTCGACGCATGTGCCTGACCAAGTCCCCGCCGGTGATGTTCTCCTTCTCCATCAGCTCGTCGAGGTCGATGCCGAGGGCCCATGCGTGGGCCGAAGCGACGAACCCTGTATCGGGATCGGGAGTCTCAGGTACGCCTGCTGCAAATTGGCTCCTCGAAAGGCGGCGAGCCACCGCCCGCAATTCCCCAGCGCGCTCCTTGGTCAGTGCGTCTGGAAACCAAGGGGTCGGTGCAGGATCTGGTCCCCTTCGTTCGTACGTCAACGCCGAGACCACGCCGGCCATTCTGGCGGCATCGAGTCCTTCGAGAGTGCCGGCTGAGATCACCTCGGCGACCAGCAGGTCGCGGTCGTGGAAGACCCGACGTAACAGCGCTCCCTTCTCGGTGAGCGTCCATCCTTCTACGTAGCCCTGCTCGCGAAGGACCTCGATGATGGATCGCAGCGCCCTACCGAGGCCGTGTCCTGCCGTGTCGAGCCTCCGCTCGAGCCGATCGATGTCGTTACGAAGCCGATCGATCCTCCGGAAATCGGCGAGTTGCGTTTGTCGGCTCGGCTTCGTCGCCTCATCTTCGCTGAAATCGTCGTCGGAGGGATCATCGATGTCTGTCGTGGCCGATCCGACCCCGGCTTCGATGTCGAATTTGCGCAGCAACGATCCTGCATGCTTCTGGAAGTCGCGCCTGGCCGGCTCGTAGGGATGGGGCAACTCGATGGCGCCGATGTGCTCAGGAACTTCTCCGAAGTCGGACGCTCCGAGCATCATCGTTTTGCCTCTCGGCGTCACGACCCGCAGTCGGGTACCGGCGTGTCGTCGCTGGGAAGCGCCGATGACGGCGAGCGAGGTTCTCCCCCGTCGCGGGTCTTCATTGATCACGTCACCTGGTCGAAGCTTCGCCAGGGCCTTCTCGACCTCTCTTACCGGTGTCCTCCCGGCGTCGAGGGGACGACCCCGTGCCGTGGGCCCCGCTGCTGACGGAACAAACGGGGCGTGCATCGACCCGTAGTCGTTCAGATACCCGGATTCCCGTTCCGTGAGCTCGTCCTTCTTCGAACCAAGACGACGAGTGAGCGCAACGACAGACCGATTCGATTGGAACTGGGCGAATGACTGCTGAAGCAGATCGACAGCGCCCTGCTCGGTCTTGGTCGCCACCAAATTCGCAGCCATGTTGTAGGTCGGCTGAAACACGGAGCGCAGCACAAAGTCCTCGCTCGCGGCCAGCTGTGACATTTCCTCGAACTCCACGTACGGCGACCACAGCACATACGCGAAGCCCAGGTCGTCGAGCCCTCTTCGACCCGCTCGTCCCGTGAGCTGGGCGAAGTCGCCGGGGGTCAGCATAACGTGACCCTCGCCCCTGAAACGGCTGAGCTGTTCGATCAACACCGATCGCGCCGGCATGTTCACCCCGAGGGCCAGGGTCTCTGTGGCGTACACGATCTGCAGCAGCCCAGCGATGAAGCAGGCTTCGACGGCTTCCTTGAACGGTGGCACCAATCCGGCGTGATGAGCTCCGATGCCGGACTTGAGCCCTTCAAGGATGTCGCGTCCGCCGAGGGCTCGAAGGTCCTCTGGCGAAAGCTCGCGTGTGTGTTCCTCGAAGATGGTCTGGACCTGACGCCGCTGTGTCGCGTCGAGGAAGTCGATTCCGGCCTCGTAGGTCTGTCGAACGGCTTCGTCGCATCCCTTCCTGCTGAAGATGAAGAAGATGGCCGGCAATCGATCCATGTCGTACAGATGATCGATGGTCTCGACCCGACGAGGCCGGGCGAGACGCCGCCGGCCTCGTTGACGTGAGCCATGCGCGTGTTTGTGAATGTAGCGGCCCGTGTCGGGATTCGGCCGGCCGTCGCGTAGCAGGTGCATGTCCTCCAGCGATGTCTTGACACGGTCGGCGACCAGCACCCTCTGTTGTAGTTGGACAGGTCGCAGCGTCTCGACGACGCAGTGACAGGAGCCCCTCACCTCACCGATCCAGTCGCCGAGCTCGAGAGCATTCGAGACAGTCGCAGACAACCCGATCAGCTGCACGTCGTCGGGGGTCTGGATGATGACCTCTTCCCACACAGGGCCTCGGTAGCTGTCCTGCAAGAAGTGGATTTCGTCGAGCACGACACAGCCAAGACCTTCGAGGGCAGGAGATTCGGCATAGATCATGTTTCTCAGCACTTCGGTCGTCATGACGACGACGTCAGCATCGCCCCGGATCACATTGTCTCCGGTCAGCAACCCGACCGTATCGGCCCCGAGCCAACTCACCAGATCGCTGAACTTCTGGTTCGACAACGCCTTGATCGGGGTCGTGTAGAACACGCGAGACCCGTCGTCGATCGCCTTCCAGATCGCATATTCGGCAACCAATGTCTTCCCGCTCGAGGTCGGGGCAGCGACGAGGACGTTGTCGCCGTCGTCAACGGCATCGAAACCCTCGACCTGGAATGGGTCGGGTTCGAAGTCGAAACGCTCGAGGAAGGTCGAGCGGGTCACATCCCGGCGGGTCACCGTCGCTGGAACCTGCGTGCCAGACGCCTGAGGCCGCCAACCTCGTCGGGGCGTCGGCTCCTCGTGAGGAACCTGCCGAGAACGATAGAGACCTCATAGAAGATGTACAACGGGATCGACAGCGCTCCGAGCGTCACCGGGTCGCCGGTCGGCGTGATGATCGCGGCGAGCGAAACAATGCCAACGATGGCGAACCTGCGGCCCCGCGCCAATGTCGCGGGCTCGACGATGCCTGCGAGTTGCATGAAGATCAGGACGATCGGAAACTCGAACCCGAGCCCAAAACTCAGCATCAGAAACGTGATGAGGCTGTAGTACTCCGACGGTCCGAACAATGGGTCGATGCTGTCGCCGCTGACGTCGATGAAGAACTCGAGCGCCCTCGGGAAGGTCCAGTATCCGAGGGCCACGCCCGAGACGAACAGAACACACGCTGCGAGGACGAACGGCACGGCCCATTTGCGTTCCCTGGGAAGTAGTGCCGGCGTGATGAATCGCCAGAGTTGCCACAGGACCACAGGCATGGCAAGAGCGATCCCCCCGATGAATCCGACCTTGAGGCGCGTCCGGAAACCCTCGATCGGATCCCGGATGAACAGGCTGCAAGGCGCGTCCGGATCACGCTCGAGCAACACGTCGCAGTAGGGGTCGAGGAAGAAGTCCGACACCGGGTTCCACAGGACGATGACGATGATGGCACCGATGGCGATGGCCACGAGGCTGCGAATCAGCCGTGTCCTGAGCTCGCCGATGTGATCCCACACGGACATCTCGCCACCGCGTTGTGGTGTCTCTTCGTCGACCGCGTCGGTTCCCGGCTCGGAGCTGGTCACGATTCTTCGTCGGCGGCAGCAGGATCTGGCCCCACAGCTTCGTCAACGGAGCCGCGCTCAGGAGGTTCGTCAGCAGGTATCTCGTCGGCTGGGCGATACGTGGAGTTCGTCCGGACCGACGAAGGCGATGTGGGTGACCAGCGGTTTCCCGGTGACCCTGGCGGCCCATTCCTCAACGGCTCTCCTGTGAAGGTCTCCGCAGTGTCGGTGATCATCGAGGTGGTGTCGTTGACGACTTGGTTGATCTCCTTCTGCACCGTGGTCGACATCTTCTTGAAATCTCGGTAGGCCTTTCCCGCGGACTTCATCGCGCCTGGCAGCCGTTGCGGACCGAGAACGATGAGCGCCACGATCAAGACGACGAGTATCTCGGTGCTCGAGATGTTCATGGTGTCGATGGTACGTCGCGCTTGGTCGAAGACCGACGTGCTCTCGACCACCAGTGGCGGGCTGTGCGGCGGGCCTGGCGCGCTGCACGCATTGGCGATCGCACGACGGCGATCAGCGACTCAAGCCGTGCTGTCGTCTCTGACAGCTCTGCGCGAAACCCGCCAACGACATCGATCGCCTCGGCGGCCTCGGCAAGTTCGGCCTCGGCCGTTGTTGCCTGGTGCCGCAGTCCGACGCTCATCCTGGAGGTGATCCCGGCGGTCACGACCAACACAGCTGCGGGGATGGCCCACATGTAGCTCACGTGGGGCACGTTACTTGGCTCCCAGGCCATTCGGCCGTCCACCGTGGCGCCGGGGCCAAGACGCACACGTCTTCCGCACTGCCGGATCCCGGTGTTGCCTGAGGGTGTGCGTCGGTCGGGGTGATCGCCGCTACGAGGCTGCCGTCAGCTGCCGTTGACGAGGGCCGCCAGTGCCTCCTCGAGGACACTGTCGTCCTCGAGCATGGCGTGGAAGTCCAGCAGGTCGTCGTGAGTGAATGGTTCGCCGGATGGACGCTCGCTCAGCTCAGCTGGCAACGTCCAGACGACCACTCGTACTCCCGAAGCAGCCAGGAGATCGAGAATGTGTTGCTCTGCCGGCTTGACCACACTTGCCTCGCATACCGGACACGTGAACGTGTAGGTACCCGAATTGTCGTCGCCACAGATACGCAACACCACATCGTTCGTGGTCAGTTCTACGTCACCGCATGTAGGGCAGCTTGCCCGAATCTTTGCCATTGGACTCCTCAGCGCTTGCCACACTCCATCGGACCGGACAGGTGTGCCTTTGAGGGGATGACATGCGGTATTGCAAGTGATTTCCTGAACTGGGGAGACCCCCTCGCCGTCCGGTCTTCACCCCTGTGACCTGGGCCTCTGGCCAGCAGAGGTACATCGGGGGTGCAATGGACCAGCGATGATCGAACAAGAATGAGACGATGTTCAGCATGCAGCAGCGCCTTCCGGCTCTCCGAGTGCCCCCTATCGGCTTCGCGCACCGCGGCGCGAAGGCACACGCTAGGGAGAACACGCTCGAGGCATTCCAGCTCGCCATTCGTCTCGGAGCCACAGGACTCGAGGCCGACGTGTGGATCACGAAGGACGGCGTCGCCGTTCTCGACCACGACGGCAAGATCAAGCATGGAATCCTGGGGTTCGGTCCGTTCAAGACAGCGATCCAGGACATCGACAGCACTGACCTGCCCGAGCACATCCCGACGCTCAAAGAGCTGTACGAGGCATGCGGCACCGACTACGAGCTAAGCCTCGACGTGAAATCAGCCGACGCATTCGAGCAGACCATCAGCGTCGCTCGAACCGCGGGGGCCGAGCCACGGCTCTGGCTGTGTCACCACGATTGGACTGTGGCCGCGGCGTGGCGCCAGTCGACCTCGGCGAGGCTCGTCGACTCGACTCGGTTGGCGAGGATGAAGGACGGTCCCGAACGGCGAGCCGCGGCGCTCGCCGAGGCCGGTATCGACGCGGTCAACATGCACTACAAGGACTGGAGCGGGGGCCTCACAACGCTCTTCCATCGCTTCGGGCGATACTGCCTCGGATGGGATGCCCAACACACCAGAGTGCTCGAGGACCTTGTGCGGATGGGCCTGGACGGTGTCTACTCGGACCATGTCGACAAGATGATGGCCGCTCTCAGGGGCGAACAAGCCCCAGCCGCCGAGATGTAGCTCAGCGTGAGCGGCCGATCCCGAGGGAGCTGATCACTAGAACGCCGGGCAAGAAGTATGAGCCGAGTCGAATACCCGGCCTTCCATGCTCCCTCTTCGCGAACTTCGCGGCTTCAGTATTCCCGCCCTGCGAATTGACCTTCGGTCTGTCGGCTATAGACCGGTAAGGCGCGTCATAGGCCACACCCGAAGGAACGCCTTGCCGACGATCAGTTCTTGCTCAACCGATCCGAAGATCCGGCTGTCGGTCGAGTTGTTCCGATTGTCACCCATGACGAACACATGGCCCGGCGGCACGATGGTCAACGGCAGGTTGTTACTGCGCGAACCGGCATGAATGTACTGTTCGTCGAGCGGCTCGCCGTTGCGGTGCACGATGCCGTCGATGCCTTGAAGGGTGTCGCCAGGAAGGCCGATCACACGTTTGATGAACTCGTCGACCTCTGAGGCGGGAGCCCGTGGCGGCCTGGCAAAGACGATGACATCGGCATGAGTGATGTCGCCGAAATCGTATGAGACCTTGTTGACCAAGACCCGATCGCCGACCTCGAGCGTCGGCGTCATCGACTCCGACGGGATGTAGAAGGCCTGAAAGAGGAACGTCTTGATGACAAGCGCCGCCAACAGAGCGCCGATGATGACAGCACCCCACTCGAGAGTCTGACGGACGACGCTTCGCTGCTGCTGGAGCGGGTCGAGGTCGTCGAAGACGTCTTCGTCGAGACCCGCCCACTCGGGGAGGACGTCGAAGGCACTCGGCTCGGTGCTCGCTGTTCGGCTGCTGGATGTCACGTGGCGCCGAGCGTATCGGACTGTGTTCGATACGAATAGGCGCGTGTAGCGACCGGTTCGGTTACGAGATTGTCCACGATGGTCTTATCGGCGTGCGCCGGAATCGGGAAAGGCCGGCTGCACAACTCTGTCTATTTAGTCACCGCTCGTCACTCCAGGACAGCCCACCGGGCCGTGGCTCCCGCTATCGACAGCGCTGCAGTGTCTCGGGCAAGGTTTCGTCCCATCGACTCCACTTTCACACCAAGTTGGTCGAAGCCGGCCCGTACGTCGACAGGGTCGTCGACAACGACCGGCTCGGCTGGCGTGTCGAGTCTGTCGAGTTCGTCCGTCAGTGCATCGCCGACACCACCGGACGGCACGGGTATCGGGATCGGGCGACCCAATAGGGTCATCACCGTTGCGCTGTGGTGACTGAACCCTCTGTGACGCTCGCGCTTGTCGGTGCTGGACCAACGTGGCATGCATGTCGTCCGCGCCCCGAGCGCGCCAGCGACCTCTATGACCCCGACGGCGTCGATGGCGCTGAAGCCAAGCGCTGTTCCTGTTCCGACGTGACCTGGGCCAGGACCCACGATGGCGATGTCAACTCCCCTGCCAGCAGCGGCGTCGAGGCCCGACGGAACCGACACGGCCTCGACGTCGCCGCCGAAGGAATGGCCGGTCGACACCGTGAGGTCGATCAGCCCGAGCTGGGAGAAACTGTGGACAAGGTTGCTGAGCGGAAGCGGCAGCGACGCCCAATCGGTCATGACGAACGCGGTCGATGCCGATCTCGACGCCGACCGGATCGCGGCAGCGAGCAGCCCGACATGGCTGTGCAACAGACAAACGATGACGGTGAGACCAGCGAGTGACGGCAGCGGGTCGCCTTTGCGATGGAGCTTGGCAGTTTTGCTTTCCTCCCACGCCTCGATGTTCATCTGCTCGCTGAGGTAACGGCCCTTCATGATGTGGCCGCTACCCCCGAGGTCGACCCGGCTTCTCGACAGGTTCCAGTGCACGACGTGAAACCCACCGGTGCCGAGCCCGAGTTCGACAGCTGTCGTGTTCATCACAACCGCGTCGCCGACCTGGACCTGTCCGATGACACTGGTCAAGGCATATGCCGGTTCCCCGTCGACTGTGAGGTGCTGGATGCCGTCGCGTGTCAGCGTGATCGAGTCGACGCGCCCTGTCCTGAACCTTGCCACTCCGGCCTCACAGGCTCTCTATGAGCTTCTCGACCCGCTCGTCGTATGCCTTGAAGGGGTCCTTGCAGAGCACGGTGCGCTGGGCCTGATCGTTCAGCTTCAGGTGCACCCAATCGACCGTGTAGTCACGCTTACGAGCTTTCGCCTTGCGAATGAACTCGCCGCGTAGACGAGCTCTCGTGGTTGCAGGTGGATGTTCGACGGCATGGTCGATGTCTGCGTCATCGACCATCCGGTCGACAGCGCCCTTGGCCTGCAGAACGTAGAAGAGACCGCGGTCCTGATTGACATCGTGATATTGCAGATCGATGAGAGCGACCTTCGGGTCTGACATCTCGAGGCCGTTCTTGGCTCGATATCGCTCTACGAGGTGATGCTTGATCACCCAGTCGACTTCCCTGGTCAGCGTGAGGGGGTCGTCCTCGATGGCTGCCATGCAGTACTCCCACATGGCGAGGGCTTGCTTCTCCTGGGGATTCAACTCGTGTGACTCGCCGTACCGGATCGCACGGTTGAGGTACTCGCTCTGGATGTCGAATGCACTGGCCTCGCGACCGTTCGCCAGCCTGATCTTTCTCCGGCATGTGATGTCGTGACTGATCTCTCGGATAGCCCTGATCGGGTTCTCGAGGGTCAGATCTCGGAGAACGACACCTGGATCCTCCAGCATTCGCAGCAGGATCGACGTTGTACCGAGCTTCAGGAAGGTCGTGTACTCGCTCATGTTCGAGTCACCGACGATGACGTGGAGTCGCCGGTACTGTTCGGCATCGGCGTGTGGCTCGTCGCGAGTGTTGATGATGGGTCGCGACCGAGTCGTGGCGCTGGACACGCCCTCCCAGATGTGTTCTGCTCGCTGTGCGATCGAGAACATCGCGCCGCGTGATGTTTGGAGCACCTTTCCTGCGCCGGTGAAAATCTGCCGGGTCACGAAAAACGGGATCAGCACTTCCGCGTAGTGCGAGAAGTCATCGGTTCTGCTCGTCAGGTAGTTCTCGTGGCAGCCATATGAGTTGCCGGCGCTGTCGGTGTTGTTCTTGAAGAGGTGGATGGTGCCACGGATGCCCTCTTCGATGAGTCGTTCTTGTGCGGTTTCGAGAAGGTTGTCGAGGATGCGTTCGCCGGCCTTGTCGTGAACGACGAGGTCATAGACCGAGTCGCATTCCGGTGTGGCGTACTCAGGGTGGCTGCCCACGTCGAGATACAGCCGTGAGCCGTTGGCCAGGAACACGTTCGAGCTACGGCCCCAGGAGACCACGCGACGAAAGAGGTACCGCGCCACCTCGTCAGGGCTCAGGCGCCGTTGCCCATCAAGGGTGCACGTGACGCCGTATTCGTTCTCGAGGCCAAAGATCCTACGATCCATCGACACCACGGTATCTGTCCCGGCGAGCACGAGGAGATCGACAGCACGTAATCGCGTCGGCCCTCAATTTCATTTCAACCAGGCCCCCAAGATTCTTCGGCTCCAGTCGTGGTAGCTGCCGACCAACGGCTACCTCCTCGTCATAGCTTTGCCGTCAACGATGTCCGGTCTGGTGTGAATTCGCCTCGATCCCGAAAGGACGGCCTTCACTCGATGGACTCGCTCGTCGGACGAGGGTCGAGCGGTGACGAATCATCAGCCTCCTGGGCACCCGTCGGATCCGCGAGCATGACGACGATCAGCAGCGAAGCGACCCATGCAGCCGCAACCCTGAACGCGATTCCGCGCCACGTTCGCGCAGGATCAGCGACACTTGACAAGCCAGACCCGTAGTGGCTGAACAACCGGACCCTCCCGAAATCGACCTGGTTTCCCCGTCGTCGGCTCGGGTGAGAGGTTTATCACTCTTGGCTCATGCCGAGAGGATTGCTGTGACGGCCTCGTCGTCGATCCTCCGGAAACATCGGCGACTGTTTGAGCGGTCCAGAATGGCGGCCTCGAGATCAGCGGCTTCCAGCGACCTCTCTGGACCGCTGAGCGCATCCGACGCCATCTTCACCACGGCCGCAAGGTCGAGATCGGGGACCCACGTCTCGTCAAGACGCCCGAGGATGGCGTCGTTGTCGCCACCAAGAGACGTGTAGTCGGACTCATCGACGACCGTGCCGTCATAGAGGATGTGGAAGATCCGATCACCTTCTGGGTCGTGCCCGATCTCGGCGACGAGAATCTCGACCTCCATGGGCTTCATCTCATGGGTGAAGATCTGACCCATGATCTGGGCGTACTGATTCGCGAGACTTCGCGCGTCGACATCTTCTCGGCTGTAGACGAAACCCTTCTGATCGGCGTGACGCACGCCGGCAATCCGCAGTTGATCGAACTCGTTGTATCGACCGACCCCACCAAAAGCGATGCGGTCATAGATTTCACTGACCTTTCGCAAGGTCGAGCTTGCATTCTCGGCGACCAAGACGATGCCACCCGAATAGCGCGCAGCGACGAGCGCCCTGCCTCGAGCGATTCCCTTGCGCGCGAAGTCGGCCTTGTCCTGTATGAGCTGTTCGGGAGATACGTAGAACCCTGGCATTCCCATCAGTTGGTCTCGCTCGTCAAATCGGCAGTGATCGACGCGAACGCAGAAGCGACCGCTGAGTCCTCGAGGCGGGCGAATCCGTCCGCGGTGATGGCAGCAACCACCGGATAGATCCCCCTTATCGGATCCGGTCCACCAGTGGCAGAGTCCTCGTCGGCCGCGTGCCACAACGCCTGAAGTGCGAGTGACACTGCCTCTTCAGCATCCATGCCCTCCCGGAAGCCGAGCTTGACGACGGTGGACGCGTGGAGGCTGCCAGAGCCGCTGCTCGCGTGATCGCGTTCCTCGTAGCGGCCACCGGTGACATCGAACTGGAACAGTCGCCCGATACCTCGCCGTACGTCGTAACCCGCAAAAATCGGTATCACGGCGAGGCCCTGCATCGCTGCGGGGAGGTTGCTCCTCACCATTCCAGAAAGTTGGTTGGCCTTGCCTTCGAGGCTCAGTTGCTGACCTTCGACCTTCTCGTAGTGTTCGAGTTGCACCTGAAAGATCTTGACCATCTCGACGGCTGGCCCAGCGGCACCGGCGATGGCGACACCGCTGTGCCTGTCGGCGGCAAACACCTTCTCGATGGTGCGGTGACTGATGAAGTTGCCGGACGTGGCTCTGCGATCTCCGGCCATGATGACGCCCTCGCCGTAGCGGACGGCAAGAACCGTCGTGGCGTGACCCGCATCGATGTGGCCCGGGAGCTCGGAGGACACTGAATGGCCAGTGCGCTCGAGCAGGCGCACGAAGTCCGGGCCGGGATCGTTGCCAGGCGTGAAGAACGGCATGCTCATGTTCGGATCACTCCCCGCCCTTCTGCACGTAGTTCTTCACGAACTCCTCTGCATTGGTTTCGAGCACGTCATCGATCTCGTCGAGAAGGTCGTCGATGTCAGCTTTGAGCTCTTCGCCCTTTTCGGTCCCCGCCGGAGCCTCTTCGACAATCTCCTCGTCCTGGCGGGGCGCTGGACGCCTGATCTGTTCACGTTCTGCCATGTGTGCCCTACCTCTCAGGATCCGAGTTCACGAAGTAGATCCGTGACCGATTCGCATTGTTCCACCAAGCTACCTACATGCGCTTTCGTTCCACGTAGTGGCTCGAGCATCGGCACTCTTCGTAGCGGGTCTGTTCCAGTGTCAAATACCATCGAATCCCAGTTTGCCGCGACGATGTCGTCCTTGAACTTCGCGAGGCATTTGCCCCTGAAATAGGCACGCGTGCGCTCGGGCGGCTCAGTAACGGCGTACTCGACCTCTTGGTCCGTCGTGATTCGCTCCATTCCGACCCTGCTGTGCAGGTTCTTGGATGGCCGAAGGTCATGGTATTGCAGGTCCAGAGCTCGAATCCGCGGATCATCCCAGTCGCATCCGTGCCGGTTCATGAAACCCTCGAACAGCCGCTTCTTCGCGACCCACTCGAGCTGGGTGCTCAACTGCATCGGATCACGTTCGAGTGTGGCGAGCACATACTCCCAGCGTGCAAGGATGTCGGAGCCGATGTCGTCGCCACCGACCACACCGAAGCCATGCTCTTCACCGTATTTCCGGGCCAGGTCGAGATATTCCCACTGAACCTCCAGCGCAGTGGCAGATCCACCATCGGCCAGCTCGTACGCCCGTGTCATCGAGACGTCGTATGAGACCTCTCTCATGGTGCTGACCGATGCCCGGAAGTTCATGTCGCGCGGCAAGAAGTCGTCGTCGATCATCGCCAGCACGATGGCGGCCGTCCCCACCTTGAGATAGGTCGCGACCTCGGCCTGTGTAGCGTCGGTGTTGATGACGTGCAGCCGACGATACCTCCGGTTGTTGGCGTGGGGCTCGTCACGCGTGTTCACGATCGGTCGCTTCAGCGTCGTCTCGAGCCCGACCTCCTCCTCGAAAAAGTCGGCGCGCTGAGTGATCTGGAACGGAACATCCCGCGACGTGAGGCCAATGGCCTCTGTACCGACCTTGCCGCTTCCGGTGAAAATCTGCCGGGAGATGAAGAACGGTGTGATGTAGCGAACGATGCGACCAAACGGGGTGGCCCGATCGAGCATGTAGTTCTCGTGGGTTCCGTACGTGTTGCCCTTGCCGTCGCTGTTGTTCTTGTGAACAATGAGCTCTTCGTCCTCGGGGAGCAGCGAAGCTGCCGCATGCATCGAAGCAACCAAGATGCGCTCGGAGACGACGTCGTACACGACAGCCTCGCGGGCGTCGTAGCACTCTGGGGACGACATCTCCGGATGGGCATGATCGACGTAATACCTTGCACCGTTGGTGAGCACCGCATTGACGAGGTGACTCTCGATTTCGGGTGCCAACGAGTCGAAGTCGCCGTACCCCCTGGCGTCCATATCAGGATGCTCATCCTCGAAGTCCCACCCGACGCGACCGTCGAGGCGATCGTTCACGTAAGCGTTGATGATCATGGACGAGGCAGCGACAGGGTTCGAATCGCCGCCGTGATGATGCATGATCCCGAATTCGGTCTCGATACCGCAGATCTTGTGGACAGCCATCATCGTCGAGGTTACTGCTCTCTCAAACAAAGCTTGGATCTTGAAGGAACCAGCGACCCTGGTTGTGCCTCTACCGGCGCGGTGCGGTGCGCCCACCGCACCGTGGTCGAGGCGGGACCGATGTTCATCGGCGCCCATGAGCGCGTTCGGAATACCCACGCGGTCCGGCAGAGCGACGAAATTCCGCGAGAAGCGCTAGAGATACTGCCCGGTGGCGACGCGCTCGATGGCACGGCCACCGGTTGGCTCGTCGGCGTCCTCGGAGATGAGCGTGCGGATGAAGATGATCCGTTCACCCTTCTTGCCGGAGATCTTTGCCCAGTCGTCCGGGTTAGTGGTGTTCGGCAGGTCCTCGTGTTCCTTGTACTCCTGCTTGATGGAGGCAAGGAGATCTTCGAGGCGAATACCCTTGGAACCGTCGGCGATGGCCCGCTTGATGGCCCGCTTCTTCGACCGGCGAACAATGTTCTCGATCATGGCCCCCGACGAGAAGTCCTTGAAGTACATGATCTCTTTGTCACCGTTCTGGTAGGTGACCTCGAGGAACTGGTTGGCCTCGTCTTCCCGGTACATCTCTTCGACTGTCCGCTCGATCATGATGCGGATCGCCTTCTCACGTTCACCACCGCCGAGATCGGTGATTTCGGTCTCGTCGAGCGGCAGATCGGCCGTCAGGTAAGTCGTGAAGATCTGTGAGGCTGCCGCTTCGTCCGGACGCTGGATCTTGATCTTCACATCGAGTCGTCCTGGTCTGAGGATCGCCGGGTCGATGAGGTCTTCCCGGTTCGAAGCTCCGATGACGATGACGTTCTTGAGTCCCTCCACACCGTCGATCTCGGCCAACAACTGCGGAACAACTGTCGACTCCATGTCGGAGCTGATACCGGAACCTCGGGTGCGGAACAGTGACTCCATCTCGTCGAAGAACACGATGACCGGCCAACCCTCGCTGGCCTTTTCGCGCGCTCGCACGAAGATCTGACGGATCTGTCGTTCGGTCTCGCCGACGTATTTGTTCAGAAGCTCTGGACCCTTGATGTTCAGGAAGAAACTACGTCCCGTCGTGTCGCCACTGGCCTCTGCCACCTTTTTGGCCAGGCTGTTGGCGACCGCCTTGGCGATCAGCGTCTTGCCACACCCAGGGGGGCCATAGAGCAGAATGCCTTTAGGAGCAGGCAAGTCGTACTCGGCGAAGAGCGTGGCATGAAGAAAGGGCAACTCGACTGCGTCGGTGATCTCTTCGATCTGCCCATCGAGTCCGCCGATGTCGTCGTAACTGACATCTGGCACTTCTTCGAGGACGAGCTCCTCGACTTCGGCTTTCGGAAGTTTCTCGAGGGCGAGACTTGCTCTGCTGTCGATGAGCAACGAATCGCCACTCTTGATGTGCCCCTCACGAACGCCATCGCCGAGTTCGACGACCCGCTCCTCGTCGGCTCGGCCGATGACAATTGCTCTCCTCCCGTCCTCGAGCACCTCTTTCAACGTCACGATCTCGCCAGCCGAATCTGGCTGGCGGAGCATCACGACGTTGAACGACTCGTTCAGGACGACTTCGGATCCGGCCCGGAGATCGTCGAGCGCGATCTCAGGGTGCGTTGACACCCGCATCTTGCGACCGCTGGCCTGGATGTCGACGGTGCCATCGTCGTTGCGGCCGATGAGCGTCCCGTACGCCGCCGGCGGTTGCGTGAGCTTGTCCACCTCTTCGCGCAACGCGGCAATGTGTTCACGGGCCTCCCGAAGCGTGTACGTCAGCTTCTCGTTCTGGGCAACTGCTTGCGCGATTTGCCCCTTCGTCTCGAGCAATCGCTCTTCGAGTGTCCTGACACGCTTGGGAGCGTCCTGCAGCTTTCTGCGGAGGTGGATCAGTTCCTCCTGCAGAGCACGCAGCTGAGCCCGTTCCGATACGTCACCGCCTTCGGACCGCCCGAACTCGTTGTTCCCATCGCCGATTGGTGCCATCTGTGCTCCCTCGATGCCTCGAGGCTCCAGTCGGCGACGATACACCCGACTTGCGCGCTGGACGACGCACTTTCGTAACAGCCTCCCACCGGTCTCTCGACGAGATGGCCACCTTGGGTGCACGGTTCACTGCCGGCGATCAGCGCCTTCGATGACGTGTCTTTCCGTGGGAACTCCCTGTAGATTGGAGCGAATGCCTGGAAGCTCGGGCAGTTCGGAAGAAGCGGTGAAGAGAGGCAACAACACTGATGAAGGTCTGGATCGATCAGGATTTGTGCACCGGCGATGGACTCTGCGAGGAGATCGCCCCAGACGTATTCACACTGCTCGACGACGGGCTTGCGTACGTCGTCGAGGGCGACAAGATCTTCTCGGATCCGGGTGGCGCCGCAGGGCTCGCGAACTTCCCTGACAGCCAGCTCGATGCAGTCATCGAGTCGGCCGAAGAGTGCCCGGGCGAGTGCATCTACATCGAGGCCGACGAATAGCCGTCTCATCGGTAAGCGGTTCACTCAAGTGCCAGAGATCCCATCCGGGACATTTGAGCGTCTTCCACTTCAGCCGAGGCATTCGAGCGAATCCACCGCCGGGGGCTGGGTAGACATGTCGAGCGTGTCGAGGAGGGTCATGACTTCGGCGGTGGTGACTGCGTAGGCGACCTCGGTCGCATCTGGGGCGACGGCGAAAGCCACGCCGACAACCTCTCCGGCCGCGTTGACCAACGGGGCACCGCTGTCACCGAGTTCGAGCGAGACTGCTACCACCAGTACTTCCCTGATGGTGTCGACCGTGTCGTACAGGTCGCGTCCTCGAGCTCTGACGACCTCACTCACCCTGGCCGGAGCTATCCGGAGCCCTGAACCTCCGGGATGCCCGAAGACAGCGACAACTTCACCGGCGACACTTTCTCCGAAGAACAACGGCTGACGTCCGAGGTCCTCAGCGGACAGTACCGCCAGATCGCGTATCGGGTCGTAGGCGACGACGTCCGACGAATGGGCTTGGCCGTCGTTGTCGGTGACCCGTGTGCTGTTCGAGCCGGCAACCACATGAGCGTTCGTGAGGACCAATCCGGGGGCGATGACGTAACCGGTTCCCTCTTGGAACCGGCCACACGACGCCGCCCAGACCCGCACGATCGAGTCGCTGACGAGTTCCTCGACACGCGGCGACAGCTGGTGAGCAAGAGGGGCGGGACCAGGATCACCCATCACCGGCGATTCGGCGAACACCATCGGAAATGCATCATCTCCGACTGCGTGACGGAGTGCGCCAAGCGTGTCAGGCGGCGTTGGAAGTCGCTCGACGAAGGTGCGAGTCAGCAGCGAATCGTCGATCTGGTCAGCGGTCCAACCGGGCACCGCAGCCAGCGTCGGCACGAGCAACCAGAACATCACGAAAACGCCGAGGCCTCCGATGGCAGCTCCGGCGATCCGATCGCTGACCTCGACTCGCTCTGGGATGCCAATCCGGAGTCGCTCTCCGATCATCAGCCCGAGCATCTGCCCGCCGGTCGCTGCAGCAACGAGCAACCCGAGTGCAGCCAGGAGCCTCCATGCGTCGTCAGCAGAACCCATCAGGGCGACAACGACAGGAATGAACCCGAATGCGAGAGCAACACCGACCGCCAGCCCTGACCAGGAAGCAGCACGCGCTATGAAGCCGACTCGATATCCGCCGACACTCGCCGACACGAAGAAGAGCAGGATCAGTAGATCGAGCACCGTCACAACCACGCCCCTCGCATCCTGGTCAGCCCAACATCCTCGCGTGAGTGAGGAAGCCGGTGTGCGCGACCATCCGATGGTCAGGCCGCACGCTGTAGCCGTCGATGTGCCAGGTTCTGTGCAGGACTTCCACGCTCTCGATCATGGCGTACGGTCCATTGTCGAGGGCTCGACGCGTCTGCGTCACCTGCATGATCGATGGGCTGTAGGTGACGATGATGCCGCCGCTCTTGAGTGAACCCTCGAGGTGCGGGATCACCTGCCATGGCTCGGGGAGGTCGAGCACGACGCGATCGAACCCGGTGTGCTCTATACCTTCATAGGCGTTCCGGATGAGCACCTCATAGCGAGTCAGAGCGTCCGTCCCGAGCAGTTCGCTGACGTTCTGCCTGGCCACGTCAGCGAAGTCTTCTCTGAGTTCGTAGCCCGTGACCACAGCTCCGGCCCGAACGAGCGTGGTCGAGAGTGCCCCGGAGCCAACGCCTGACTCCAGCACGCGAGCACCAGGGAAAATGTCGGCTTGGATCAGGATCGGGCCGAGATCCTTCGGGTAGATCACCTGCGCGCCACGGGGCATCTTCAGGATGTGATCGACGAGCGTCGGGCGTAGAGCGATGAACCTGGCTTCGGACTGCGAACGCACCTCTATGCCCTCGGGCTGACCGATGATCGCGTCGTGGCTGATGTGTCCTGCGTGGGAGTGAAAGTCGGAGCCCGGCTCGAGTTCGACGCGGTAGCGCCGCTGCTTCGAGTCGATGAGCATGATTCGCTCGCCAGCCGTGAGCGGACCACGCGACTCAGGGATCGGATCTTGAACGGAAGTCACTTCGCAGGACGACCGAGGCGGTCCTCGAGCAGGTGTCCGACCCTGAGGGCCTCGCCAGGCAGGAGCTCCTGGCTGAACAACACTTCACGCCTGCGTCCCCCGATTCTGGCCATGAAACGCACACCGCCGATGAGCACCGCCACAGCGAGCCAGATGCCGTTGCCCTTGGCCCCTCGTGACCATCCTTCATCGTTCAGACGACGGAACCCACGTCCAAGCTGCTTGGCGACGAACTTCATCAGATTCGCACGATCTCGACCAGCGTGGTCTTCTTCTTGCCCTTCGAACGACCAAGCAAGAACACGAGGATCAAAACGACGATCAGCGCAACCGCAGCTCCGGTGACGGCTCCCCTCGTCAGACGTTGGGCAGTGTCGTTGATGTCGCCGGTGACCTCGCGAAACTTCGCTTCGATGTCGTCGCGCGAAATCAGGTCTTCTTCGTCAGCGGCCTTCGATCTCTTGCTCACGCGTTTCCTCCACTGGACTTCACGATCGCCCGTGCCGACAACGCCATCACCAGGATTCCCGCGAACATCATGATGAAGTAAGGGATCCACGACAGGCTGCCGGTGAACCAGCTTCCGGTCTCGGTCTGCAGCGCACGCAAACCCGCGAGCAGCATCAGCAACGCGCCGATGGCGAGAAAGACCGAGCCAGCCACACCCATCGCGATGAAGCGGCCCACGTCTCTGAACGGCCCCAGCGTTTCCTGGCGGGCGTATGCCTTCAGCATGTCGACGAGCTCTTTCACGTCGCCGGTCAGACCGGAGAGTGACGTCTTTTCGTCCTTCGCTGACTTCTTGTCGGCCACCCGATCCTCCGCTGCTTGCGGGCGTGAACATTGCGCTCAGCAAGCTTGCCATGCGCCGGCACCATTTCGCGCGACAGATTTCGAGATCAGCCGTCCGTCGGTGGCGCGGTACGCATTCGCAATAGCTCAACTGCTTCTGTCACGACCTGATGTACGAGACGCAGACGGCCGACAACACTTGCTGCCTCGAGACAGCGGTACGTGTCGAACGGTCCGACCGGGGTCATCTGCAACGCCTGATACCCAAGAACGGTCGGATCGGATGACAATTCTATGAGCGGATCCGGCCCTCCGAGTCGAAGCTCCTCGGCCAGCCGAAGTGCGGCTCTCACCGCGGTAGCGACCTGCGACGAAAGTTCGGCGATCTCTTCGGGTGCTCCGTCGTCCTGGTCAGGAAACCGCACCGTCATCGCACGGGGAAAAGGGTCGTCATCGAGCCAGTCGGTCACCTGTATCCGCTGGGTGCCGACGCAGAGAAGACCGTATCGCCCGTCAGGGGCTTCCTGGAACTGATCGATGCGGGCGAGGCAGCCGACAGGAAGCCTGTCGTCGCCGCCGCCAACCTCGTGTCCCCGTTCGATCAGCACGACACCGAACTCCTCTTGTTCGAGAAGACAATGTTTGATCATCGCCCGATAGCGCGGCTCGAACACGTGCAACGGCATCGTTGCAGTTGGTACCAGCACCGTTCCGAGGGGAAACATCGGGGTCTCGACGGCGTTCATTTCACTGCTCCACATCACTCGAACGGTCGGGAAGGCTCACGTCGGCAACCTCGATGTCGAGTGTTACGGCGAAAAGATCGGCCGCCAGGCTGTCCTGCAGATCGAATCCGACACGCGAGTTCAGCGGAGTGCCGTTCAACAGTTGGGCAAAAGTCACGATGGTTCCATCGACCGACTCGACCCATCCGGCGAATCCGTTCACGTTGTTCAGCAGACCAGTCTTGGCATGCAGATGACCTGCAACGTCAGTGTCGCCAAAGCGATGGCTGATGGTTCCGCTCTCGGCCGCGACCGCAAGTCCCGCTCCGATTGTCGAGTCGGGCCCTGCGAGTTCCAGCAACTCGGCAAGCACAGCGCACGTCACCAGGTTGCCACGATCGAGACCTGAGCCATCAACAACCACGAGCCCGGACACATCGAATCCAGCTTCACGTGCCACGTCGAAGACGACCTCGGCCCCGCCGCCGGTCGTGCCGAGCCCGTCCCTGCGATACCCCATCTCCTTCATCAGCGACTCTGCCGTATTGTTGTCGGACTCGCGCAGCATCTGTTGCACCATCTCGCCGATCGTCGGGCTGTCGATCGAGGCGAACTCCAAGGCGTCGCTAGGGACGTCGCCCCGCCTGGTGGCCCCATCGACTCTGACGCCTCTGCGGTTCAGCTCGCGGTCGAGCACCTGGCCCGCGTAGATGGCTGGGTCCTTGGCGTACACCCTTGCCGGTTCCCACTCTGAGAACCCGTCATTGACTGTGAGGGCGCCGATTGGGCCCGAGTTGAACTGCGTCAGATAACGGTCGGGCCAACTCTCGACGAACCGAACCTTGTCATAACGGTCGTCGTTCACCACGATTCTGCCCCTGACCCGCGTGACTCCGGTCTCGGCGATGGCGTCTGCTAGCGCTTCCAGCGACGTGCGAAGCTGCGGCTGGCGCCGGTACGCGTCGGCGTATGGCTGTTGGGCGAGCATCGGATCGCCGCCGCCGACGAGCACGAGGTTCCCCTTGATCTCTCCAGCCACGACCTCCGCTGTCGTCAGGACCCGCGTCGTGAGTCTCTCGTCCGGCCCTATCGTGTCGAGCACTGCCTTCGCAGTGAGCAACTTCTGCACCGAGGCAGGAATCAGGGCCGCGGCGGTTCCAGTGTGGAGAACTTCACGCCCGTCGATACGGACCGAGAGGCATGCCGGGTCTGGATAGTCACCACCGAGTCCTGCCACCGCCTCGACAGCTTTTCTTCGCAGCACCGGCTCGAGCAACACACCCGGTGCCCTTCGTACCGACAAAAGATCGGTCGGCCCCTTGCCGATGTCGCCTTCAGGGGCAAGCTGCTGAACAGCCTCGACCAAAACCGTGGCATCGACAGCCTGCAGATCGCGGCGTTTGTCTTTGGACGCGATGACCGGAACGATCACCAGGAGTGCAACGGTGATCGTACCGATGACAGCGATGATCCACGAGATCACCCGACTGGACATCTCGAGCAACCTAGGAGGCCCGCGCGGCCCGGTGAAGCACCGTCCGCCACACGGCATCGAGGGCGGCCACCGCCCGATTGGATGACGGGTAACAGAATCGACCACTGGTCCTGACCGCCGCAGGACCGGAGTTGGAAGGGTTGGTAACGGCGAGTTCTGTCGCAGTCAGGATCGGCTTGCCGGTCGCGACGCTGATGTCACATGCCGCAGCGGCGTAGCGCTCGTCTTGGCGTTCGTGGAACTCGACGATGCGGCCGGTGCCGTGCTCGGGATAGTACGGGCCGGTCTTCATCAGTGTTGCCTGGTTCGTCTGTATCCCAAGACCGATGTACACGATCGCATCCACGTCGGGGTGCTCTGCGATCATCTGCATGACCTCGGGGATCGTGTCTCTGGTCTCGGCCCCGGCCAGATCGACCGGATTGCTCCTGCTCCATCGGGGCGGCAACTTCGCGTCGATCGCATCGCGAAGATCGGCGGGTAGGTCCATGAGGGTCAGTGACGACCGGTGAATCGCGTCTGCGGTCACCACGCCCCAGCCGCCTGCTGTGGTGAGAACGCAGGTGTTCGGTCCTTTCGGAAGCGGCTGCGTTGCGAACGTCGCCGCGATGTCAAATGCCGATTCGATGGTCGGAGCTCTCACCACGCCTGCCTGCGCGCACATCCCGTCGAAAACGGCATCGTCCGCGGCCAGGGCCCCGGTGTGGCTGGCAGCAGCCTGCGCCCCGCCTGCGGTCGCCCCGCCTCTGACGACAACGAGCGGCATCTTCTCGGCGATGGTCCTGAATCGCTCGTAGAGCTCGCGGCCGTCACCGACACCCTCGATGTACGCGAGGCCGACCGATGTTGCCTCGTCGCCGGCGAAGTACTCGAGGTAGTCGCCGACCGTGACCTGCGCAGCGTTACCGGCCGACACGGCTCGGCTGATGCCGATGCCAGAAGCGGTCGCATAGTTCATGAACGAGGACACGAAATTTCCGGACTGACTTGCGAGTCCGATCCCACCTGCCGGTGGATACGGCGCAACGATCTGGGCACAGAGGTTGCTCGGGGTCGACACGACACCCTGGCCGTTCGGCCCGGCAACCAACATGTCGAGCTCTTCTGCTACCGCAACAAGTTGATCCTGGGCCCGCTGACCACTTTCGCCGGCCTCTCCGTAGCCGGCGTTGGTGAGGAACACTGCTTTTGCTCCCTTGCGATGAGCAGCACGAAGCAGATCCAGACTCGTCGACGCCGGCGTGCAAACGAAGACGAGGTCAAACGAGCCGTCATCGAGGTCGTCGAGCGATGCGACCGTCTCGATACCGAGGACAGTCTCACCGTTCAGGTTCGTGGCCTGGACGCGACCCTGGTACCCACCACGCAGAATGTTGTGTAAAGACACGAACCCGAACTTGCCAGGGTGCGAGGACGCACCGGCAACGACGACGCCCTTGGGATCGAACAGCGCATCGAAGTGGACCCGACCCACCATCAGACGGACAATTCAACGAGTGCGTCGACTGCAACCGGCCGGCCGTCGCTGACGATCAGAGGATTGAGATCGGCCGAAACCAGGTCGTCGCGGGCCATTGCTGCTGCCGACAACCCCGTGAGCACGCCGATAAGCGCCTGACGATCGACTTCCGGCTCGCCCCTGAACGGTCCGAGGAACTTCTGCGCCTCGAGACCGTCGATCATCTCGCAGGCATCGACGACGGAAATCGGCACTAGCCTGAACACGACATCCGCCACCACCTCGGCCAACACTCCACCGACACCGAGCATCACGGTCATACCGAAAATGGGGTCGAGATGAAGTCCGGCGATCAACTCTCGATGGCCCGTTACCATCGGGGCAACGAGCAGCGCAACACGACCGTCGTCGGGAGTCGCCAGGGCCAACAGCTCTGACGCTGCTGCCTCCACTGCGGAGGTGTCGCCGAGGTTCAGCCGCACCAGACCTCGCTCGGTCTTGTGAGAGATGGTGTCGCCGCACAGCTTCACGACAACGGGAAACCCCAGTTCAGCGGCAGCTTCGACAGCATCGGACGTGCCTGACACAACGCGTTCTGGCGCGAACGGAACGTCGTGCTCCGCCAGCAGTGCCTTGGAATCGGCCTCCGAGAGCGTGCGGGTCTCTGCTGTGTGCATCGACGCGACGGTAGTACGCAGATACGGGCGCGTATGCGACAGCGAAATCAGCGGTTCAGCGAGGTTCCGAGCAGGTCGTCGATTGTGGCCGCGCCCCTCCGATCCGGTGTGGTCCCCGCAATGATGCGCCGCCTCACTCCCGCGGACACGGTGTCGATGATCACAACAACCACGACCGTCACGATGAGCACGGCGCCGACGCCGTCGAAGTCACGGAAATTCAGGAGAGCGACCAGTTCGGCTCCGACGCCACCTGCACCGATCATGCCCAGCACAGCAGATGCCCTGACGTTGATCTCGAACCGGAACAGCCAATACGACGTGATGGTGGGAAGCACCTGGGGCAGCACGCCCCAACGCATACCAGACGCCCATCGACCGCCACACGCTTCGACGGCCTCCAGCGGTCCGGCGTCGATGCTCTCGATGGCCTCGGTCGACAACTTCCCGAGGGTGCCGACCGAGTGAAGCCCGATGGCCAGCGCCCCGGCCCAAGGGCCGAGACCCGTCACCCCGAGAAGCACGACGGCAACGATCAGTTCAGGGACCGCCCGGATCGCGTTGAACAGCTGACGTGTCGGAACGCGGATCCACATCGGAGCCACGTTTGTGGCGGCGAGAAACGCCAGGGGAAGTGACAGCACCGCAGCGATCGTGGTGCCGATCCAAGCTATGTAGACCGACTCGAAAACCTTACCCAGCACGCCTCGTTCGAACTCGGTCGCAAAGTCGGGTGGAAACATCAGGCTGAACACACCCCACGCGTCGGAAGGTGCCGATGCCAATCGGGACAAGGTGATGTCGAGCCCGGTGATTGACCACCCCAGAGCTACCCCGAACAGCAGCACGGTTGCGAACCGCTGAATCTTGTGATTCGGCCTGCTCGGGCGTGTCGTCGGCCTGTCCAGCGCAGGAGCCGACATCAGACCAGCCGCTTTCTGATAGCCACCGAGATCTGCTCGATCGCGACCACCACGGCGAAGATGATGAGCAGCATTCCGAGGATCCTGTCGAACCGGAAGAACTGTCGCTGCGTCTCGACGACCCTTCCCACGCCGCCGGCACCGACCAGGCCAAGTACCAGACTTGCCCTGATGTTCAACTCGAAGACATACAACGCGTAGGCCACATAGGCAGGGAACACCGTCGGTAAGACACCGGTGGTGACGGCAGGCGCGTGGCGCCCGCCTGCAGCCCGCGCCGCTTCCAGTGGTCGATCGTCGGCGGCATCGATGGTCTCGCTGAAGAGCTTGACCATCACTGCCAGCGAGAAAACCGACAACGCCCACGATCCTGCGAAGGCACCGATGCCGATGGCGGTCACGAGTAATTTGGCCCAGAACAGATCAGGCACCGCGCGCACGACATTCATGACCGCCTTCGACGCGTAGTACACGACACGATTCGGTGTCGTGAGCCGCGACATGGCGAACGAGATCGGCAGGGCCAACCCACAGCCGATGATGGTCGCCACGATGGCGATCTGGAAAGTCTCGACAAGCGGCCCGAGAACGTTGCCCTCATCAAGTACCCAGTCCCAGGGAACAGGCCAGAACTTCTCCCACAGCGGGTTGGTCCAGATCTCCCAGAATGTCGAGAACGTGAAGCCGACCTGATCGGCCGCAAAGACGGTGAATCCGGCGACCGCAGAAGCGACGAAAAAGAATCGGGCTCTTCGACGCGGCCGAACGGGGCGCTTGACCTCGCCGGTCACGCCTGCGGTGGTCACTTCATCGTCTCGTCCATGCCGTCGACCGTGAGGAGATCAGATGTTTTGATGTCCCTGCCGTAGATTTCGGTGAACGTGTCGTCATCGACATCGGCGATGTCACCGTCGAACACGATCTCGCCATCACGAAGCCCGATCAGACGCTTGCCGTACTCGCGTGCCAAGTCCAGGAAGTGGAGATTGACGATAGTGGTGATGCCGAGGTCCTGGTTGATTCTTCGTAGATCACCCATGACCTGACGGCTCGTGATCGGGTCGAGCGCGGCGACGGGCTCATCGGCGAGCATGACCGTCGGCTCCTGAGCCAACGCTCTTGCAATTCCGACCCGTTGTTGCTGACCGCCCGACAGGTCCGAAGCCCGAACAAAAGCCTTGTCGACGATGCCCACTCGCTCGAGGGCTTGCATGGCGATCTCGCGATCGCCCGCAGGCCACCGACCCAACGTGGAACGCCACGCAGGTACTTGGGCCAGGCGACCCATGAGCACGTTGTTCTCGACAGACGTCCTGTGCACGAGATTGAACGTCTGAAAGATCATCCCGATATTCGACCTCACCTGGCGCAGCACAGCTGATGACGCACCGACAACCTCCACGCCGTCGACTCGGATCGAGCCACCAGTCGCAGGGACAAGGCCGTTGAGACAGCGCAGCAGGGTCGACTTGCCAGCGCCCGACAGTCCGACCACGACGACGAACTCGCCGTCGCCAACGGCCAAATCGACATTGCGCAATGCCTGAACGCCGCCCCGATAGGTGACCGAAACGTCGTTGAACTCGATCATGAACCCGACCTCGCGCGACGTCTACGGTGGATCGGTGATCCCGAGATTCTCTGCCGCCTGACGAACGATGTCGAAGTCGCTCTCGACGGCGCGGCGAATTCCGGTCCAACCGTAGATCTTGTCGAATACCAGCTCGCCCTCCTCAGTTGCGAGATAGGCATCAACAGCGTCGTAGATCGCGTCCTTCAGATCCTGCGGGAGCGAACTGTTGATGGCCACGACATCGTTGGGAATCTCATCGGTGATGTTGAACACGATGACCTTCTCGCCCACGTCGGGGTTCTCACGTCGGATCGTCCTTCGGGCGTCATCGAAGCTCAAACCGACATCGGCATCGCCGTTGTACACAGCCGTCACTGCCGCATCGTGACCACCCGCAAACACGGGGTTCACGTCGGCCTGCGGATCGAGGCCGAGGTCTGTCAACTGAAGTGCAGGGAACAGGTAGCCAGATGTCGAACTCTCCGTGGTGTAGGCGACCGTCAACCCCGCGATGCTTGACAAGTCGGCCATGCAACTCGAGCCAGGCTTGATCGCGGTTCCGTCGTCGGTTGCGTCGGTCAGTTCCGGACCGTCGTCGCCGAAGGCCACCCCGACCTGAAGCGCAACGGCATCGAGTGCAGCGACCTGAACGACGCCGTTCGGGCTGTTCTCCAGCGAGGTGGCCGGGAGCGGTGTGTCGTCGCACAAGCTCGGGTCGTTGGTGAACCACTGACCGTGGTACGTGGCGCTACCAAACCGGATCGACTGGATCAGCACTTCGATGTTGTCGAACTGCTGGGTTCCGAGCACATAGCCGAACGGGCCAAAAGCGCCGAGATCGGCGGTCCCTGTTCCCATCGCAGTGACGAGCCCGGTGTAGTCGGTCGTGACGACTCCTTCGACCTCGATACCGAGAGCGTCCTCCAACACTTCGATGAACGGCGCGATGTCGTCCTGCAAGCTCTCTTGTTCTTGTGACGGCACGAAACCGAACACGATCTTTTCGGGCCATCCAGCCGCTTCTGTGACTTCTGGCGTCTCTTCGCTCAGCTCTTGCGTGTTCGCCGGTTCATCCGAGTCCCCACACGCAGCGGCAAAGAGCGCAAGACAGGCCACCATCGGAAGCCAGTATCTCTTCATCATCGTTCCCTCCGTGGCAGCGGGTACCGCTGCGTGCGCCCAACCTAGTCAGGCCCGACCGAGCATGTCTGCAAACTTCTTGATCTCGTCCCAGTTCGTCGCATCGAGCGCACCGACGACAGCTGAGTTCCACGGCTGAACCCAGCGCACCACCACCGCATCGGGCCGTCGGTCTCGATATGACTGGAGGTTGTGCATAGCGTCGTCGACGTACACGTCGCAGTCCACAGCGGCTTTGTCGTCGACGATGTGGACCTCCACCGCTGGAATCTCGTGGCGAACGAGCCACTCGTGAGTGTCTCGGATCGCGAAGTTCGGCTTGGTGGTGACGATGACCACGTCATGTCCCGCAGCGACCAGAGAGTCAAGCCCGGCCAGCGCTCCCGGGTACGGCTCGAGCACATGAAACAGCGATCGACCATCGCCGCACGTTCGTGCCCAAGACCAGAACCGCGACATGCTTCTGAAATGGGTCAGCTCCCGAGGAGCGCCCCACGTGACCACATCTCCTACCGCGATGTTCGTGCCGAACTCGGCGTTGTAGCGACTGACCCATCCGCCGGAGAAGTCCACGACCACGCCGTCGAGGTCAATTCCCAGACGTGCACCCATTGATGCGAAGGTACCCCGCCGACGTTTACGGTTGGCCCATGAGCCAGCAACCGCCCTGTTCTGCCGATGGCGGAACCAGGGAGATCACCGTGGAGCGTGCCGTGACGCCTTTCGGGTTGATCGCGCCGGCAGGGATCGAGATCACCGACGGGATCATCAGCTGCGTCGAGCGGCGAGCCGGCACCTCCGACGCCATGGACGTCACGCTCGTTCCTGGATTCGTCGATCTCCAGGTGAACGGTCGCGACGATGTCGACATCGCGACGGCGTCGGCCGAGGACATTCTCCGGCTCGATGGCATGCTCGTCCGAGCCGGCACCACGTCATGGTTGCCAACCGTCGTGACCAGGCCCCTCGATGAATATTCAGCGCGGATCGAAGCGGTCGACGGTGCCACCTGTATCCAAGCCGCCAACGGCACCGCTTCAATTCTCGGCCTCCATCTGGAAGGCCCGTTTCTGGGTCGGCGTAAAGGGGCCCACCGACGAGACCACATCGTAGGACCCGACCTCGACTTCGTCGCAGGTCTCACGGGCACAGTGCGGCTCATGACGATCGGACCAGAGGTCAGCGGGGCCGTCGAACTCGCCGCGGCTCTGGTCGAACGGGGGATCGTCGTGGCCATCGGCCACACCGAGGCAACCACCGCTGAACTCGAAGCCGTCGCTGGAGCAGGGGCCTCACTGGTGACCCATCTCTTCAACGCCATGCCTGGGTTGCATCACAGAGATGAGACCGTGGTCGGCTGGTCGCTGGTGAAGGACGACATGTCGACATCAGTCATCGCAGATCTGGAGCATGTCTCGGCTCGAGCCCTTCGGGTCGCGGTGCGCTGCAAGCCACCCGAACGTCTTGTCGCGGTCTCCGACAACGTCGCTCATCTGAGCGAAGGCCAACTCCGTCCGGAATTCGTGAGCGGCGGACACGGTGCCGCGGCACGCCTGTCCAACGGAACCATCGCCGGCAGCACAGCCTCGCTGGCCGACTGCTTCGCGAATCTGGTGGCGATCGGCGTGTCCGTCGAGCACGCGGTGGCGGCGACATCGACGAATCCGAGTCGATTGATAGGGGCACGAGACAGAGGAGTCATCGCCGTCGGAGCGCGCGCCGACCTCGTTGCTCTCGACCACACATGGCACGTGAGGGCCGTGTGGCGAGATGGCCGTCGGTTGCGCTGAACCTCAGTCGCCCACCGACACCTGTCGGGCCTTGCCGCCTTGCACGCTGAGACCGCTCCTCGATGCTCCCGTTGCACAAGCGAGACTCTGGCTAGCCTCGCACCGTGGAAATAGTCTCAGCACTCTTCGTCGACCAATTCGACATTCGTCAGGACACCGGAGGTTCGGCTCGACTCGATCTCACCGGCGTGTACTTCTCGACAACGGCATCGACTTTCCCCGTGTCACTCGAGCCGCATCTTCTGGTGCTCGTCCGCTGTCCAGAGGATGCAACCGGGATCGGGGCTCTCGAAGTGCGGTTCATGGCCGGCAGTGAACAGGTGGCGAGAAATGTCCAACCGCTTCAGGTAGAGCCGGGCAAGTTCAACTATCGCCTGATCCGGGGCGAGTTGACCTGGGACCGACCAGGAACCATCGAGGCGCATTGCCGCATCGATCAGGGTCCCGTGGTGACTGTTCCGCTCACGGTCAACCCAGCCTGACCCCGTGGGCTTCGCGGCCTCGATGTCGAGCCACCCCGACGCAGCAATGGCCGTTGGCGAAGTGATCGGCGATGTCCTCGAACGACTCGGCGAACGCCCCGACATCAGCGTGGCGTTCATCTCGAACGAGCACTTGGGTTCTGTGCACAACATCCACGCCGCGCTACGAGAGCTTCTCGGTGGTTCCCTGATCGGCACGACCAGCAGTTCGATCATCGGCGGAGCCAAGGAAGTCGAACAGGCTCCCGCCCTTTCGATCTGGTCAGCGACCATCGACGATGCGACGCCGTTGAAATTCTCCAAGACCGGTGGACAGCACCTCACGAGCGACCCTCCCACAAGTGAGCTGATCTCCGATCCAACGAGCTCGACCCTGATCTTGCTGGCTGACCCGCATTCGTTTCCGGTTGACGATGCACTCGTCGAACTGGAGCGGCTCCACCCTGGCCTCACCGTCATCGGGGGAATCTCTTCACCCTCGAAGGGTCCTGGAACTGTTCGCATGCTCTTCGACGACGCGGTCGTCGCCGAGGGAGCCGTCGGCCTTCTGGTCGGGCAGGACCGGGTGTTGTCAGTGGTTTCCCAGGGCTGCCGGCCCATCGGCGTTCCGATGACCATCACTGCCTGCGAGGGCAATCGCATCGACTCGATGGCAGGAAAGACAGCGCGGGAACAGCTCGAGCAACTCTTCGGCGATCTCACAGGGCACGACCAGCGACTGGTCAACAGCAGTCTCCACTTGGGAAGAGTCGTCGACGAACGCAAGTCGACACTCGACCGCGGCGACTTCCTGATCCGGCCAATCATTGATGTCGACCTCCCGACAGGATCGCTCGTCATCAGTGACAAGGTCGAGGTGGGAGACACCGTCCAGTTCCAGATCAGAGACGCAGCGAGTGCGGGAGAAGATCTCCGGCTGAACCTCTGGAACGCAGGACAGGCACAGAGCGCGTTGCTTTTCAGCGGTAACGGAAGGGGCGTGAGCCTGTTCGAAGAGTTCGACCACGACGCAGCCACCATCAATGAGCGACTCGGGATCGGCGCTGTCGCCGGCATGCTCTGCGCCGGTGAGATTGGCCCGGTGGGAGACCGTTCGTACGTCCACGGATTCACCGCCGCCATGGCCTTCTTCGTCGGCGGCGCCAGATAGTGTGATCGCGCTCGGTCGCACACTGGAGGGCGAGTGACCATCGATCTCGAGACACGCCAGGTCAACACCATTCGCGGACTCGCACTCGACGCAGTAAAGGCAGCAAATTCCGGCCACACCGGCACGGCAATGGCTCTTGCCCCACTGGCGCATGTGCTGTGGACGCGGATCATGACCTATGACGCGGAAAACCCGTACTGGGCCGACCGGGACCGGTTCGTCCTCAGTCCAGGCCATGCATCGATGCTGCTCTATTCGATGCTGCACCTCACAGGCCACGGGTTGACGATCGACGACATCAAGAACTTTCGGCAGTTCGGTAGCGCTACGCCGGGTCACCCCGAGGTCGGACACACCGCAGGCGTCGAGGTCACCACCGGACCACTCGGTCAGGGCCTCGCCAACGCGGTCGGCATGGCCATCGCCGAACGTCACCTGCGTTCGCGCTTCGGGGCAGGTCTGGTCGATCACAGGACATACGCGATCGTCTCCGACGGCGACCTCATGGAAGGCATCAGCCACGAAGCAGCCTCTCTCGCTGGTCACCAGGGTCTCGGAAGGCTCACCTGTATCTACGACGACAATCGGATCACCATTGACGGCCCGACCACCATCACACTGACCGATGATGCCGCTGCTCGTTTCCGGTCCTATGGCTGGCATGTCGAAGAGATCGGCGAAGTCGCAAACGACCTCGACGCCATCGAGGCAGCCATCGGACGGGCTGGAGAGGTCGAGGATGCCCCTTCGCTCGTCGTCCTCCGGTCACACATCGGCTACCCCCTTCCGAATTCCGTTGACACGCCGGAAGCGCATGGCGCCATCACCGACAACGAAGAGATCGCGGCCACGAAGACAATTCTCGGACTGACCGAGCCATTCCAGATCGACGATGACGTGCTCGAAGCGTTCCGCGCCGCGGGGACCTCGGGCAGCGCAGCACGCGAAGCCTGGGAAAGACGTCTGGCCGACTGGGGAGGCAACCGGGAGCGATTCGATGCTTGCATGAGCGCAGCCGGACGTCCCGGCTGGGCCGACTCGCTGCCAATCTTCCCTGCCGGAGAGTCCTTCGCGACCCGCAACGCCAACTCGAAGGTGATTGGTGCCATCGCCGATGTCGTCCCGGGTCTTGTGTCAGGCTCGGCCGATCTCACGGGCAACACCGGTACGAAACTCGACACCGACCTCATGAGCGCCAAGAAGCCCGAAGGCAGGTTGATTCCCTATGGAGTCCGTGAACACGCGATGGGCGCGATCGCCAACGGCATGGCGCTCCATGGAGGCGTGCTTCCTGTCATCGGCACGTTTCTCGTGTTCGCCGACTATATGCGTGGCGCTGTAAGGCTCTCGGCGCTCAGCAACGCGAAGGTCGTCTACGTATGGAGCCATGACAGCGTCGGTGTCGGCGAAGACGGCCCGACCCATCAGCCGATCGAACAAGTTGCGTCGCTACGCGCTATCCCGGGCCTGAGGGTCTTCCGGCCGGCCGACGCCAACGAGGTCGCTCAAGCCTGGGGCGTCGCCGTCGATGCCGACGGCCCCTCAGCAATGATCCTGACCAGGCAAAACGTGCCTGTACTGGAAGGAACCGAACACGCGGGTCAGGTGGCGAAGGGTGCTTATTCGCTCAGCCAACCCGCGTCGCCGGCGGTGACGCTCATCGGCACCGGAAGTGAAGTCCAGCTGTGCGTCGAGGCGGCGGCACGACTCGCCGACGACGGCATCGTGGCCGCTGTGGTGTCGATGCCGTGCTGGGAGCTGTTCGAGGACCAAGATCAGACCTACCGCGACTCGGTGATCGCACCCGGTGTCCCCGCAGTGTCCGTCGAAGCCGCCACCAGCTTCGGGTGGTCGAGGTGGGCCGGGTCACACGTCTCGATAGATCGCTTCGGTACATCAGCCCCCGGCGGTCAGGCAATGGCGGAGCTAGGCATCAACCTCGACAACGTCGTAGCGGCTGCCACCGCAGCGATCAGTTGAATTCCGGAACCCTTCTGAACTGGAGAACGGTATGACCCCGCTCGCCGCACTGTGGGAACAAGGCCAGAGCCCGTGGCTCGACAACCTTCGACGCGACTGGATCGAGAACGGTGAGCTCCAACGCTGGATCGACTCCGGTATTCGCGGCCTCACCAGCAACCCCTCGATCTTTCAGAAGGCCATCAGTGGCAGCGCGGACTACGACACGCAGTTCCGCTCGCTGATCGCCGAGGGACACGACGTGACGTCGGCGTACTGGCAGCTGGTCACCTCCGACATCAAGGCCGCTCTCGCGATTCTTCGACCCGTGTACGACTCGTCTGATGGTACTGACGGATTCGTCTCGGTCGAGGTCGATCCCTCGCTGGCCCACGAGACCGAAGGCACGACCGCTGCGGCCAGGGCGCTGCACGAGTCCATCGACCAGCCCAACCTGATGGTGAAGATTCCCGGCACCGAGGCCGGTCTGGGATCTATAGAGCAGATGATCGCGGAGCGGCGCAGCATCAACGTGACCCTGATCTTCTCGGTCGACCGTTACCGCGATGTGATGGAGGCATACGTTTCTGGACTCGAACGAGCCGAGGGGGACTTGTCGAAGGTCTCGAGCGTTGCCAGCTTCTTCATCTCTCGCGTCGACACCGAAATCGACAACCGACTCGGCGCGATGGGGAGCAACGAGGCATTAGCGCTGCGCGGCACCGGCGCCATCGCCCAGGCTCGCGCCGCCTACGCGGTCTTTCTCGACACCTTCAGCGGGGCTCGTTGGGATGCGCTGCGAGCCAGGGGCGCACAGGTGCAGCGACCACTGTGGGCCTCGACCTCGACGAAGAACCCGAGCTACCCGGACACCTTGTACGTCGACGAGTTGATCGGCCCCGATTCGGTGAACACCATGCCAGACAACACCATCGGATCGTTCATCGATCACGGAACAGCGGAACGGACCATCGATGCCGACCCCGACGGCGCTGCACTCACTCTGAAGCAGATCGCGGCTGCCGGCGTCGACATCGACGACGTGGCAGTTCAACTCGAGCGAGAAGGCGTGGCCAGTTTCATCGCTGCCTTCGACGATCTCATTGTCACCCTCACCGAGAAAGCCGCCACGTTCTAGATGGTTGCAATTCGAAACTGACCCCCGCTAGCGTCACTGTTCTGGAGGTGGTGCAACCGGTGGTCAGCCGCTGTCAACTCGATGACATTCACGCAAGTGACGGGCATTGCTCCATCGAGGGCACGCTCGACATCATCGGCGACCGTTGGACACTGCTGATTCTGCGTGACATCTTCCGCGGCGTTCGCCGTTTCTCGCAGCTTCACGACGACCTCGGCATAGCGAAGAACCTTCTCGCCGACCGGCTCAGCCGCCTGGTCGATGCCGACGTCGTCCGCAAGGTCGGTTACAACGAACGGCCGCCTCGATACGAGTACAGGCTGACCCCCCGGGGGCTAGAGCTCTCCCCTGCCTTGGTGGCCCTCATGAGCTGGGGCGACCGCTGGTGCACCAAAGGGGAGCCACCAACCGTTCTCGTGCACGACCGTTGCGAGACGCCCCTCGAGCAACTTCTTCTGTGCCCGACCTGTAGCGAGCACGTCGAGCCGACCCACATCAGATCTCGAACGTCAGGACTCCCCGCGTGACCACCACGAAAACCGTTGCCGAGCTGATTGCGATGCCACTTGCCGACCTTGTCGCATTGGCCGGACAGCGCCGTGATGCTGCGTTCGGCAATCGGGTTACGTATTCGCCGAAGGTGTTCATCCCGCTCACGATGCTGTGCCGAGACAAATGCGGCTACTGCACGTTCGCGCAGCCGCCCGCTCGTCTCGATGCTCCATTTCTCACACCAGAGCAGATCCTCGACATCGCGCGGGCCGGCGCGGCGGTCGGCACGCACGAGGCACTGTTCACGCTCGGCGAGCGACCCGAACTCAGGTATCCGGCGGCCGCAGAATGGCTGGCCGATCGCGGCTACGCGACGACCATCGAGTATCTGGTCGCCATGTGTGAGATGGTCCGCGACAAGACGGGACTGCTCCCCCACGCCAACCCAGGAGCGCTCCACGAGAACGAGCTCGCTGCATTACGGGCGGTTTCGCCGAGCCAAGGGATGATGCTCGAGTCGCTCAACCCGAATCTGCCGGCCCATCGCGGTGCTCCCGACAAGCATCCATCGCGGCGCCTCGCAACGCTCGAGTCTGCAGGTCGCCTGAAGATTCCGTTCACCACAGGAATTCTGGTTGGGATCGGCGAGAGTCTCGAAGACCGCGTCGAAGCATTGGAAGCCATCGCAGCATCGCACAGGGCCCATGGGCACGTACAGGAAGTGATCGTCCAGAACTTCCTGCCAAAGGTCGGCACTGCCATGCACAACCACCCGCCATGTCCCGACGACACCTACGTGCAGGCCATAGCTCTGGCCAGGATGATCCTGCCGTCCGACATCCACTTGCAGGCACCTCCGAATCTTTCAGATGACTTCGGCGGCCTGATCGATACCGGCATAGACGACTGGGGTGGCATCTCGCCAGTCACGTCCGATCACGTCAACCCGGAGAGGCCGTGGCCGTCAATCGATCGGCTCCGAGAGGTGACAGCGCTCAAGGGCCACACCATCGCTCCACGCCTCACGATCTACCCCGAGTTCGCGCTCGATCCCCAGATCTGGCTCGACCCTGCGAACCGGTTCCCTGTGATGGACCGAAGCGACGCAGAGGGTCTCGGCCGTGACGATCCCGGTGCCGTCTTCCCCGAGCGCACGATGGAAGCGGCCAAGGTGGGCACAGGGGCCGAGTTCGAGGTCATCGGGGACCAGTCGACCGCTTGGTATTCGGGCGCCCAGAACCCGCCTCCGACGCTCATCAGCGACGACCTCGGGCCCATCCTCCTTCCAGCCGGTGCAGTCGCTGACGTACTCGCAGGCGCCCGTGCCGGCGAAGAGGTCGGCCACGACGAGATCATCACTCTTTTCTCCGCTCGCGATGAGGAACTTCGGGCCGTGGCCCGATTTGCCGACGAACTCCGTAGAGAAACCGTCGGCGACACGCTGACATGGGTTCACAACCGCAACATCAACTACACGAACGTCTGCACCTTCAAGTGCAGATTCTGCGGCTTCAGCAAAGGCCCACTCTCGCTGAACCTGCGCGGCAATCCGTACCTGCTGACGCTCGGCGACATCCAAGAACGGTGCGTCGAAGCAGCAGAACTCGGTGCAACCGAGGTCACGCTCCAGGGCGGTATTCATCCCAGCTTCGACGGTGATTATTACATCGAAGTGACCCGTGCAGTGAAGGAAGCCGTGCCAGACATGCACGTTCACGGCTTCACTGCACTCGAGGTGTACGAGGGCGCCCGGCGCCTCGAGGTTCCGCTGGTCCAATACCTACAGATGTTGCAAGATGCTGGACTGAAGAGCCTGCCGGGAACAGCCGCAGAGATTCTCGACGAACGGGCAAGAGCCATTCTCTGCTCCGACAAGATCACCACCGACGAGTGGCTCGAGGTGCACGAAACCGCCCACTCGATCGGTCTCCACTCGAACATCACCATCATGTGTGGGTCGGTCGAGCAGCCCGACAGTTGGGCAAAGCACATCGTCGCCACCAGGAATCTGCAGAAGCGCACTGGGGGCTTCACCGAATTCATCCCGTTGCCCTTCATCCACATGGCTGCGCCGATCTACCTACAGCGACAGGCCCGCAGAGGGATGACGTTCAGAGAAGTGTTGCTGATGCACGCCATCGGACGCATCGCCTATCACGGCCACATCGACAACATTCAGGTCTCATGGGTGAAGATCGGTCTCGAGGGCGCAAACCAGATCCTCAACGCCGGCGCAAACGACCTCGGCGGAACTCTCATGGACGAGAACATCAGCCGCGCCGCTGGGGCAAAGCATGGCCAAGGCCTCACCGAAGCTGACTTCAAGGCGATCGCGGAACCGCTCCGACGCACGGTTCGGCAGCGCACCACCGGCTACGGCCTTGCTGACGGGCGCCTCGACGTTGTCGGTAACACGAGAGGCGACCAGGATGCGTTGAAGGAGATGAGACGCAATCTGATCCCTGTCGCAAGCCTCTGATCATCGGTGATTCGCGCGAGGTGCAGGGATCAGATGATCCCACTGGTCAGTGAACCCCTGAGAATCACCGAAGCTTTTTCGGCGCTGCGGCGTGCGCGAGAGATTCGCTTCTCGATCTCAGGCCGGGTTCCGTCGTTGTCAGGATCCTCGAGGGCTTCCCGGAGCGCCGATATACCCAGATCAGCAAGCTGCTCGACAAGGTCGTCGAGCTTGTCGGCCACACCGTCGAGTTCCTCTTGCATGACCCGGATGCTATCGGCCGATGCTGGCGGCGATGATCTCGACAGGGTGTCTGACATCAAGGCCTCCGCCCGCCAAATGCATCATGCAGCCAGGGTTCGCTGAAGCGACCATCGAGCATCCGGTGCGGCCGATCGCATCGATCTTGCGATCACGCACGCTGGATGCGGTGTCGGGATGCATCACCGAGTAGGCGCCACCAGCACCACAGCACAGGCCTTCGTCATCGAGCGAAACCGGGACAACAAACGGTTCAAGTACTGCGTGAACGTCCAGATGGTTCCGTTGGACATGGCGTAGATGGCATGGATCCTGCACCGCCACGCGCTGACGCTCAGCGTCGCGTTCACCGGCCAGGGCTTCGAGGTCGTCGAGGCGAGTTACGAGGAACTCATGCACATCGAACACACGACTCTCGAGCGCCGCGGCCTCAGCGGTACCGAGGATCGCTCCGAAATTCTTGAGCTGCGCACCGCAGCCCGCCGAGTTGACAACGATCGAGGCGGTCCCCTTCAAGCCCATCACCACTTCGGCGGCACGAGCTCGCGCCTGCCCGCCGAGTCCAGCATGCGACTGCAACGCCCCACAGCACGGTGCTTCGTCGCCTGAAATGTGCACCTTCAGGCCGAGGGCTTCGAGAATCTCGACGGTTGCTACGTGGACGTCTCGCATCCAAGCGTCCATCACACACCCGGTGAACACGATGACGTCTTCGCCTGTGCTCCTGAGCCGTGGCCGCGTGATCGGCAGTTTCGGCAGCCCCAGTCTGCTCGGCACGAGATGAAGCCGCTGGAGCACAGCGAGGATGGAGCTAGCCCCCCTCAACAGCCGAGGATGCCCCAGAAACCAGAACCCTGACCGTCGCCAGCGCGGCTGATACCCCGTCTGTTCGGCCAAGGCTTCTCGAGTTGCTTCCATCATCGATCCGTACGGCACACCTGCCGGACATGCCGTCTCACATCCCATGCACTGGATGCACTCGTCCATGTAGTCGATGAACGACTGGTCACCCACACCTGTGCGGCTCACCTCGTTCATCAGCGCGATTCGGCCTCGTGGAGACGACATCTCCTCGGTCGACACCCGATAAGTCGGGCAATGCGGAAGACACAACCCGCAGCTCACGCAACTCGCGAGCGAGTCAGCGTCGAGGCCCAGCGCGATATTGAATGTTCCGGTCACAGAATCGGACATCGGCCAGGATTCAGACGGTTCTTCGGATCCATGCGTTCCTTGACAGCACGATGGAGATGGCGGGCACCAGTCTGCTCGACCGCACCCGATGTTTCGAGATGGCCAACCCCGACATGGACTACCCCGACTCCTATCTCAGCCAGAAAATCGCCTGTGAGGCCGTAGAGATCGGAAGGACGTTTCGACAGTCGACCATGTTTCGGCACAAGAGGAGCTCCCTCTGTCGGTTGCAGCCCACACTTGCCGGCCTGCGATTCGACGTCGGCCTCATGGCCTTCGAGCAACACCCAGGTCGTGTCGCCGTTCCAGAGGATGCTGGACGCCTGAAACAGCGAAGCGTCCAGGTTCCTCGGATCGCCGTCGTAGGTGAACCAACGCGAAGCGGTGGGTACTGGAACACATCGCAAGACAACTTCGGCTATGAGGCCCAGCGTGCCGAGCGACCCCACCATGAGCCGACACAAGTCGTACCCGCTCACATTCTTCACTGTTGGTCCACCAGCGGAGATGACATCACCGACCGCATTGACGTAGGTCGCTTGCAGCACGAAGTCTCTGATGTGGCCGTAGCGGCGGCGGCGTATGCCACTTCGCCCCACCGACAGCACGCCACCTACCGTTGCCGACCTGTCGTCAACATCGAACGGGACCATCTGGCGGTGTTGGCCGAGCTCCTCGTTCAGCGAGCCTATGGTCGTTCCGGCGCGCACTTTGACGGTCATCTCTGCGGGCTCATACGAGATGATGCCGGCCGGGGCCCTGACCAGGCGCACGCCCTCTGCGGGCTCTCCGCCGACGAGCCACTGCGTTTTCGCTCCGACGACGGCCACCGGATCTGATCGCCCGATCTCCTCGGCGAACGCTGCGACGACGCTTTCGTGTTCGACGGCTGTCACACCCACGCACCCTCAGGGATGGTATGGCCCGATCCAGTGTGTCCTGCGAAGTCGCCGCATCGGGACCCGGAAGGAATGACCTTCATAGGGTTGGCGGAGTCGGCCGGATCGAACACGGAGCGAACCCGGTCTTGCTCAGCAAGATCGGCCGAGGTGAACATCAGCGGCATGTAGTCCCGTTTCTCGAGACCGATGCCATGCTCGCCGGACAGGACCCCTCCCGCGTCAAGTGATGCCTTCACAATCTCGGCTCCGGCGGCGTGGACTCGATCCATCACTCCTGGTTCCCTGCTGTCGTAGGCGAGGATCGGATGGAGATTGCCATCACCGGCATGGAAAACGTTGACGGCGAGCAGTTCGTAGCGGTCGGCGATCTCGTAGACCTTCTCGAGGACTTCCTGCAGCTTCGTCCGTGGCACGACCGTGTCATGCAGGTAGTAGTCGGGCTTGAGCCGTGCGACGGCTCCGAAGGCATTCCTTCTTCCCTTCCACAGCAGATCTCGCTCCGCATCATCGGCGGCAACGCGTACCGATCTGACCGAGTTGGCATGTGCGACTCGGCGGACTGTTTCGACGTCAGCGGCGACGCCATCGGCCATCCCATCGAGCTCGACCAAGAGCACCGCTCCTGCATCGGTCGGATAGCCAGCGTTCGCGAACGCCTCGACCACCTCTACGGCGCGTTGATCCATCATCTCGAGAGCGGCTGGGACGACACCCGCGGCGATGATCGACGACACGGTGGCGGCTCCATCGTTCGGCTGGACGAAGTCGAGGAGAAGCGTCTTCACGATTGGTGGGTTGGGCGTCAGTCGCACCGCGATGCGCGTCGCTACCCCCAGGGTGCCTTCTGAACCGACGAACAGACCACGCAGGTCGTATCCGCTCGGTTCCGCATCGAGACCGCCGAGCATTACCGTCTCGCCGTCGGCCATGACGACCTCGATCGCAAGTACGTGCGCCGAGGTGACGCCGTAGGCGAGACAGTGGGGCCCGCCGCTGTTGTTCGCGACGTTGCCGCCAATTGAGCAAGCCTGCTGAGATGATGGATCGGGCGCAAAATGGCGGCCATATGGCAGGAGTGCCCGAGAGAGGTCGAGATTGAGAACCCCGGGCTGGACCCAGGCGAAGCCGTTCTCGACGTCGACCTCCTCTACAGCGTTCATTCGGGCGGTGGCGATGATCACCGCATTGTCGAGGGGTACAGCCCCACCGGCCAGGCCAGTTCCTGACCCTCGGGCGACGAACGAGAAGCCGTTCGCCGTGCACGTCCGGACTATGGCCTGCACATCGGCAGTGCATCGCGGCAGCGTGACCACCGATGACGTGCCACGTAGGACCGAGGCATCCTTCGCGTACAGGTGCTGATCGAGCCTGCCCGACTTGACAGAGTCGGCTCCGATAGCGGCGACGAGATGCTTGACGAGCTGCGACGTATCGAGCTGTTGGATTGTCTCGGCCGCATCGGAGATCGTGCTCACCAGCTCAACGATAGGCCCCGTACGATGCATGGGCCATGTCAGAGCCCTCGACGTCAACGTCCTCAGCCTCGAGCCAGCCCCAACGGCAGTGGGTGTCGTTCGAGGACCCCACGGAGCAACGGACGTGGATGTTCGACGTCACGTTCCTCGAGAGTTCGTGGAATTGCATCTTCGGTTCAGGCTGTCAGGGCATCGGCGAGGAGCGAGACCCTGACGCACACCTGGGATGCTGCTCGCACGGCGCATACTTCAGCGACGAGGCCGACCGCCAGCGCGTCGAAGCAGTCGTCCAACGACTCGATGAGGCCTCGTGGCAGTTCGCGGCTGAGGCCGAGCGGCTGGGTGGGCCCGTCTATCGCGACGGCGCAGGCGACTGGCGCACCAGGATCTTCGAGGACGCTTGCATCTTCCAGAATCGCACCGATCACCCCCGAGGTCCCGGCTGTGCTCTGCATCAGCTCGCCATCGCAGAGGGAACTTCGCATGTCGACACGAAACCTGAGGTGTGCTGGCAGGTCCCGGTGCGCCGCGAAGACCACGAAACCGAGACCGGCCACGTTTTCACCATGGTTCGCGAGTGGGAACGCAAGGACTGGGGCGATGGCGGTCCAGATTTCGGATGGTGGTGCACAGAGGCGCCAGAAGCGTTCGAGGGTGCCCGTCCGGTGTACCTCGACCTCGCGGAGGAGCTGGCCGCCATCTGCGGTCAACAGATCTATGACGCCATGCGCGAGATCCTCGACGAGCGAAGAAGCTCGGGCCGGGCCAGTGCGCATCCAGTCCATCTTGGGATGCCGACACGCCCGAAGAGATAGCGACTGATTCGTCTGCGGTGCAGTGTCGGCACTCGCTGACGACGCCTACGAACGCGAAGAACCCCCGTGACCCAGAGGATCGACGCTATGTGCGAAATGGTGATGACTCGAACAGTCGGGGCCTGGCCGACGATGGGTCCATCTGTTGTTGGCGTCAGGTGACCAGCAGCAGCACCAGTTGGAAGAAGAGATTCAGGACGAGTGTTCGTCGTCCTCGCCTTCGTAGTCCTCGTCTCCGCTGTACTTCGCAGCCAGCCGCGCTTCTTCTTCCTCTTCCGATGGCCGTACGTCTGGCAGGGCAAAGGGATCAGGAGCATCGAGGTCGAAGTCCTCGACACTGAAGCTGGATGCTGCGTCACGGGTGAAACGGCGTGCTTCTTCGTAACGACGATGTCGACCCTTTTTGACCATGGGCACCCTCCTGCCGACGCGGATCTTCACACTCTAGCGTCACGCGACTCATCCGTGACATCACCTGATGAGATGAACTCGCTGGTCACGTTGGGTGAGCGCGGGATCACCGCCGATCGACGAGCACCAACTCACCGTCGTCAAACGCCAGGGCCAGGTTGCCATCGACCAACCCGGAAATACGTGAGCCTGCGATCTCGTGGCGCCATCCAGTACGCAACCGCGCCGCCGGATCGCCGGCCAGGTACTCGATGATGTCCGCTCGCGTCGCCAACTGTGCCGGATCAAGCGCCTCGTCACGGGCAACCTGGGAAATCCACGCCGACACGAGTGTCACCGCGGGCCGAAGACGTCGTTCGAGATGGGCCGCACTGTCGGATTCCCCCCGGTCGAGAGACTTCGGTGGCACGTCTTTGCCCCTTCGGACGGCACCGAGGATCTCGTCAGCAGCACCGTTTCGGAGATGACGACCATCGAGGCCACGAATCTTCTTCAGCCCGTCGACATCAGTAGGTGCCTTCTGGGCAATGCCGACGAGAGCGAGGTCGGAAAGAACGAACCGCACCGGCTGGTCGGTCGCCCTTGCGGTCGTCTCCCGCCACGCCGCGAGCTTGCTTGCGCACCCGCGGGCCTGCCCGCGCAAATGGCGGGCCTCTTTGATCTTCATCCAGGCTTCGGTGACGTCGGCATCACCCTGTGGCCGGTTGCGAAACCCTTCACACTCATCGACGACCCAGCCAAGTCGGCCACGCACGCCGAGATCGGCCGACAGCAGATCTTTCACCTCGAGAAGGAACGCCACGTCACTGGCGGCGTACTGTTTCTGGGCCGCGTTCAGCGGGCGCTGCAACCAGTCGGTGAGCCGGTCGCCCTTCGGGAGACGCTTCCCCAAGAACCGCTCAATGAGAGTACTGAGGCTCGGAGTGGACAGACCAACGAAGCCGGCGGCGATCTGCGTGTCGAAGATGTGTGATGGCACCGTGCCGCACGCCCGGTGCAGAACCTCGAGGTCTTGCTGGGCCGCGTGCATCACTACGGTGCCGGCGCTGGTGAGCGCCCTTGCAAGCGGAGCGACATCGACTCTGAGCGGATCGATGATCACCAAATCGTCGTCCCAGGCAATCTGGATCAGGGCCAGCTTCGGGTAATAGGTGCGCTCGCGGTGGAACTCCGTGTCGAGTGCGAACGCGTCGGCCGCACAGAGGGCTTCGATCACCTCTTCGAGCAGGTCCTCGCTGTCGATCCACCGATAATCGAGTTCGGGTATGCCGGTCTTCGGCGTCACTCGCCGGCAGGTCCGGATTCGACGTTACGTCCACTCTCGATCCATGCGTTCGTACCGCCGGCGACGTTGACCGCTTCGACACCCTGTGACTCGAGATACTGGGCTGCCCTCATGCTCCGAGCACCCGAACGGCAGATGATGTACACCGGCTGACTGACAGAGAACACGTCTATGTTGTCCGGGACAGTCTGCAACGGCACAAGGGGAACTCCAGGCACCCTTACCTCACGCCACTCGTCATGTTCCCGAACGTCGACCAGCGACGCGCCTGAGGCCAGCAGTTCGGCTAGTTCGTCGACGTCGATCTCGCTGATCGTCAAGATGTCTCCTCGCGACAACGATCCAGCCTACTGCCGCGCAAGGGGCCCACAGAGCAACGCCGGTCAGAGACCCGAGACCAGTTCCTCGAATTCAGCGAGCGTGTTCACGTTTACGAGCTTGGCAGGGTCGGAGTCCACGGCACATGTGGTGAGCTGGTCAAACAGCCCATGAACCGCGAGGTCGTTGCGGTCGAGGTGTCGTTGTACAACCGGAAGACACGTCGAAGACAGCCACACTGACACGAGCGGTTCGCCTGCGCCCTCTCGTGTCGCGAAGGCCACATCCGCACCCGACGTTCTCCATGACGCGATCAGCGAGTTGATGACGTCGGTCGTGATCAGCGGCACGTCGCAGGGCACGACCACAACCGCGTCGAAGCGGGTCATCAGCGCATGCAGCGCCGAAAGTGGACCTTTCCCCGGCACCAGATCGGGCACGACATCGAGGTCGAGATCCCTGCCGAGCGAAGCTGATCCGCCGGCCAGCACCACCGAGTCGACATCCGCGGCCGCCAGCGCATCGCGAACCCATCCTCCCATCGGCTTGTCGCCGAGAACGAGAGCTGCCTTGTCCTGTCCCATCCTGGCCGAACGACCCCCGGCCATCACTGACCCGGTAACAGTCACGCTGAGTTGCTCGGTGTCGGCCATGAATCGACCGTATCGGTCTCGTCCGGTTTCGACGTCCCGCTGCAGAACCCATCGATTCGGTCCCAGCAGACGTGGAACACGACGAAGGGTCACGCTGCACCTGCGACCGAACTCCGGTTCCTCCGACGTTCGAGGCTGAGGACGACGCGGCCTTCGCCGGAGAAAGCGTCAGCTCAGGCCGGCAGCTCGTCGTCCGGCACACCACGTGGGTCGCACTGGTACAGGAACTGTGCACAGCGCTCGTCCTCATCCTCCTCGCCGATGGCGTGGGCTGCGAGGTGGAGGCCGAGCAGCGATCGCAGGAAGCCACGGTTCGAGTCGTGCTCCCACAGCACATAGCCCGAACCTCGCCACCCAGATGCCCTGAGCGTGTCGAGGCCACGGTGATAACCGACCCTGAAGGCCGCGTACGCCTCGATGGGGTCACGCGCCAGACGGCCGAGCTGAGACCATGCATCCAGATAGCGGGGATACCTGGCAACAACTGCCGACACGGCGTCACGTTGCTGGCCCGGTGGCAGCGCCAGAGCAGCCGCAAGCGAAGCGGCTTGTTCGGTCGGCGGTGGATCGATGACCGTCTGAGGGGGACCGCTCGGGGTGAGGTTGACCGGGTGTTCTGTCATGGTCTGGAGCGTAGATGACGTGTGAAATGATCTGTTCCCATGCGCATCGCCATCGGAAGTGACCACGCAGGTTTCGAGTTGAAATCTCATCTCATCGAGCACCTTTGTTCTCTCGGCCACCAGGTTGCCGATCACGGAACCAACTCGACAGAGTCGATCGACTACGGGCCGATCTGCGCTGGTGTTGCCCGTGCTGTTGCCTCCGGCGACGCCGAACGAGGCATCGTGATGGGTGGCAGCGGCCAAGGGGAACAGATCGCGGCCAACAAAGTCAACGGCATCAGGGCTGCACTCTGTCATGACATCTGGATGGCCCAGATGAGCCGACTGCACAACGATGCGAACGTGCTCTCGATGGGCGGGCGGGTCGTGGCCCCTGCCATGGCCGAGCAGATCGTCGGCGTGTGGCTGTCGACCGAATTCGAGGGTGGCCGTCATCAGCGTCGCGTCGACCAACTCCTCGACATCGAACAGGCCAACTGAGACCACACCGATTCGCCACATTGGCAGGCAACGGGGGCGCGCACTCAGCGCGCCAGGAAGTCGGTACCCTCGGCGAGCGTGCTACCAGAGTGGATGGATGCGGAGAGTCTCCGCCAGGCAAGCGTCGTGGCGATGCTCATACTCGGCATCATCGGACTCATCGTCTGGCGCGTCGTGCGCGCCGTCTTCACCCGGATGATCTACCTCGGCGTGATCGCAGCGCTGATCGGAGCCCTCTGGGTGCAGCGCGACGACCTCGAGCAATGCCAGCAGACCTGCGCATGCTCACTGTTCGGTCAAGAGGTGTCGATTCCCGACGCGAAGCTGCCCTCGATCATCGATGCCGGCGAGGACCGTTCACTCACGCTCTGTCACCGCTGATCCTGATCACGGGATTCGCATCACTCTGAGGGTGTCCGTAGCGCGTGTCTTGGTCGATTGACCCGAGACGAAAACCGTGAGATCCCCTGACCGCAGACCCCCCTGATCGCGGGCGAGTTGGAGCGCATCGCTGATCATCTCACCTGGCGTGGCTCGGTCGATGGTCTTGATCGGATAGGCACCCCAGCTGAGCGACAGTTGCCGGACGGTCAAATCGTCGGGACTGAATCCGATTATCGGCGTCGTCGGGCGGAACCTGGCGATGCTCCTCACGGTGAACCCGGTCCGCGACAGACACAAGATTGCCTTCGCGTTCAACTGAGTCGCGACCTGCCAGGCGGCCATCGTCAAGGAGTCGGTGATGCGACCGGCCTCCGACTCGTCGTCCAGATGCTGGCTCCGCAGGTTACCGATGTGATTCGCCCAGCTCTCGTAGTCGAACTCCTGGTCGGCGCGCTCTGTGATGCGGGCCATGGTTCTCACCGTGGCGACAGGATCTCGACCGATGGCTGTCTCTCCCGACAGCATCACCGCTGATGAGCCGTCGAACACTGCGTTGGCCACGTCACTCGCTTCAGCGCGAGTCGGGATGGGAGCCGAGATCATCGATTCGAGCATCTGGGTAGCAGTGATGGCCGGGCGGCCATGAGCAATGCACGCCTCGATGATCTGCTTCTGGAGATGAGGCAACTCCTCGATGGGACACTCCGCGCCGAGGTCGCCACGAGCGATCATCACCGCTCCTGACGCCTGGATGATGCCCTCCAGGTTGTCGACAGCCGCCCTCGTCTCGATCTTGGCGATGACCAGCGGGCCACGAGGCGCCGGCTCTACGCCAAGACGCCTGATGTCATGAGCGGATCGGACGAAGCTCAATGCCACCATGTCGACGCCGACCTCGACGAAGGCATCCAACAGCTTCAAATCCTCCGATGTCGGAGCGGTGATGCGGAGGCGGTCGGAGGGAATGTGCAGCCCTGACCGACCACGGAGCAGGCCTCCAAAGATCACTCTGGCCTTCAGCGTGTCGGAGGTCTTGTCTTCCACGACCGCCACGACGTTGCCATCGCCGAACGCAAGCCGATCGCCAGGGCGAAGGTCTGCCACAAGAGTTTCGTACTGCACCTCGACCCGATCAGCGGTACTGCCGATATCGCCGCTCACGACGGAGATGAGGTCGCCCTCGGTCAGGTACGCCCCATCCTCACCGAACGAAGCGCACCGCACCTTCGGGCCAGGAAGATCGACAAGAATACCGAGGGGCCTGGCGGCGTCGGCGCTCAGTGACCGCAGACGTTCGTAGGTGTGCAGGTGCTGTTCGAGAGTGCCGTGCGACGTGTTGATTCTGGCCACGTCCATACCAGCCTCGATGAGTCCGATGATCGTCTCATCATCATCTGAACTCGGCCCGATGGTGACGATGATCTTGGTACGGCGCGACATGTATCCGCAGGGTACCGATGTGCACGGTGGTCGGCGAGGGTTTGCCAAGCCTCCAGAACACTGCGAAGGATCCCCCCACCTCGGTGACCTGGACCCTGACTCCCACCGAACGCGTTTCATTGTTCCGAAGGCCCGAAAGAGCGTCTATCGGCTTCAACGTGCCGACCACACCTCCACGCCACCCCAACGGCTGACCTCGGTTGCCTCGGCCAGGTTCACAACCCCTATCGTCTGCGCCGTGGAACTCATCTTTGTCAGGCACGGTCTTCCTCTGCACGTCGTCAAGGACGACGGTTCGCCCGCTGATCCTCCTCTGTCGGATTTGGGAAACCAGCAGGCAGCCGCAGTAGCGGAATATCTGTCCGATGAGCATCTCGATGCGATCTACGTCAGCACGATGGCGCGGGCACGTCAGACCGCTGCGCCGCTCGAGGACGCACTAGGGCTGACAGCTGCCATCCGTCACGGAATTGCCGAGATCGACCGCAACAGCGCTTCTTACATCCCGATGGAGGAGCTGAAGCGGATCGACTACGAGCGGTGGAAGAGTTTCATTGCCGATGGCGGTCCGCAGGAAGAGGATCCTGCCGAGTTTCAAGATCTCGTCAAGGAGACGGTTGCCGAAATCGTCGAAGATCATCGCGGCCAACGGGTGGCCGTCGTGTGTCACGGCGGCGTGATCAATGCCTATGCATCAGATGTGCTCGGCCACGACAGGGGCGACATCTTCTTCTGCGACGTCGACTACACCAGCATCACCAGAGTTCTGGTGGCGTCCACAGGTCAGCGCAGCATTCTGTCGTTGAACGAGACCAGCCACATCCGGCATCTTCCTCACCCGAGGCACACCTGAGCATCAGCGATCGCTGTTCCAGACTTCGTAGACGCCTCGCTCGACCAACTCGATTCGCTCACGCACTTCGAGGAGTTCTTTGGTCCCCATCTTGCACCGGTGGCGCATGTGTACCAGCAGATCCTCGACGAGATCAGGCCACGCCGGCAGTACAGCGCCGTTGTTCTCACCATGGAAGACGAGCATCGTCGGTTCGTCGACGGGGAGATGTCGTCCTACGGTGAAGCCGTTGAGGATCTCGGTTGCCTTCGAGATCTCGGTGGTCCTGTGCACGATCTGGATCGCAACGACATCACCCCACGCGATGATCTCTTCGATGCCGTCGGCACGTCGTTTGAGGATGCCCTCGCTGTCGATGGTGGCTTCTGTGACCGCCGAAGCTGCCAGTGACTTCTGACGCCGCTTCACTGCGACATACGACAACACCAGATAACCGGCGAACAAGCCGAGCAGCACGAACCAAATCACGTCTCACCGCTCTTGTCGACCCGAGCCAACAGCGCATCCCGAATTGAATCGCCCGACTGGCGCGCCTTGTCGCCGGCTTTCCGCCAACCGAGCCGCGACGAGTAGAGCAGCGGTGGTTCCTTAAGACGTCCCTCTCTCGCGGCAACGACACGCGCAAGGAACAGGGTGTGGTCGTTCAACTGGATCTCGTCTTCGATTTCGCACCGCAACCAGGCGATCGAGTTCGGCACGACAGGAAGCCCGTCCCAGTCCTCGATCCACTCAGGAGCGCTGTACTCGAGCTTGTGACCCGGATACGAGAAGTACTGACCCTGGGCAACCTGATCGCCGGCCAGAATCGACACCGCGAATCGGCGAGTCGCCACGATCAGCGGATAGGTGTCGTGTTTCGGCGATACTGAGGCGAGCACGATCGGCTCTTCGAAACTGACCTGCATCACCCAGTGAGAGCAGTACAGATGGGCCGCGTCGTGGTAGCGCGCTCCCACCACCTGAACGCCTTGCATCATCTGGCCGAGTGATCGTTTCAGGTCACGGTCGATCATCAGTTGAGTCTCGCGCGCAGGCGCGTGGCCCGAGCCAAAAGACCGGAAGCAACAGTTGCGTCGACTTCCTGAGCTGCCCGCTCGAGCTGCTCGGCTGCTTCGACGAGTTTCCCCTCGGCAGCGAGCGCCGACGCGACGTCCTCAGCTCCACCTGCCCTGTCTCGCTCGGTCTGCGAAACGAGAATTTGCTCTCGGAGCGCGAGTGCATTCATGAGCTCACTGCGACTCCCCCGCCGCTGGTGAACACCCACCAGGTTGTTCAACATCCTGACCGCCACAGCACGCGGCGCCATCGGGGACAGCATCGACTGGGTCAACTCCATACCCGGGTGGAGGGTCATGATGATCTTCGCGCAGTCCTCGCGGCTGAGAGACCGACCCTTGTCGAACACGTCGACGAACCTGGTTCCATCTGCGGTCGAGACAACCACGTGACCCGGCAACCCGACAGGTACGAGGCCGATGCCAGCTCGAGCACCCACAGCGCAAGTGATGACCGCCAATGTCAACGGAATACCACGACGCCGACGCACGACCACGTCGAGTCGGCTGTTGTCGGGCGAGTAGTAGTCGTCGACATCGCCGCGGAAGTCGAGATCCACGAACAGCAACTCGATGAGATCGTCCAACGATGCTTCCGGACCGACGTGTTCTGCCATGGTGTCGAAGCGACCAAGTTCTCCCTCGACATCGACCAAGTCGGGACGGCCATGAGCGCTGACCAGCAGCGCAACCTCGGCAAGATCAGGTGATACCGAGTTGTTCAACAGCTGCGTCAGTCGCTCGGTGACCTCGGCGCGGCTTCGAAGCATCTATCAGATGCTTCTGCCGGCCGCAGCCCAATACTCGTCCTTCAGAAGGCGCTTGTAGAGCTTGCCCGTGGGATGGCGCGGAAGCTCAGCGAGGAAGTCGACAGAACGGGGACACTTCACATCGGCCAGTCCTTCCTTGCAGTACTCGATGAGCTCTCGAGCCAGCTGATCGTCGGCCTCGGCCATGTCGATGGGCTGTATGACCGCCTTTACCTCTTCGCCGAAGTCGTCGTTCGGCACTCCGAACACGGCGGCGTCCATCACTTTGGGATGCAGGATCAGTCGGTTCTCGGCCTCCTGCGGATAGATGTTCACCCCGCCAGAAATGATCATGAACGCCTTGCGGTCGGTCAGGTACAGGAAGCCGTCGTCGTCAAGGAAGCCGACATCGCCGAGTGTTGACCAGCTCGGATGGCCGGGGTGATGCGAGTTGGTCGTCTTCTCATGGTCTTCGTGATATTCGAAGTCGCCACCACCCTCGAAGTAGATCGTCCCCGACTCACCGGTGGGAACCTCGTCGCCTTCCTCGTCACAAATGTGGATGGTCCCGACGAGCGCAGAACCAACGGTGCCGGGGTGAGCAAGCCATTGTTCGCTGTTGCATTGAACGAAGCCATTTCCCTCAGAGCCTGCGTAGTACTCGTGAACGATTGGCCCCCACCAGTCGATGAGCTCGAATTTGACCTCCTTGGGGCACGGCGCCGCAGCATGGACCGCTACCTTGTGGGAGCTCAGGTCGTATCGGTGGCGAACGCCAGGGTCGAGTTTCAACATCCTGACGAACATTGTCGGCACCCATTGGCTGTGGGTGACCGAGTGTTTCTCGACCAGCTGGAGCGCATCTTCGGGGTCGAATTTCTCCATGGCTACGATCGTCCCTCCCATGCGCAGCACGGCCATGCAGAACCGGAGGGGAGCGGCGTGATACAGCGGAGCGGGCGACAGGTAGACCATCGAGGAATCTGCCTGGTACAGCATCGTGAACAGCGGGATAAGTGCAACATCGCCGCCGAACGGAACATCAGGCAACTCGTTTCTGACTCCCTTCGGACGGCCGGTCGTGCCTGAGGAATAGAGCATGTCAGAGCCCTCGGACTCGTCGGTGATCGGCGTTTTCGGCCGGTCGCGCACAGCATCCTCGTACGACTCGTGTCTCGGCGAAGAGCCATCGATCATCAACCGAAGTCGCACCTTCGGTGTGGCCTCGACGATCTCCTCGACAACACCGCGAACAGCATCAGAGGTGATGAACACCTGCGCATCGCAGTTGTCGACGATGTACGCGGTTTCGTCGACACCGAGACGACTGCTGATCGCGGTGTAGTACAAACCGCTGCGCTGTGCAGCCCACGCCAACACGAAGTACAGGCGATGGTTCTCGAGCATGAAGGCTATGTGATCGCCACGCTGTAGTCCGAGATCCCTGAACAGGTGTGCAAGCTGATTCGAGGCCGCCTCCAGTTCGGCGTAGGTGACGGACAAGCCTGAGGGCTCCATCACGTAGGCGACCTTGTCCGGCGTCTCTGCTGCGTAGATCCCTGGATGCATAGCTTGGAAAGATACCGGCTCGGAACAGTGCGTTGAGGCAGTCACCTTGCCAGCAGCTCTCGGGACCTGACGCGCCGTTCACGGGCCATACTGGACGTGCTGTGAAGACCCATGCGTTCCTCGACCACGAGGGCCCAATCCCATTCGCCCACCGCGGCGGGGCCAGCGAATGGCCGGAGAACACCATGGGCGCGTTCCAGGGCGCTGTCGATCTCGGGTTCCGCTATCTCGAAACCGACGTTCACGCAACGAGCGACGGCGTTCTGATGGCGTTCCACGACCCGACCCTCGACCGGGTGACCGACCAGGTCGGCGTCATCAATGAGCTCCCGTACGCCGAGGTCAAGCGGGCCAAGGTCGATCGCAGAGAACCAATCCCGCTGTTCGAAGATCTGCTCACCACGTTCCCAGAGGCGCGGATCAACATCGATCCGAAGGAAGACTCGGCGGTCGAGCCGTTGATAAGGATGTTGCGTCGTCACGACTGCCTCGACCGCGTCTGCATCGGGGCATTCAGCGACAAACGTCTGGCGCACATCCGCGAAGAGTTGGGACCCGAAGCATGCCTCGGCCTCGGCCCGCGCCAGATCGCTCGGTTGCGGGCCGCGACCATCGGATGGCCCACCAGAACGTTTCCCGGCCAAGTAGCGCAGGTTCCCATGAAGGCTGGCGTCGTGAAACTCGTCGAACCACGATTCATCGAACAGGCACGACGGAACAACATCGCGGTTCATGTGTGGACCATCGACGACGAGGACGAGATGCGACATCTCCTCGATCTCGGTGTCGACGGCATCATGACCGACCGTCCCGCCGCGCTGAAGAGCGTGATGGAAGAACGTGGATTGTGGCCAGGGTGACGGCAGGCGCTGCACCTGACACCGAGGCGCTCTCGGCGTTCGCCGACATCGTCGGCTCGGCGCACGTGCTGACCGAGAACGAAACCACTGCTGGCTACTGCATCGACTGGACAGGACGTTTCAGTGGCCAGTCACCTGCGGTCGTGCGGCCACGCACCACACAGGAGGTTTCCGAACTGCTCAGAGTCTGCGTCGAGCACGGTGTGCACGTCGTGCCTCAGGGCGGCAACACCGGGCTCGTGGGGGGCTCTGTGCCGCTGCATGGCGAGGTTGTCATGTCACTCCGGCGCATGACGACCATCGATGCTGTCGATCCTCTCTCACACCAAGTCACCGTCGAGGCAGGCGCGACGCTCGCCGATCTACATACGACCGCCGCCCAAGCCGGCCTGGCCTTCGGCGTCGACCTAGCCGCCCGCGACTCGTGCACGATCGGTGGGATGGTCGCGACGAACGCGGGTGGCATCCACGTCCTGCGACATGGCTCGATGCGCCAGCAGATCGTCGGCCTCGAAACAGTGCTGTCCGACGGGAGGGTCCTGCGGCACCTGGCAGGGCTGCACAAGGACAACACCGGATACGATCTCGATCGCCTCATGTGCGGGTCCGAGGGCACCCTCGGCGTCATCACTCGCGTGCGCGTGCAGCTCGTTCCGGCACTCGGGCACATCGCGACGGCAATGATCGGTCTCGATGATGTGGCGGAAGCCGTCGGGCTTCTCGCCCACCTACGCCAAACCGTGCCATCGCTGCTGGCTGCCGAAGCCATCATGGCTTCGGCGATGGATGTGGTCCGCCATTGTCAAGGCCTCGAGCCCCCGGTGCCTGCCAGTGCGCTGTGGCTGTTGGTCGAAGCAGCCTCATCCACCACGGATCCTGTCGACGAGTTGGCTGAAGGTCTCATGTCGTGGCGTGACGATCTGGACGTGGCTGTCGCGACCGATGGGCCAGGCTCGGAAAGACTGTGGCGATTCAGGGAGACGATCACCGAGTCCATCAGCCAGCTCGGCGTGCCGCACAAACTCGACGTCACGTTGCCGGCAGCAACACTCGCTGCGTTCAACGCCGCTGTCGGCGACGTCATTGCTGAACGGGCGCCCGATGCTCGAACAGTCGTATTCGGACATCTTGGTGACGGCAATCTCCACGTGAACGTACTCGGCGCCGTCGATGACGACGACATCGACGGAGCCGTCCTGAAGCTGGTCGCCGACCACGGAGGGAGCATCAGTGCAGAACATGGCATCGGGACTGCAAAGTCCGCGTGGCTCCACCTGTCCCGAACCACCGCTGAGCTCGCGACATTCCGTGCCCTCCGGGCTGCCCTGGATCCTGCCGGCATCCTGAATCCACACGTGCTCGCGCCCTAGCAGTCCTCGAAAGCACTCGGCAGGGTGGTTCGCACTATCTTCTCGGCCATGCCAAGTCGGATCGAGGTCCCGTTCGCCACCACACGATCGCCGAACGGCATGGTCTGTTCGATTGATCACCTCGCATCGTCGGCAGGCATCGCGATGATGCGATCAGGCGGCAATGCCGTCGATGCCGCTATCGCTACGAGTGCAGTCCTGGCGGTGACCAGCCAGCACATGTGTGGCATGGGCGGCGACCTATGGGCCCTGATTCACTCGCCTGGCGACGCGGCTCCAGCTGCCCTCAACAGCTCCGGCCGCGCCGGCTCGGGCGCCGATCCCGATCGCGCCCGATCCGAAGGCCTGTCGGAACTCCCGTTGTCCGGCGACATCCGCATTACGCCTGTTCCAGGGTGCGTCGATGGATGGGCAGCACTTCACGAGCAATACGGCTCCCTTCCACTCTCCTCGCTGCTCGAGCCTGCCGTCGGCTACGCCGAAGACGGATTTCCGGCCAACCCGCAGCTACTCAACTCCCTTCCACGCGTTGCCGGCAATGACTGGGCGGGTGACTATCTCCGCCAAGGCGGACTGGCACCAGGTGACCTCATCCGCCGGCCGGGCGTTGCCCGAACTCTCGAGGCCGTCGGGGCAGAAGGCCGCGACGCCTTCTACCTCGGCGAATTCGGTGCAGGCCTGCTCGAACTCGGCGGCGGCGAGTACGCGCCAGCCGACCTCGAACGATCGCAGGCAGACTGGGTCGCACCGATCATGGTCAAAGCGTGGGGCCATGAACTATGGACGGTTCCGCCGAACTCTCAGGGATATCTGTCACTCGCCAGCGCATGGATTGCCGAAGGGCTCGACCTCCCCGCCGATGCCGAAGACCCACTGTGGGTACACCTGCTGGCCGAAGCATCCAAACAAGCAGGCTACGACCGTCCTGACGTGCTTCACGAAGGCGCTGACGGTGCGCACCTGGTATCTGCAGAACGGCTGGCCTCACGCCGCGACCTCATCGACAACGACCGAGCCGCGCCGATCGGACACCCAGGCCAGACCGGCGACACCATGTACATGTGTGCCGTGGATCACAACCGAGTAGGCGTCTCGCTCATCCAGTCGAACGCCGGCGGCTGGGGTAGCGGCTTGGCAGAGCTGAAGACTCGGATCTTCCTGCACAACCGAGGTCTCGGGTTCAACCTGATCCCAGGACATCCAGCCGAGTACGGCCCCGGCCGGAGACCACCGCACACGCTCGCTCCTGCCCTCGTCACATCCGAAGGCCGGCTACGCACGGTACTCGGCACCATGGGTGGTGACAGTCAGCCCCAGGTCATCCTGCAATTGCTGGCGAGACTGCTCCACACCGGCTCCAGTCCCGGCCAAACGATTGCTTCGCCACGATTCAGGCTCTATGGCGAGAACGCCACCGGGTTCCATACCTGGGCTGACCCCGACTCGCTCGTCGTTCAGGTAGAGGGCCACGCGTCTCGCGGCTGGGACGAGGGGCTCGTGGCCAGAGGGCACAGGATCGACAGGCTCGATCGTCACGACAGCGCCTTCGGGCACGCGCACATGATCGATGTTGGCCCAGAGGGTCTCTCCGGTGCCGCAGACCCTCGTGCGCTAGTTGGCGCCGCCGTCGGAATGTGACGCACACTGTCCGATGATGCAGGCCGAGGAAGCAACGACACCCGATGACATCCTGCTTCGAATCGACGAACTCGCGACGCACTTCAGGACCCCACGTGGCCTCGTGAAGGCGGTCGATGGCGTCTCGTTGACGCTCGAGCGAGGTCGGACTCTCGGCATCGTCGGTGAGTCCGGATCGGGCAAAAGCGTGCTGGCGCGCTCTGTGATGCGGCTCCTCCCCAGAAGAAACGTGAACTCCACCGGTTCGGTGAGATTCGAGGGACAGGAACTCGTCGGCGCATCAGAGAAGGTGATGCGCGACGCATGGGGGCCGAGAATGGCAATGGTCTTCCAGAACCCGATGACCTCGCTGAACCCGGTCATGAAGATCGGCACTCAGATCACCGAAGGGCTGCGGCATCACCTGAAGATCGACAAGAGCGAAGCCGGGGCAACCGCTTTGGCCCTGCTGCAGAGCGTCGGCATCCCCGAGCCGGCACGTCGGCTCCGGGAGTACCCACATCAACTCTCCGGAGGCATGCGCCAGCGCATCGTCATCGCCATCGCGCTCGCTTGCGGGCCACGGCTCCTACTGGCCGACGAGCCGACCACGGCGCTCGACGTCACCGTCCAGGCCCAGATTCTCGATCTGTTGGCCGATCTCCAACGCGACCGCGACATGGCGATGATCCTCATCTCGCACGACCTGGGAGTGGTCGCCAACAGAACCGACGACATAGCCGTGATGTACGCCGGGAGGGTCGTCGAGAAGGCTCCCACCGCGAAGCTCTTCAGTTCCATGCGGATGCCGTACACCGAGGCGCTCATGGACTCGATCCCTCGTATGGAGAATACGCCGCACACACGCCTGAAGGTCATCGGTGGCAGCCCACCTGACCTCGTGAATCCGCCACCGGGTTGCAGCTTTGCTCCTCGTTGTCGCTATGCGCAGCCACAGTGTCACGAGGAAGTCCCGCCGCTCGTGGCCTACGACGAAGGCCACGAGTACGCATGCTTCTTCCCAGTTGGGTCCGATGCGGGCGCTGAAGCGCTGGAACGCAACATCGCGAAGCCTGAAACCAAAGGAACTTCCTGATGGCAGGCACTGGAACCACCCACCTTCGTGACCCCGACGCCGTCCTGCTTCTCGCAGAGCACCTCGTGCAGGAGTTCCCCGTCGGACGCCACGCCAAGGTGTACGCGGTATCCGATGTGTCGTTCGATTTGCTCAACGGTGAGACCTTGGGCCTCGTCGGTGAGTCTGGCTGCGGCAAGTCGACGACCGGTCGGGCACTCATGCAACTCCACCCATTGACATCGGGGCGCGTGGTGTTCGATGGACATGATCTCGGGTCACTCCCAGGGTCCCAGCTCCGCGAACTTCGTCCCCAGTTGCAAATGATCTTCCAAGATCCGATCTCGTCGTTGAACCCGCGGATGAGAGTCCGCGACATCATCGCCGAACCTCTCAAAATCTGGCACATCGGAACCAAGGAAGAGCAACTCGCGAAGGTCAGGGAGGTACTCGAGACCGTCGGACTCGACCCGGACACATCGATGGACCGTCGCCCGCATCAGCTCTCCGGCGGCCAATGCCAACGCATCTCGATTGCGAGGGCTCTGGTCCTCGAGCCCAAGGTGATCGTGTGCGACGAGCCGGTGTCAGCCCTCGACGTCTCCGTGCAAGCCCAGATTCTGAATCTGCTCGAAGACATGAAGGCAAGATATGGGCTGACGCTGATCTTCATCAGTCACGATCTCGCTGTCGTGAAGAACGTCAGCGACCGCATTGCGGTGATGTACCTCGGGAAGCTGTGCGAGATCGCTAGCCCGACCGAGCTCTACGCTTCACCCGCTCATCCGTACACAGAGGCACTGCTATCGGCAATCCCTGTAGCCGACCCCGGGGCGGGATCGGGCGTCGGCGTGAACCTCGCCGGTGAGTTGCCATCCCCAACCGAACCACCCGGTGGATGTCGGTTCAGGACGCGTTGTGCGAGCGCAACCGACATCTGCTCGACCGAAGAACCGACGATGACCGAGGTCTCACCGGGCCACTTTGTTGCCTGTCACCACGCCCTGACCTGAGAGACAAGCGGAAGGCATCTTCAGGCAAGATCGATGCTCGCGACCTCGATGCGACCAGGCCCGAGCGTCTTCGCGGTACGAAGCGCACGTTCGGCCTCTCCGACCAGATCGTCGGCGCCCATAGCGTGCGACGGATAGCAGGCCAGGCCAGCGGATACCGTGACCACCTCACGCGCCGGCGTCTCGAGCAACGAGCGCCTGACGCGATCAGCTGCCCACACGGCCCCGGTCTCCGACGTGTCATCGAGCACCGTGGCAAGCACGCCATCGCGCATCTGACAGATCGTGTCGCTGTCGCGAAGTGTGTTCTGCATCACTCTGGCCAGAACCCTGACAGCATGATCGCGCAGGTACGGAGCGAACGAGTCGAAACTGTCGATCTCGAACATGGCAACGGCGATCGGCTTCAGCGTTCTGCGGGCCAGCGCCACCTTTCGGTCCGCGGACAGATGGAAGAAGCGGCCGTCGGGAAGGCCCGACACTGGATCATTCAGCGAATCTGACTCAATTGGAACGTGACCACTGGCGGCCATGTGGTGCTCCTGGTTCTCGGATGTCTAGTCGCGCGTGGCGAATGGTTGAACAGCTCGATCGCGCGCCGAGTGGCCAGAGTGCCACGACAAGTGCGTTCTCTCAAGCACCCATCGGCATCCTGACCCACAGACGTGAGACGATAGCGTGGCGACGTGAACTCCCCGGCACCCGAGATCAAGCGTACAATCGACCTCGGATTCACACCAGACGCCTCTGGAGTGCTGACCCGCGTCGGCGGTAAAGGGGTCCGAGGACCGGTCGTCCACCAGGGTCGCACGACCTGGCGGGCGACGCGCACGAAGGATGGTCCGGCCACGGTCGCGATCAGCGCCGACGGCCACTCGGTCCGAGTGGCCGCCTGGGGATCCGGAGCCGAGATCGCGTCCGACAATGTGCCCGATCTACTGGGCATGTCGGATGAACCTCACAAGCTCGAGCCAAAGGACGCGCTCGTGTCAAGGCTCGTCACGACAAGACCTAACTACAGGATGACGAAGACCAACTCGATCTGGGAGCACGTCATCACCACCGTTCTGGGCCAGAAGGTTCCCGTGGCTTCCGCCTCGGCCTCATGGCAGGGAATGCTGGCACGTTGGGGCGAGACACCTCCTGGTGCTCCGCACCCATGTCTACGACTCGGACCCGCAGCCGAGGTGGTAGCCGATCTCGGATATCACGACCTCCACCGCGTGAATGTCGAGAGAGAGCGCGCCGACGTCGTCCTCATGGCCGCCAAGCGTGCGTTTCGGCTGGAAGAGGCGCTCATGATGAGCCCCGCCGACGCCAGGCGGCGACTGGAGGCGATCCGGGGCATCGGTCCGTGGACCTCGTCGATCATCACCCAACTGGCGTTGGGCGACCCTGACGCCGTGATCACCGGTGACTACAACATCCCGGCCATGATCGCCTGGAACTTCGCCCACGAACGAACGGCCGACGACGAGCGCATGCTCGAAATACTGGAGCCCTACATCGGGCAGAGAGCCAGAGTCCAGAACCTCGTCAAATTCGGAGGATCGAGACCACCTCGCCACGGCCCGCGTCTGAGCCTCACAGACCTTTCCGGCCGCTGAGCTGGCCCTCGCTCGCATCGTTGGTCTCTGGGGCATCGGCATCGCCCAAGACGAAGAACAAAGCCAGAATACCTGTCACCGCCGCGACGCCGAGCAACATCACCAGCCGGTTGGCCGGAGGTCGATCGACAAACTGCAGCGAGCCCAGACCCATACCGGCCGCTCCGCACAGAACGGCGGCCAGGCGGCCGACCCGACGGACATGGCCAATTCTCGAGACAGAGACTCGCGGTTCGGAGAGCCACGACATCATGATGGCAGCGACCGTAAGCAGACCACCCACCGCCACCGCAGCCGTGGCTGACTCCTTGCTCTGCGAGAGGGCCCACAACAGGCCAACGCCGACGAGCCCTAGTGCGGTTGTCAGAGAGCTGCGATAACGAAACCCGAGGCCGACGAGACAGACCATGAACAGCCCGGCGAACGGACGGAACTCGGTGCTTCCCTCACGGGTCACCGAGTGCACGCTGAGTCCGAGAAGGATCAACCCCACGACTACAGCTCCGAAGAAACGTCCTGGACCGGCATCGGTCACGCTTGCCAGCATCGCTCTGACCCGCTTCATCGCGACCGCCGCAACATCACGCCATGCAACATCTGAAGACGCTCGACTGCGTCGTCGGCAGGATCGTCGAGTCGGCAGACTTCGACCGGGATGCGATCGGCCCGTAGCTGAGCGCGCACTGCCTCAGCGCGTAACTCGTGCAGTTTGGCAGCAAGTTGGTCACCGGGATTCAATTCGTCGATTCGGCGCTCCACCATGTCGGCGCCGACCTGCAGCACAGCGACATCCCTGCCGTGGCGCCGCAGGGCGTGGATCTGATCCCTGATCTCCATGTCGAACAGCGGCGACACCACCACCACCGTGGCACCTGCTGGCACACGCTTGCGAAGATCGACATGGCGCGTCGCGAGCCTGGCCGGTTCCCGCCCTTCGGCTCGCATCAGACGATCGAGGATGACATGGCCCTGACGGCGCCCATCTCGGGGGGCCACACTGATCAGCCGTGTACCCATGATCAATACGCCTACACGGTCCCTGTCGGCCAGATGCCGATTGACGATGCCCTCAGTTGCTCTGAGCGATTGATCGGCGAGGGCCGGCTCGATGGTGGGATCGGCGCCGTCATCGATGAGGTCGACGATGACGATGAGGTCTCTCGAGCGTTCAGCATGGCGAACCTTCGTCCACGGCTCACCGGTCTTCGCAATGATCCGCTGATCGATGTCACGCCATCGATCACCAGATTCGAACGGCCTCGACGAGTGATACTCGATGCCATCGCCATGGGACCGAGACCGATGGGGTCCTGTACGTGGGATGGTTCGAGAGACGCCGAGCTGCGACTTAACCTGCATCGGTCTCGGGTGAACCCACACGGTCTCGACAGCTCGAATCGACCCGCGCCACGTCACGAGGCCGAGTGGTGTCCTCCATTCGAGCCGTTCGAGGCCGACGGCGCCCCTTCCCCATGTCGTTGCCTCGCTCACCAAATCCATGCGATGAGGGTGGCGGCGATACAGCTCTATCGCGATGCTCTCATTTGCTCCCGTTATGCCGCCGAAACGGCGAGATCTGACGTACAACACACCGCGATCTGACGCGGTGATGTCGAGGTGGACAATGACCTCGTCGCCTTCGGTGACCCGTCGCGCGCTGACGCTGGTCGACATGATGAGGCGAGGCGGTGTCGCTGAAGCGACCTCACTGGCGAGCGCCAGCAACGGAACCGCGGCGATGCCGACAAGCCAAGGCCTGGCGAACACCACCGCCGAAATGACGGGGACGACCGACAAGAACGCAATTGCCGTCGTACCAAGAGAGAGATGGCGACGCCACTGGAGAGCAAGAACGCCATCGTCGTCTCGCATGGATGCTGGGTCCTTCACGCCCGGTCAGTCCTGCGACCGGGTCCTCTGACGGCCTCGAGACAGCCGGTGAGAATCGTTTCCAGCTCTTGGTGGCGAATTCCGGCCCAAGCAGGTCTCGGCGCTCGATCAACACGAATCAGGTCCCATGCCTCAGCGCCGATGATGGCCTCGATACGTGGTCCGTGCTCCGGGTGCTCGAGATCCAGACCGTGCCTCGTCTTCAACAAGATGTCGAGGTCGCTTCGAAGCCGGGGTCGGAGCCGCTCGTCGACATCCAGACCTGTACGTCGCGATCGGGCGACGAGGAGCCGGTCACTCGAAATGCTGAGCGACACCATGTCGAGGGGACCTGATGCCGCAACCTCCCTGCCTTCAGGCTGCAGACCCATCCGACGCACCAGAGCAGGTAGCAAGATGACGACCGCCGTGACGGCGGTCGCGAGCAGACAGAACACGACGGTGTCCCAGAATGGGTGCGCTCCAGATACCCCTGCAACAACGATGAGACCGACGACCACGAGCAGAAGGCGGATGTATGGCCATGCGAGCTGCGTGTCGACATTGCTCTGCAACCCCGCGAACCCACTCTCACTCACCGGCTCGACCCCGTCGACGACGGTCAAGCCGGTGAGGATGACACCGTCGTCCGGGTCGCTATAGGCCATGGTGAATCTCTGATGTCGTCGCTGCGGTTTCCTCGTATGCCGACCCGAGACCTGAGCTCACCACGCGCAACAGATCGGCAGCGCGTTCCTGATCGGCCAAGGCCGCCTCCCTCTCGCCGAATGCGATCTGTTGATACAGCCCTGCGAGCTCAGAACACGCGACCGCACTTCCCCCCAGCTGGTTGAGCGTTCGTGAAATGAACTCAGCCGTTGTTTCGGAGCGATGACGTTGATGGCCGTGTCGTCCCAGAAGACGCTCGAGCGCCGAATACACGGCGATGATGTTCGTCCGTGGCGAACCATCGGCCAATGCCAGCTCATCACCGAGGCGACCGACCTGCTCTGACAGTTCTGCATCCAGTTCGTCATCGTCATGCCTGGTCCTGGCGACGATGGCCATGCACCCGACAACAGCAATCCCCAACATGGCGATCACCAGCGACCATCGCGGATCACCGGCAGCCACGACCGGGACCTGCTCTGTCACGTCTGCATCGACCTCAGGAACCGGAGCGTTGTCCTCGCGGTCCAACGCGCCGCCGAGTAGTCCGAGCAGCGCTACGCCGCCACACATCACGGCAACGAGCACGATCCACCTCAAGGCTTTGGCCTTCAGCAACATGAAAAGCAAAAGCAGAAGGACGCCGAGCAACAAGACCGCGAACAGCGGGAAGCCGAGTTCGATGGGCGATTCGAGGGCGGGAGCACCATCGGTCGCTGTCTCGTAACCTGCCGGGTCGAATTCAGTGCTCCATGTCGATCCGACGACTCCCATCACCAAGAGGACCGGAACTGCGAGAAGGCTCACGATGAGACGACGCTGACGCATCCACTGTCTTCGAAGTCGGCGGGTGGAGCGGAACGTCATCACGCGAGCAGGGCGGCAGGAATGTCCACGACCTTTGCCCGCAGGTACTCGCCGAGTGCCTTGGCCTGCGGGTCCTGGCGGGTCGAGGCAGCGACACCTTCTTCGAGCAATCCGTGAATGACGAAGTTGAGCGACCAGATGTTCGGAAGATCGAATCGATCGACTTCGAGTGAAGCTGCTTCCGTCATGAGAGCCTTGAATCGGCGGACGGTGAGAAAGTCGGCGAGCCACACGTATGCCTCTGGCGAACGTGTGAACAGACCGAGGTTGGCGTTACCTCCTTTGTCACCCGATCTCGCGCCAGCAATCGCGCCGAGCGGCGCTTGTAACGTCGGGCCGGTCGGCAACGACGGCAGACTCGGCACTACCGCAGCGACTGGAGCATCGAGGATCGAGGTCGGCGTGTTGTCGACTGCCGTCCGCTGATCGCCGACCACGACCTCCTGTGGGACGAGGTCCGAGGGAATCAGCGCAGGTCGGTAGACGCCGTAACTTCCACCCCCGCGCGGACCTCCACTGAGGCCAAAGAACCCGGGAATCGAGGCCAACGCGATCTCGGTTCCTGCGTTGGTGAACGCCCTGCCCACCTTGCGCTCGTCAGGATCCTTCACCGTGATCCTCCACGAGGCAACGGCCTCCTCGTTCGATCCGGGATTTTCCTTGTCTGTGCGAACGACGTGGCTCGACACTTGCGCAAAGTCCGAGGGGGCGTACGGGCACGAGCGCCAGAAGGCCTCTTCGACGAGGGCGGCCTTTGCTTCGATGTCGAGTCCGGTGAGGCCGATCGAGACCGAGTTCCTGTAACCGCCGATGCTGTTCATGGCGACCTTCAGGTTCGGCGGGGCCGGCTCGCCCCTTGTGCCCGAGATCCTGACTCGATCAGCGCCGATTTCATCGAGTTCGATGGTGTCGAACCGCGAGATGACATCGGGGTTCGCATATGCCGGAGGTCCGATTTCGTACAACAACTGGCTCGTCACAGTGCCGACCGTGACACCGCCACCGGTTCCCTCGTGCTTCGTGATGACCGATGAGCCGTCAGCCTCGATCTCGGCGATCGGAAACCCGACGTATCCCATCCCGGACAATTCGTTGAAGAACGAGTAGTTGCCGCCCGTGGCCTGAGCTCCGCACTCGATCACATGACCCGCAACGATGGCGCCGGCGATGGCGTCCCAGTCATCACGCTTCCAGCCGTGATGCCAGGCTGCCGGACCGGCCACAACGGCAGCATCGGTGACTCGGCCGGTGACGACGATGTCGGCGCCGCGGTTCAGCGCTTCGACGATGCCCCAGCAGCCGAGGTACGCGTTGGCTGTCGTGTAGTGGTCGAGGTCGTCGCCGATCGGTTCGCCGGTGTCGATGTTTGCGAAATCGTGTCCGGCTGCGACCAACTCCGGCAGTCGGCCGATGAGGTCGTCGCCCTGCACGTAGGCGATCTTCGGGGCCAGCCCGAGCTTGTCGGCGACCTGTCGGACCGCATCAGCACAGCCTTCGGGATCCAGACCTCCTGCGTTGGAGACGACCTTGATGCCATTATCCAGACACGTTCCCATCACGTGTTCCATCTGAGTCACGAAGGTTCTGGCATACCCTCCCCCCGGTCGCTTCGCCTGTGTCCTGGCGAGAATCAGCATGGTCAGCTCCGCGAGCCAATCGCCTGTGAGGGCATGGATCGGGCCGTCATCGACCATCTCCCTCGCCGCGGACAGTCTGTCGCCGTAGAAGCCGGAGCAATTCGCAACGATGAGTGGATCAGCCATGGGTGCGACCGTAGTCCGAGCCCACTTCGATCCGGCCACCAGTCGCTGCGCTCAGATAACACGCATCGACGATCTCATGGGCCCTCAGCGCCGTGCGGAGCGACGGGTAGGCGGCCCTCGGTCCGGCGATGGCGGCGATGAAGTTGGCGTCAGGGTTCTCACCACTGCCAGGCGAGACGGATGCGGCGAAATCCATCAACTCCTGGCCCTGGAGCGAGGAGTTGCGAGAACCGTGCACAGCATCGTGGATGGTCCATGTCACGTCACCTGACCACTCGCCGCGCAACCGCGCCCACAACCGTTCGTTGAAGACCTCGACGTGACGGTTCGACACCCGGTCGAGCATCTCGTGCCACACGCTGACCATCGTCCCGACGACACCCGACTCGAACGACATGTTGACGGAGATGACGTCTTCGATCCCCTCGATGCCGTGGACGTATGACGCCTCGGCGGACACAGCAGCAATGGAGCCGTACATCCATTCGAGCAAGTCGATGTCATGGATCGAGTGTTCGATGAGGACACCGGCACCCGCCTTGTCGACATCGGAACGCCACGTCGAGCCATATCGGCCTTGCACCGGCAGGAACTGGTCGTCACGGAATATCACCGACATTGCAGGACCCGCCTCTTCCAGATGGATCAGATGCCTGAGCAGGTGAAACACAGGTGAGTTTCGAAGGACGAGGCCGACCTGGTTGATGACGCCAGCGGTCTCGACGGCCTCGACGATGCGAGTTGCCGAGGTCAGGTCGGTACCCAGCGGTTTCTCACAGAAGACAGCTCTACCGGCCTCCGCTACCTTCAGTACGTTCGGCTCGTGCTCGGACGTCCATGTGCAGACGTAGACAGCATCACTGCGTTCGATGACCTCGTCTGCGCTCTCACAGGCCACTGCACCTGATGCTGCTGCGAAGCGGGCCGTCCGGTCCGCATCGGTGTCATACACCCCTGACCAGGCAGCATCGGCCCCCGATGCCTTGAGGCTCTTGGAATGATATTGGGCGATGTTTCCGGCACCGATGAATCCGACATTGACGGTCATCCGGCCACGCTAATCGGCTGACGCGAACCATCGGCTTCGACGATCGTACGAAGCGAGTGCCAGAATCTCTGTTCAGATGAGGGGAAACCGCGATGACGCAAGCTGTAGACAAACTCACCGAACTCGCTGCTGCACAGGGCGACAAGGCCGCAGTCATCGACGACCGTCCAGGCGAGTCGGTCAGGCAGATGACGTTCGCAGAACTCGACCTGTTCAGCAATCGCATTGCGAATGGACTGATCAGCGCCGGCGTCGAACTGCTCGACAGAGTCATCTGGTGTGGTCAGAACTCGCTCGAACTCATGGCGATGATGCACGCTGCTCGCAAGGCCGGTGCCACCGCAGTTCCACTCAACTACCGCCTGTCGGATGAAGAATCGGCATACGTGGTCGACAACTCAGACGCCGTCGTCGTGTGGGCAGACGCCGAGTTCGCTGAACTGTTCCACAGGATCCGTGACGACATCCCGAAGGTCACACACGTCGTGATCTTCGGCGGCCCCGCTCTGGCTGGTCAAAGTGCAGTCGATGACTTCATAGGGGACGACACAGCCCCTTCTGCACCACCGTCCAGCGCCACGATGATCTACACCAGCGGCACGACCGGGCGACCAAAGGGCGCATACAAGGACGCTTCGGGAAGCGTCGAGCAGAGTGGTGCCCTCTTGGCCAAGATCGGATACCGCCCTGACGACGTCTACGTCACCTGCGGTCCTCTGTATCACTCAGGGCCTGGCGGATTCGCGGCCATTGCTCACCGCATGGGCAACACGGTCGTCGTCCAACACAAGTTCGAGGCCGAGGACTGGCTTCGTCTGATCGACACCTACAGCTGCTCGTCAACTTTCTCAGCTCCGACCCCGATCAGGATGGTCACGAACCTCGATGACGATGTAAAAGCCAAGTACGACGTGTCGTCGATGCGCGTCATGATCGCCAACGCAGCGCCGTGGTCGTTCGCACTGAAAGAAGCGTACGTCAGGGACTTCCCTCCCGAATCACTGTGGGAGGTCTACGGATCGACGGAGATGGGCGTCAATACGGTGCTCGAACCTGGGGATCAGATGCGAAAGCCCGGATCTTGCGGCAAGCCGGCGCCGATGGTCGACGTGCGGTTGTACGCCGAGGGCGGCGGCATCGTCGACACACCTCGCGAGCCAGGAGAGCTCTGGGTGAAGGCAACCACGGTCCTGGACACCTATCACGGAGCCCAGGAGAAGTTCGACGCAGAACACAACGAACAGGGCTGGCACACCGTCGGCGACGTCGCGTACTACGACGAAGATGGTTTCTTCTACATCTGCGATCGCAAGAAAGACATGATCATCAGCGGCGGTATGAATATCTACCCGGCCGAGATCGAGGCCGCTCTCGAGATGCACGCCGGAATCTACGAGGCTGCCGTGTTCGCGATCCCCTCAGAAGAGTGGGGCGAGACGGTCCACGCGTGCATCGTTCGCAACGACGAGCAGTTGACAGAGGCCGACATCGACATCTTCAGCCGCGAGAAGCTGGCCAGCTACAAGATCCCTCGATCCATCGAGTTCCTCACCGAGATCCCCAAAACGGGGTCGAACAAAATCCTGAAACGAGAGCTCAGACAGAAGTACTGGAAGGGCCACGAGACTCAGGTGGGTGCCTGATGGGGAATCCGGTCGTTCTCTTACACGGGTTCACCGGCAGCGTCAGTTCTACGTGGAAGCCGACCGGTATTCTCGAGCTGCTCGCCGACTTCGGTAAGGAAACAGTTCCCATCGACATGTCAGGCCATGGCGAGGCCGAGCTCAAGAGCCACGACCCCGCCGACTACGACGACCTGGAGGCGAAGCTCCTGGCCTCCCTTCCTGATGGGCCGATCGACGGCGTGGGGTTCTCCGCTGGGGCACGGGTCCTCCTGTCGATGGCGTCCATGGAACCGGAGCGATTCGGAAAGCTGGTCGTCGCCGGCGTGGGGAACAACCTCTTCGAACGTAGCCCTGACGAAGGTGAACGCATCGCCGCAGGGGTTGCCGGCGAAGCTGCCGAAAACGACACCTTCGCCCAGACCTTCGGCCGCTACGCGTCGGAGCCAGGCCAAGATGCGGGAGCACTGGCTGCATTCATGCGGAGGAAACACGCCCCTCTGGGTCCATCCGAGTTGGCAAAGATCACCTCGCCGGTGGCCGTCGTCCTCGGCACCGAGGACTTCGCTGGGCCTGCTGCTCCGCTGATCGACGCGCTCGGCACGGCTCAACTTTTCTCGCTGAGAGGTGTCGACCATTTCGCCACACCAAAGGATTTCGGCTTCATCGACGCGGTGTTGAACTGGTTGGGCTGAAACATCGCGTGGACTTGGAGATGCAACAGTGAAGGTGGCGGTTCTCGGAGCCGGGTCGTTCGGGACGACGATGGCAGCACTTACCGCGCGTAACGCCGAAACATGGATCTGGGCCCGTCGCCCCGAGGTCGCCGAGGCCATCGACAACGCCCACGAGAACCCGCAGTTCCATCCAGGAGTGACCCTTCCCGACACGTTGCGCTGCACCAACGAGCTCGGCCCTGCTCTCGCCGGCGCAGACGTTGTCGTCGTCGCGGTACCGACCCAGTTCATCAGATCGACCCTCGAAGGTGTCCCCGACCACGTCGCCGCGGATACGCCATTCATCTCACTGGCAAAGGGGATCGAGGTGAGCACGTTGCTCCGTCCCACAGAGGTGATTGTGGAGTCCCTCGGCGGCTGGGATCCGGCGAGCGTGGGCGTCTTGTCCGGACCGAACCTGGCTCGCGAGATTCTCGCCGGGCTCCCTGCCGCTTCGGTGCTCGCGTTCACAAACAAGTCGACAGCTGCAGCGCTCCAAGGTGTGTTCGCTACCGATCTCTTCCGTATCTACACCAACACCGACGTCATCGGATGCGAGGTCGGAGGGGCCTACAAGAACGTCATCGCCGTCCTCGCTGGTATGAGCAACGGCATGGGGTACGGCAGCAACGCGGTTGCCTCACTCATCACGAGGGGGCTTGTGGAGATGACGCGGCTTGGTGCCGCGCTCGGCGCTGACCCCCTCACGTTTCTCGGTCTCGCCGGTCAAGGCGACCTTGTGGCCACGTGCACGTCAACGCAGTCGAGAAATCACACCGTCGGTATCGAGTTGTCGAAGGGCCGCTCGATCGACGACATCGTCTCGGACATGAAGATGGTGGCTGAAGGGGTGAAGTCCGTTGACGGAATTCTCGCGCTCGCTGATCGCCATGGGGTCGACGCCCCGATCGCCCGGATGACTCAGGCCGTGATCGCTGGAAGAATTGCCGTGACCGATGTTGCTCAGGCGTTCGTGTCGCGCCCACCGAAGACCGAATTCGACGGTCTCACCACCTGACACCACAACCGTACCGTCAGAGTGACATCAGGAGTTCCGGGTTCCGGGGCTCGCCGTTGACCCTGACCTCCACATGCAGGTGCGGGCCGGTCACGAAACCGGTGCTACCCGCTCCACCGAGTGTGTCGCCTTGCTCGACGACATCACCAACGTTCACGTCCACACTCGACAGGTGTGCGTACACCGTCGCGACGCGGTCACCGTGATCGATGAGAACCGTTGACCCATAGGCGGAACGATCGTCGACGGCTACCACAACGCCATCGGAGGCGGCCGACACGGGAAGACCCAGCGTCCCTTCCGGAATCACCAGATCGGTGCCCGCATGGAGGATGACGATGTCCCACAGCGGATGTAGCCGGAACCCGTATCGAGAGCTCACGATGCTGCCTGGAAACGGGTTGATGAAGTCGGCAGCTTCCGGTTCGCCGACGGTCTGACACGCCTGGATGTACGACAGTTGTTCGGCGATGGAGTTTCCGTCGATCGTGGTCGCGTTTGACGAGAACGGCGGCTGCGGAATACTGATCTCCGTGGAGTACACCCACACACCTGTCGCTGCGACGGCACCGCCGAGGATTCGACTGGTGCCACACATGGCTGTTGGTGAAGGATCGTGGTCGACCGGTCCGAAAGAATGGATCCTGCCGTCGCCGGTGAGAATCCAGTAGCCACCTGCAGACGAGACACCGATGCTCAACGCGGCCTGCTGGCGATCTGGATCGATGGCAGAGCCGTGGAACGAGGCGTCGCCGAAAGCGAAGACACCACCGTCCCGGCCAACCAACCAGTACCCGCTGCCACTCGGTGTGGCCGCCATGGCCACGATCGGCTCGTCGAGTACGAGCGCCCCTGTCGATCCGAAGAAACCGGCGGTGCCGTAGGTGAAGACACCCCCGTCCGCTGCAACCAGCCAATACCCGCTGCCATCTGTGGTCGCGGCCATGCCCACAACGGGCTGGGCCAGGTCGATCGCGCCAGCAGAGCCATGGAAGACAGCATCGCCGAAGGTGAACACACCGCCGTCGCCGGCTACCAACCAATAGCCAGAACCATCCGACAGCGACCACATCCCGACAACCGGAGACACGAGATCGATCGCGCCTGTCGACCCGTGAAACGCGACGTCGCCGAAGGTGAACACACCGCCGTCGGAAGCCACGAGCCAGTAGCCGGCACCGGTTGGCGATGAGGCCATCGCGACAATGGGCTGATTGAGGTCGATAGCGAGGAGATCACCGTGGTCGACCGACTCGTGAAGCGGTGTGACGTCCGGGCCGATCTCGGCCGACGCGGGCGAGAACGCCGCGGCCGATACCGCCAACATGCCGGCAAACAGCAGCCCGATCAATGAACGGGACGTACAAGAGGTAGAGGGGGTGAGTCGCGGCATTTCGGCGGAGAGTCTCGCAGAACTCGACTGCAATCTGGCACATGGTCCGCCGATACCGTTCACGACGATGAAAGCCGTTCATGCCGATGGCGAAAACCACCACCAATCGTTCGATATCGCCCTCGTCGTACCGTGGTACGGAGGCAGCCACAAGAGCTGGGCCGACGCCGTCGTGCGACACTCGCGCCACCACGTTCGACTGGTCAGCCATCCCGCCGAGCACTGGCGCTGGCGGATCGCCGGCGGCCCCGTGACGCTGGCCGAACAGCTCGAAGTCGCCTACCCGGGAGCCGTTCGACCCGATGTGGTCGTCGTCTCCTCGCTGACCGACGTGTCGGCGCTCTGCGGTCTGGCCAGGCACGTTGTCGGGGATGCATCGATCGTGGTGTATCAGCACGAGTCTCAGCTGCTGTATCCGCGGTCACCTCACCAGTCGAAGGAGCCCGCAGACGAGGCCGGCTCGATGGCCGAGTGGCGCAGCATGGTCGCCTCAGACGAGGTCTGGTTCAACAGCGCATTCCACCGAAATGCCTATCTCAACGCCGCGAAAGTGCGGTTCACGGGCATCGCAACGACCCCAGGCCACGAGCACTTGATCGACGCGATCGCGGCCAAGGCTTCGGTGCTGCCCGTCGCGGTGGAAATGGCGGACATCGTGGCCCGTCCGCTGTCGCCCACGGTCGAACCACTGGTGCTGTTCAACCAAAGATGGGATGATGACAAGCGCCCGGGAGCCGTGATGGCAGCGCTCGACGACGTAGCTCGAAGCGGCGCCGCCTTCCGGGTCGCTCTCGCAGGGCCGAGGTCGGAACACGCAAGACGACCGCGTCTCGGCGCAGCTCTCAGCGCACGCGTGGTGCACGATGAATCGGCCGATCGATCGGTCTATGCCCAGTTGCTGCACGCAGCGGACGTCGTGGTCAGCGATGCAGTTCACGAGTTCTTCGGTGTCTCCATCGTCGAGGCGATCGCGGCTGGATGCGTTCCGATCTTGCCAGCTCGGCAGAACTATCCGAACCTCGTCGCAGGGTTGCCTCGCTTTCTCCACGACGGTCACGATCTGGTCCCCCGCCTCAGAGCGACGCTCGACTCTCTGTCAGCCCCTACCGCCGAACTGACTACCGAGCTCGCCGAAATCACGTTGCTGGCACGGAGCCACGAAGCTTCATTGGTCATCGACGACTTCGACCGTCGCATCAACCGCCTGGCTCGCTGACAATCAGCCTCAGCGTTAAGGTCGAGCCGATGCGAGCACTACGCGCCAACACTTTCGGTCCACCAGGCGACGTCCTCGAGTTGGTCGTAACTCCTTCTCTCCAGCCAGGACCAGGCCAGGCTGTTGTCGACGTAGAAGCAGCTTCGCTGAACTTCGCCGACATCCTGTTCTGCCAAGGGAAGTACCAGGTACGGCCGGAACCGCCGTTCACGCCTGGCCTCGAAGTCGCCGGAACCGTGAGCGCCATCGGCGAGGACGCCGACAGCTCGCTTCTCGGACGGCGCGTCGTCGCAATGACCGTTCCTCCGCACGGGGCCTTTGCCGAGCAGGCGATGGTCGACGCCGCGTTGGCAGTCACGTTTCCCGATTCCATGCCTGCTGTCGCTGCGACAGCAATGTTTGTCAGCTACCAGACGTCGTGGGTGGCTCTTCACGCCCGAGGCCGGCTCGCTGATGGCGAGACGCTTCTCGTGCACGCCGGCGCAGGTGGAGTCGGTTCAGCCGCCATCCAACTCGGCGTAGCGGCTGGTGCGCGAGTCATCGCGACGGCCGGCGGGGCCGACAAGGTCGCGAGGTGCCTTGCTCTCGGAGCCGAGATCGGCATCGACTATCGCCACGACGATTTCGTGACCATCGTCAATGAGGCAACCGACGGTCGCGGCGCTGACGTCATCTACGACCCGGTCGGTGGCGAGGTGTTCGACCGTTCTCGGAAATGCGTCGCTTGGGAAGGACGGATCCTCATCATCGGCTTCGCCAGTGGCACGATCCCGAGCGCCCCCATGAACCATGCCCTGGTCAAGAACTACTCGATCATCGGTGTGCACTGGGGCGGATACGGCCAACGGCAACCCGGGATCATCCAAGAAGCGCAGAACGCTCTCGCCGACCTCCATGCCGAAGGTGCGATCACTCCAGTCGTCGACGGGGTCGTCGACCTCGAAGGAGTAGTCGATGGGCTCGATCGCCTCGCCAACAGGGCCACAACAGGCCGCGTCGTCCTTCAACCCTGATGATCCTCGTCGACAACGCTATCTGGACCTGGCGGGACCGTAAGTGGGCCCACATGGTGTCCGACACATCGATCCAGGAACTTCACGATTTCGCGACGTCGATCGGCAAGTTGCGGATCATGTTTCAAGGCGACCACTACGACGTCGACGAGGATCACAGAGCCCTGGCCATCGAACACGGTGCAAGCCCGGTGGACGGGCGCGACATCGTCAAGGCCCTGCGCTCAGCTGGGCTGCGGAAGCGTCCGAGTGACCCGCAGATCAATTGGCGACGACGCGTGCAGTGCTCGGTTGGCGACACGACCGAGATGATGAGCGCCCTTGAACCAGTCGCAGAGCTCCCAGGAGGCGATTCGCTGCTCAATGAGGTCCGCGGCATCACTGCACGAGCAACGCTCGACCGTGGTGACATCGAGGTCATCGCCCTGGCCGGCCCGACCGGCCTAGCGGTGGTCATCGGGGCGCCCAACGAGCAGTGGACCACATTCCCCGACCCGACGACCATCAACGCCGCTGAGGCGTATGCGAGTTCATACCGCGGCATCACCACGGTCGAACTGCTCAGCGGTCCTGGCACGGCGCGATGACCGACCGTTACGACGCCATCGTCGTTGGCTCTGGTCCTAACGGACTGACGGCTGCTGCCACCCTCTCTGTTCATGGAAAGCGCGTGATGGTGATCGAGGCCCACGACGAAATCGGAGGAGCGATTCGTAGCTCCGATCTCGGGGAACCGGGATGGATGCACGACACCGGTGCCACCATCCACGCGCTCGCCGCGATCTCGCCCGCCTACCGAACGCTGGACCTCGCAGGTGCTGGCGTCGAGTTCATCAATCCGGAGATCCTGCTCTCACACGTGCTCGATCACGGTGGCGCGTCGTTGTACCGCAACCTCGATGCAACAGCTGAAGGGCTCGGCCGCGACGCCAAGCAATACAGGCGACTCATTGCCCATAGCGCATCGCATTTCGAAGATCTGGCCGACGACGTCCTCGGACCGATACTCCACATGCCGTCCCACCCTGTGACGCTGGCGAGATTCGCGTTGGTGGCTCTACTCCCGATGACCGTCGTTGGTCGTATGTTCAGAACCGAGGAGGCACGGGCCCTCCTCGCCGGTTCGGCAGCCCACTCGTTCACGCCATTGCATCATCCGCTGACGTCATCTTTCGCGGTGATGCTCCACGCGGCCGGTCACAGTGCCGGTTGGCCGTTCGCGGCCGGCGGAAGCAGCCGTATCGCAGACGCACTCGCGACCATCGTCGTCTCGCACGGCGGCGAGATCGTCACCGGGACAACTGTCGAGAGCCGGTCGGACCTTCCCGATCACGCCGCGCTTCTGCTGGACACCGGCCCGGCGGCAGCAGCAAAGATCCTCGGCGACGAGCTGCCGAAGCGGAGAGCCCGACGATTCCGGAGATTCAGGCATGGTCCAGGTGCCTTCAAGGTCGACTTCAACCTCTCGGGTCCGATTCCATGGCGATACGAACCAGCCACACGTTCTGGAACGGTGCATGTGATCGGCGGGTACCGCGAACTCATCGCGGCAGAGCGAGCCACCTCCCGAGGCGAGATGCCGGACGCACCGTTCGTGCTCGTTTGTCAGGCCTCGCCGTCCGATCCTTCGAGAGCGCCGGAAGGACACCAGACCTGTTGGTCGTACGCTCACGTCCCCGCCGGCTTCGATGGTGACGCGCAGCCGAAGATCGTGGCGCAGATCGAGAGATTCGCTCCAGGTTTCAGCGATGTGGTGCTGTCGTCGACAGCGACAGGACCCCATGCCCTCGAGGCGGGCAACGCGAACCTCGTCGGGGGCGACGTGGGAGGTGGGAGCTACTCCGGTATGCAAATCCTGCGTCGCCCTACCCTGTCGTCTCGGCCTTACCGGACCGGCGCGCCAGGCACCTACATCTGTTCTGCCTCCACGCCGCCCGGTGCTGGCGCTCACGGGATGTCCGGCCATCTCGCGGCTCTCGACGCGCTCGGGCGCGAACTTCGATAGACGTCCTCAGACTTCCCTGAGCCCGTCGAAAATGAGTGTGACGGCCAGAACCACCGTGGCGATACCAGCAGCTCTGACAAAGAGCCTGGCGACGAACGCATCGTGTCTCACCCGTGTGGCCATCACCGCGAGCACAACGCCAGCCAGCGAACCGGCGATCACCAGCAAGACGCCGTGATCGGCGCCGACCGACAGGCCAACGACCACCGTTTCAGGCCCGATCAGGATCGGGTACGCCAAAGGGACAAGCCAGGATACGCGATGGCTGCCGTCCTCGGCCCGTGTCCCTACGCCGAAGATTCTGAAGGCTCCAGCGATCACCAGCACCAGCCCTGTAGCTACACGAAGAGTCTCGGCGTCGGTTTCGAGAGCCTCGATCAACGGAGATGCGACCACGGCAAGAACAATCCCGACACCGACGACGATCAGCCCCGCCGACACCACTCCAGCTCGATTGTCCCTGGTAGCCCTCGGGATTCGCCACCAGCCGACCGAGAGGATCAATAAAAGGAGCGCTCGCATCGTCATCGGCCGTCGGCTTCCACTATCAGGATCTCGCGTGCAGCGATGAGCGCCGAGATCGAATGTTGCTGGTCATCCATCTGCGTGACCCCGTTCTTGAACCATGCCCCGAGCTCGGCCACCCGGTCGAACTCGACCATGTCGCTTCGCACCTGTCGGTCGACCAGGATCGCGGCAACGCATTGCATGTGCCCGGACAGAGCCTCGACGTCGTCGCCAAGGGCGACGCCCGATCGGCCGACGCGCCAGAGACCACCGATGCCCTCACCCATCGCGCCGACTCCGGCCCCCAACGCATGGCCGTACCGCATGAAGCCTTGGAGCCCGTCTTCTGATCGGGTGGCCTCGACGCGGCGCATCACCGCGAAATCACCCGCTAACCGCTCGGTGTAATTGACCTCAGTGGGCGACAGGGGCCGCCCACGCTCTGCGAGCGCGTACGACAACCAATGATCGGGCAGACGGATCAGTATGTCCTCGCGCTCGCGACGGTCGTTCACGACGTAGGAGATGACAGCATCCGAGGCCTGACCGTATCCGAGGCCTGGAAAGTCGGACTCGCCGAGAGCCAGGGCCCACGCAGCTTCGCCGGTGGCAAACGGGCCGAATCGATCCGGAACGGGCAGCTCGGTCGAGGGGCTCCAGAACGCAGCCGGAGCGCCAGTCTCATCTTGCTGCGCCATGAGGAAGCGCAATGCGGCGTGAATCGTCTCGTCGTGAACGGACTCATTGGTGGCTCTGCGGCGGTGGAGCAGCGACGCGGCGAACAGCGCTGTTCCGCCGAGACGGACATCGTGCTGTGGATCCGCGAACGCAACCCAATCATCGTGATCGACCAGCCGGTCGAGCATGAACCGCAACCCGGCATCAGCTGCTTGTTGATAGTCAAGGCCCTGCGGACCCGATTCGCCGGACAGAATCGCCTGGTACATGGCATTGACGAGTCCTGCGTGGCGAACGACGTTGTACCCACCGAGATCGTCACCGGAGTGGCGCGAGTAGCGGTAGGTGAAGGTGCCGTCCTCGGAGACGTTTGCTGCGGCCCAATTCGTGCTGAGCACGATGGCTTCTGACACTTCGGCGACCGACACGGATCGGCACGACTGGGCGGGGATGAGTGCCACCCGGAATGACACGATGCCAACGGTCCACGCCAGTGCGTGTAGTGCCCAGCGTCGCCGACCCATCACACCGCTGACGCTACCGTGCCGAATCGACGACAATTGGCACGTGCTCAAGCGTGAACTCGACAAGGCTCAGACCCCGCAGTCTTCGCGTCGCCCACGCCGTGTGGCACTTCTGGTGACGTTCGCAGCGGTGTTGGTGCTCGCTTCTCCTGCGTTGCTCCCCGACCGCCGGGACAGTTTCCCACTGTCGACCTTCCCTATGTTCTCCTCGCTCATCGAACCGGTGGTCGAGATCGACTACGCGGTAGGGCTCGACCGCGACGGCAACGACGCCACGCTCGACCCGGAGACAATCGCGGGTACCGATGAGATCATCATCGCCGGGTCGATCCTGAGCCAGGCGGTGAATGCCGGTGAGGTTGCCCTCGCTCCGCTGTGCGAAGCCATTGCTACTCGGATTTCGTCGAGTTCTCGGGCATCGGAGATCGTCGGCGTCGAGATCAGAACTGACAGGCTGGACGCCATTGCCCACTTCGGTGGTGACCAGTCTCCACTGACGCGGACCCCTCACTGGACCTGCGATGTCGGCTGAAGAGGGGCTGTTCGCAGCCTTCGCCGGTACGGCCCCGCCCGAGCGGCTGGCCGTGGTCAGGGTAGGCGTGTTCGGATTCGCTGCCCTCTATCTCGTGGCCCGGTCGACCTCGATCATGTCGGTCGCCGATCTGGATGAGCGCCGCTTCGCGCCGATCGGACCGATTTCGGCTCTCGATGCTCCCATCGGCTCAACGACACTGTTGGCGTTGCTCATCGTGACGATCGCCGCGTGCTTCGGCGCTTGTGTCGGCTACCGATGGCGACTGACATCGATTCTCGCAGCCGTCGGTCTGACACTCACCCTCGCATATCGGCTGAGTTGGGGGCAGGTGCTGCACACCGAGAACCTCCTCGTGACGCACGCTGTCCTGCTCGCGTTGATGCCAGCCGCCGACGCATGGGGTGTGGATGCGAAGACTGGTCGTGCGAGCCGGGAAGCGTGGGTGTACGGGTGGGCTCTGCAGACCCTCGCGCTGGCAACGATCGTCGGATACGTGCTCGCAGCCTGGGCCAAAGCGAAGAACGGCGGTGTCGACTGGATCACCGGCGACGTGTTACGGAATCACATTGCCTACGACAACCTGCAGAAGAAGCTGCTTGGCGATGTCTCGAGCCCGTTCGCATCAGTGGCGGTTCCCCACGGTTGGCTCTTTCCCCCGATGGCGGCAGCGTCGATGATCATCGAGATCGGTTCCGTCGCCGCGATCGCAAGGGGCACCATCAGGATCTGGTGGGTCGCCCTCACGTGGCTGTTCCACTTGGCGATCCTGGCACTGATGGCGATCTTGTTCCCGTATCAGCTGGTCGGCGTCGCGTTCTTGCCCTTCATCAAGGGTGAGGAACTTGTCAGGCGTTCTTTGCCAGCATTCCACCGTCGACGCGCAACACAGCACCGTTGATGTAGGACGAGGCAGGCAGCGCAAGGTGGAGAACGCCGTGGGCAAGTTCTTCGGGTTCTCCGTATCTGGCAAGAGGTACCCGTCGCCTCGCGAAGATGGCCTTGTGGTCCTCCCTGATCGCCGAAGTCATTCCGGTGTTGATGGGACCGGGACAGATGCAGTTGACGTTCACTCCCCTGGACCCGAGTTCGACAGCCAGCGATTTCGTGAGGCCTATGACGCCGTGCTTGCTCGCGGTGTAAGCGGCCATGCCCGGTGTCGCCCCAAGACCCTCGGTCGATGCGATGTTCACCACCCGTCCATCTCGATTTCGTTCGAGATGGGGAAGAGCGGCACGAACAAGTCTGGCTTGGGCAGTGAGATTCACGGCGAAGGCTGCACTCCACACGTCTTCGAACTCCGGGGAGTCGATTGACGCTCCTCCTCCGCGGCCAGCGTTGTTGATCAAGATGTCGATGGGACCGAGGTCGGCAACGATCTGCTCGACGACCCCTTCGATCGCGTCGGGGTCGGACACATCGAGCACGTATCCGCTGGCTGTGCCGCCGGCCTCGTCGATGCCCGATACGACGATGTCGATTTCACCCGCGTCGAGGTCCACCACGGCAACCCGCGCACCTTCACCGGCAAACAAGCGAGCTGTAGCTCTGCCGATGCCGCTGGCAGCACCAGTCACGAGTGCCGTTCGTCCAGCGATCGACCGGAGGTCTGATGTCATCGCGAGAAACTAGTCGACAGATCCTTCCGGCTCCACGTCGTCGACCCCGGTGTCCGCTGACCCATCTCCTGCCACGAATTCGGTTCCGACGTGCAGCTGTCCCATGTCGTCGAGTAGCTCCGAGTCGATCAGAGAGTGGCGCTGCACGTAGCTCGACACCAACGCTTGAGTTGTCGCGGCCGCAGGTAACGCGAGCAATGCTCCCACCGGTCCCAGAATTGCTGAACCACCGAGAACTGAACCGAACGCGATCGCGGGGTGGATCTCAAGGGTTTGAGCCGTGATCCGCGGGGCGAACACGTAGTTCTCGATCTGCTGATACACGACGATCACCACAAGTACGGAGATGGCGGAGATCGGATCGTCGAGCAGCGCGATCAACAACGGAAACACACCGGCGATATAGGTGCCGATCACCGGAACGAACTGGCTCACCACGGCAACCCAAAGCGCTAGCGCCAGCGGGAAAGGGATCCCGAGAATGGCGAAGGCGATCCAGTGGAAGGTGAACGACAGAGCCGACAACAGTGCCCTCGAGTAGATGTAGCCACCGGTTTTGGAGATGGCAAGGTCCCAGACGAAAAGCACCTCACGCTGACGACGCTCCGTGAGTATGGAGCACACTGTCCTTCTGAACCGGGGCCCGTCGGCGATGAGGTAGAACGTGAACAGCGCGATGGTCAGCAGCTGGAACACGACGTTCAGCAACGTCGCGCTCAGATCGACGAGATTCGACGCGAGGTCCTGAGCGAGGCTGCTGGCAGCACCACCGGCCTGGAAGGTCTCGAGGATCTCGTCGGTGTTGACATTCAGACCCCGCTTCTCCAGCCACACCTGCGTCTGCTGGATGTAATTCGGTGCCTCGTCGATGAGGCGACTGATCTGGTCGGCAAGAAGCGAACCCATCGCGACGACAAACAGCGTCCCTGCAATTCCGATGCCGCCGAAAACGAGAATCGTCGCTAGCCCTCGTCTGATGCCCCTTCTGAACAACCAGTTGACGGCCGGCTCGATCGCGAACGACAAGAAGAACGACACGAGGATCATGACCAGTAGGGTTTTCAGCTGCCCGAGAAGCCAGTGGACGACGTACAGACCGACAATTCCGGCAAAGAACAACGCCATGGCACGAGGTACCCAGCGCGGCATCTTGTCCCTGTCGGGGATCACGACCTCTTCGCTCATCGAAACCCGATCAGGCCGAGCAGTTCGTCGTGTATGACCCCGTTTGTCGCCACACCGTTGCCGCGGTCGAATCCGGGATCACCTTCAAGACTCGAGAACGTGCCCCCAGCCTCGTGGATGATCACAGGGATCGGTGCAAGATCCCAGGTGCTGCAGATTGGGTCCACCATCGCTTCGGCCTTGCCCGCAGCGACCATGGCATAACCGTAGGCGTCGCCCCAGGTTCGCATGTGAGCGCCGGCATGCTTGAGTGACAGCAACTGCTGATCTGAAGCAGCTCCCCAGTCGCTGCTGCAGATCAGAGCACCATCGACTGTGGCACGACCACCGACAGAACATCTCATGCTGTCGAACCAACATCCTTCGCCTCTCGCTGCGCCAACTGTCTGACTGAGCGCCGGTAGATGGATGACGCCGACTGCAGGGCCGACTTCATCGACAACCGCGATGAGTGTCGAATACAGAGGAACCCCGCGTACAAACCCGAAGGTGCCGTCGATCGGATCGACGATCCATGTACGTCCGCTCGACCCGTCGACGGTTCCATGCTCTTCGCCGAGAATCGAGTCGTGAGGGTAGTGCTCGAGAATGTGGTCCCGAATCAGAGATTCGGCGCCGCGATCTGCGTTGGTGACTTCTGTCCCGTCTGGCTTGGCGTCCACTCGCAGATCGGGCTTGTCGAAATAACTCAGCGTCAGCGTTCCCGCCCTTTCGGCGAGTTCGACTGCCTCTTCGAGAAGTACCTGAAGCCGCTGTGCCACAGCTCTGAGTCTGACAGACGGTGAAAGCCGACGAATGCCAATGGGTTTCAGTATGCATCCATTTGCGCCGATGACTCTCTCTACAATGGCTTCAGCCACCATGCTGTTGGCGCGGGGCTCGATCTACGGAACGACGTATGAAAGCGACGAAGACACCCCCTTATCACTACACCGCGACACGAACGCCAAGGGGTCAAAGTTGGTTCGCGAGGGACGTCTTCGCGTCTGGGGCTCTCGTTGCTGTCGCTTTGATGGTCGCATGGGGTGTCACCATCGTCGGAGCCACCACGTCGGGTGAGCTCGCAGCCCAACAGTTCTCGTCAACACAGCTCGAGTTGACCAACGACACCGCGCCCACAGAACTCGACAGCGCGACCATCGCCTCTGCGCCGACCCTGTCGAGTACCAGCGCACCACCGCAATCCACGACGTCGACGAGCATCGTGCTCGGCACCGTGCGCACGTCCACCGATGTGTCCATCGAGCTGTCGGCACGCCTGGAAGAGCGGAGCGTGTATGTCCTCGGCGACTCGCTCGTGCTGTCGGCCAGCGATGAGCTTCGGAACCTGCTCAGCGACAACGTCACGATCGATGCCGAAACAGGTCTCGGGTTGTACTACGCAGCCGACCGGATCGATCTGGCCGCTGTCGGCGCAGACATCGTGGTCGTGTCCCTCGGCACGAACGACTTCAACGAGCCAGAGGCATTCTTCGACAGCATCCGGGCCTCTTTCGCTGCCCTCGACGCGGCGAACTGCGTGATCTGGGTCGACACCCAACCGTTCCAGAGCGGGTTGGTCACCATCAACGAAGGCATCGTCGCTGAGGCAACAGCAGCGGGTCGTCTTGTTGCAGGGTGGTCACAGCTGTCGGGTGACGAATTTCCTGATCGACATGTCGGAGACGGATACCATCTCTCTTTCGAGGGCCAAGAAGTGTTCGCAAACCTCATCGCTTCCACGATCGAGACCGGCTGTCTGTGAGTCGTTCGAGAAGCAACGATGGCTACTCCGGGTCTACGAAGTCTGGAGTGCGTTTGTCGAAGAAGGCGCTCACCGCTTCTGTCTGATTCGGTGAACCGATGAGCGAACTGATGTGACGCCGCTCGTTCGCGAACGCCTCGGCGGTCGAGACCCGACCGAACTGCTCGACGAGTGCCTTCGCTGATCTCACTGCATGCGGGTTCTTCGATGCAATCTCTGAGGCCAACTCCAGGGCGTCCTGGCGAGGATCGTCCGATAGGCGGGTGCACACGCCGAGTTCGACGGCCTCACGGCCGCTGATCATTCTTCCGGTGTAGT
>JABABU010000014.1 GCA_014238065.1 Actinomycetota bacterium
ACTAGAGGCCAGGATTTCAACCTGGCGGTCGATACCCAAACGCCTCGACGGGAGCGGGCATGTTGTCGGCTCCATCACAGACGAGCTGATGGGTATGGTCGAATCGGCCGCCGAGCCGCTGCGGGCCCGACACGAATCCGAGCTGGCCAGCCTCGAAGAACGCGTCGCTCTGACGGGTGAACGTGGCTCGGGTCGCAAGGACCTCATCGATCTTCACAAGCGCGAGCTCAGGAGGCATAGGGCTGATGAGCTGCGCTCCGGACTGGCCGCGTTGGTTGGCTCGTACCGTGATTTGTTCGTCGGCGATGCCGGTGTGAGCGGGGATGATGTGTCAAATGCCGGGTTGCTGGTCCAACGGGCGATCGAATCGCTTCCGCAGAACCCAAATGAGCGGCTGATGCTGCAAGCGCTCCTCGTGCAACTGCCGGCGAGGGACTGAACCAGCGGCCCTGTGGAGCCCGAGGAGGGGATCGAACCCTCGACCTGCTCTTTACGAGAGAGCCGCTCTACCACTGAGCTACCCGGGCACGGGAGAGCTAAAGGTACCAGCAGGCTGTGTTGCTACCTACCTGCAATTTCCGCGAACCGCCGTCACCAGGTCGTGGAATTGGGGGACGATGTTGCCTCGAGTCGGGTCAGCTTCGACGAGCCTGGCTGCGGTGGCGACAGCAGAGCCCAGACGAGGAGTGCAAGTCCTGCCACGAGGACCAACACCGAGATGGTGGTCAACATTGAGCGCAGAAACTCGGCCGACCTGCTGAACCTTGGTCGGGTGGTGATCGACGGCGATGGTGTTTGATCCCGCGGTTGAATGACTGCCGTGGGGTGGATCGGGTCCCGAGTTGAGAAGTGGTCGGCGGGTTCCAAACTGGGTTTGTTGCGGAGTTCGTCGGCTCTGAGTGGGGCGTCCTCGAGCGTCGGAAGGTTCTGGATTTCATCCCATGCGGGGGATGTGCTCGGCGAATCTCGAGCGAGACTTTCGTGCTCGCCACCGTCGCCGACATCATCTGGCCAACCGGCCGATCCGGACACGTGCTGCAGCCTGGGCTCGGGCGAGCCGACGCTGTCGACGAGGACGATCTCGTCAGAGTTGTCGCCTTGGTGCTCCCTCACCGCTGCTCTCCCTGTGTCGTGTGCCTCGCCATGTATGACGAACGCATGATCATCCGAAGTTCCCGATTTGTGGTGTCGGTCTCGTTTCGATCTTGAGACAAATCATCTTGGAGGGGAGGGGGGTGTGCTTTGGCACGTCGGTTTCCCGACAAAATGCTCATGTCGAAACCGAGTCGCAGGGCTTACTGGCGAGACCTCATCGCATCTGCGATGAGCCAGGAAGTCAGACGATTTTGTCGAGGTACAACGACGGCGTGCATTGCGCACCTCACGCGCCGGTGCAGGCTCTTGGAACACGTGGACGCAAGATCTGACACCAGGCCGACGCCAGTACACGATCGATGCATGGGTTGACGATTTCACCGCGTACGATGGTGGCCATGTCGATGCTCGCAGCCCAGGAGTGGCACTTCTGGATCGCCCCCCTTCTGACCGCTGGCGGAGTGGGGCTCGTCCTTGCCACACTCGTCGGATACTTCGTGAAGGTCGTTCTTCCGCGCTACCAGCGCCGCTGATCGGACACCCGCTGATCGGACGCCTTGTGAACGGATCCAACTCGTGAGCGACGCAGTCGATTGGGCGTTGGCGGCCCGGATCGCGAAACGCGTCGCGGGTCAGGAGCCACTGGCCGAGTCGTACCTCTACCACTCCCTCGAGCCTGATTTCGCAGAGGCAACCGTCAAGGCAGAGGAGCTGGTCGCGCTCGAAACCGGCCTCCGGTCGCTCGATGGTCCGGCTCGAGGCAGAGTCATCGATCGCGGAGACTGGATCGACGCAAACATCCGCTCGTTCCAGCGGCTTCTTCGTCCGCTGACAGAATCACTCACCGAGAAGCTCGCCGACGGCCCGATGTCGAAGGCCAGCGAGCGGCTCGGGGCCGTGCAACTCGGTTCGATTCTCGGGTGGATGTCGCGGCGAGTGCTCGGCCAATACGACTTGCTTCTGACAGAGGACGAGGATCCTCAGGATCAAGATCTCGTGTACTACGTGGGTCCCAACGTGCTCGCGCTCGAGAAACGGTTCGCGTTTCCACCTGGCGAGTTCAGGTTGTGGCTCGCCGTGCACGAGTTGACCCACAGGGCTCAGTTCACCGGGGTTCCATGGATGCGTGAGCACTTCATCGGTCTCGTCAGCCAGACGCTCGATGCGATCGACCCCGATCCTGACCGGATCATGACGGGTGTCAAGAAGCTCATCAAGGAGCGCCGCGAAGGCGAAACCTCCTCGATCGACGGCGGGCTCGCGCTGTTGTTCGCGTCGGACGCGCAACGCGCTGTTCTCGATCAGATTTCCGGGCTCATGAGCCTTCTCGAAGGCCACGGCGACGTGATCATGGGTCGCGCAGGAGGCGCAGAGATCCCGAGTTCCGATCGGTTTCATCGCGTTCTGCATCAGCGGAGAACAACGGCAACCGGTGTTGCCCGCATCATGCAGAAACTAATGGGACTCGATGCGAAACTCGCCCAGTACGAGCAAGGTGAGCGGTTCATCGAGGCCATCGAGGCCACCAGGGGACACGACGCGGTGTCCGCGATCTGGTCCGACAAGTCCAACTTGCCGTCGATCGACGAGATTCGTGAGCCTGACACCTGGATGGACCGGGTGCCGGCTGTTGCTCCTGTGGGCCGGTGACCGAGGCTGAAGGTGGGTGCTGCGATGCTGGACGAGCTAGCGGCTCGCTGCACGTTTCCAGACCGAGCTGACATTGACTGCGCCGTTTCAGGCGGGCCGGATTCATGTGCTCTGCTCGTACTGGCCACCCGCGTTCGACGAGTTGTCACCGCACATCATGTCGATCATGGGATCCGGCCTGGTTCAGCGACGGAGGCCGATCTGGTCAGAGCCGTCGCCGAGCGCTTCGGGGCCAACTTTGTCTCGCACACCGTCCACGTGGCGCCCGGTTCGAATCTCGAGGCTCGCGCACGCGAGCTGAGGTACGGGGTCCTTCCTAGCGACGTCTTGACCGGGCACACGGCTGACGATCACGCGGAGACGGTTCTTTTGAATCTGATGCGTGGTAGCGGGCTCGACGGCGCGGCCGGAATCAGGGCCTCGACGAGGCCGATCCTCGGTCTCCGCCGCGCCGAGACTCACGGGTTGTGCAGAAATCTCGGTCTTGATGTCGTCGATGACGTCACCAACTCGGATCTCAGGTTCAAGCGGAATCGGGTGCGCGCCGAAGTGCTTCCGCTGCTGGATGAAATCGCCGACCGCGACGTCGTACCGCTGTTGGCACGAGCTGCCGATGTCGCACGCGTCGACATCGATCTCCTCAACCAACTTGCAGCCGAGATCGACGTCACCAGTGTCGCGGCTCTTCGTACGGCTCCAGAAGCGTTGCGCCGGAGAGCCCTTCGACTCTGGCTGTCGACTTCGCACCCGCCATCATGGGCTGCGATTGATCGAGTGCTCGCCGTTGTTGACGGCTCTGTGACGTCGACCGAGATCGGTGCAGGAAGATTCGTGCGCCGTTCAGCAGGCACACTCCGGCTCGAGTCGCGGCGCTAGTGCGCCGGGCTAGCCTCACCGCAGTGAGCGGCATCGAAGATCCAAACGTCGGCGAGATCATTGTTGCCGGTGGTGAGGTTCAGCACAGGGTTGCCGAGATCGGCGCCGGCATCACCGCCGACTACGAGGGCCGGACTCCTCTGCTCGTTGGGATCCTGAAGGGCGCATTCGTATTCATGGCCGATCTCATCCGCCACATCGATCTGCCTGTCGAAGTCGACTTCATGGCGGTGTCGTCCTACGGCTCGTCGACGAGGACTTCAGGCGTCGTCCGCATCATCAAGGATCTCGATCGTGACATCGCAGGCCGCGACATCATCCTCGTCGAAGACATCCTCGATTCGGGTCTGACGCTTCGGTACCTGCGAAAGACGCTGTTGGCCCGTCGTCCGGCGAGTCTTGAAATCTGTACCTTGCTCGCACGAGAAGGCGAGAACGATGTTGACGCGCTCGTGAAGTACAGCGGCTTCCACATCCCGCCAGGTTGGGTCGTCGGATATGGCCTCGACGTCGGCGAACGACACCGTGAGCTGCCCGATATTCGTCGATATCACGCTGAAAATAGCATCTGACCAGGTCTTCTGACGAAACGAATCGGCATCGACTAGCGTGAAGCGCCGAGTCGCTCGAGCACATCGGAGGCCCCATGAAGGGCAAATGGGCCGAGGGCATACGGCCCCGGAACTTCGCATGGGTCATCAAGGACCAACTCGCCGCGTGCGAACGCCCCGGCGGGTATGGATCCAACCATCGCCGAGTTCGTCGTGAAGAAGAGATCATCTGGCTGCGCCAGCAGGACTTCGACATCGTTGTCTCGTTGTCGCAAGCGCCTCACAACTTGCACAACTACGAGAAACTCGCCATACCGTACGTCCACCGGCCTTTCCCGTCCGGCGACGACATGGTGGTCACGCTCACCCGTTTGTACCGGGAGCTCAAGACGATGCTGGATCAGCAGCGCCGCATCGTGATTCACCGCGACGAACTCAGTGAGTACGTCACCGGCCTCATCGCCGGCTACCTCGTGTGGTCGGGAATGGTGCCGCGCCAACCACAAGCAGTTGTCGTCACCGAGCGCATCTTCGGCCGTCCGCTCGGACCGACCGGTCGCAACATCGTGTCGGTCGCTGCCTCATTGGTCACCGACTCGCAGTCCGCCTGACCTCTCGAGGCCCGGTTCGCCAGGGCGTGCCGAATTTCCGAAGCAATTGATTGGGTTGTGGCCGTGCGAGGTGTCACGCTTGCTTGGAGTGAATCACAACTACCCGCCCATCACCGAGGTCCGTCGGAGCGTGACTGCGGGCCTCACCGAGGATCTCGTGCCGATGGGCGACATCACGGCCACGATGGTAGATCCGCGAACGCGTATTGTGTCGGAGTTCAAGGCTCGCGACCGCGGGCGACTCTCGGGCCGATTGTGTGTTGAGGAGACCTTTGCGCAGGTTGATCCATCGACTGCGCTGACATGGCACGCCGACGATGGCGACCAGCTCGAACCTGGCGCCTCGATCTGCGCGGTCAGCGGAACTCTGGTGACGATGCTCACTGCCGAGCGGACCGCGCTGAACTTCCTCTGTCATCTGAGCGGAATCGCCTCGCTCACCGAGAGATACGTCGCAGCCGTCGACGGCCGGTGCCGTGTGCTGGACACGCGGAAGACGACACCAGGGCTACGAGCTCTCGAAAAGGCAGCCGTCCGTTGCGGTGGTGGGTACAACCACCGCGGGTCGCTCTCGGAGTTCGTCCTTGTGAAGGACAACCACCTCAAGGGTGTCTCGATCACCGAAGCGGTGGAACGGGCCCGCGACAGCTGGCCGGCCAGAACCATCGAGGTCGAGTGTGACCGCGTCGAACAGGTTCAGGAGGCCGTGCGAGCGGGCGCCGATATGGTGCTGCTCGACAATATGACTCCCGACGTAGTGGCGAGAATCGTCGAGTCGGTCAGAAGCAGCGGATCCCCTACGCTTCTTGATGTCTCTGGCGGTGTCGATCTCACGACGGTGTCCGACTATGCCGAAGCGAGGCCCGACTTCATCTCGATCGGCGCCCTGACTCACTCTGCGCCGGTGCTTGATATCGGCCTCGACATTGGTTGATCACATGACGGCGTTCCAGGGCTGATGACGACACGAAACGACATTCCTTACCGGTACGAGCGCGACAGCATCATCGGCGACCTCATCGCGGAACACGGCGGGCTGGAGCCAGGCACAGAGACAGAAACGATCGTGTCGGTTGCTGGCCGTCTGATGCTTCGGCGAGTCCAGGGCAAGCTCGCGTTCGGCACGCTCCAAGACTCGACGGGCCGCGTACAACTTTTTGCACCTTCGAAGGCGACACCTGACTTCGAGGAGTTCTGTGCCCTGAACCTCGGCGACTGGATCGGGGTGAAGGGCATTGTCATGACTACACGCCGGGGCGAGCTCAGCATTCGTGTCGACGAGTGGCAGCTTCTCGCCCCGACCCGTCGGTCCTTTCCCGACAAGTGGCACGGCATCACCGATGTCGACACCAGATACCGCCAGCGCTACGTCGACCTGTGGGTCACCGAAGAAGCTCGGCGCACTTTCGTCCTGCGAAGCAGAGCAGTTTCACTGACCAGGCGGTTCCTCGAGGACCGCGGGTTCATGGAGGTCGAAACACCGACGCTGCACCCATTGCCAGGTGGCGCACTGGCGAAGCCGTTCGAAACGCACCACAACGCTCTCGACATGGACCTGTTCCTGCGGATTGCGCCTGAGCTCTACCTGAAGAGACTCACCGTGTCAGGCTTCGAGCGGGTGTTCGAGGTGGCTCGCGTGTTCCGCAACGAAGGCGTGTCGACCAGACACAACCCTGAGTTCACGATGCTCGAGCTCTATCAGGCCTACGCCGACTACAGCGACATCATGGAACTCGTCGAGCAGCTCGTCCAACACTTGGCGATCGAGCTCACCGGTTCCACGGTCGTGTCGTTCGGGGATCGCGATCTCGACCTCAAGGCACCGTGGCGCCGCGTCACGATGGAAGACCTGATCTCGGAACACGTCGGTGAGCAGATCAATCTGGAGAGTCCCATGGACGAGCTCCTGGCTCTGGCCGAGAGGGTCGGCGCCCCTGTGAAGCCGAGTTACGGCCCCGGCAAGCTCATTCTCGAGATCTACGAGGCGACCGTCGAAGCAAAGGTCTGGGAGCCGACGTTCGTCATGGACTACCCGGCCGAGGTGTCGCCGCTGTCACGAGACCACCGCCATCGTCCTGGTTACACCGAGCGGTTCGAAGCCATCGTCGCGGGCCGGGAGCTGTGCAACGCGTTCAGCGAACTCGTCGACCCCGACGAACAGCGAGCCAGGTTCGAGAACCAGTCAGCGCTCAGGGATGCCGGCGACGACGAGGCCATGGTCGTCGACGAGGACTACCTCAGGGCACTCGAATACGGACTCCCCCCGACCGGTGGCCTCGGCATCGGGATGGACCGACTGGTCATGCTTCTGGCCGGAGTCGAATCGATCCGCGACGTCGTCCTCTTTCCGACCTTGAGACCGGAACAATAACCTTTCTGTGTTCTCGACGAGGGCTTGCCGGCTTCTGTCATGACGACGGTTCTGCTCTGTTGGCCGGCGTCGAGCTGCTGGTGGTGCCGATGAGGAGATTGGCGTTCGGGGCGATCTGTGGGTCGACCTGGCGTGCGTTTCGCTGACGGTGCTCAGGAGGTGTGACTTGCTCCACGAGACGTCAGACACATCGGCCGGGGTGCCTCGACGCAACACTTGGCCCTGATCCCGATAGCTTCAGCGGCGTGGACTTCGACCACTTGGCACGCCTGCTGGCCGTCGACGACCTGGCGCAGCGCCTCGATACGGTCGAGCGCAGGCTTTCGAAATCGTTGCTGGTCGACGATGCGGTCCTCGGCGTTCCTTCGGCGCGGATGGCCGGCGCAGGTGGCAAGCGGCTTCGACCTGTCCTCGTCATCGCCGCTGCGAACACCGTGGACGTATTCAACGACAAGGTCGTTGCCGGATCGGCTGCGGTCGAGCTCGTGCAGGTCGGGTCACTGGTGCACGACGACATCTTCGACAAGGCCGCCACGCGCCGCGGGATACCGACCATCAACTACACCGATGGCGATGAAGCGGCCATTCTTGCCGGCGACTTCATTCTTGCCCGTGCAGGAGTCGAGGCCGCTCAGGTTTCGGCGGAGGGGGCACGAATCTTGGCCAGGACCGTGGTCGAACTCTGCATCGGTCAGCATCAAGAGACGCATCAGCTCCACGATCTCGGCCGTACCGTCGAAGATCACTTCGCCTCGATCGAGGCCAAGACCGCATCGCTGTTTGACGTGTCGGCTCGCATCGGCGGAATCGCCGCGGGGCTCCCTGCTGCTCAGATTGATGCGCTCGGCAGGTTCGCCCGTTCGTTCGGGATGGCATTCCAGATCGTGGACGACATTCTCGATCTCATCGCCGACCCTGTTCGCCTCGGCAAGCCGGTGGGAAGCGACCTCCGCGCCGGCGTGTACACCTTGCCGGTCCTCACTGCGTTCGAGACCGACCGCGGCGAGGAACTCAGACAGATGCTCGAAGGCGACGTCGATGAGGATGTTTCGTCGGAAGCGAGCTATGTCGTGCGGCACAGCGGGGGGATCGAACATGCATTGTCCATCGCTCTTGGCTATGAGAACGAAGCAGTGGATGCGCTGGAGGACCTGCCAGATCATCCCACGGTGAACGGCCTCAGACGGTTGCCGTCCGAGTACAGGATCTGGGCGCTGATGACGTTGGCCGACGGTCTCTTCGTCTGAGCACGGACAAGCTGCTCGCTCGGCCTCAGCCGACCGCGAGCGCCAGTGCCGCTGCCCTGAGCCCGTCGACAGCGCGGCCAGGAGGTAGATCGTCGAGATGACCAGCGGCCGCATGTGCATGCTCTGAGGCAGTGGAAAGAGACGTCGCCAGCGCGCCGCCACTGCGTACGATGTCAAGGCCTGAGGTAATGGCCGCCGGGTCGCCCATGTCGAGCATTCGCCTCAACTCGGCACCGTTCTCGCTGTCCAGGGATCGAATTGTCGGCATCGTGTAGATGCCTGCCGCGAGGTCGGTTCGTGAGCTGGCGGGTTGTTGGCCGTTAGTTGCTGCGAAATCGGCAACGTCATGGCGGATCTGGAAGGCCAGGCCAAACGATCGCCCAAACTCGGTGAGCCTGTCGACGTGATGGCGATTTTTGCCGGACACCAGCGCTCCGATCCGACACGCCGTCGAGAACAGCGCAGCAGTCTTTCCGGCGATGGCGTCGAGATACTGGGCCTCGGTGCGCGAGAGCTGTTCCCGGCTCCTCAGCTCCTTTACTTGTCCCTCGCACACCCATCCGATGGTCTCTGCGAGAAGTTCGGCGATCTCGGTGCTGAGCGAGGCCGCGAGTTCAGAAGCGCGCGCCATGAGGAAGTCGCCGGCGAGGATCGCATTCAGATCTCCCCAACGGTGATTGACCGACTCTGCACCCAAACGCGCTTCCGCTTCGTCGATGACGTCGTCGTGGTAGATCGAACCCAAGTGAACCAACTCGACCGATACACCAGCCGTCACGATGTCGTCCGACAGCGAGGCCGACGATTCAGCGGATCCAACCAACGCAGACGCGGCGACGAAACTCGGCCGAATCCTCGGGCCTCCGAGGTGCGCGAGATGTGAGGCGATCTCTGTGAGCGAATCGTCGGCTGACACCACAGCTGTCTTGAGCCGCTCCTCGATCATCGCCGTGTCAGCCGACGGATCGGGACGCCATGCCAGAGGAGTCATCGAGTCTGCGCCTTTCGTGTCACGGTGATCCTTTGGCTCACTGATCGGTCCTCCAGCTGATCCCGTAACGGTAGACGGCCACTGCACCACTCCGGAACAGGATTCGACCACCGGCACTTTCAAGGATCAAGGGCAACATCATGCCGCGACGTCGGTGTCACCACGCAGCGTCGATTCAATTCCTCGATATCGACGCTTGAAGCGGACATCTACAGATTTCGTGCCATGAATGCTGAGCCTGACCGTGCAATAGCTGCCTGGAATGCCTACGGTCAGTGCAGACGTTGGGTAGGTCGGCGTAACCCGTTGCTCATGCCGGAGGCCGTTTGGCCGATGGGGAGATCATCACCGATTGGTGACGATGTCTGGCGACGGGGAGCCCCGGTAGACTTGACATTGCCTCCCGCCGGGAGGATCGACCGCTGGAGGCCCCGTTGTTCGAACGGTTTACAGACAGGGCACGACGAGTCGTGGTGCTCGCGCAAGAAGAAGCGCGGCTGCTCAACCACAACTACATCGGCACCGAACACATCCTTCTCGGCCTCATCCATGAGGGTGAGGGCGTGGCCGCGAAGGCTCTCGAGTCACTCGGGATCTCGCTTGAGGCTGTTCGCAGCCAGGTCGAGGAGATCATCGGTCAGGGTGGATCCTCGCCGTCCGGACACATTCCGTTCACGCCGCGCGCCAAGAAGGTGCTCGAGTTGTCGTTGCGTGAAGCGCTGCAACTCGGCCACAACTACATCGGCACCGAACACATCCTTCTCGGCCTCATCCGCGAGGGCGAAGGTGTCGCTGCTCAGGTGCTCGTCAAGTTGGGCGCCGATCTGTCTCGCGTCCGCCAGCAGGTCATCCAGTTGCTCTCCGGCTATTCCGGCCCTGCCAGCGCAAGCGGTGGCTCAGGCAAAGAGCCAGCAGGCGCCACGTCAGGTCAGTCGTCGGAGGCCGGCTCGCAATCTGGGTCGTTGGTGCTCGACCAGTTCGGCCGCAATCTGACCCAGATCGCACGTGAGAAAGGCCTTGACCCTGTCATCGGCCGCTCTCGTGAAGCAGAGCGCGTGATGCAGGTCCTGTCGCGACGCACGAAGAACAACCCGGTGCTCATCGGCGAACCCGGTGTCGGCAAGACTGCCATCGTCGAAGGCCTCGCCCAGAAGATCACAGCAGGCGATGTCCCTGACACGCTCAAGGGCAAGCATCTCTACACGCTCGATCTTGGCGCGCTCGTTGCAGGTTCCCGATACCGCGGGGACTTCGAGGAGCGCCTGAAGAAAGTGCTGAAGGAGATCAAGGCCCGCGGCGACATCATCCTGTTCATCGACGAACTCCACACGCTCGTTGGTGCAGGCGCTGCCGAGGGTGCGATCGACGCGGCCTCGATCTTGAAGCCGATGCTTGCCCGCGGTGAACTCCAGACCATTGGTGCAACCACGCTCGACGAGTATCGCAAGCACCTCGAGAAGGATGCAGCTCTCGAACGTCGCTTCCAACCGATCAAGGTCGAAGAGCCCACTGTCGCCCACACGATCGAGATCCTGAAAGGTCTCCGCGATCGCTACGAGGCTCACCACAGGGTCACCATCACCGACCAGGCGCTCGTCGCTGCGGCCAACCTCGCCGACCGCTACATCGCCGATCGACATCTTCCGGACAAGGCCATCGACCTCATCGACGAAGCTGGTGCACGACTCCGCATCAAACGGATGGAGACACCTCCTGACTTCAAGGAGATCGAAGAGAAGATCGCCGCTGTCGTCGACAGCAAGAAGCAGGCTGTCGAAGATCAAGATTTCGAACTCGCAGGATCTCTTCGCGACGAAGAGAAAGAGCTGCTCGATCAGCGGTCCACCATGGAGTCCCAGATCAAAGCCGAAGGCGTCGATCTCTTCGACGAAGTCGACGAGGAAGCCATCGCAGAGGTCCTCTCGATCTGGACGGGTATCCCGGTCTACAAGCTCACTGAAGAAGAGACCGCAAAGCTCCTTCGCATGGAAGAGGAGTTGCACAAGCGCATCGTCGGCCAGCAGGACGCTGTCAAGGCCGTCAGCCAAGCGGTTCGTCGTACGCGTGCAGGTCTCAAAGATCCGAAGCGACCCGGCGGATCGTTCATCTTCCTCGGCCCGTCAGGTGTCGGCAAGACCGAACTTGCTCGCACGTTGTCGCAGTTCCTCTTCGGTGATGAAGAGTCGATGATCACGCTGGACATGAGCGAGTACATGGAAAAGCACACGGTCAGTCGTCTCGTCGGCTCACCTCCTGGATACGTCGGCTACGACGAGGGTGGTCAGCTGACCGAAGCCGTCCGTCGCAAGCCGTTCTCTGTGGTGCTCTTCGACGAGATCGAGAAGGCACATCCCGACGTGTTCAACACGCTCCTCCAGATTCTGGAGGAAGGTCGTCTCACCGACAGCCAGGGCCGCTCGGTCGACTTCCGCAACACCGTGCTGATCATGACTTCCAACCTCGGTACCGCCGATCTCCGCAAGGCGAACGTCGGCTTTTCGAAGGTCGATGAAGCAGTCAGCTATGAGCGGATGAAGGAAAAGGTCACCGACGCGCTGAAGGCCCACTTCCGGCCCGAGTTCCTCAACCGGATCGACGACACCATCGTCTTCCACGAGTTGAGTGTCGCCGAGGTGACCAACATCGTCGATCTCCTGATCGCTCGCACCGCCAAGCAGTTGATGGCTCAAGGTCTCGGCATCGAACTCACCGATGCGGCCAAGTCAATGCTTGCTCGCAAGGGATACGACCCCACTCTCGGTGCCCGTCCTCTCCGTCGTGCCATCCAGCGCTACGTCGAAGACGCCCTCTCCGAACGGATCCTCTACAAGGAATTTCACGCCGGTGAGATCATCATCGTCGACGCCGACGAAGAAGAGGACGAAATCATCTTCCGCTCCATCGAAGGCTTCGAACCACCTCCTGTCGAGATGGCAGAAGCGGCAGCAGACCTGTAGTCGCTTCGCCGACGAACACAGCGTCTGAGGGTCGCTGTGCACTGGCTTGCCCGGCTACCAGAGTGCGGGTCCCTGGCACTGCAGTTTGATGAGAGTTCATGGTCCATAATCGCGGCGTGATCCATCGTCTCGGAGTCGGGTTCCTCTTGGTCTTCGCCCTCTCGGGTTGCAGGGTTGATCTGCTGTTCGATGTGTCGCTCGAACGGGATGGATCCGGGAACGTCGAGTTCACGCTGGGCGCCGACAACGAGCTGATGCAGTACATCGACATCGACGAGCTCGATCTCGAAGGAATTGCGGCAGAGGGCTGGACGATGACCGGTCCGACCGTCCACATCGATGGCGCGTCGATCGTGTTGGCCAAGCGTGTCCCCTCGGCCGAGCAGTTCGATGATGTCATCGCACAGATCGACATGGGACGACTGATCTCCGACGTGTCCATCGCCATCGACATAGGGCTCGGCTCGACTGTCTATGACGCATCAGTCACCATCGACCCAGCCATGAAGGCGGCTGACTTCAGTGACGAGGAGCTGGTCGAACTCTTCGGAGGTGAGCCATTCGGGGAAACGACCGCAGTGCTCGAGGAGCGGGCCGGCCGGCCACTCGACGAAACGATAACTGTGGAGGTGACGCTGACGATGCCCGATGACTCGGTCAGCGATGGCGAGGTCACCTTCGCCATGGATGAGTCAGTCGTGGTGAGCGGGACCTCATCGTTCGTTGATGATGAGCTCGACGAACGGAGAGAGGCAGCCCTCGACGCCCAGGATGCATTCGACGACTCGATCAAGCTCGTCGGCGTGTTCTGGGCCATCGCAGCCGTCGTTGTTCTCGTGCTCCTATCACTCGGTTGGCGGCGTCGCCGTCGGTTCTTCAGAGGCGAGGGCACCCGCTGACCTTCCCGGTCCGAGGGTGACCCACCGGTGAGCAAGACTGCTCGGGTGGCACGAGTGAAGACCTTGTATCGATGTACTGAATGCGAGGCCGACAGTCCGCAGTGGGCGGGACAATGTCCGGCCTGTGGTGCGTGGAACAGCCTGGTCGAGAGCTCGACGGCTGAACCAGCGGTGGTGCCCGAAGAGCGAAGAGCCATGCCGATCACCTCGGTGAAACCGCGGGTCGACGCCCGGCGAAGCACCGGCGTCGACCAACTCGACGTGGTGCTCACCGGAGGTGTCGTCCCAGGGTCGGCAACTTTGCTCGGTGGTGAGCCGGGCATCGGCAAGTCGACGCTGCTGCTTCAGACTGCCGGTGCGATGGGTTCTTCTGGTCGCAGTGTTCTGTACGTGGCTGCCGAGGAGTCCATCGAACAGGTCCATGAGCGCGCCGAGCGGCTTGGCGCGCTGTCTGAATCGGTGCTCATCACCGCGGCTAACGATGTCGATACCGTTGCGTCGGAGATGCGTCGGATCGGTCCTGATGTGGTCATCGTCGACTCGATTCAGACCATCACCGATCAATCCAACACCGGGGCGGCCGGATCAGTCACTCAGGTTCGTGATTGCGCGAACCGACTTGTTCGAGAAGCCCGCCGAACCGGGGCGGCATTGATGCTGGTCGGTCATGTCACCAAGGAAGGTTCGTTGGCGGGCCCCCGCGTACTCGAACACGTCGTGGACACCGTCCTCACGTTCGAGGGGGATCGTCACCATGCGCTGCGGTTCCTACGCGCGGTGAAGCACCGTTTTGGGTCGACTCGGTCGCTCGGCGTGTTCGAAATGACAGGCGACGGCCTAGTCGGTGTCGCCGATCCCAGCAGGTTGTTCCTTGCCGATCGAGTGCCTGGTGTCGCCGGGTCGGTCGTGGTCCCGATCATCGACGGTAACCGTCCCATGATGGTCGAGTTGCAGGCCCTTGTCGTGAAGTCATCGCTCGCGAGTCCCAGGCGAGTCGCGCAGGGGTTCGACTCGCGTCGGCTTGCACTGATCCTCGCCGTTCTTGAACGCCATGCCGGCGTTCTGCTCGGCGACCACGACGTATATGTCAGCGTCGTCGGCGGCGTGAAGGTGACCGAGCCCGGTGCTGACCTGGCTGTCGCGATTGCAATCGTGTCCTCGTCGATGGGAATCGGAGTTCCTGCTGAGATCGTCGCGTGTGGCGAGGTCGGGCTCGGTGGAGAGATCCGTCAGGTCAGCGAGATCGACCGGCGGCTCAACGAAGCGTCGAGGATCGGTTTCGAATCCGTCGTCGTACCGGCCAAGTCGCCTCAGGTTCCTGAAGGGCTCAAAGTGCTGCGGGCAGCAACAGTGCTCGAAACGCTCGAACGAACCAAGTTGATCGACTCCGATCCGTTCAGGTGAGCCGTCGCGGCGCGATTTCAGCGAGACGTCAGAGGCTGCGCTGTTGCATAGCGTTGCGGTTGATGATGCGGTAGGTCCTGTCACGCTGCTCGAGCCAGCCCAGTCGAATGAACGACGAGATCGCCTTGTTGACGCGCTCGCGGCTCGCGCCGACCATCCGCGCCAACTCTTCCTGGGTGATGGGCAATTGAAAGTCCTCTTTGCCGTCGGCCAATTCGATGAGACGTTTCGCGGTGCGGCCTGCGACATCGAGAAACATCGTGTCCGCGAGCGCGTCGTCCATCGTCCGCAGCCTGAGGGCGAACATCTCCACCACTTCCCACAACAGCTCGGGTCTCTTCTCGTAGAGCTCTTTGACCAGGGCATAGGGAACTCTCAGCAGCGACGACGGTTCGAGTGCCTTGACGTTGGCGCTGCGTGGCCTGGCATCGAAGATCGGCATCTCTCCGAGGAGGTCGCCAGGTTCCATCAGGAACAGCACTGACTCGCGATCGTCGAAAGATCTGCGCGTGATGGCCACCCTTCCGTCGTGAACGACGTAGAGATCGTCGGCGTGGTCGTGCTCCCTGAAGAGCACCTCGTTCCGATTCAGGCTGATCATCGAGGCGGAGCTCGCGAGCTGTGCCATCTCATCATCGGTCAACGATCGAAACATCTCGACAGACTCGAGGAGCTGGCGTGGGTTCATCGTGGCCAGGGTAATTGTCGGTGGGCCTGTTGGATCAATGCAGGCGAAGGGTCAGATCTTGTGTTGGTTCTGCCGATGGGAGGAGGTCCCTTTTCGGAGTCGGAGCCGTCGTGTTCGTTGAAGTCGTTCGTTTGCTGATCGTGTTGTTCCTGACGGCGGCCGGAATCGAGTTGTCGTCCTCGATCTCTGAAGCTGAACTCGGCTCGTTCATCGGAGTGACTCTGGGCGCGGGAGTCGGTTATCTGGTCGGAGGCGTCGTTGGTCGGTCGCTGGCCGCGGCCATGGGTCAGGTCGACGCGACCGTGTCGCCGTACTCGATCGCAGAGTTGCTGGCCGGAGCCGTGACCGGAATGGTCGGGGCACTTCTCGGGCTCGGCCTCGGAGTTTCAGCGCTCGTCGTGCTTCCACGACCTTGGAGCGCCGGGCTGTTCGTCCTTGCCGGTTGGGTGTTCGCCGGCATCGGCGGGCGGATCGGACTCCGCAGAAGCAGAGAACTGTGGTCGTTGGTCGGCCTTTCGCCACTGCCGTTGGCCGAGGCGCGACGATTTGGCGAGGCGCCGGCATCTGACTCCCATCTCCTCGACACGAGCGCCATTCTCGACGGATCCCTCCTCGAGGTCTGTCGGAGCGGGTTCGTCTGCGGTGATCTTCTCATCCCGCGGTTCGTGCTCGACGAACTGCAATCGATTGCCGACGCGCAGGACCTCGTGCGCCGACGAAGAGGACGAAGGGGACTCGAGTTGCTGGAGAGCCTCAATCAGGAGTCTTCGATCAGCGTGCACATCCTCGACGACGAGGTTCCGGAGGTGAGCGAGGTCGATGCGAAACTCGTGACACTCGGCCGCCGACTCGGTGTGCGTTTGCTTACGACCGATCGACCCTTGGCCAAGGTGGCAGAACTCCAGGGTGTGCAGTGCCTGAATTTGGCTCGGCTCGCCAACGGTCTCCGGGAGAAAACGGTTCCTGGCGAGATCGCGTCGATCGAGATTGTTCGGGAGGGCTCCGAAGCCGGTCAGGGAGTCGGCTTCCTCGACGACGGCTCGATGGTGGTGGTGACCGACGCAGTAGCGCTGGTCGGAACCACCTCTGAGGTGAAGCTCGGGCACGAGGTGATCACATCGCGTGGTCGGATGTTGTTTGCGACCATCGTTGAGCCGGGTGTGGCGTCGCCCGTGAGCGAAGAGCCCGTCAACGCGAGCTGAGCTGGCGCGGTGGTGCCGGAGCTCGAGAGCTGCCACGCTTGGCGCCATGAACAGTGGGTTCTGGACGGTGATCGTGGCAGCAGGACGCTCTGCTCGCTACGGCGCGCCGAAGCTGCTCGAGCCACTCGGGGCTCGTCGAGTGATCGATCATTCGGTTGCGACGGCCGTGTCGGTGTCGGACGGCGTGGTTTTGGTCGCCGATGATGCCCTGGTCAGTGACGGTCAGCCGGTTGACGTTCTTGTCAGGGGCGGGAACAGCAGAAGTGCCTCGGTTCGCGCTGGGCTCGCCGCGGTCCCACATGGTGTTTCACTCGTGTTGGTACACGACGGCGCCAGGCCCGGAGCTGACGTAGATCTCTACACGCGTGTCGTGAACGCCTTGGTGGATGGGGTGGATGCCGTGGTTCCCGCTCTGGCTGTCGTTGACACCCTCAAGCGGCTTGACAGCGACGGATGTGTGATGGAGACGGTCGACAGGTCGGATCTTGTGGCCGTGCAGACGCCGCAGGGATTTCGTCGGGCTGCGTTGGAAGCTGCGCACGAGGGGGCGGGCGAGGCAACCGACGACGCCGCGTTGATCGAGCTCGCCGGCGGTACCGTCGTGGCCGTGCAGGGCAACGCGATGAACGTGAAGGTCACAGAACCGAACGATCTCGAGTTCTTGCGAGCAGTGTGGCCGCGATGAGCATTCGGATAGGACCGCGATGAGCATTCGGATAGGACAAGGTGTCGACATTCACCGTGTCTCGGACGATCCCTCCAGGGCGATGGTGCTTGGTGGGGTGCGGTTTGACGGGCCCGGTCTTGCCGGGCACAGCGATGCCGACGCAGTTGCCCATGCGGTGACCGACGCGTTGTTGGCCGCCGCTGGGCTTGGGGATATCGGTCAGCAGTTCCCGGACACGGATCCTTCGCTCGAGGGAGCTGATTCGATGGGTCTGCTCGAAAGGGCCGTGGCGATGTTGCACGACGCAGGTTGGGCGGCGGTCAATGTCGATTGCACAGTCGTGGCCGATGCTCCGAAGATCGCCCCTTGCCGTGATGAGATGCAAGCCGGGCTGACCCGGGTAGTGGGTGCGCCCGTGACGGTCAAGGGTCGCAGGACCGAGGGCGTCGGATCGTTGGGAGCGGGCGAGGCAGTCGTAGCTCTAGCGGTGGCACTCGTGGAGACTCGATGAACAAGCGAGGTGGACGTCCACCACAGCGGAGAAGCGGACGCGGGGGTCGTCCGGCGGCTCAGCGCGGCCATGGGCGTCCTTCCCGGGAGGGACGAGCCGGCCCGAAGAGACGTAGTCCCGACGATTTGGGAGGCGATCAGGTCGAGGGTCGCCATGCGGTGAGAGAGTTGCTGCTCATCGGTCGCCGCCGGGTTCTGGAATTGGCGATGTCTGACGACGTCGACGACTCGCCGGTGATCGCCGAGATCAAGGATCTCGCCGAAGACGGACGTATTCCGATCACCTACACCAGCCGGGCCAAACTCGAAGCAGAGGCCAGGACGGAGGCGCCGCAGGGTGTCATCGCTCGGGCACATTCGGTTCGCGCCGTGAATCTGGAGGAGCTCGCCGGCAACACGCGTACTGGCCAGCCTCCTTTCTTGCTGGCGCTTGACGGCATCACCGATCCGGGCAATCTGGGTGCCATTCTGCGCTCGGCGGAAGTGGCAGGAGTGACAGGGATAGTTCTGCCTCGTCACAGGGCGGTCCGGCTGAGTCCAGCTGCGGTGAAGGCTGCTGCTGGTGCGGTTGAACATCTCGACATTGCGCTCGTCGGTGGTCTGCCAACGGCGTTGTCGAAGCTTCGTGACCTCGACGTGTGGTCGATCGGCCTCGACATGGGCGGCGAGTTGTCGGTGTTCGAGATGGATGCCGCCGACAGCGCTGTTGTTCTTGTGCTGGGGGCAGAAGGCGAAGGTCTGTCGCGCCTTGTTCGCGACCGATGCGATCTGATTGCCAGTATTCCGCAGGTCGGGGCGCTCGAGTCGCTGAACGTTGCAGCTGCGGCTGCCGTGGCGTGCTTTGAGGTTGTTCGTCGACGTTCCTGACGGGGGCGTCACCGATCTGGTCAAAATGGGGCGTACCATCGTTCACTGCGCCCGAGTAGCTCAACGGCTAGAGCACCGCTCTTGTAAAGCGGGGGTTGTGGGTTCGATTCCCACCTCGGGCTCGGCGTCCTTCCGGGCGCCGGTCACGATCGTTGGTTCACGTGTGGACCTCTCCTCGACTGAAAGGCTGCTGAGCATGACACTGTCGCCACGCGACGAGGCCATCCTCGAATTCGAAAGCAGCTGGTGGACCGAACCCGGATCCAAAGAAGTCGCTGTCGCGCTTCGGTTTCAGTTGACGATGGCCGAGTACACGGAGGCCCTTGGTCGACTCATCGACGATGACGATGCTCTCGATGTGGGGCCGCTGGTGGTTCGCCGACTTCGAAGAACGCGCGACAGGCGTCGTCAGGATCGTGCCGGTACCGCTGCGGCCGGTGGAGGTGAGCAATGAGTCCAGGACGTCATGCGAGTGACGACAGCTCGTTCGCGCGCTCAGCGGGTGGCGCTGCGACACGCGGCATCATCCTGATCGTTGTCGCTGTACTCGTCGGGGTGGTGTTGATCGCCACAGCCGTCGACGACACCAACCAGATCACTGCAGCCGGACCGGGAACCACTGCCCCACCCGCCACAGCTGCCCCGACCGATACGAGCCCGACGACCGCTGGTGATCCCAGCGCTCCGGCGACGACAGCGGCTACTCCAGCAACGACTGCCGCCGCTGCTCCGACGGATACAGGCGCCGCGACGCCGACCACAACCGCCGGAGCGGTGTTCGAACCTCGCCCCAACTCTGTTGTCAGCGTCCAGGTGGCCAACACCACGCGGGTCGGAGGCGCCGCTGGACGAATGACCGACACGCTGAAGGCTCAGGGATACGTCACGCTGACCGCGGTCACCGACACTGGTGGTGTGCAGGCGATCACGAAGATTCACCATGTCGGCGGATACCTGCTTGAAGCGCAGAAGATGGCTGGTCTTCTCAGCTTGGACCCTGAGGCGAGCGTCTTCTCGATGCCATCGAACCCGGGCGCGACCATCAGTGACTACGCCGAACCGAACATCCTCGTGCTGCTCGGATCCGAACTCGCCAACTGACCATCGCCCTGCGTCACACCTCCTTGAGACTCAGCGAAGTTGTCGGCGAGCTGTCGTCGACCGCGTTGTTCGTCGACTACGACGGCACGATTGCCCCGATCGTCGATGACCCGCGGATGGCTCATCCGGCTCCTGGTGCGATTGACGCGCTGGTCAGGCTCTGCGGACTCGGCGTGCGAACCACTGTCGTGAGTGGTCGCCCTGTCGATTTTCTTGCCACGATGATCGCTTCGGCTGGTGTTGACCTGATCGGCGTGTACGGACTCGAACGCGTAGTAGGAGGTCAACGAAGCGAAGTGGCGGTCGCCGATGAGCTTCGCCAGTTGATGGCTTCGATCGAGCGTGATGCTGTAGCCAGGGGCCCGAGCGGAATGACGGTCGAGAACAAGGGCATGTCGATCACGCTGCACTACCGACAGCACCCCGAGTTGGCCGCCGACGTCGCGGCGTTGGCGGCGTGGCTCGGCACCAGGTGGTCCACTGATGTGCGGCGGGCCAAGCAATCGATCGAGCTCCACCCGCAGGTCGATTTCGACAAGGGCTCTGCCGTGCTCGAATTGGCGGGAAACGAGTCGTCGGTGGTGTACGTCGGCGACGACGAAGGCGATGTTCCAGCGTTCGGGGCGCTCGATGTCCTCGAGGGCAGCGGTCTCTCGGTGGTTCGGGTCGCCGTCGGCAGCCCCGAGCTGCCGCAGCTCCTGGAGGCCTTGGCAGACATCGTCGTCGACGGCCCTTTGGGCGTCGTCGAATTCTTGACCGGATGATCAGTTGGCCTGGGCGAGCTGATCTGCGCGCCACTGCTCCGGGTTTCGGAGTCTGATCTCGGTCCGTAAGCCATGCGCGAGCTGTTCTGCTCGAACCGCGTCCATCGCACAGGCCTCCACGATCGCGGATGCGGTCGCCGCGATGTCTGCAGGATCGATGGACAGACAGTGATAGCGAAGCCGATCGTGCGCACCAGCCTCGGTGCTCAGCACCAGGCGGGCGTTGTGTTCGTTGACCATCGGGGCTTCCATCGCCACGAGGTTCAAACCATCGCGAAGAGGGTTGATGAGCAACGCGTCAGCCCGGCGCATTCCGGCGACTGCTCCAGGGAGGTTGTCGGTCGTGTCGAGCTTGATCGGCAGAGGCCCGACGGTTCCGAACCGGTCGTTGATCCTGGCGCAGATTGTTTCGATGTCGTTCCTGAGGCGTCGGTATGTGTCCAGGGCTTCCCGCGACGGATAGACGTATGCAGCGAACGCCACCTGTGTCCGGAGTTCCGGGTAGGTGTCGAGGACATGTTCGAAAGCGGCAAAGCCGGCAAGGATGTTCTTCGACGGCTCTATCCGGTCGACGCGCACGACGAGACTGCGACCAGCTGCGAATGTACTCAGCTCTGCCAGTTCCTCGTTGCATGCCGAACTGGCGGCGATGGACGTCACGGCTTCGAGATCGGGGCCGAGCGCACTCACGAATGTGGGCGCGGCCGCGAGTCCTGCCGCCTCGCTCGATCGTACATAGGCGTCAGCCCACCGAGAGCTGTGGAAACCGCACGCGTGATGTGCGGCCATTCCGCGGAGCACCGACTTGGCTGCGTCGCCGGGGAGGCTCAACTCGCCAGGGGCCGCCCACGGCGTGTGCGAGAAATGCACGAGGCGAAGGTCGTCGCGTTCGGCCAGCACCAGCGGGGCCATGAGGCACAGGTGGTAGTCCTGAACAAGTACGGCCGCGTCCTTCGGAGCGAGCGAGATGACGGCGTTCGCCATCTCGTGGTTGTAGGTCTCGAAGTCGCACCAAGCGGTGGTCCAGCCGCTGTCGTCAGACGGCTCCTCGGTGAGTAGACCGTGGTGTGCGAACCACAGGGACTCGTTGGCGACGCGGTTGTAGGCGTTGTCGTACACGTCCGCGGGAAGCTCGACGAAGTGCACGCCGAGTCTTTCGACCGCGCCGGAACGCGCGGCTGCCGCGTCGGCGCCGGACATCGATGCGGCGATCCACAGGGCGTCGGTGTCCAGCAGAGGACGTAGCGCGCTGGCGAGGCCGCCACCACTCTTCGTCGGTACGGGAGTTCCCGCCTCGTCGAGACCGAACGCGATCGGGCCCCGGTTCGACACGATCACGGTCGGACGTTTCTTCACCTCGACGAGTATGGCCGCGCGCGGAACCCGGGCAACGCCGGGGTTTGATGCCGAACCACGGCCTGTGAGAATGATGCAATGCGAGTCGTGGCAGCACCGGACAAGTTCAGGGGTACTGCCACGGGTCAGGAGATAGCCGGTGCGATAGCCGCTGCTGCTTCGTCTGTGGGCTGGCGATGCACCGAAGTTCCTGTTGCCGACGGTGGCGAGGGCACGCTCGACGCACTTGGTGGTCCGAACCGCGAGTCGCTCGTCACAGGTCCGCTCGGTGATGAGGTGTTGGCGGAGTGGCGCATGTCGTCGAACCTCGCCGTCGTCGAGATGGCACGAGCCTCCGGCCTCGAACTCGCAGGAGGGGTCGACGGCAATCGGCCTCTCGAAGCCACGACTGCCGGCACAGGCGAACTGATTGCAGAGGCCGTGGCTGCCGGGGCGCGACGCGTCGTCGTCGGCGTCGGTGGCTCGGCGACGACCGACGGCGGCCTCGGTGCGATCAGGGCCATGGAACCTCTGGCCAGACTCCACGGCGTCGAGATCGAAGTCGCCTGTGATGTACGGCTGACCTTCGTCGAGGCGGCCGCGAGATTCGGTCCTCAGAAGGGAGCTTCTCCCGCTCAGGTCAAGTTCCTCGAGGGTCGCCTCGAACGACTGAGTCAGGTGTATCTCGATGACTTCGGCGTCGACGTGGGCGCTCTCGTCGGGTCTGGTGCCGCTGGTGGCCTCGCCGGGGGACTTGCTGCGGTTGGGGGTTGTCTCGTGCCGGGATTCGAGTTGGTGGCAGAAGAACTTGAGTTGTTCGGCGCGATCGAAGGAGCAGATCTGGTGGTGACCGGGGAGGGTTTCATCGACGATCAGTCGTTCGACGGCAAGGCCGTCGGCGGTGTGGCGGCCATGGCGGCCGAACTCGGTGTTCCGGTTCTTGCCGTCGCCGGCCAGGTCTTCGACGGTGGATGTGACGGTGTCACTGCGGTGTCTCTCACTGATCTCTTCGGGATGGCGTCGGCGCTGGCCGACACCACGACGCTGGTCGAACGGGTCGTCTTCGACCACCTCACTTCAATGGCCTGACGGTCGGGGAACTTCGGGGCACGGACCTGCCGTGAAATTGGGCCTTGCAAGGTTGTGATCGCGCAGGCGAACTGGTTTGCTATTAGCACTCTCCCAGTGAGAGTGCTAACGCATCAGGTGCGTACATCGCTCACTGGAATCACAACTTCACGCCCACGTACGAATGAGGGATGACTGACATGGCAAAGATGATTCGTTTCGACGAGGAAGCTCGCAGGGGCCTCGAGTCCGGCATGAACCAGTTGGCGGACGCCGTTCGCGTCACCCTCGGTCCGAGAGGCCGGAACGTTGTGCTCGACAAGAAGTGGGGCGCACCGACCATCACGAACGACGGTGTGTCCATCGCCAAGGACATCGAACTCGAGGATCCCTTCGAGAAGATCGGTGCCGAGCTCGTCAAAGAGGTCGCAAAGAAGACTGATGACGTCGCCGGCGACGGCACCACCACTGCAACGGTTCTCGCATGGACCATGGTCGGCGAGGGCCTTCGCAACGTCGCAGCAGGCGCCAACCCGATGGCACTCAAGAAGGGCATCGAGACCGGTGTCGAAGTCGCCGTTGACGCCATCCGCGACCTCGCCATCGACGTGTCGTCCGACAAGGACCAGATCGCCAACGTTGCCGCGATCTCCTCAGCAGACATCGAGATCGGCCAGCTGATCTCCGAAGCCATCGAAAAGGTCGGCAAGGATGGCGTCATCACCGTCGAAGACGGCCAGACGTTCGGCCTCGAGATGGATCTGGTGGAAGGCATGCGATTCGACAAGGGCTACATCTCGCCATACCTCGTCACCGACCCGGACCGCCAGGAAGCAGTTCTCGACGAGCCGTACATCCTCTTCGTCGGCTCGAAGATCAGTGCCGTTCGCGACATCGTGCCCGTCCTCGAGAAGGTCATGCAGGCCGGTAAATCGCTCGTGATCATCGCCGAAGACGTCGAAGGTGAGGCCCTCGCCACGCTCGTCGTGAACAAGATCCGTGGCACCTTCAAGTCGGTTTCGATCAAGGCCCCGGGCTTCGGTGATCGTCGCAAGGCAATGCTCCAGGACATGGCCATCCTCACCGGAGGCCAGGTCATCACCGAGGATGTCGGTCTCAAGCTCGAGAACGTCTCGCTCGACCTGCTCGGCACCGCCCGCCGCGTTGTCGTCACCAAGGACGAGACCACTGTCATCGAAGGTGCTGGCGACGAGGGCGATGTTGCCGGCCGAATCCAGCAGATCAAGAACGAGATTGAAGCCACCGACTCCGACTACGACCGCGAGAAGCTCCAAGAGCGACTCGCCAAGCTGTCCGGCGGTGTCGCCGTCCTCAAGATCGGCGCAGCGACCGAGGTCGAAGCCAAGGAAAAGAAGCACCGCATCGAAGATGCTGTCAGCACCACAAAGGCAGCGCTCGAAGAGGGAGTCGTTCCTGGTGGCGGCGTGTCACTTGCCAGGGCTCAGGCGGCTGTGAACGCGGCAGCGGACGGACTCGAAGGTGATGAGGCAACCGGTGCTCGTATCGTCGCCCGCTCGCTCACCGGCCCGCTCAAGCAGATTGCAGAGAACGCGGGTATGGAAGGCGGCGTGGTCGTCGAAAAGGTGCTTTCACTCGATGGTTCCCACGGCCTCAACGCAGCCACTGGCGACTACGAGGACCTCGTCGGAGCCGGCGTCATCGACGCCGCTAAGGTCACCCTCTCTGGGCTTCAGAACGCAGGCTCAATCGCTGCACTGTTCCTCACCACCGAAGCAGTCATCGTCGAAATGCCAGCTGAAGACGGCGCGCCGGCCATGCCGGACATGGACTTCTAGTTTCGTACCGGGAAACCGGCGGGGCGAATTCCCCGCCGGTTTCCTCATGCGAGTTATGGGTGTGCTTGCTGCGCATTGGCACCTCCCGGATGAAAACAAGGCAGACTCTCGGCATGGAGCTGCATCCTGCGCTTGGGAATCTTGCTGGGTTGGTGGGGACGTGGCGGGGGAGAGGGCATGGTGACTATCCGTCGATCGAGGCGTTCTCGTACCTCGAAGAGGTGACCTTCGGTCACGTCGGGAAACCGTTTCTGGCATACACACAGAAGACCAGGGGCGCCGAGACGAATGCTCCGCTCCACGCCGAGTCGGGGTTCATCCGGCCAGGCGCTGACGGACATGCCGAGTGGGTGATCGCCCAACCGACTGGCATCGTCGAGGTTCTCGTCGCGGAACGGGAACTCGACTTCTACTCGGCATCGATCACCCTGTCGCCGACAGCCAAATCGGTGACCCGGGTTCGGCGGGCACTGGTCCTTGATGGCGACACGCTGTCATACGAGGTCCATATGGCAGCAGTCGATGAACCCATGCAATGGCACCTGTCGGCTCGACTCCACCGAGATACTTGATCGAGGATCGGGACACCCCGGTACCCTTTTGATGTGCGTGCAGCTCGTAGCGCCAAGATTCTCGTGCGTCACCATGGCGCAAGCGGTGCTATTCGGCGTCCCGACGAGGTCATCGTCGAAGAACCAATGGAGATCCGGTTCGACGATTTGACGGTGGCGACCACGATGCGGACGCCAGGTCACGACTACGAACTCGCCGTGGGCTTCTGCCACAGCGAGGGCTTCCTCGAAGGGGCTGCGGTCAAGACAGTGAGGTACTGCGCGGTCACGTCAGCTGGCGAGTCCGAATTCAATGTCGTGAGTGTTGAAACCGACGGCCAGGGTCCCGGTGCGGTTCCGCGGGTCGGGCCCGTGAACTCGGCTTGCGGAGTGTGCGGATCGACCCAACTCGACGCGTTGGTCGAGCGCCTGAAGCCTCTACATACGCCGACTGCTTTCAGTGTCGAGACGGTTGCCTCGATGGCGTCGAGCGTCCGCGACCGTCAGGAACTGTTCGACAAGACGGGTGCGGTACACGCTGCCGCGCTGGTGTCGCTCGACGGCACCGTCGAGCTCGTCAGAGAAGACATCGGGCGACACAATGCGCTGGACAAAGTGGTTGGTCGTCTCGCCCTCGACAGAGGTCTCCCCGCGAGCGACAAGGCAATCTTCGTGAGCAGTCGCGCTTCCTACGAGATGGTGCAGAAGACGTGGGCTGCCGGCGTCGGCACGCTCGTCGCCGTGAGCGCTCCATCGGCGCTTGCGGTGTCAACAGCAACCCGTGCCGGAATGACGCTGGTCGGCTTCTTGAGGGATGACACCCTCAACGTGTACTCCGGGTCGATCAGCTAGTGCCCGGCACGAAAACGATGATCACGTACGTCTCGCGGCCGGGCTCACCGAACGAACCTGGCGGGCCGCTGAGAGCGTCCATTGTGCCTTTCCATCCGTTGCCCTCGACATCGATCGAGTAGGTCGCGAACCCCCCGAAATCGATGACCGGTCCGATGATCTCGCTGGCAACCCACCCTGTCGGTAAGCCTTCGCTCAGCATCGTCAGGACGTCGAGGGCCGACTGTTCGGCGGTCGAGTAGATGCCGAGTTCGACACCGTCGCGCCAGTGCGAGATGAGGGAGTCGAGGAGAGTGAGATCAGTGAAGTCGGGGAAGGCTGCCGGCAGACCTTCGACCTCGATCGAGCGGGGAGGAAGGCCCGGCGCGCTGGGAAACGGGGGTGCGGTGTTGTCGTCGTCGAACACATCGGGGCAGATCTGTTGACCAGCGACCCACATCGATGAAGCAGCTGTTTCGTCGTCGGTGAACACGCCTATGGACTGTTCGTCGGCAATCGCCAACAGCCGACTGCTGTCATTGACGACGCCATCGCACAACTCGGTTCCAATCGCCACGTAGTCGGCAAGGGACAAGTGCTGGTGGCCGGTTTGGTTGTTGATCTGACGGCGAAGGATGAGCGCTTCCGTGAGCGTGAACTCGTCGGGTCCCGACGATCTGCACGAGGTGAGCATGAGCAAGCAAGCTAGAAATGCGGCACAAGTCATTCGGAATCGGGCCATTGACATCGGGTCAGTATGACCGACTGTCCCGAGTTTGCCGATCGCCTGGTCATTTCCGGGTACCGGGGTGCCGCCGTTACTGTCCATCTCACGACTTCGACACTGGAGATGCTGATGACATATGCCGGATCACGAAGAATCATCGACGCTGACAGCCATGTCATCGAACTCGATGATTTCCTTCACCGCGCGTCATCGGACAACGATCGGCCGCTGTTGGCTTCGATGCACGAGCAAAGCGAACTTCCGGTGGTTCAGGCCGGTCTCGACCGGGGCCGGGAGCTCTTCGAGAAGCGTCAGGCCGATGCCGATGTGATGGAGAAGTTCGTCGAAGGCCTTCTCGACAACACCAAATCGGGCTGGAATCGCCTCGGCGCGTTCGACCCTCACGAGCGCAGTGACACACTTGATCTCCTCGGCTTCGAGATGCAGTGGGTGCTGCCGACGTTCGCCTTCCATCAGGTAGCTCATGTCGGCGACAACGCCAGACTCGAAGCTGGTGCCCGCACCCTCAACCGGGCGATGGGTGGCTTCTGCGCTCACGATCCGCGGCTCAAGGCGATCGGATACCTGCCCTTGACCCTCGGCCCCGATGTTGCGGTCGGCCTGTTGCAACAAGGGTTCGCCGACGGTTGCTACAGCTTCATGGTCGACACGAACGAACCGAATGACGAGCGCCCGTCCTTCACCCACCCGAGCTTCGATCCTGTGTGGGCCGGCTTTGCGGAGAGGGCAACGCCCTTTGTTGTGCATGTGGCTGTCAACGGCCACTACCGAGCGGTGTCGCCGAGCTTCAAGAACAACAGTTTGACAGCACACGAGTTGGGTGGCGACGCTCCGGCCGGCGAACTCGGTGTGATCACCATCAACAGCAGTGCAGAACTGTTTCTCTCGGCGATGATCTTCGACGGCGTCTTTGCGCGGCACCCTGAGCTGCGTGGCATCTCGATGGAGCACGGTGCCTTTTGGCTCCCTTCGTGGCTGAAGGGTCTCGACTACACCTCGAAGTTGTTCCGACGCCATCGGTCCTTCGACGAGGCGCCTTCGGAGACGGCGAAGCGGCGGATCAAAGTGTCACCGTTTGCTGGAGAGCCCGTGGGCTGGGTCATGGAGAACGTAGGCGCGGAGATGATCGTGTTCGCCTCCGACTATCCGCATCCAGAAGGCACAGCCGACCCGATCGCCAAGTTCGAGGCCGAGATGCAGAACTGCGACCAGGCAACAATGGACGCGTTCTACCACGGCAACATGCTGGATCTGATGGGCGCTTCCTAGACTGCTCGCTGTGACTGATCAGACCGAGCAACAGAACAGCGATGGGGTTCCGTACGTCACGACTTCGGTCGGCTGGGGTGTTGTCCACCTCTTCGCCAAGGTCACCGATCGAACCGATCGCCAAGATGTGCTGAATGCGGTCAAGGACGCTTCGGCTGGTGAGCATCAGGTCGTCACGTTCGCAGTGCTGGGACACAAGGCCGACATCGGCTTCCTGGGCATCGGCCCGGATCTGTGGACGCTGCGCGGTTTGCAGACGTCCCTTCAGCGAGCTGGCCTCGACATCGTCAATTCGTACGTGTCGATGACCGAGCTGTCGGAGTACTCGCCCGACCTGCCGGACGACATGAAGTCGCCGCGTCTGTACCCGGAGTTACCGCCGGAGGGGAAGAACGCGTTCTGCTTCTACCCGATGACGAAGCGGCGTGAAGCCGTCGGTAACTGGTACACACTCGACTACGAGAGCCGCAAAGAGCTGATGTACGAACACGGCTCGACCGGCAGGACCTTCCGGGGTCGTATCGTGCAACTCGTCACAGGCTCGACAGGCGTCGACGACTTCGAGTGGGGTGTCAGCCTCTTCGGCGTCCATCTTGACGATCTCAAAGAGGTCGTCTACAAGATGCGGTACGACACCGCTTCGGCGCTCTATGGCGAGTTCGGTGAGTTCTTCACCGGTCTCGTTGCCGACGCCGAGTCGGTTCTCGACCGTACCCTTCCCTGACCTGCACGGCTCCTAAGTCATCGGCTGCGGCTGGCGCGACATCATTCCACTGGCGATTGCACCGCCTGCAGTCACCGTCACCATGAGAAACGTGCGTATCGAGATCTCGCCCCGCAACAGAGCGGCAATGCCCGCGGCCGCGTCCATGCCGTCCACCAAGATGCCCTGACGGAGGATCTCCTCGAGTTCCTCGTCTGAGGCTTGGTGGAGCTGGTATGCCATCAGCGCTTCGCGAGCACCGAAGATGCGTCCAACGTACGGCAGTGCTCGATTCTCAGCGGAGGCGATTCCGAGGATCCTGGCAAACGTTCTCGGCATCACCAGAACGGAGACGCCGATCGTGAGGCGGGTGGCGACCAGGAACTGTCTGAATCTCGCTGCGTCCGGCATGGCCACTCCTTGCTGTGAGCACTGTGGTTCAGTGCCGTGGCACACATACGCTATCGACAAGACCGCACGGAGGATTCTCGTGTCTGAATACCAGCCACCACTGTCTGACATTGCATTCGTGATGGGTCACGTGGCCGACATCGATGCCATCTCGAAACTCGACGGCTACGACCATGCCGATCGGGAAACCGTCGAAGGGCTCCTCAGCGAGGCCGGCCGGTTCGCCGTCGAGCAGATCGCGCCGCTGAACGTCATCGGCGACCGGCAGGGCGTGAAGATCGTCGACGGATCTGTGCAAACAGCAGACGGCTTCGCCGTTGCGTACGGCAAGTTCGTCGACGCCGGCTGGAATGGCGTTTCGTTCGATCCCGACTACGGCGGCGGCGGGCTTCCGTGGGTGGTCGGGCTAGCCGTCCAGGAGCTGCTCACCGCAAGCTGCATGGCGTTCTCGGTGTGCCCGCTACTCACGCAAGGTGCGGTCGAGTTGCTCGCAGTCCATGGCAGCGAACAGCAGAAGGAGACCTATCTCCATCACATGGTCTCCGGAGCGTGGACGGGCACGATGAACCTCACGGAGCCGCAGGCCGGCAGTGACGTCGGGGCGCTCAGCACCAAGGCGACGCCCGCTGGAGATGGCACCTGGCGGGTTTCGGGAACGAAGATCTTCATTACCTATGGCGATCACGACATGGCCGAGAACATCGTTCACCTCGTCCTGGCCCGCACACCGGGCGCTGCTCCTGGGACGAAGGGGATTTCGTGTTTCATCGTGCCGAAGTATCTGGTGAATGACGATGGCTCGCTCGGCGAACGCAACGATGCCCATGTCGTTTCGACTGAACACAAGTTGGGCCTCCACGCGTCGCCGACGTGCGTGATGTCCTACGGCGACAAAGACGGCGCTGTTGGCTACCTCATTGGCGAAGAAGGTGCCGGCATGAGGTACATGTTCACGATGATGAACGCAGCCAGGTTGTCGGTCGGACTCCAGGGCCTGGCGCTTGCTGAGCGCGCCTACCAGCAGGCGCGCAACTACGCGTTGGAGCGGGTTCAGGGACGCCCGATCGGAAGCGATGACGCCAACGCAACCATCGAAGCGCACGCTGACGTCCGCAGAATGTTGATGACCATGAAGTCGAACGTCGAGGCGATGCGGGCGCTGATGTACGAGAACGCCGCCGCGATGGACCGGGCAGAACGACACCCCGATCCACAGGTCAGGGCCCGCAACGAAGCACTCGCTGCGTTGTACACACCGCTGTCGAAAGGCTGGGGGACCGACATCGGTTGCGAAATCACTTCGCTAGCGGTCCAGGTGTACGGCGGGATGGGATACATCGAGGAGAGCGGCGTCGCCCAGCACCTCCGCGACCTCCGGATCGCCCCGATCTACGAGGGGACAAACGGCATTCAGGCTCTCGACCTCGTCTTCAGGAAACTGCCGATGAGCGGCGGAGCGGTCATGATGTCGCTCGTCGATGAGATGACGGCCACAGCGGTGTCGCTGAAGGGAACCGATCTCGCCGACATCGGTGAGCGCCTCGCGGCTGCGGTGTCCGATGCTGTGGCAGCTGGCGAGTATCTCGGAGGGCAACTGGCCTCCAATCCGAACGCGGCGGCAGCTGGTGCAACACCATTTCTTCGGTTGCTCGGCACGGTGGTCGGGGGTTGGTTTCACGCCAAGATGGCCGCAGTCGCCAAGGCTCAAATCGATGGTGGCGCCGGCGGTGATCAAGCGGCGGACAAGATCGCGACGGCGCGTTTCTACTCTGAACAGATCCTGCCGAGTACGGCGGGGCTTGTTTCGCCCGTCACGTGTGGCGAATCTTCGCTCTATGCGATACCGGCTGCGCGCCTGTGACCCCAGACCAGCTGCTGTCCGACATCGGCGAGCGCCTGGCAGACGAGATCGAAATTGCTTTGGGACCGTGGGTCGTGAAATCGATCACGACGGTGTTCGAAGCGTGGCATGGAGAGATGACCAGCACAGCTGCGGCCGATGCCGCTGCTGCCGCGGCGGCCGTGACCGATGACCTCATGCCTCGACTCAGGCAGTTGCTCGCGGCAGACGTCGACGATCAATGGACCAACCCATTGCAGCTCATCAGGGGATCCGTCAGCCATGTGACTGACGCACTTTCACGCCTCGGTGTCGGCGAGGTGGTACGAGACGACTTTGCGGAGCGCACGGCACCCTCGGACGTTTACGGACTGGAGCCGGCCCGCTTTTCCGATGTCGACGCCTCGCTCCATGAAATCGGTCTGGCCTGGGGCGCGGTCAAAGCCAAGGCCCATTTCGCCCGCCGTCGGGCAGAGTGACGCCAAGCAATCTCGGTGCTACAAGTAGGGTCGGCACATGCACCGAAGAGCCACGGCCCAGGATCTTGCGACATGGGCCGAATCATTGGCCGGGATCGCCAGGACGGGACTCGGCTTCACCGAGAGCCTCTACGAGCGCGAACGCTTCGAGGAGGTCTTGAAGGTCGCGGCCGAGATCAGAGGCCACGCATCTGAGGACCCGGACCATGAAACCATCGCCGATGAGTGGATGAAACAGGTTGGCTCCGGCGTGCCTGGTTACGTCACACCCAAGATCGCGGTCGGTGCAGTTGTGGGTAACGAGCAGGGTGAGATCCTGCTCGTCCAACGTGCCGATTCTGGCATCTGGCTCTATCCCACAGGGTGGGCGGACATCGGATACTCAGCGGCCGAGGTGGCCCAGAAAGAAGTTTTCGAGGAGACAGGCATCCGCTGCGATCCGCGCAGAATCATCGGCGTTCACGACGGCATGCGGATGGGCTTCACCCAGATTCCCCTGTACTCGGTGGTATTTCATTGCGTTGCCCTCGGCGGTGAGCTCAATGGGCATCCCCTCGAGACGAGCGATGTCGGTTGGTTCAGCAGGGACAACCTGCCCGATCCCATTGTGGGGGTGGAGCGCTGGGGGGCTGATGCGTTCGCGGCAATCGAAGGGGCCGATGTCCTGCCGAATTTCGATCTGCCGCGGACACCGCCCTGGGAGTGAAGGGTCAGCCGTTGTCGCGAAGGAACTGTTCGAGTTCGTCGATGAGTTCCTTGGGATCGACCTCTTCGTCCGACCGATCTGAGGCAGACTCTTCAGGTTCGTCGTCGAGCGCATCGAGAAGGATCTGGGCCGCATACTCGGCCAGCTCCTCGTCGTCGTTGAGCAAGTCGTCGATCTGACGCTCGTACGAGTTCGAAGCGATGTGAAGGTCAGTTGCGGCGAGGGGAACAGCGAGCACGCTGGCAAGCCGCTCGACGAGCGCGAGTGCCGCTTTCGGAGATGTCGAACTCGGGACGTACGTGGGAACCGAAGCCCACAACGACATGACCGGGGTGCTCAGCTGCCCGAACGCTTGGTGAAGAACGCCGACGATGCCCGTGGGGCCCTCGTAACGAGATGGATGAAGACCGAGCGTTTCGGCGAGGGCAGGATCGCTGCTGCTGCCTACGACTTCGATCGGGTTCGCGTGGTGCACCTCGGCGAGCAGGGCACCGAGCGTGATGACCATGGATGCTTCGACTCGCGTCGCTATTCCGGTGATCTGCTCGCAGAACGTCCGCCAGCGCAACCGAGGTTCGACGCCTGTGAGTACCACGACGTCGCGGCCGTCGTCGAGGCAGAGATGGCTGAACGTGTTCGCGGGCCACTCGAGCCGACGGTCGTGATGTTCGTCGAGTCGCACTGTCGGCCGGTTCGAACTGAAGTCGTAGAACGGCTCTGGGTCGAGTGTTGCGAATTCGGTGGCTTCCCACCGGCGCGCGATGTAGCTGGCGGCGGTGGTCGCAGCATCACCAGCGTCGTTCCACCCCTCGAAAGCAATTACGAGGATCGGGTTCGACATCTCCGGCTCTGACAGCCACTCGATGTGATCCATGAGGGAACCGTATCCGCCAAATGGCGGGTTTCGGTCCAAGATCATGGCCTTGTTCCGCGTACAGTTCATGACAGAAGGAGATGCAGTGGCAGACGTCATCATCAGTGAACGACACCACGTGGACGACGATATGGTCGCGGCGTTTCAGCGTCTCATCCCGCAGTTGTCGCGATCGAACCCGCCGCCGTCTGGCGACGAGCTACGAGCAATCGTCGACTCGTCGGCGTGCCATCTCTTGGTCGCGACCGATGACGATGAGATCCTCGGCTCCTTGACGCTCGTGGTGTTTCCGATACCTACAGCGGTCCGCGCATGGATCGAAGATGTTGTTGTCGACGATGCGGCGCGCGGCCGTGGAGTTGGGGCAAAGCTGAACCTCCACGCGATCGAACTGGCCTCTGAGCTTGGGGCCAAGACCATCGATCTGACGTCCCGCCCCTCCCGTGAGGCCGCGAACAGGATGTATCAGCGCCTTGGATTCATTGCTCGAGAAACAAACGTGTACCGCTATGAAGGGTGATCTTCCTCAGGCCACGTTGTACGAGTTCGTCGGTGGCGGTCAGTGGTTCGTCGATCTCGTCGATCGCTTTTACGAGGGTGTCGCCGAAGATGAACTCCTCCGACCCCTCTACCCGAACGATCTGACTGAGTCGCGGGCGCACATGTCCGGTTTCCTGATCCAGTACTGGGGAGGGCCCGCCACCTACAGCGAAGAGCGCGGTCATCCGCGGTTGCGTATGCGGCACATGCCCTTCGCCATCGGCGAAGCCGAGAAGGGTGCTTGGCTTCATCACATGAACACCGCTGTGCGCGAGAAGGGCCTCGAACCCGAGATCGAGGCCCATGTGCTCGCGTACTTCGACAACGCAGCGACCCACTTGGTGAACCAGTAGCCAGGGATTGGTGTGGGATTGGGTCAGTCCTGCTGCCTGCGCCGCGGCACATGCCGACCCGCGCTCTTGTCGTGAGTGTGTCGGGATGGTTAGGTCGTAACGAGAGTGTGATCCTCGTGAAAGACGCAGATGCTTGAATATCGGTCATGGGCCAACTGAATTTGGGATTGCTGGTTATTCGGGTGCTCGTCGGGGTGACGCTGGCGCTCCACGGAATCGCGAAGGCGCGTGGGGGTATCAAGGGGACCGGTCGCTGGTTTGCCAGCGAGGGTCTGAAGCCGGGCATGCTGCACGCGTGGCTCGCAGCCGGCACCGAGATCGGAGCAGGGTTCGCGTTGGCCGCCGGCTTCCTCTTCCCTTTCTCGAACATGGCTGTCGTCGGTGTGATGGCTGTTGCCGGGTACGTCGGGCACAGAAAGAACGGTTTCTTCATCATTCGTGAAGGTTGGGAATACACCTTCATCCTCGGTGGTGTTGCTGCGGGGCTTGCCGCGACAGGCCCCGGCGAGTGGTCGGTCGACAACACGTACGGCTTGCTCATCGACGGATGGCCGGGGCTCATCATCGCCGTGGCTGGCGGACTCGTCGCTGCCATCGGGCTGCTGACAGTCTTTTACCGTCCGCCTGCCGCCGAGTAGTGGGTCAGTCGAGCCGTCTGATCAGGCCCTCTTGCACAACCGAGACAACGAGTTCTCCATCGCGGGTGTACATCTCGCCTCTGCCGAGACCTCGGGCGCCGGAACTCGACGGCGAGACCTGATCGAACAGCAACCACTCGTCTGCTCTGAACGGACGGTGGAACCACAGCGCGTGGTCGAGGCTGGCCATCATCATGTTGTCGTCCCAGCCGATGCCGTGGGGGAGCAGCGCTGTGTCGAGGATGGTCATGTCGGTCGCATAGGCAGCGACGCATGCGTGGAGGTTCGGGTCGTCGGGAAGTGATCCGTCGGCCCTGAACCAGACCTGCTGGCGATCCGATGTCGGCGATGTCACCTTCGGGCCGAGGAAGGGCTCGACTGGTCTGGTGTCGATGGGCCGGGCCCGGTCGTGATGATCGTCGATTTGGTCCCTGTATGGCTCCCACCGGGTCGTGTAGTCGGGAAGAGTCTCTGGGTCAGGAACATCTGGCATGGCGGTCTGGTAGTCGAAGCCGTCTTCTGCGGCGTGGAACGACGCCTGCAGATTGAAGATGGCTCTGCCGTGCTGGATGGCGACGACACGACGAGTGGTGAAGCTCCTGCCGTCTCTGATTCGATCGACCTCGTACAGGATCGGAGCGTTCGGGTCGCCGGGTCGAAGGAAGTACGAGTGGAACGAGTGCACCGCCTTGTCGTCATCGATGGTTCGAACTGCGGCCATGAGCGCTTGGCCGGCGACCTGGCCGCCGAAGACTCTCTGACGATTCTCGTTGGGGCTCATACCCCGAAAGATGTTGACTTCGATCGGTTCGAGGACGAGGAGCTCGACCAGATCGTCGAGAGCTGATGTCATGCACGCATCGTCGCACAGAGTGCAGCGCGGTGCGCGCGGCCCGATCCGTCCTTAGCCTTGTGAAGTCATGTCGGTTGGAAGTGTCATCGCGCGGGCGTGGGCCCTCAGACATCGCCTTGTGCGTTTCGCAGGCGTTTCGGTCGTCGGCGTCTTCATCACGCAGGCGCTGTTGATCTTGTTCAACGCGGGCCTCGACTGGGCTGGTGTCCCCGCCAATATCGCGGCGACGTCGATCGCGGCGATTCCGATCTTCCTGATGCACCGAACCTGGGTGTGGGGTGTGACCCGCTCTCACTCGGTCGGTCGGGAGATCGTGCCGTTCTGGTCGTACACACTGCTCGGTCTCGCCGTGTCGACGGCTTTCGTCGCGGTCGCTGATTCGCAGTGGGGTTCGACGCTTGCCGTGAGCTTGGCCAACCTGACCGGGTGGGTATTGCTGTGGTTCGGGAAGTTCGTGCTGCTCGAGCGTTTCTTGTTTCGCGAGGCCGACGACGAACTGTCACCAACGGTGGCCTGATCGTGGACTCTCGACTCCAGCACCTCGCTGAGGGTGCCAAGGGGTTCATGCCCGATGACGAGGGCCGAGCGTTGTACGACGCGGCCATCGACTCGGGTCCGAAAGGTCCGATCGTCGAGATCGGCACATACTGTGGAAAGTCGGCCGTCTATCTGGGTGCTGCTGCGGCCGAGGTGGGATCGGTCGTGTTCACGGTCGACCATCATCGCGGGTCCGAGGAGATGCAGGCCGGATGGGAGCATCACGACGACTCGCTGGTCGGTCCCTCGGGTGAAATGAACTCGCTCCCGACATTCCGAGCGCTGATGCGTGAGGCTGACCTCGACGCACATGTGGTCGCCGTCGTCGGCGACAGCGCCGTTGTGGGTGCTTCGTGGTTCGTGCCGGCGGCGATGGTGTTCATCGACGGTGGTCACGGCCCGATTCCCGCCAATGCCGACTACGAGTTGTGGGCACCGCACGTCGTCCTCGGCGGTCTGCTGGCGATTCACGATGTCTTCCCGAACCCAGACGACGGCGGCCGACCGCCCTATGAGATCTTCCGCAGGGCCATCGACTCGGGCGAGTTCGTCGAGGTGCGCGCCGTTGGCAGTCTGCGCATCCTCCGCCGAACGCACCCCGCCGCGGAGTCGTAGAGCACCAGAATCGACGCCGAACCGATCCGGGGTGGGGTTGGTTCTGCGGGATGGCGTGAAGGTCAGGAGTCGGAAAGGTCCGCCAGGCCCTCGCCGAGGAACAGGCCACACGCCGGTGAGCAGCGATCGAGTGCGTCGGCAGCGAGGATGACTGCCGCGCTGCTGTACGTCGACTGCTCGTGGTCGGGGAAGTGGATGTTGTCCGGGTAGACCATCCCGGTGAAGTAGGAACCGTTGTCAGCGCGCAGGTTCTGCACCCAGCTGAAGAGAGCGTGCGCGGTGTCGGTGTCCCCGATGTTGAGGTATGCCATCGCACACTCGCACGTCTCGGCCGCGGTGATCCACGGGTTGTCGGACACACATCTGACGCCCTTGGACTCCATGACGAACGTGTCGTACTTCGAGGCGAGGCGCGCCACGGCAGCGTCTCCCGTGACCGCGCCAGTGAGAACTGGGTAGTACCAGTCCATTGCCCAGCGGTCCTTCGGTTCGAATGAGTCGGGGTGGTCGGCGATGCGGTCACGGAGCCGAACGGCTCCGAGTTCCCACAGTGGGCGTTCGGCGCCGACCTCTTCGGCGATGCGCATTGCACACCGGACTGAGTGATAGATGGACGAGGAGCCCGTGAGCAGCGCGTACGACCACGGCGTCCCGTCGGCGTGGCGGGCCCAGATGATCTCACCGCCGGCGTTCTGCATCGTGAGCACGAAGTCGATGGCACGGTCGACAACGGGCCACATTGACTCGAGAAATCCCCGATCGCCGGTCATGAGCCAGTGGTGCCAGACACCGGCGGCAACGTAGCTGCAGACGTTCGTGTCGATCTTTGCGTCCTCGACGCCGTCGGCCAGGTAGTAGTGGTGCCACCATCCTGCGTCGTCCTGGGCGTCGGACAACCATTGGTAGGCACGCTCGGCATCGGACCTTCGCCCGGCGACATCGAGTGCCATCGCCGCCTCGGTGTGGTTCCACGGGTCTGCGTGGCCACCGGGGTACCACAAGATCATCCCGGTCGGCTCTTGCATGGCGGCGATTGATTCGCCGGTCGCGGTGACGTCGACCTGTGAGAGGGACCGGGTCGCTCCGACGCCTCCTACCACCTGTTCGGGATCAGGCTGCACGGGCGGTCTCTCTGATCGGCTCGACCGTGATCCGTGGCTTCGAGGTGTAGTGCACGACGCTCTTGCCGATGAACGGGTTCAACAACCGGTCGGCGATACGCGTGCTCTTCGGTGCCTTGATGATGTCCCACTCGAGGAACTTGCGGTACGCAGCAACGAGGCGGTGGTCGTCGTTGGTCGGCCCGACGGCACACTTCAGCCACCAATAGGGCGAGTGAAGGGAATGGGCCTGATGCGAGCCGTGGAGATCGAGCCCGGCATCGCCGAGTTTCTGGCGCATCTCCTTCTCTTTGTAGATGCGAACGTGCCCTCCGACAGCGATTGGCGCGTGGTATTCGTCTGACAGCTTCCAGCACAGCTTCTCTGGGAGCCACGCGGGAACCGTCACCGCCATGGTTCCACCTGGCTTCAGGACACGCGTGAGCTCGGTGATTGCTCCGACGTCGTCCGGGATGTGCTCGAGTACCTCTGAGGCGATGATCTTGTCGAACGTGTCATCGGCGAATGGGAGTCGGAGCGCGTCGCCCCTGATCGATCCTGATTCGGCTTCGGCGTCGATCTCGCCGGCTTCGACCATCGCGTAGTAGGTGTTCTTCACATCGACCAGTTCCGGGAAGCTGTAGTCGAGAGCTGTGACTCGCGCTCCCCTGCGCATCGACTCGAATGCATGGCGCCCTGCACCGCATCCCATGTCGAGGAGTCGGTCGCCCGGTTGTAGACCGAGTCGATCGAACCTGACGGTCAGCACGACATCGCCAGCATGTTGGTGTCGAATCGTGTCATCGACTTCGTGGGATTCATCGACGAGGTCCGACCTCGTCGAGGAGTGCTCGATATTCGGCGACAGTTCGCTCGGCGGTGATCCGCCACGAGAAGTTGTCGTGCACTCGTTTGCGGCCGGCAACCCCGATGGTCGAGCGGATCTCGGGGTGACGAAGGACGAGACCGACCTTCTCGACGAGCGCTTCGACGTCGCCTGGAGGGACATGGATGGCGGTCTCGCCGTCCGTGCCGACCACCTCGGGCAGTGCTCCACCGGTGCTGGCGACGAGGGGAGCGCCGCAGCTCATGGCTTCGATCGCGGGAAGTGAAAACCCCTCGTACAGCGAAGGGACCACGGCGACCTGCGCCTCGCTGTACAGGTCGACGATTCGTTGATCGCTGACGCCGGTGATGAACTCGACGTGGTCTGCAAGCCCGAGTTCGGCGATGGTCTGAGTTGCCCTGCTGTCGGTCTTCGGTCGTCCGATGACGACGAGGTGAGCTTCTGGCAGTTCGGTCCTGAGCTTGGCGAGGGCTTCCAGAAGGAAGGCAAGGCCCTTCATCGCAATGTCGGCCGACGCCGTGGTCATGATTCTTCCGGGAATCGGGTCGATGGCCGGGTTCGGCTTGAACTGGTCCGGGTCGACGCCAACGTGGACGATGTGCAGCTTCTGGGGGTCGACGCCGTGGCCATCAACGATGTCGTCGTAGCTGTTGGACGACACGGTGACGATGCGGGGGAGCTGCCGGGCGACGCGGGTCTGCATCCCGGTGAAGGCGTAGAAACGGTCCTTGGTGAAACGTTTCCATGGTGTCGGCGCGTGCTGTGCTTCGATCCGACGGTCGACCACGATCGGGTGATGGATGGTCTCGAGGAGTGGTAGACCCATGTCCTGGATCTGGAGAATGCCGTAGCCGAGACACTGGTTGTCGTGGACGAGGTCGAAGTCGTCGAGACGGTTCTTCAGGTGCCTGGCGGCGCGAAGGCTGAACGTGAGTGGCTCCGCGAAGGTCGCGCATGCGGTGATGCCGTACTCGAGGACGTCGATCCAGTCGTTGTACTCGGAGAGTTTCGGGAAGCGGAACGGGTCTGGGCTTCTGTAGAGATCGAGGCTGGGGAGTTCGACAAGTCCTACGCCCTCGTCGAGGATCGGGTACGGCGGCCCCGAGATCACCTCGACGCGGTGGCCGAGGCCGACCAGCTCTCGACTCAGATGGCGGACGTATACGCCTTGGCCACCCGTGTAGGCATGGCCTCGGTAGGTGAGGAGGGCGATTCGTAGTGGCGTGTCTGCCGACATCGGGGATGCTCCACCCCGACAGAGCCAACTGAACAACCGTGTGACGTCAGGGTTTCAGCACGATCGAAGATGAAACGTTACTCGTCGGTAACCGCGATCCCAATGGTCGGCGTAGATGGCTGACTCTGTGGAGAGGCTGCTGAGTTCGAGGTCAGTCGTCACGGTGCTCACTCGAGCGCTTGCGAGCCCAGATGCTGAACGCGAGCAGGCCGGCAGTGACCACGGTCAAGGGGGCGAGTGCGATCAGGATCGATCCCGAACTGTTGGCCTCTGGTTCTTCAACGACAGCTCTGGCGCAGTCGGTCGCGGATGCCGATGCTGGGTCGAGTGTGAAGCGGAAGTCGCCGACGTTGAGGTCACCGTCGAACGACAGCACCTCGTAGTGCACCCGATATGAGCCAGGAGCGAGGCCATCGACATCCGTCTGGATCACCGACGGGCTGGGAAATACCGCCGGCTCGAGAGGCAGGTGAACGCCGGTACCGGGATCGACCAGGCTGATGAGTGGGGGATGCTCCGCTGTCTGTACCAGAGGGCCGTTGAGCCCGATTTCGATTCGATCGATGCTCGACATGACCTCATCGACACCTGGGCACGATCCGACATAGTCGGCGTGGGCGAGGACGCCATCGGCCGACGCGAAGTGCGCGAATCCGAGACACATCGTGGTGATGATGGATCTCTTGATTGCAGATCTGGCCGGCATCGATCAGGTGCCTGATCCTGGCCGTCGGCCGACTTCCTTGGTGTGGTCGATGGTGCGGCAGGGATCAAAGGTGCGGAGCGCCTCTTCTTCGGCCGCCAGGAGCGGACTGTCGCTCATGGTGTCGCGGATGAGCCAACCAGGTCTCCGCTGCCAAAGTCGAAGAACGCTGCATTGTCCATGGTCCTCAACGTTTCTCGCCTCGAAACATCTCGCGTCATCACATAGCGTGGGTGCGCACTTTGCGCCGTGGATTTGTCACCGCCAAGATCGTCCCGACGACGGTGTCCGTTGCTTCCCACATCATCATATGGCGTTGGATTGGATGATCGGTGAGCTGGGTCGCCGAGGCTTCGTCACGTCATGGTGTCTCTGCTGGTCGAATGCGACCAGCCCGATCGTAGGCTGGGGTGATGCGTGGTCTCGTGCAACGGGTGTCGTGGGCGTACGTGGACAGCGACGGGGAGCGTGTCGGCGAAATCGGTCCCGGTGTGTGCGTCTTGGTGGGGGTCACGCACGAAGACTCGCCGGCCGATGCCCTCAAGCTGGCATCGAAGATCGCGGTGCTGAGGATCTTCGATGACGACGAGGGTGTGATGAATCGTTCTCTTCTCGATATGGGTGGTGCCGCGCTCGTCGTCAGCCAGTTCACGTTGTACGGCAACACCAGGAAGGGCCGACGCCCGTCGTACATCGACGCGGCTCGTCCCGAGGTTGCCGAGATGCTCGTCGATCATGTCGTCGCTGAGCTACGGACTCTCGGTGTGACGGTGGAGACCGGTCGGTTCAGGACCGACATGGCCGTGTCGCTGTGCAACGACGGTCCAGTCACGCTGATGCTCGAGTTGTGAGCCTTGTCTCGTGAGCAACGGCGTGTGCCCGTGACCCCACGCTCGCATATCGGTTGTTGACGGCGGCAACGCGTCAACCGAAGTGTCGCTGACGCCTGAGCCAGGGGCCGATTGTGTCTGTTCCCAGAATCGCTATTGCGGCCGCTGTGATCGGCATCTTGCCCGTTCGAACCGGCCATGTCGTTCCCGTACGACGTTCGGCCTCTGCTGTGAGGACCTTCGTCTCCTTCAGGCCGGATCTCGCCACGACATGGCCGCGGTGGTCGACGATGGCCGAATAGCCGGTAGTCGATGATTGGAGCACCCAGCGTCCCGATTCGATGGCGCGCAGCCTGGCCGACGCCAGCGATTGCTCTGGAACGTGGGTGGTGCGATACGACGAAGCGAGCGTGGGGTTCAGGATGATCTCGCCTCCAGCATTCACGCCGTCGCGGGTCCGTTCGCCGAAATACACCTCGAAACTGATGGCCAGCGCGAGCGGCCCGTGAGGTGAGTCGACTCGAGCATCGCCCGTGCCCTTGATAGCGGTACGAGGAATCAACGACAGGTCCGCGAACGGGTCGACGAGTGACCGGAGCGGGATGTACTCGCCGAATGGAACGAGGTGCACCTTTTCGTAGCGATCGACAAGCTCGCCCGCGGACGAGACGACGATGGCTGCGTTGCTGAAGAAGTCGTCGTCGATGCGTTCGGTGAGCCCGGTGACGATGGTGAACTCGCCTCGTCGGGCCAGGTCCTGGAGTTGTCTGAGCTGGCGCGAGTCTTCGAACGGAGCGTTGGCGGTGACGGCGCTCTCCGGCCATACCGACAAGCTCCCTGGAGGCACGTCAGCGGCAGCCACCAGATGACGCTCGAAGACAGTTGTTTCGCTGCTGTTCACGGCCCGTGTTCCGAGTTCGCCGCCTCCCTGGACCACCGCCACAGGCAGGGTTGCGTTGACCTGTCCATCGGGGGCGATAACGCCGACAACTGTGACTGCGACGACGAGCACCACTGCGACAGCCGCCGGCCGAGGCTCGTTGGTTGCGAACTTGGCAAGGGCCACTGCGCCGATCGCGACCACGGCGATGAGCCCCAGCGACCCGAGCGCCCTCGCCACTTCGGCCAGAGGTCCCCCGGCTTGTCCCATGGCGATGCTGCCCATCGGTACTCCGCCGAAGGGGATCACCCAGTGCCACGCTTCGCCGAGCATGACTGCGGCAGGGAACGAAATGGCGAAAGTCGGACCCGGCCTGGTGAACGCCATCGGCGTGGCCATGATCGCGGCGACGATCGGTACCGAGATCACGTAGCCGGGTGCAGTGAGGTCGATCATCCACACGAGTCCGATGCCGAAGAAACCGAGCATCGACCACCACGTCAAAGAGAACCGCGCCCCTCGTGACTCGACAGGTTCGACCAGTACGAATATGACGGCGAGCCCGATGAGCGCGAGCGGCCACCAGCCCCATGGTGGCAGCGAGAATGCCGTGAGGAGCCCAGCGCCGAATCCGATCGCCCGACGTGATCGCATCGATCGACTGGTGGGCCTCGACATCGAGAACCTCACGCCGGCAACGTCGACAGGTGGTCGATGGCCCTGGCCGCTGCCTCGTTCGCGCTACGGATGCAGGCCGGTATACCGACACCCCGATATGACGCTCCTGCGAGGTTGACTCCAGGCAGACTCCGAGCGACGTCGGCTTCGATACGTGAAACGGTCGAGCCATGGCCTGGCGGGTACTGAGGGAACGATTTTGGCCATCTCGAGACTCGCCACTCGAGCACGGGCCCATGGATGTCCAGGAGTGGTCCGAGTTCGTCGAGCAGCGACTCGACGAGTTCGTCATCGTCGAGGTGGAGCGCCCGCTCATCACCAAACCGCCCCGTCGAGATGCGGAAGATCAGCTTGTCCTCGTCGCTTCCGGTCCAGTGAGGCCACTTCCTGTGTCCCCACGAACACGCAGTCATCAGCATTCCTTCGCCTCGCGGAACCAGGAAACCGGATCCTTCGGTGCTGTGTCTGACCGATTTGGAACTGAACGCAACCGTCACGAGTGCGACGGAGGCGTACTCGATCGAGGCCAGTTCGGCCGCGGCATCGGCTGCGTGTTCGCGAAGCAGGGGTGCCACAGCATTGGCCGGTGCGGCGATGACGACGATGTCCGCGCCGAAGGTTTCGGCACCTGCGTGCACCGCATAGCCGTCGCTCGTTTGTTCGAGCTGGGTCGCCGACGTGCTCATTCTCACGTCCACGTCCGGAATCGCACGTGCGAGCCGTTCGACCAGGACCCCGACGCCGCCCTCGAAGCTGTAGAAAACGGGCGCACCCGGTGTTGCCGCAGCTGCAAGTTTCCGCTGTTCGCGCAACGCACGAATGAGGCTGCGGTTCTTGCGAGTTGCTTCGGCGAGCTGTGGCGTGACGATCTGGGCGCTGAGGTTCTGGGTGTCGCTGGCCATGATTCCGCTGACCAGCGGATCGACGAGGCGCTCTGCGATCTCCGGGCCGAGCCGTCGTGCGATGAGTTCGGCCACCGACTCGTCGTGGCCAGGCCAATTGTCGGGACGGATGAGGTCGAGCCCGGCCCGTGCCATACCGAGCGGCGAGACGACGCCCGACTTGGCCAGCGAGCGAAGCGATGTGGGAACACCGAGCACAGTCTTGTCGGGGATGGGGCGGAGCTTGCCCTTGGTGACGATGAAAGCACTTCCGGTTGCCGGTGCGATGAACGAATCGTCGAGGCCGAGCTCTCTGCACAGCTCGATTGCCCACGGCACCCGAGTGAGGAACGCGTCGGCCCCTTCGTCGATGGGCACGCCGGCGAAAGGAGTGGTCTTGATCTTCCCGCCGAGCCGTGGGCCGGCTTCCAGCAGGGTGACGTCGATCGCGGGGCGAGCTGTCGACAGTCGATACGCCGTCGTGAGTCCGGCGATGCCGCCACCGATCACCACCGCGCTCCGAGCCATCAGCCGATCTCCACGACTGCGATCTCGAGTCCTTCGATTTCGGGCACCACGAGCTGTGCCCCGTCGAGGCTCATCAGAACAACTCCGCTCGTACCTTTGGCCATCTTCGACAAGAACGATTCGAGGTCGTCTGGTCGTCCCGATCTGAAGAGGTTCCAGCTCTCGTCGGTGAGCTGCGCCCGTTTTGCAATGTCGTCGGCACTGGCGGTGTCGTCGTCTGACAGTGTGCTGCCTGCCACGAACAACACCTTGGTGCCCTCTGTGGATTCGGCCATCACCTGCCCGAGAATGGCGCCGAGGAGGCCAGGGTCAGCCACCGTCAGTTCTTCCCTCGGCGTGGACCAACTCGACCACCTGTTCGAGAATCGCAGGATCGGTCTGCGGAAGGACGCCATGACCCAGGTTGAACACGTGGCCGGGGTGACTGTGGTTTGATGCGAGCACTGCTCTCACGCGCTCGGCAACGTGGTCCCATGATGCGAGGCATACGGCAGGGTCGAGATTGCCCTGTAACGCAACTGCTCCACCGGTGCGTCGGCGCGCCTCATCGAGCGGAATCCGCCAGTCGACACCGACGACATCTGCGCCTGCTGTCGCGAACTGGTCGAGCAGTTCACCGGTTCCGACGCCGAAGTGGGCCCTCGGAACGCCGAGATCGGCGACTTCGGTCAGGACACGGCTGCTGTGTGGCATGACGTACTCGCGATAGTCAGCGGAGCTCAATGTTCCTGCCCAGCTGTCGAACAGCTGAAGAGCGCTGGCTCCTGCCTCGACCTGTGAACGAAGGGACGCAATCGCGAGGTCGGTGAGTCGATTCATGAGTTCGTGCCACAGCGACACGTCTTCGAGCATCAGAGCCTTCGTGTTGGCGTAGTCGCGCGATGGTTTCCCTTCGATGAGATATGAAGCGACAGTGAACGGAGCGCCGGCGAATCCGATGAGCGGGACCTCGAGTTCTTGGACGACGATGCGGATCGTCTCGAGTACGTGGGCGGTGTCGACATCGGGTTCGAGCGGACGCAGGCGTTGCAGATCGGCCTTCGAACGGAACGGTTTCTCGATCACTGGACCGACCCCTGGCTTCACGTCGACACCGAAGCCGATGCATTCTGCGGGAACAACGATGTCCGAATAGAGAATCGCGGCGTCGACGCCGTAGCGACGAATCGGCTGCAACGTGATCTGGGCGGAGACGTCGGGCAGACGAAGTGTGTCGAGAATGCTGCCCTCGCGCCGGAGCGCCATGTACTCGGGCAAGGAACGCCCGGCTTGGCGCTGGAACCAGACGGGAACATGGCTCGCCGGCTCGCTTCTGCAGGCGCGGAGGTAGGCGCTGTCGGCGAGCCGGTGCGCTGGATGGTCGGGGCCGAGGCTGGAGGTCATTTGACCCGAAACGCTATCGGCTGTCCGGAACAGCCGATCTCACGACTCCTGCGTGTCAGCACCAGCCCGTACGCGCCGGTCCGAACGGACCGATGTGCTGAGCGAGCCGGGAGTGTGGAGCAGACCCGGTCGGTGCTCCGCTGAGCTTCGTTGCCGGCCCAGGAAGGGGCGAGTTCGGATTGGGATTCAGGCGCAGGTAAGGTTGATGTTTCCCCATAACGCAGTTCCTGCACTGAAAGAGGGATGAAGCCGGTTGAGTCGACACCCCGAGTTGGCAGCCGAACAGGCGTACATCGACCATGCATACGCATGTCTCGACTCTGCACGGCAGCGCGCGACGCGGCTCCGAGGCATGGTCGAGGTCGGCCGCGGCGGAACCACCCAGGCCCGTTATGAACGTGATGTCATCGAAGAACAGATCTACAACCGCTTGGCGCAACTTCAGCTCGGGGCTGCTTCCCTCGTTTTCGGGCGCATCGATGATGTCGAAGGAGACGCGTTCCACATCGGTCGACTTGCCGTGGCCGACGAACACCAAGAGCCGGTGGTCGTCGACTGGCGTGCACCGGTGGCCGAACCCTTCTATCGCGCCACTGGTCGAGAGCCGATGGGGTTGGTGTTGCGTCGACACTTCGTGTCTCGCGGCCGTCAACTCGTCGATCTCGAGGACGAACTGTTCGACCTAGATCAGCTCGACGACACCTACCAGGGTCATGGCGCTCTCCTGGCAGCGCTCGAACAGAATCGCACGGGCGAGCTCAGGGACATCGTCGCGACCATCCAGGGCGAGCAAGACGAGATCATCCGTGACGAGCTGAAGGGCGCACTCGTCGTCCAGGGCGGCCCGGGAACCGGCAAGACGGTGGTGGCCCTGCACCGAGCTGCCTACCTGCTCTACACATTCCGCTTCCCGCTCGAAGGCCAAGGTGTGCTCGTCATCGGGCCCAACCGACTCTTCCTGCGCTATATCGAGCGCGTGCTTCCCAGCCTCGGCGAGGCCGGCGTGCACATGTCAGTGCTCGCCGATCTGTTCAACGACGTGTTCGGTGAAACCAGGGTGCGAAGGACCGATGCCCCAGCTGCGGCATCGGCCAAGGGCGACCTGGCGATGATCGATGCGCTGAAGCGCGCCATCCGCGATCGCGAGCGGCCATTGCGCGACGACTTCATAGTCGGCTACGGCCTAGCGAGGCTGCGATTCACGCGTAACCAGTCGCGGCAGCTCATCCGGCAGGCCAGACGGCGGTACCGCACGCACAACTCGGCAAGGAACTTCGTCGAATCGGAGTTCTTCAGGGTGCTCGCCGGAAGTCATCGTTCGAGGCCGGATGCCGGGGTCGTCTGTGACCGTCTGAACAACGATCCGACCATCAGGGCAGCGCTCGAATGGATGTGGCCGGTCCTGCGACCGCACGATCTGATGCGCGACCTCTACGGCTCGGACTCGTTGCTGAAGAGCGCGCTCCGCGACGAGTTCGCCGATGGTGCACGGCGGGCACTCCGCCGAAGTCGCGGTGACGACATGGCGTCGTACACATGGAGTGATGCCGACGTGCCGTTGCTCGACGAAGCGCACCACCTGCTTGGGCCCCGTCCCGGCCACAAAGGTGACGAAGATGTTCGCACATATGGGCACATCGTCATCGACGAGGCGCAGGACCACAGCCCGATGGCTCTGAGGATGATCGCTCGCCGGTCTCTCAACGGTTCCTACACCATCGTCGGTGACGTCGCTCAGGCCACTGCACCAGGAGCAGCAAACGACTGGACAGACGTCCTCGAGCACTTGTCACGTAGCTCGTCATCACCGCGGATGCGTGAGCTCACACTCAGCTATCGCATCCCGGCACCGAACCTCATCCTTGCCTTGCGTGTACTCGAGGAAGCCGCTCCTTGGCTCACGCCCCCCGTCGCCGTCCGGCAAAAGGGTGAACCACCACGGATCATCCAGACGACCCATGAGCGACGGCTGGAACGGGTGGTCGAGATCATCCGCGAAGAATCAGCATCGCTGGATGGAGGCAGCATCGCCGTCATCGTCCCCGAATCGATGCTCGACGAAGTCGACTCTCGCCTCGCCATCTCGGGCCTCGACTATGGCCGAGCGACGAACTCCAGCCGAAATGCCACAGGCAGCCTCCACTCACAGGTCGCCTTGGTTCCAGTCGGACTTGTCAAAGGGCTCGAACTCGATGGCTCGATCGTCGTCGAACCAGCACGGATCCTCCGAGAAGAGCCACAGGGGCTCCGGGCCCTCTACGTCGGCCTCACCCGATCGACGAAGCGACTCGTGCTCGTGCACGCCGAACCGCTTCCCTCCGTCCTTGTCGACTGACTCGCCGAGTCCGCCGCCAGCGACAACAATGGTCGCACCGCAAGAGCAACACACAACGTCTCAAGGGAGAAACCATGTCTGATGTGAACGTGACGATCCGTGACAACGGCCCGTACCTGGTGCAAGGCGCCATCACCATCAAAGATCAAGCCGGCAACGAGATCGAGGCAACTGGCCCCGTGGTTGCCTTCTGCCGCTGTGGCCAATCCGCAGGTAAACCTTTCTGCGACGGCGCCCACGCGAAGTGCGGATTCGACGGGAGCTAGGTCGTCGGCGGACCTCAGAGGTTCCCTCGGGGCTTGGTCACCGAACTCCGATGCTCAGTCGTGGTTCGAGAACAGATCTCTGTGCACCCGCTCTATAGGCTCGCGGGATGGGTCAGGCGTCAGTGCTTCAACGGTTCTCGCCGGTGGTGCGCGCCTGGTTCGAGACGACGTTCCCTGGGCCGACAGCAGCGCAGGACCAGGGATGGAGTGCCATCGCCGATGGGCGGCACTCGCTGATTCTTGCGCCAACCGGTTCAGGAAAGACGTTGTCGGCGTTCCTGTGGGCGATCGACAAGGTGATGAACGCTCCTGTTCCCGAAAGAGACGATCGCTGTCGTGTGCTCTACATCTCGCCGCTTCGTGCCCTTGCCGTCGATGTGGAGAAGAACCTGCGAGCACCACTGAAGGGCATCGCTCTCGTCGCTGAACGAACCGGTGACACGGTGCACGAACCAGTGGTCGGTCTTCGGAGTGGTGACACGTCTGCCAACGAGCGTCGTCGCCTGGTCACCCATCCCCCGGACATTCTCATCACGACCCCGGAGTCGCTGTATCTGATGCTCACCTCCAAGGCGAGAGAGACCTTGCGCAGCGTCGAGACGGTGATCATCGATGAGATTCACAGCGTTGCGGCGACGAAACGGGGGACGCATCTGGCCTTGTCGCTCGAGCGTTTGGAAGAGATCTGCCACAGTTCGCCGCAACGGATAGGCCTTTCGGCAACACAACGTCCCCTCGACGAGGTCGCTCGGTTCCTCGGTGGTCAGAATGCGGGCAGGGCCCGAGAGGTCTCGACTGTCGATGTCGGGTCCACGAAGGAGCTCGACATAGAGGTCATCGTTCCCGTGGAGGACATGGGCGATCTGCCGAGGGCCGAGAACCCCGAAGGGGGACAGAGTGGCAACGGATCGATCTGGTCGTCGGTGCACCCTCGACTACTCGAACTCATCCTCGCTCACCGCTCGACGCTGATTTTCACCAACGCCCGCCGGTTGTCAGAGCGTCTGGCGAGCCGTCTCAACGAACTCCATGTCGAGGGTCTGAACCGTGGTGACGAGTACGACGGCACCTCCTATGAGGAAGAGTCAGAGCTCGTCAAAGCCCATCACGGTTCGCTGAGCCGCGAGCAGCGTCTCCAGATCGAGGACGAGCTCAAGTCGGGCGAATTGCGGGCCCTCGTTGCCACCAGCTCGCTCGAGCTCGGCATCGACATGGGAGCAGTCGACCTCGTCATCCAAGTCGAGTCGCCAGGCTCGGTGTCGTCTGGCCTGCAGCGGATCGGACGTGCCGGTCACCAGGTCGGGGCACCGAGCGTCGGCAAGGTGTTCCCGAAGCACCGGGGTGATCTTCTCGAAACAGCGGTGGTCGTCCAGCGGATGCGGACCGGCCAGATCGAAGAGACGCGTTATCCGCGCAACCCTCTCGATGTGCTCGCGCAGCAGGTCGTAGCCATGAGCGCTGTCGAGGACTGGGACACCGACGAGTTGCTGTCGGTGATTCGAAGGGCTGCACCGTATGCGGAGCTCAGCGAAGAGGTGTTCGAGTCGGTGCTCGACCTCTTGGCCGGCAGATATCCCAGCGACGAGTTCGCAGAGCTGAGGCCCCGGATCGTGTGGGATCGTGTCGCAGGAACCGTCAGAGCTCGCCAGGGTGCAGGCCGGCTTGCCGTCACCAACGCGGGGACCATTCCCGATCGTGGCCTCTATGGAGTGTTCCTGCCAGATGGCATGCGTGTCGGCGAACTGGACGAGGAGATGGTGTACGAGAGCCGCACCGGAGAGACCTTCCTGCTCGGTGCCTCCACTTGGCGCATCCAGGAGATCACCCACGACAGGGTCATCGTCACTCCTGCACCTGGTCAGCGGGCCAAGCTTCCGTTCTGGCACGGTGATCGGCCAGGTCGGCCGCTCGAACTGGGCAGAGCCATCGGTGTCTACACTCGAGAGGTCACCGAACAGCTTCCGAAGGACGTCGAGGCAGCGATTGTTGCCGGCGAACTCGACGCTCTGCTGGGGACGGTTCGGGAGGCCAGCGGGCTCGATGGCAAGGCAGCAGAGAACCTGCTGATGTATCTCGACGAGCAGCGTGCGGCCACCGGCGTGGTGCCCGACGATCGCACCATCGTCGTCGAGCGATTCAGGGACGAGATCGGCGACTGGCGAGTGTGCGTGCTCACGCCGTTCGGGGCCATGGTTCACGCTCCGTGGGCGGTGGCCCTGCAGTCGAAACTCGAAGCGAGATACGACCTTCCGGTCGAGACGGTGTGGAGTGACGACGGGATCGTCATTCGCCTTCCTGAATCAGAAGAGCACCTTCCCGTTGACGACCTGATGCTCGATCCCGACGAGGTCGAGGAGCTCATAGTCGCCCATCTCCCGGGGACCGCGATGTTCGCGTCCCGCTTCCGGGAAATCAGCGGGCGAGCCCTCCTGTTGCCACGTCGCCGGCCAGGGCAACGGACGCCGCTGTGGCAGCAGCGTCAGCGTGCCCACAATCTCTTGCAGGTTGCGTCGAGGTACCCGACGTTCCCCATGCTGCTCGAGACATCCCGCGAGTGCATCCGCGAGGTGTTCGACATTCCAGCGCTGAGAGAGATCCTCGTCGATCTCCACTCGCGACGTGTCCGGATGGTCCCGGTCGACACCGAAGGGGCCTCGCCGATGGCGCAGTCCCTGCTGTTCAACTGGATCGCATCGTTCATGTACGACGGCGATGCGCCGTTGGCTGAGCGAAGGGCAACTGCGCTCGCGCTCGACAGAGACCTCCTCCGCGATCTGCTCGGGGCAGAAGAGCTCAGGGAACTCATCGATCCAGGTGTTCTCGCTGACCTCGAACTCGAGTTGCAGAAGTTGATCGACGGCAGAAGGGCGCGCGACGCTGACGAACTCCACGACCTGGTTCGGCTTCTCGGCGATCTCAATGCAGATGAGATCGCTGCCCGCTGTGACTTCGCCGTCACCGATTCGATCATTCGACTGGTCGAGGATCGGCGGGTTGTCGAGCTTTCGGTAGCGGGCGAGGTCCGCTACATCGCGGCCGAGGACGCGGCGCGGTATCGAGATGCTCTGGGTGCTCCGCTGCCCGTTGGGCTGCCTGCTGTGTTCACTGACCCGGTTGCTGATCCGCTCGGTGATCTCGTCGCTCGATGGGCAAGGACGCACGGCCCGTTCGTGCCAACCGAGCCTGCTCGCAGACTCGGAGTGCCGATCGACAGGATGCGCGCCGTGTTGTCGCGGCTCGAAGTCATGGGTCGGATCACCCGTGGCGAGTTCCGGCCTGACGGTTCGGCGCGAGAGTGGTGCGATCATGAAGTGCTCCGAGTGTTGCGCCGGCGATCGCTTGCCTCGCTCCGGCGCGAGATAGAGCCGGTCGAGACGGTTGCACTCGCTCGGTTCCTTCCGGAGTGGCACAGCATCGATCGGCCTCGCCGAGGTGTTGATGCGCTCGTCCGCACATTGACCCAGTTGCAGGGAGCTGCAATTCCCGCGTCGGTCCTCGAGTCCGATGTCCTTCCCAGTCGTGTCGACGGGTACTCATCAGCCGATCTCGACGCATTGTTGGCCTCCGGAGCGATTGTCTGGGCGGGCGCTGGTGGCCTCGGAGCTGCCGACGGCAGAGTCAGGCTCTACTTCCGCGATCAGGCGCCGCTGCTGTTCGACGATCCATCAGACCTGCCAGAAGGCCCGGTTCACGATGCAATCAGGGCTCATCTCGGAACACAAGGTGCTTCGTTCTGGCCCGAGCTCTTCTCCGTCTCTCAGCTCGCCGACCAGAATGTCGTCCTGGCCGCGTTGTGGGATCTGGTGTGGTGCGGTGAGGTCACCAACGACACCCTCGCGCCTGTGAGAGGTCTGCTGGCTGGAGGAAAGAGCCCGAGGTCCAAGGGCGCCGCTCGGCGAGGAAGACCAAGGCCGGGCCAGCTCTCGCGACTCGGTCCGCCGAGCGCTGCCGGGCGATGGTCCCTGACGGCATCGTTGAACAAGGCCGATGTGAATCAGACAGAGCGCGCCCATTTCCGGGCGCTTCAGCTCATCGAACGTCATGGCGTGCTCACCCGTGAAGGTGCGCTGGCCGACGGTGTTCCGGGAGGTTTCGCTGGTGTGTACCCGGTCCTTCGTGCCCTCGAAGAGAGGGGCCAGGTCCGAAGAGGATATTTCGTCGCAGGACTCGGTGGAGCGCAGTTCGCTTCGCCAGGTGCAGTCGATCGCCTGCGTCGGCATCGCGAAGCTGATGATGAACCCACCGTCGTTGTGCTTGCTGCGACCGATCCGGCCCAGCCCTACGGAGGTTCGCTGCAGTGGCCGACCTCGAACGGTCGGCCATCGCGATCGGCTGGTGCATATGTCGTTCTCGTCGACGGCGAACCAGCAGTCTTCGTCGAGCGTGGCGGTCGCTCGCTCGCGACGTTCGACAGCACACTCGCTCGGCCCACCGCATGGCTGCCGGTGATGATGTCACTCGTCACGTCGGGTCGCGTTCGCCAATTCGAGATAGCGAAGATCGACGGCGAGATCGCGATGGGGACCAAGCTCGGCACCGTTCTCGTCGACAATGGCTTCGCTCCCGGCTACAAAGGACCGACATTCCGAGGTTGAGGTGTTGCAAACGCGTCTCGCGCCGAGACTCGGGACCGAGCGATCGCAGTCGATGACAACTACGCCAAGTACCAGCGCGTGACTGACAGGCCCAGTCCTGTGGTCGCGCTCGAACCGGCCTGAGCCCCGTTGCCTGAGGGCGATTCGCTGTGGAATCACGCAGCTGAGCTCCGACCGGTGCTGGTCGGACGAGAGCTCGAGAAGCTCCATGTCCACCGAAGCCGAAAACGCGGTCCCGGACAGGGAGTGTCGATCATCGGCGTCGACTCTCGGGGCAAACACTTGCTGATCACCTTCTCCGATGGTGTGATCCTGCACACGCATCTTCAGATGACCGGCGACTGGCGGCTGTACCGGCGAGGTGAGCGCTGGCGGAAGAGTCCTGGCGCAATGCGGGCTGTCGTCGCGACCGCTGAGCATGAAGCGGTGTGCTTTGCAGCTCCGACCGTAGAGCTCTTCCATCCTGCCGAAACGGCCGAGCGTCCGTGGGAGCGCATCGGACCGGATTTGTGTCTGGACGAAGTCGCGTTCGACTCGATCATGTCCAACGTCGCGGCGACCGACCAGCGCCGACACATCGCCGATGTCCTGCTCGATCAGCGGTTGGCTGCCGGCATTGGCAACGTCTACAAGTCCGAGACGCTCTGGGCGTGCAAGGTGCATCCCATGACACCCCTTGCTGCCATTGATGACGCCACCCGGCGCCAGCTGTACGAAACGGCCTCGAACCAGTTGCGGTCGAACCTCGGCAACTGGAGGAGAGCGACGTACCGGGGCGGCCTCGGCGTGTATGGCAAGTCCCGGCAGGGCTGCCCGCTGTGCCACGGCGCCATTCGCACCGCGGAGCACGGCGAAGGTCTCAGCCGTCTCAGCTACTGGTGCGAGTCGTGTCAGCCCCGACACCGTGGTTGACGCAATCGGAGTCAGACACCAATCGCGTTCATGCGCGACCCAGGATCTTCGTGACGCGGATTTCGATGATGGCTCTGTCGGGTCGGTGGGCCGGTTCGCGGTAACGCTCTGCGTAACGGCGGCACCCTTCGGCGCACGCCTCAGGATCAGTCGTCACCGATGCCACACCTTCCAGCGTGAGCCACCGTCCACCGTCCACTTGAGACACCGCCACAGGCAGCATCTCGGCTTCGGAGGTCAGCCGTGCCTTTTTCGAGTCGGTCCAGGTGATGACGCGAACAACTCCCGCGTCGTTGTCCCACGTGAACCCGACCGGTGTCACGTGTGGAGGTCCGCCATCGCGGGAAATGCTGAGCGTCGCGAGATGTCTCTCTCGTAAGAACTCGAGAACGTCGTCCGACAGAGCGAGTCGATCGAGGGCCACGGATCAGAAGTGAGCGATGGCATCGAGCACGTTCATGCGACCGGCTCTCCACGCGGGGTAAGTGCCGGCGACGAGGCCGGCTACGGCGCTGATGCCGACAAAGAGGATCAGTGTTCCGACTGGAATGGCCACCGTGTTCACGATCGGATCCGGGATCGCCGAGACGGCCGCCCAACCGAAAAGGACACCGAGCACGGTTCCGAGAACCGCACCGAACAGTGCGATGATCGCCGCTTCCCACCGGATCATCGACCTCGCTTGACGGCGTGTCATGCCGACTGCTCGGAGGAGGCCGATCTCCCTCGTTCTTTCGAACACGGCGAGCGTCATCGTGATGGCGATGCCGAGGATGGCGATCAACAGCGAAAGGATGATCATCATGTTGATGATCAGGATGAACGAACTCACCTGCGCCTCCTGCGATTCGCGGAACTCACTCCGATCCTCGATCTCGATCTGTGGGAAGTCGGTAGCGAAGTCCTCGATCACCGCCCGACCCGCAGCCGCAGAGAAGTCGTCTGCGATCTTGGCTGCGACGAAGAGGTCGGTGTTGATGCTGAAGTGTTCGTCCCAAGTCGCGACGTCGATGACCCAGTTTCCGAGGATCACCGGATCGCTGTAGACCGCAGCTATGTTCAAGGTCTCCGTGGCTCCGCTTGCGAACTCGACGACGAGCGTGTCACCTGCTGTCACTCCGAGATCGCCGGCGGGATCCTCGTGCAGCATGATCGATGTCGAGTCGGCTGCGCCGAGGCTTCCGGCGGTGACGCTCGGATCGATGAGCCCTTCGAGTTGGTCGAAGGCCACTGCGAACACGTTCTTCTCGCTGCCCCCGACGCGGATGTTCCCGAAGCGGAACGGCGTCACGCGATCGAACTCTTCGGAGGCAGAGAGACGTTCGGCGAAGTCCGAGCCAAATCCTTCCCCGAACCCGTTCCCCTGTGCGAAGAAGTCGGCCTGAATCGAGTTTTCGAGGGTGTTGGTGATCATCTTTTTCACCGACGCACCGAAGACGTTTGCACTGGTCACGAGAGCGAGCCCGATCATCAGCGCACCGGCCGCTGCCGCCGTGTTGCGAGCCGAGCGAGCGCTGTTCTGCTGGGCCAGATGTCCCGAGACTCTGAGCCATGGGAACAGGCGCAACGGACGGCCGAAAATCTTTGACACCGGAGCTGCGAAGAGGGGCGAGAATGTCGAGACACCAACGAAGATCAGCACCGCTCCGGCCGCGAGAGAGACAATGAGGCCGACTGCCCCCGGGTTGCCGAAGAGGCCGAAGGACATCAGCACGATGCCGAATCCGGTGAGGATCGAAGCGAAGATCATACGGAGCTTCTGGTTGCCGGTGAGTACATAGCCTTCTTGCATGGCGGCGACCGGCGGCACCCTTCCTGCTTGGAATGCGGGAAGAAGCGATGCGACCATCGTGACGCAGACGCCGACGACGAAGGCAATGACGACGGTGCTGACCGACATGGTGACGCCGAAGGCTGGAAAGCCGAAGCCCCCTGCATTCATCAGCCCCCGAATGCCGAGTGCGAGCGCGCTCCCGGTGAGAACTCCGATCGTTGACGCGACGATGCCGATGACGAACGCTTCACCGACAACCGATTGCCGGATCTGCGTGGTCGTGGCACCGACGGCGCGGAGCAAGGCAAGTTCTCTCACTCGCTGCCCGACAGTGATGTTGAAGATGTTGTTGATGAGGAACGAAGCCACCAGAAGTGAGACGAGCGCGAACCCGGTGAGTGCCCCGCCGATGATGTCGATGATCCGACCGAAGTCGGCCTGGCTCTCCTCGATGACCGTTTCCTGGGTCACTGCCTCGGTGTTCGGAGGAAGCTCGGCCTGGATCCGCGCCGCCAGGTCGCTCGGCGCGATGTCGTCCTCGCCTCGCACAGAAATGGTCTGGACCAATCCGACGGTGCGGGTGAGTTCCTTGAACTGGTCGCTGTCGTACTGCGTGATCACCGCGCCCACGGTCGCGTTGTCGTTACCAAGCGAAATGAGGCCCGTCAGCGTGAACTGCTCCCGCCCTGTGGGGAAGACGATGTCGTAGCTCTCGCCGATGACGAAGCCTTCGTCGTCGGCCGTGTCGATGTCCATCACGAACTCGCCCCGACCGGGGCCCCGACCTTCGACGACTGATGTCGGGAGCAAATCGGAGTCGCTGTGGGTGAAGCCCAACAGGGGCGGCCCGATCGAGGCCAGCGGCTTGTCATCGGGTCCGATCGGAATGATGCCCGAGAACCCGACTCCGCCGACGGCTTCGACTACACCATCGACGCCGCTGACGAGATCGACGATGGCTTCGTCGATGAGCGGGTCGTCCTGGAAGTCGGTTTCTGCGAATTCGACGAGTCCTCGGACCTCGACGTCGATGTCGGCGTTGATGTCTTCGACGAGTGCGTTGAACGTGCCCTTCAGCCCGTCTCGGAGCACGAAACTCGCAACGACGAAGCTCACGCCGAGGATGACTGCGACCGCGGTGAGAGCGAAGCGGAACTTGTGACCGAGGATACTCTTGAGTGTCAGCTTGATCATCGTTCAGTCACCGAGGGACTTGATGTGGTCGAGGACTCTGTCGGCGGTCGGATCGTTCATCTCGTCGACGATCTTTCCGTCGGCGAGGAAGACCACGCGGTCGGCGCGAGCTGCAGCTCCAGAGTCGTGGGTGACCATGACGATGGTCTGTCCGTAGGTGTCGACCGCGGTGCGCATGAAGTCCAGGATTTCGCCACCGCTCTTGCTGTCGAGGTTGCCGGTTGGCTCGTCGGCGAAAATGATGTCTGGCCGCGCCGCTAGGGCCCGGGCGACAGCGACGCGCTGCTGTTGGCCGCCGGAGAGTTCCGAAGGCCGATGATTCATTCGGTCGGCGAGGTTGACGGCTCCGACGACGGTGGACAGCCACTCCTCATCGATCTCCGCGCCGGCGAGCGTCTGTGGAAGCGTGATGTTCTCGCGGGCGGTCAGGGTCGGGACCAGGTTGAAGGCCTGGAAGATGAAGCCGACGCTGTCACGTCTCATGAGCGTGAGGTCGCGGCGTTTCAACGTTCCGAGGTCGGTGTCTCCGATGAAGACTTGGCCTGATGTCAGATCGTCGAGACCGGCGACGCAATGCATCAGCGTGGATTTTCCAGAGCCGGAAGGACCCATCACGGCAGTGAACTGGCCAGCACGGAATTCGACGCTGATGCCGTCGAGCGCCCTGACTTCGGTCTCGCCGGAGCCGTAGATCTTCAGAGCCTCGACCGCACGTGCTGCAATCGTCTCATTCATGGTGACCGTCACTCACAACCTCCTTGGCGGGCCGTCGAACTCGAGATGTTCGATCATTCTTCCCGTTTCCCACCGCACTGATCGTACGGACTTGGATGTGGAGTGATGACTCGGCCAGAAGGCTGATTTGTCACACCACCGAATACGACGAAGGCTTCACCCGACGCGGTGTCGGCGATGCGAGATGTGTCACATCTCGCCTGATCGGAGCCAATGGTGGCGACTGGCCTGCACGCTTGGTCCCTAGAGTCGAGGAAATGGATTGCGCGTCGTGTGCTCAACCTGTTCCCGACGGTGCACGTTTCTGCCCGAGTTGTGGCCACCTCCTCGTCCAAACCGAGGAACGCCGAATCGTGACAGTGATGTTCGCCGATCTTGTCGGCTTCACCGCTCACGCCGCTCAGCGCGATCCCGAACAGGTCAAGCATCTTGTCGACCGGTCGTTCCAGCGACTCGTTGCTGACATCACCGCGTTCGGTGGGACAGTCGACAAGATCGTCGGCGATGGCATTGTTGCCCTGTTCGGCGCGCCGCGAGCCAACGAGGACGACCCAGAGCGTGCTGTTCGGGCGGCGCTACGCATGCAGCGAACCGTGGCCGAGACCACGTCCGACTGGGGCACGACGGTGATGATGCGAGTCGGGATCAACACCGGCGAAGTCCTTGTGGGTGCCATTCGTGCCGGCGGCGACTACACCGCCATGGGCGACACCGTGAATCTCGCTTCCAGGCTGGAAGAAGCAGCCGCCCCCGGAGAGGTCCTCGTTGGACCCGACACCTACGAAGCGACTGCCGAGGTGATCCAATTCGAAGACCGCGGCGAGATCCTGGTGAGGGGACGCAGCGAATCGGTCAGAGTCCATGTGGCCCGCAACGAGCTTGCTCCACCCGGCCGCCGGCGTACCGTCGCCAGAGTTCCTCTCGTTGGACGCAGCCTCGAGCACCGGCAGTTGACTGCGTCGATCGACATCACCGTCGAACGGGGTCGGGCCCAACTCCTCATGATTCTCGGCGAGGCCGGCATGGGGAAGACCAGGCTCGCCGAAGAGGTCGCTGCTGCGGCCGAGTCGAGTCACGACGCGTTCGTCATCGAGGGTCGTGTACTGCCCTACGGGGAAACCAACCCATACCGCCCCATGGCTGAGGCGCTGGCCGAGGGTCTCGGCATCGAACCGGCCGACAGTCCTTCGTCGGCCATCGAGAAGATGAAGGCCGCGCTCGCCGGACTCGACGGCTTCGAGACCGACGACGAGGTCGACGGCGTCGTTCAGCCGCTGGTGCACATCCTCGGGTACGAGTCGTCGATGCGCGGGCTCGACAAGAGCCGTGTGCTCGAAGAGGTGTATGCCGGGGTCCGCCGGTACCTCGGAGCGGTGGCGGCGATCCGACCGGTGGTGCTGGTCCTCGGCGACGTGAACTGGGCTGACGAGTCGCTTCTCGGACTGCTCGAATCCTGTCTGAAGGGCTTGGCCAACTCGCAGTTCGTCGTGATCGCAACAGCCAGGTGGACTGTCGACGAAGAGCGATGGATCGTTCCGCCAGGGCGTCACAACACGATGGTCCTCAACCTCGACCCGCTCGATCGTGCCGCGAGCGAGCGGCTGGTGACCTCCTTGCTTGGCACAGACGTCGACGAACAACTCGCTTCGGCGCTGTTCGACCGGTCAGGCGGCAACCCCTTCTTCCTCGAAGAACTCACGACCTATATCTCCGAGGCCGGCGCCGTCGATGACGAACTGGTGCCGCGGCTCAAGGGTGTCACCGATCTTCCCGACACACTTCGCGGCCTCGTGTCGGCTCGTCTCGACAGGCTCTCGTCGAGCGAGAGAGCGATGGTCGAGGAGGCATCGGTCATCGGAAGGTCAGGGCCGGTCTATGCACTCTTGCTGATGGCTGAGCTCGGCGGACGACCGAACCCGGAGCGGGTCTTTCATCAACTGGTCGGTAAGGACTTCTTCAACACAGAAGCCGACCGGTGGGTGTTCAGGTCCGACCTGGTTCGCGATATTGCATACAACACCCTCACCAAAACGGTGCGGGCCGAACATCACATCAATATTGCGACCTGGCTCGAGGCTCACGCGACCGAGGACAATGTCGGTGACGGCGGCGCTGCTCACGTTGCGCGTCACTATCGCTCCGCGGCCTTGCTTGGTCAGGAACTCGGAGGCATCGAGTCAGTTACCGACGACGTCACCGAGAAGGCGATCGAGTGGCTCGAACTCGCTGGTGCCATGGCAGCGGAACGCGACTCGCACTACGTCTCGGGACGAATGTACGCCCAGGCTCTCGAGCTGCTCGAGCTTGACGATCCACGCCGTATCTCGGCCTCTCTTGGCCGGGCGACGGCTCGGATGAGTCTGCTCGAACTGCCCGGTGCTCGTTTCGACGTTCACGAGGCCCTCGATCTGGCCCGGGCCCTGGGTGACGACATCGCCGTCGCGAGCTCACTGCTGCTCGCCGGTGAGATCGAGAACCTCGATGCCGACTACGACGAATCGCGCCGGATTCTGCGAGTCGCGATCGATCGATGGACCGAACTCGGTGATCGTTCGCGAATTGCCGAGGCGCTTCGACTTCACGGTTTTGCGTCGATGATGGCCGGCGACCAGCGCCAGGCCGAGGTCGACTATTCGAGTGCGCTCGGCATCTTCGTCGAGGTCGAAGACGGCTCCGGTGAGGCCTGGTGTCAGCAGAACCTCGCCTGGTTGTCGTTCGAGCTCGGTCACGTGGCTGACGCCGAGCGGCGACTGACGCGGGCCATCGAGCTCTTCGAGAGGAACAACGACGCTGGTGGGCTCGGTTGGGCGCTCGGGCTCTTGGCGTTTGTTCGCTTCTACGAAGGTAAGAGCGAGGAAGCTCGTTCGATTGCATCCCGCGTCCAGGAAGAGTCGTCGAAGCGGGGCGATCGCCTGAGTGAAGCCATGATGCGGTTGTTGCTGTCCTCGATCCATCTCTGGATCGGCGAGTGTCACAGGTCGATCGAGATCGCCACGGACGCACTTGACATTTTCAGGGCCATCGACACGCTGTTCGGTGAGATTCAAGCCCTCGGCACCCTGGCGCGTGCCCACATTGCGGTCGGCAACTTCGAGGAGGCAGAGAATGTTCTCACCGAGTGCAGGAAGCGCGCCGAACTGGCGCCGGGCCGTCCACAAGTTTCGTTTGCCAGAATGGTCTCCGGGGCAACTGCCATGCAGCGGGGCGACGCGCGAACGGCCATCGGATATCTTGCTGCCGATCATGGCGAATCGGTTGATCTTCAGATCCTCGGATCCGTTGACCGGGGAGTCACCTTGGCGCTCGCGCACCTGCAGGTCGACGATGTCGAGACAGCTCGAGAAGCCATCGACTCCTTCGAGTTGACCGAACCGACCGCCCCTCACACGTATCTCGACAGTGCGGCCGCTCTTCTCGAGGTGACCGCCGGCAACACCGACCTCGCTCTGGCGCACGCGCAGAGCGTCATCGAGGCATCTCAGGCCACCTATCTCGATCGCCGCTCGGCGCTCATCGCCATCGGGCTCGCTCATGCGAGGAAGGGCGACGAGAATGCCACAAGGGTCGCGTTCGGCGACGCGATCGAGATGATCGACTCGACCGACAGCACTGTCGGTCAGGCTGTGACACGGCTTGCATTCGGCATTGCGTTGAGCGCTCTCGGAGCCCCGGATGCGACCGAGGTGAGAGGTGCCGCCCAAGAGCAGCTCGACAACATCGGTCTTGTCCATCCCGGTTGGCAGACACTGTTCACCGCTGCGGTCGGTCTGGTCGATGGTGAGACACCCGCTTCGATGTGATGGTCGGTTGTCGTCTCCGGATACCGGGGAGAGTCGATGAGGCCACATTCGGGCTGAACTTGTGGTGAGGTGGAGGCCATGACTTTTTCACGTGTAGGGGTAGTCGGATGCGGGCTGATGGGATCCGGTATCGCAGAGGTGTGCGCAAGAGCCGGGGCCGACGTCGTCGTCGTCGAAGCGAGTGAGGATGCAAAGGTGGCTGGCGCGACGCGCATCGAGAAGTCCCTCGACCGTGGCGTCAGGAGCGGCAAGCTTCCGGAGGGCGAGAGCGAAGCGGCTTTCGGCCGGTTGACGTTCGCTTCCGAGATGGAGGCTCTCGCTGATCGTGAACTCGTTGTCGAGGCCGTGATCGAAGACGAGGACGCGAAAGTCGATGTCTTCGCGACGCTCGATCGAGTGGTCACCTCCGATGAAGCGGTGCTCGCTTCGAACACTTCGTCTATTCCGGTGATGAAGCTGGCCATGGCAACTCAGCGACCGACGAGCGTGATCGGGATCCATTTCTTCAACCCTGTTCCTGTCATGCAACTCGTCGAACTCGTGACATCGCTGTTGACGAGCGACGAGACCTCCGACCGAGCGACCGAGTTCGTATCGGGTGTCCTCGGTAAACGCGTCATCCTCAGTCAGGACAGGGCCGGATTCATCGTGAACGCTCTTCTGATCCCCTACCTCCTGTCGGCTGTGAGGATGATGGAGTCGGGGTTCGCCAGCGCAGAGGACATCGACGCAGGGATGATGCTCGGGTGCAACCATCCGATGGGGCCGCTCGCCCTCACAGATCTCATCGGGCTCGACACGACAATGGCTGTCGCCGAGTCGTTGTACGAGGAGTTCAAGGAGCAGCTCTACGCGCCACCCCCGCTGCTGTCTCGGATGTGTGAGGCTGGCTTGCTCGGCCGCAAGACCGGTCGCGGCTTCTACGACTACTCTCGCTGAGCCCGGTGATCCCAAGTGCAGTCGTGTTCGACGTGGGCAACGTGCTCGTCGAGTGGAACCGCGATCGTCTGTATGTCGAGCTGATCCCAGAGGCACAGAAGCGGGCTGACTTCTTCAACGAGGTCCTGACGATGCAAGTCAATCTCGCTCTCGATGCTGGTGTCCCATTCGGTGCACTGCTCGGGGAACTCGCCGACATGCATCCGAGGTGGCGGTCGGAGATCCTCGCGTTCAACTCGCGCTGGGGTGACACGCTCGGGCCTCAGGACGACGCGATGGTGACCCTTGTCGGCGACCTGAAGTCGGCTGGTGTTCCCGTGTACGCATTGACGAACTTCGCGGCGGAGAAGTGGCCGGTTGCTCTGGAACGCCACCCGTGGCTCGACGGCCTCGACGGGGCTGTGATCAGTGGGCACGAGCGCGTGACCAAACCCGATCCCAAGATCTACGACGTGCTCGTCGAGCGTTACGAACTCGATCGTGCCTCGACGTGGTTCACCGACGATGCGGTGATCAACGTCGAGGGTGCAAGGGCCGCCGGCTGGCAAGCCGAACTGTTCGTCGATGCCGCTACCACCCGCCACATCCTCAGCTCCCTCGGAGTCCTGTGACAAGGGTCTGAACCTGTGAAGCGGTCCCTTCTACCTCGCCGGGTCGAGGGTCGCTGTGAGCCAACCGGGTTCTGGCTCAATAACTCCTCGGGAGTCCCAGGATGTTTTGGGCGATGTAGTTGCAGGTCATCTCTTGGCTCACGGGAGCGATGCGCTGGAGGCGGGCTTCTCGCCAGTATCGCTCGACGTGGTACTCCGATGCGTAACCGAGTCCGCCGTGTGTCTGCATGGCCTGATCGGCAGCGAACCAACTGGCTTCGGCTGCGAGGTACTTGGCCGTGTTTGCGTGCTCGCCGCACTCGAGGCCGCTGTCGTACCTCCATGCCGCGTGCATCATCATCGTCTTGGCTGCGTTGAGATCCATGTGGGCTTTGGCGAGCGGATGTGAGATGGCCTGGTTTGCGCCGATCTTGCGTCCGAACACCTCACGGTCGTTGGCGTAGGAAACAGCCCGTCGCAGTGCGGCCTCGCCGAGACCGCATGCCATACCGCTCAAGAGGATTCGCTCGGGGTTGAGGCCGTGCAGGATGTGCTGGAACCCGCGCCCGCGTTCGCCGACCATCCTCCAGCCTTCGACGGGCAATTCGTCGTAGAACACTTCGCATGAAGCGACTGCGTTGCGACCGACCTTCGGGATCGGCTGGATGTCGCAGTACTCACGGTCGAGGTCGACGAGAAAGAGGCTGAGGCCGCCGAAACCTTCGCCCGGTTCGCCGTCGGTTCTTGTGAGAAGCAGGCACACCTCCGATTCGAGCGCCTTGGTCGTCCAGATCTTTCGGCCGTTGACGATCCATCCGCCCATGCCGTCCTCGACGGCGCGTGTGGTGATTCGACTGGTGTCCGTTCCCGCGTCCGGTTCGGTGACACCGAACGCCACGTGCAGATCGCCGACCGCAGCACGAGGCAAGAACGTGTCCTTCAGCTGATCGTTGCCGAACTTCACGACCGGGTTCAGCCCGAACATCGTGAGGTGGATCGCCGACGATCCGTTCATGGCTGCACCTGACGCCGCGACCCGATTCAGAACGAGCGCTGCTTCTGCGATGCCCTGACCGCCGCCGCCGTACTGCTCTGGTATGGCGATGCCGATCCAGCCACCGACAGCCATCTGATCGTAGAACTCCCATGGGAATCGGTGGTCGCGGTCGCACTCGTACCAGTAGTTGTCGTCGAACTGCGAGCACAGGGCGTCGACGGCAGCGCAGATCGCTGCGTGATCTTCGTTGGTGGAGAAATCCATGGTTCCCTCTCGGCAGGCTTCACTCAGCGGGGCGATTGGCCGTCATCGGCGATGATCACACTTCCGGTGACGAACTCTGAACTTGGTGACATGAAGAACAGCAGCGTGCTGTCGAGTTGCGATGGATTGCCGAGGCGCCCTCTCGGAAACATTCCGGAGATGTCGCCCATGCGTTCGAGCATGCCATCCATCATCTCGCTGTGGAATGCCCCTGGCGCGATGGCGTTGACGTTGATGCCGAAACGAGCCCACTCGACGGCAAGCACTTCTGTCATGCGAATGACGCCTGCTTTCGTGGTCGAATACAGAGCAGCACCGTTTCCGCCGTAGTTTCTCGCTGCGACAGATGAGATGTTCACCATTCGCCCGCCGATGTCGGCATCGATCATCCTTCTCGCCACCTCGCAGGACAGCACCCACGGACCGCGGAGGTTGGTGTCGAACACTTTGTCGATGAGTTCGATCGACATCTTGTGCGCCCGCTGAGCATCAGGAATGCCCGCGTTGTTCACCAGTCCAGTGATCGTGCCGAGGGCTTCGCTTGCGGTTTCGACGGCGGCGAGAATGCTGTCGGTATCGGTCATGTCGATTGGTACAGGTGCACAAACGCCGCCTGCCGAGTTGATCTCGGCGGCGAGCGCTTCGAGGCGATCGACCCGTCGACCACTGATGGCGACCGTTGCTCCCGAAAGAGCGAGAACCTCGGCGAAGCGCTTGCCGAGGCCTGATGTCGCACCGGTGATGAGAATGGTTTGTCCGGTGAGATCGATCGAGAACTGTGGGGGTTCGGTCATGGACCAAGACGATATGGGAGAGGGGTAGGGTCGCTGCGAATCGGGGAACGAAGCGAGGGCACAGTGAGGCAGACACCGGCAGGCATCGATGCTGAGGGACTGACGGCTTGGTTCCAGTTGTACGTTCCTGGCGTGGTCGCGCCACTGAGGTTTTCGCTGATCGCGGGTGGTCACTCGAACCTGACGTTCAAGGTCGACGATGCCGCTGGTTCGGCCTACGTGCTTCGCCGTCCCCCGACAGGCCAAGTCTTGGCGACGGCCCACGACATGGGTCGAGAGCATACGATCATCTCGGCGGTGCATGGCGGCGACGTACCTGTGCCGCGCACGATCGGTGTCGAGCATGAAGGGGCCGTCAACGGGGCTCCGTTCTATGTCATGGACTTCGTCGAAGGAGCGGTGCTTCACGACGAGGAACTCGCCGCCGAGGTACCCGTGTCCGAGCGAGAAGTGCTCGGCGATCACGTCATCGAGGTGCTCGCTGCCCTTCACGCGCTTGATCCCGACGAGGTCGGCCTCGGCGAACTCGGCAAGAAGGCCGACTACATCCCGAGACAGCTTCGCCGCTGGTCGAAGCAGTGGGAGCAGTCGAAGACCCGCGAGCTTCCCGCGATGGAGGACATCCATCGCGTCCTCGAAGAACGCATGCCGGAACAGATCGGAGCCTCGATCGTCCACGGTGACTACCGCATGGGAAACATGATCACCGGTGAAGGTCGAGTGCTCGCTGTCCTCGACTGGGAGCTGTGCACCCTCGGGGACGCCATGGCCGATGTCGGCTATCTGATGAACAACTGGATCGGTCCCGGCGAAGCTCCGGCGGGAACGAGCGGGCCGACTGCCGCCGGTGGATTCGCGAGCCGTGATCATCTGATCGGCCGATACCAGGACCTGACAGGACGTGACGTTTCGCAGGTCGATTACTACCGCGCCTTCTCGCACTGGCGTCTCGCTGCCATCGTGGAGGGAGTGCTCAATCGGTACCTGAACGGTGCCATGGGCGATCAGGACGGCGACACCGACCTGTTCAGACTCCAGGTTGACAACCTCGCAGCCAACTCACTCGCCCTCCTCGGCGGCTGACCTCACCGGCCGCGGAGCCGGAGAACCTCGAGAACCACGCCGGACCACTCCTGACTGGGATGAAGCGTTCGACTACGACGAGTACAGCATCGTCTGCGATCCGTCGGCGTGGGTGATCCGCGAGCGCATCTCGTGTGCGCCTTGGGTGGGGTCCTCGACCTCGAAGCCGGCACCGCGGAGGTCACCGACATGGGTTGCCATGTCATTGACCTTCACCATGACGCCAACAGCGTCGCCGGGTCGGTCTGTTCCCGCGAGGGCGAGACGGGTGCCACCGACATCGAACTGTGCCCAACGGTCGCCATCGACGAACGTGGGCTCTGCACCGAGGAGCGTGCTCCATTCGGCGACAGCCGTCGCAACGTCGGCGACGGGAACGACGGTGGTGATGCTGAGCGCTGCCATGGGCTCGGAAGATAGTCCGATATTCCAATCAGGGGCGGGGGAGCCTCAAGGTCGGCCCCAAGGCTCCGATGGATGGGCGTGGTTGAGAACCAGTTTCGCCATCCGAAATTTGCCATGCTCCTCGCGTTGATGGGTCTGATCGTTGGATTCCTCGCGGTCGGAGGCCCTCGTGACGAAGGGTTGCTCGGGGTCGGAGACGTGTTCGCGGCCGATGCAGAGTCGACGACGACACAGCCTTTCGACGAGAACTACGACGACGGCGTGACGTTCACCGTCCCCGACGGCGAGCTGGGAGTTGTCATCGGGGGACCGGTGGCGACCGCCGAGGCCGTCGGCACCGCAGGTACGGCTGGTGCGACGCCGGAAACGGTGGTCGCTCCTTCGCCTTCTCCTTCTACGTCTACTTCTCCTTCTACTTCTACTCCGCCAACAACGACTGAGGCCGTTGGTCAAACCGCACCGGACGGAGGCGACGTTGCAGACGATCTGCTGTCGACGGGCACGACGGCTGCCGAGGTCGCTGCCCAGAACTCCGCCGGTATCGCCCAGGTGGCACAAGGCGAATCTGCGCTGGCGGCGACCGCGTTTGCCGAGGCCGGCCAGCTCGCCGGTTCGGCGCCAGGCGGAGTTGCGCCCGACTCAGTCATCCTCGGCCGTCTTGGGACTCGCGACGCGAACTCGGTCCCGTGGGTGCTGTTGATCATGGCCAACTTCATCGTTGCCAGCGGCGCGCTCGTGTTCCTTCGTCTTCGTCGATAGCGAAGAACGTGTCGACTGGACCCCAGCTAACCTGGAGTGCTTCAGGCGAACGTGACATCGAGTTGCCGAGCCGGCGATTTTCACGGTCCGGAAACCATCGCAGCACCTCGAGCGCTGTGGGTGCGTTGATGGACGGCCCCAGAGGACTTCGATGGACGACATCCAGCCGCTAGACCCAGACTTGGACCCACCTACCCACGGTGCACCGCCCGCGGACGAAATCGGGTCCGGTGGTGACGGCGTCGACATCGACGCGGTGGCGGAGTCGTCGACGTTCGTGCCGCACGGTGTGACAATCGAAGGCGGAGATGTCGGGCTGTCGGAGCCTGAGTCCGCCGTATCGGTTGTCGATCCTCCACTCGAGCAGGCACTCGAATCATCTCTCGAACCTCAGAGCCTGCGCCTTACGGGGTCGGTCATCGTCGACGCTCCAGTACCGCCGTCCGACATCGTTCCGCTCTACGACACCTCGATTCCACAACAGCTGGGCGGTAGGCGTTTCCTCCAAGGCGTCCTGCTCGGCTCACTCGTCGGAGCGGTGGTAGCCGCATCGCTCGTCGTTGTTCTGACCGGCGACCCCGCCACCACCGCCGCCGCGGACACATTCGATGTCGGGCTCGTCCTCGAGATCATCGAGCCGGCTGTCGTCAAAGTCGAGGTGCAGTCATCCACCCAGGGTTCTGGAGCAGGAACCGGATTCGTGATCTCGCCAGACGGCGACATCGTCACGAACGCTCACGTGGTCGAGGGCGCCACCGAGATAGCGGTGTTTCTCAGCGACGGAACCGAGCTTCCGGCCCGACTGCTCGGTGCTGACCCGACCCGCGACCTTGCCGTCCTCAAGGTCGAAGCCTCTGGCCTGACGGTCGCGAACCTCGGCACCTCGAACTCGATCGAGGTCGGCGATCCTGTGCTGGCCATCGGCAACGCGCTCGATCTCGCCGGCGGTCCGACGGTCACGACGGGCATTGTCTCGGCGCTCAACCGAGTGGTGCCGACCGAGTCGACCCGCTTGACGAACGTTTTGCAGACCGACGCGGCGATCAATCCCGGAAACTCGGGTGGGCCACTCGTCAACTCTGACGGTGAGGTCATCGGCATCAGCACGGCCATAGCGGGCAATGCCGAGGGCATCGGTTTCGCCATCGAGATCGATCACGCTCGTCCGGTCATCGACTCGCTGGCGGAGGGCATCGTGCCCTCGAGGCCTCTTCTCGGGGTGAGTGTCGTCGACGTGGCCGACATCGCAGAGGAAGATGTCTCCCAGTACGACATTCAGCAGGATGTCGGCGCTGTCGTGAGCCGATTGTCGGAGGGTGAAGCAGCAGACACCGCCGGAATCCAGGTCGGCGATGTCATCGTCGAATTCAACGGTCACCTGATCGAGTCGTCCAGTGATCTCGTGGCAGCCGTGCGTGCTTCGACCATCGGTGCCGAGAATCAGGTCGTGTTTTTCAGAGGATCTGACCGCAAAGTGGTGTTCGTGACTCTCGGCGAACTCGCCGGTGCCGGCGGCTGAGTCACCTGGCTGACCCGGGCGGTCCCCCAACTGGTCCCACCCCATAGGTACGTTCCAGTACATGACCGAAGAGCGAGTTGGGCCCGTGACCGACCGGGCCCCATCTGGAACGACGCGAATCGTTGCGCTTTCCGACCTTCACCTCGACACACCCTTCGCCTGGGCACCGATCGAAGTTGGTCGCCTGCGTCGGCAAGATCTTCGTCAGAGCCTCAGCGCGACCCTCACGCTCGCCACTTCTGTCGGTGCTGATGCCGTGGTCTTGGCCGGCGACATCTACGAGCATGAACGCATCACACCTGACACTGCCGCGTTCTTGCGCCGGGTCTTCGACGAGGTTGACCCACTACCGATTCTCGTTGCTCCCGGCAATCACGATTGGTTTGGTCGATCCAGCGTGTGGTCCACGACCGACTGGTCCCCGAACGTCAAGGTGTTCGACAGCCGCGGTCTCGTCCCCTTCTCGCTCCGCGACGGATTCACCATCTGGGGAGCCGCTCATCACGGTCCTGCCAACACGCCAGGCTTTCTCGACGAATTTTCCGTCGACCGCGATGGTGTTCATCTCGGGTTGTTCCACGGCTCGGAGCGAGCTGGTCTGCAACTGGAGGGGTCCGACAAGGAGCCACATGCTCCATTCGAAGCGGCGGCAGTTGCTGCGTCGGGGCTGCATCATGCGATCGTCGGACACTTTCATCGACGTCGCGAGGCCACCGACCACACCTATCCAGGGAATCCGAGCGTGTTGGCGTTCGGCGAGCCGGGAGATGGTGGAGCAGTCGTCGTCGACATGGACTCGACCGGCTCGGTCACCAGGCGGTGGGTCTCGGTGTCGAAGCGTTCCGTCGGCGATGTCGAGATCGATGTCACCGGATGCCTCGATCGCGACGAGCTGCTGTCGAGGGTCGAGGTCGGCCTGCTGGACTCGAGCGGTCTCGTCCGACTCACTCTCACCGGTGAACTCTCCCCGGACATCGAACTGGTCGATGCCGAAGTCGAGCAGCTGGGGACCGGCCGCCTCGATCACCTCGTGGTGCGCCGATCGAAGCTGTCCGTCGCGTACGACCTGGAGGCGCTCCGTGAGGAAGCCACGGTGAGAGGACAGTTCATACGCAACGTCGTCAACGACGTTTCGCTCGACGAGGCCACCCGCCAGCGCATCATCACCACGGGCCTTCGCGCTCTTGACGGTCGCCGTGACCTGGACGTGGCCTGATGCGATATCTCCGTGTCGGAGCGACGTCGTTCGGGCCGCTCCATGGCGAAGAACTCGAGTTCGGACCAGGCCTGAACATCGTCGTCGGCCCCAACGAGGCCAGGAAGTCGTCGTGGCACGCTGCGATGTATTCGGGGTTGTGTGGTCGGCGTCGCGGCAAAGGTCGGGCAGGTCAGGACGAGTTGTCGTTCGAGAGTCGGCATCGGCCGTGGAACAGGGCCGAATGGGTTGTTCGCGCCGAGATCGAACTCGACGACGGCCGCGCGATCGAGCTTCGCCACGATCTCGATGGGCGGCGTAGCGATGTCATCGACCTCGAGTTCGGTCGACCCGTCGACGACGACATCATGTTCGATGGCTCCCCCGACGGATCGCGTTGGCTCGGTCTCGATCGCAGAACGTTTCTGGCGACAGCGTGCATCCGTCAGGCTGAGATTCTTGCCGTTGCAGAGGAGTCCGAAGGACTCAAGCAGTTGCTGCAACGGGCGGCGTCCACGCTCGGGGGCGAAATGACCGCTGCTGGAGCTATCGAGGCGCTGACCCAGTTCAAGCGCGAACACGTCGGCCGCGATCAGACCAACGCAACGCGTCCGCTTCGCAAAGCGAAGGTGGCTCTTGTCGACAGCATCGAAGCGCATCAGCACACGACCGAAGCACATCAGCAATACCAACAGCTCCTGGCACAGGTCGATCGTGCGGCGGCTGAGCTCGAAATCGCCGATCACGACCTGCTTGCGGCGGTGAAGCAGGCTGAGTCCGTAGCTGCAGCTCAAGAACTCGAAGAACTCGAAGGACTTGTCCAGCTTGCCGAGAGGGTCGCCTCGCTCGGCGTCTCGCCCCGCGGGGACAGTGATCTCGACGCACTCCGCGACGCCCTCGCCCAATGGTCGGTCACAGTTGCCCCTCGGCCGCTCGTCGGCCCCGCTGCCGACGAAATCGAAGCAGCGATCGCTGCGATCCCATCGCCGCTCGTCGGCGACGCCGCCGTTGACGCGGAGGTCGCGGATGTCTCGTCGAGGCTGGCCGAGGCGCGGGCGATGCTCGACTCGCTCACCGAACCGCCGCCTGCCGGTGTCGTCGATCCTGAACTCGACCGCGCCGTCGAGATCGCGCAGGTCGCTGTCGCGCCCACGCCTGCAGCGCCGCTCGACGTCGTCAGCGAGTACGAGCGTCTCTCAATCCTCCGGAAGGCCCACCAGCGTCAACTTGTTCTCAGTCGCGGCGCGGTCAGGTTGGCTGCAACGGGCGGTCTGGTGGCCATCGTGCTTGCCCTGGTCGGAACGCTTCCGATCGCAGCCGTTGTCGGTGGCGGGTCCGCGCTGGTGGGTCTTGCTTCGACTCTTCTCGCCTTGTCGACTCGAACCTCTTCGGCCGATCGTCTCGCCGAACTGGAGCATGTACTGTCCGAGCACGAACGCCGGTCGGTTGATCACGTCGAACGCAGCCACAAGGCTCAGGCATGGCTCGCCGATCACGATCTTCCTGCCGATCCGACAGAAGTCGCGAACATCGTCTCTGCGCGCGACGTCGGCCATGCCAGGTACATGCAGTGGATCGACCGGAAATCGGAGCGCGAGTCGCGTGCCTCCGAGGTCGCCGTCTCATTGTCGATGCTGCTCGAAGCGAAGGGTTTTACCGGCACTGATGTCGACGAGGCGATGCGGCACTATCTCGCCTACGTGTCACTCGTTGCCGAAAACCGAGTTGCTCGTGGCGCGCTGCCGCAACTGGAAGAGCGGCTGCGTCACGCCAGATCCACTGAAGTTGAACACGCCGAACATCGGGCTCGACGGGAGAGCGCCGCGGCCCAGCTCATCGAGGCGGTGGGCGCACTCGGCGTCGAGGTCGATGGGGGAGATCGTGCTGCCGAGGCAGCAGAGGAGCTCATCGCCGACCAAGACTCGCTTCGTGAACAGGCGCGTCGAGCCGAACAGTTCGACACCGAGTTGATGACGCGGCTCGACGGCCGCGAACTGGCTGACGTCGTGGCACGCATTGCCGAGTTGGAGTGTGCCGGCACCCTTTCCTCGCTCAGTCGCAGCGCCGATCCTGCCGATGTCGAGAGGGCACATTCACGCCGCAACGATCTTCGCGAGCGCCTCGCAGAGACCCGCGGTCGACTGGCAGCAGTCGAGGAGGCCTCGGTCGACACTGCTGCGGCAACGGCACGAGTCGAGTTGGCGCGCCGCGAGGTGACGAGGGTCGAACAGCTCGGCGAAACGCTTGATCTCACGTGCCAGTACCTGCAACAGGCCGAGGAGGAGGCGTACCGAACTGTCGCCCCGCGTCTGGCGCACGAAGTCAACCAGCACCTCGGGGCGCTCACCGGCGGAAGATACAGCGACGCCAGGATCGACCCGGAAGAGCTCACGGTTCGGGTGCGAGACGAGAACGGCGAGATGCGCGACGCAGACAAGTTGTCTCACGGCACCGCCGAGCAGATTCACCTGCTGCTCAGGGTGGCCATGGCGAGGACATTGACCCAGCCAGGTGAGTCATGCCCGCTGCTCATCGACGACGCCACCGTTCACGCCGACGAGTCTCGAACCGCTGCAATTCTCGATCTGCTGCTCGAGCTGTCGAGCGAACGACAAGTGGTCCTGTTCTCTCAGGAGACGATCGTCAGAACGTGGGCCGAGACCAACCTCGACGGCGGAGCACACCGGCTCATCGACCTGGAGGTGGCCTGACCTTTCGCTCTCCGGCGCATCGGCGACGTACGGTTTCGGAACCGAATCTGCTGCCACCGCGAGGAACCGATGAGCATCACGAACCGTGTCACCCGAATGCTTGGCGTCGAGAAGCCGATCGTGCAGGCGCCGATGGGCTGGATTGCTCGGAGCCAGTTGGCATCTGCGGTGAGTAATGCCGGTGGCATGGGGATCATCGAGACGTCGTCCGGGGAGCTCGACGCGGTGAGGATCGAAATCGAGAAGATGCGTGATCTCACCGACAAGCCTTTCGGGGTCAACATCGCCCAGGCGTTCGTCCGGGATCCGAAGATCGTCGACTTCGTCATCGATCAGGGTGTCAAGTTCGTCTCGACTTCGGCCGGCAACCCGACGAAACACACCGCCGACCTGAAGGCTGCAGGTCTCACGGTGTTCCACGTCGTCCCGACGTTGAAGGGCGCGATGAAGGCGGTCGAAGCCGGCGTTGACGGCCTGATCGTCGAGGGTGGCGAGGGCGGAGGGTTCAAGAACCCCGACGAGGTCGCTTCGATGGTGCTGCTGCCGCTGGTGCGCTCGAAGGTCGACGTGCCGATCATTGCTGCTGGAGGGTTCGTCGATGGCGCCGGGATGGCCGCAGCGTTCGCCCTCGGCGCAGAGGGCATCCAGATGGGCACCCGGATGGTGAGTTCGCTCGAGTCGCCAGTGCATCAGAACTGGAAGGACGCCATCGTGTCGGCGGCCGAGACGGACACGCTCATGTTGAACAGGCGGCACAGCCCTGCGTTACGAGTGATGCGCACCGAGAAGACATCGGGCCTCGAGTATTCCGAGGAGAACGTCATGGGGACGTTCGGCAGCCTGCTCGACCTCTACTTCGGTGGTGACATGGAGGCTTCGATTGCTCTCACCGGGCAGGTCGCCGGCCGCATCGACGCAGTGCGCCCGGTCGCCGACATTCTTGATGACATCATGAGCGAATTCCACGACACGCTCAGCGGTCTCGCTGACACTTACCTCGCCTGAGCGTCTGCCAACTCGATGAATCGCTCGACTCGGTCGGCGATGACCGACAGGCTCGATCGCCAGAAGCCAGGATCGGCCAGATCGATGGAGAACGCTGATGCCAGCTCGGCCGCCGGCGCCATTCCTGTGCTCGACAGCAGATCGTCGTAACCGGCACGAAACGTTTCCGGGTCGCTTCTGAAGCGGTCGTACAAACCGAGCCCGAACAGCAGGCCGAAGGTGTACGGGAAGTTGTAGAACGGCGTGAAGTAGTGCGGCTTCACTGCCCACATGTACCGGTGACGGGATCCTTCGGCGAGACCGTTGCCGTACGAGATGTCCTGACTCTCGACCATGAGTTCGTTCAGCTCGTCGATCGAGAGCGTCGATTTCCTGCGCTGTCGGTACAGCTCGCTTTCGAACAGGAAGCGACTGTGGATGTCGACGACGACCTGGTTCGAGCCGCTGAGGTCGGTGTTCAGCAGCGCGAGCTCAAGTGCTGGGTCCGCGTCAGCGAGAAGCGACTCGACAACGATCGTTTCGCAGAAGATCGACGCCGTCTCGGCGAGACTTCGCGGCGTACGGCGCTGGAGTTCGGTGCGATCGGCCAGCTGTGAGTTGTGGAAGGCGTGGCCGAGTTCGTGAGCGAGGGTCTGCACGGAGTCGGCTGATCCGTCGAAGTTCATGAAGACGCGGCTCACCGCACCTTCGACCGGCATGCAGTACGCGCCGCCTTGTTTGCCGTCTCGGGGGACGGCGTCGACCCAGCTGTCAGCGAAGGCAGTCGTTGCAAGGCGTGCCAGAGCAGGGGAGAAGCTGCCGAACGAGTCGCTGACCCGCGTGACCGCTTGATCCCATGTGACCGCGTTCGAGCTTGCGTCGCCGACGGGGGCAACGAGATCGGCCCATCGCAGCCCTTCCGGTCTGTGGAGCAGATCGGCCTTTCTCTGCATGAACCGCCGGAACACGGGAAGCGAAGCGACGACTTCACGCGTCATGGCATCGAGGATTTCGGCGTCGATACCGTTCTCGGCGAGTACCGGAGCAAGGTCATCGGGCCAGCCCCTCCGGTCGTTCAGCGTGATCGACTCGCCTTTGTGAGCGTTCAGTGCTGCTGCGAACGGAACGGCGTTGCGTTCCCACATCTCGATCTCTGCGTCGAACGCTCGGTCGCGCAGCCTGCTGTCGGGGCTTGTGGCCATGCCTCTGACCATGGCGAGCGGGACCGGTCCGTCGATGCCATCGACATCGGCTGTCATCCGCCCAGCGACGTCGTTGCGCATTCGCACCCATGCGGTGCCTCCGGTGAGGCCGAGGCTGAGGGCGAGATCTTCTTCTGCATCGGTCATTCGGTGCTCAGCGGTGATTGAGCACTGTCGGATGAACTCGCGATGCGCGGTGACTTCGGTGTGGTCGCCGTCGATCGGCCCTGCGGCGCGGCCGACCCATGCTGCGAAGCGCCCATTGAGTCTCATCAAGTCACCGGAGGCGGGTAGTAGCCGTGAGTACGCCGATCCGGCATCATCGTCGCGGGCGTCGGTGGTGACTCTCGCGTGGATGTAGGCGCGCATCTTTCGTTGCACCGCCGAGAGATCGTTGAGCGACTTGAGTGCATCGGCGGCACGTTCGACGGTTTCGACGGTGGGTTCGAATGCGTCGCCTTCACCGATGTCTTCGCGGTCGAACCATGAGACTGCTCTCGACAACTCTGCTCTGAATCGTTCTTCGTCCGCCATGAACTGGCGATCGTCCAGACCGCTGTACAGCTGGTCGAGCCTCCACAGTGGCGTCATCATGAGCCGTCGATGCGTGTCGCTTGGCGAGCTTTGGCGCGGCTCATGTCGCGCCGCACCAAGAGTGCTCCACCGGCTACGGCTGCGATGATGAAACCGAACAAGGTCAGCTGTGCCACTCCACCGCGGTCGCCGGATTGTATCGGCGCGACGCCTTGGCCTGGCTTCGGCCCGAGGATGCTGCCTGCTCCGTCGGGCAGGGGTGGCTGTGTGAAGGTCGTCGAGGGATCTGTCTGTGCTCCGACCGGGGTCTCGGCCACTCCGATCAGCAACAGGGAAACGGCAGCCAGTGCGAGGATTCGTCGTGCGTGAGCCACGCGGCAACCCTACCGAGGCCGTGGTTGCTGTCTTTCAATCGGGGCATGCCTGGAGTTCTGATCACAGATGTGCCACAGTCGTTTTCTTCCGATCGCGCGTGGGCGTGGGAGATACGACCAAATGCAGCCATCCCAGACGGGCTCACAAAATCGCTCGGTAGCCGACGGTCAGTTGGGCGGATTCGCGCTCAGGACCGTTGTGGTCGTGGGTGTGGTCGTGTCCGGGATCGTCGCTTCTGGTGTTGCGTTGGCCGGCGTTTCCGGCGGCGGTTCGAGTTCTGATGCAGAGATTCCAGCGGCCGGCCAACCGGGAGTGGTCCAGCAACCACAGTCCGGCAACGAGGTGGTGTCGGTCTCTTCAACACCGCCGACCACTTCGTCAGCCCAACGGGTGGTCTCTGCGAGCGCGACAACGACGACGACATCTGTGGTGGCGATGACGTCTGTGGTGACGACGACTTCTGCGGTCGCCGGGCCGGGCACGAACGCAGGTGGTGGGGGCGGTGACATAGGTTCGTCGACTTCGATGGTGAACAACCCCGAGGAGCCAGAGGGTGACATCGGTACCGCCGTGTCGATCGTAAACGATCCTGACCCACCGGTGACGATCGGCACTGTCCCGGTCAGCGTCTTCGAGGGTTGACAGTTCGGTCCCGTGGCAGACGGTCGTGATGCGCTTCACTGTTGGGCATCGACATCTACGACGAAGAAGATCCCGACTTCGACCCGGACCGTCTCCGCGGTTGCGGGTACTGGCGCTGCGACGAACTCTTCGAGCGACGTAGCTTGAATCATCGTTTCTGCCGGAAGGCATGCCGGAGTCGCCAGCGGAAATGGGAGAAGGCTCAGGCTCGCCGTGTGGCGATAATGGCCGCGAAGGAGTCAGCGTGAATCTCGAAGATCGGCTCGAACTGCACGAACTTCCTGGCCGCTACGGCGATGCGATCGATGACCGTGATTGGGATCGACTCGATCGGATCTTCACCGATGACGCTGTCTTCGATCTCACGGGTGTCGGCGCCAGGGTGTGTGAGGGGCTCGATGACATCAAGGCGTTCATGGATGTCGAGGCCCGTCATCCTCGGACCCACATGATGACGAACATCTATGTCGACGAGACCGATGCCGGCGTGAAGATGAGTTTCCGGATCGTGGCGCTCTTGCCTGAGGGCAAAGTCGGTACAGCCTCGTACTACGACGAGGTCGTGAAAACCGACGCCGGTTGGCGCGTTTGCCACCGCATCACCACCCTGCGCCGCAAGGACCGTATCGAAGGCCGATGACGTCGGTGAGCCCATTCTTTGGGGACTTCGCAACACAACTTGTGCCCGATGCGACCTGACCATTCCATTTTGGTTACCACCGTAGGAGTCCTCTCCAGACGGTCCGGCTATGGCTCGGCGCCCTATTGACCGTCGGACTGATGGTTGACTAGATCCGACGCTTTGCGACGTGTTGCGTGCGACAATCGTCGCCGGGGAAGGAACGTGCTGTGCCGCTCGAGTACGAAGAGGCTGATGCGTTTTCGGGACACATCGGGCGAACTGACGCTGACTCGATTCCTGCGTACCCTTCGCCGCTTCGATCTCCGGACGGCGCGCCGAATGTGGTATTCGTCGTGCTCGACGATGTCGGATACGCGCAACTCGGCTGCTATGGCTCTGACATCGCCACACCGGCAATGGACGCGCTTGCCGCAAACGGGCTGCGGTACCGGAACTTCTACACAACTGCGATGTGCTCTCCGACGAGGGCAAGCCTGCTCACGGGCTGCAACCATCACACGACGGCGATGGGCGGGATCGCCGATCAGGGCACTGGCTACCCCGGCTACAACGCCCAAATCACAAAGAGGACGGGCTTCCTCAGCGAGATTCTGCGCGACGAGGGATACGCGACGTTCGCGCTCGGCAAGTGGCACCTCGCTCCGAGGGAGGAAACCAGCCTGGGCTCGCCCCGGCGCCGGTGGCCGCTCGGCCGAGGGTTCGAGCGCTTCTACGGATTCATGGGCGCCGAGACCAATCAGTACGCACCAGACCTCGTTCACGACAACCACTTTGTCGAGCCACCTGCTTCCGATGTCGACGGGTACCACCTGACCGAGGATCTGGCCAACAGGGCCATCGAGTGGATCAATGACATACACAACGCAGAGCCGGATCGGCCGTTCTTCGCCTATTTCTGCCCTGGAGCGATGCATGTACCGCACCATGTCTCTCAGGAGTGGGTAGCTCCCTACCGCGGCCAATTCGACGACGGGTGGGATGTCTGGCGCAAGCGCACGCACGCGCGGCAGATTGAGATGGGGGTCGTCCCAGCCGATGCGGTGCTGACACCTCGTCCGGCATGGATCGAGGCGTGGTCCGAAATTCCAGACGAACGGCGCCGCCTCTACGCCAGAGGGATGGAGGTGTACGCCGGTTTCTTGACCCACACCGATCATCAGATCGGCCGCATCGTGGATCATCTACGAAAGTTGGGAGAGCTGGACAACACCATCTTCGTCGTCATCTCCGACAACGGCGCCAGCCCAGAAGGGGGCCCGCACGGTTCGTTCAACTCCAACCTGTACTACAACGGCGAGCCTGAGACCTTTGAGGTCTCAGAGCCCTACCTCCAGGCCTGGGGCGACCCCTCTACCTATCCGGCCTACACCTTCGGATGGGCACATGCAGGGAATACACCGTTCCAGCGTTGGAAGCGGGAAACCCATGAGGGCGGGATCGCCGACCCGCTCATCATCCACTACCCGAACGGCATCGAGGCCAAGGGAGCCGTTCGAGAACAGTACGCACACGTGATCGATCTCATGCCGACGGTCATGGACCTCATCGGCATCGAGCGCCCAGCCACGATCGATGGAGTCACCCAAGTCGATATCGCAGGCAAAAGCCTCATGGCGACCTTGGACGACGGCGGGGCCGCAGAGGTCAGAACTCGTCAGTACTACGAAATGCTCGGTTCACGCGGCCTCTACGACAGTGGCTGGAAAGCGGTCACCTGGCACCCGTTCATCGGCCAGAACCCAGATGTCACCGTCAATTCCATGCGCGGGTTCGACGAAGACCCATGGGAGCTATATCACGTTGCCGAAGACTTCTCAGAGTCGAATAACGTTGCGGAGGACTATCCAGAAAAGCTCCAACACATGATCGAGCTGTGGTGGGCCGAAGCCGGCAAATACAATGCGCTCCCTTTGCATTCGATGCGAGCGATCAACGCAGACAGGCCACGCCTCTCAGCGCCGCGCGATCGCCACACCTACCTGCCGGGCGGCTCCGTCACGAGCTCGATGGTCGTCGATGTCAGAAACCGCAGCCACAAGATCATCGCCGACCTCACCATCCCGACAGGCGGGGCCGAGGGTGTGCTCGTGGCTCATGGCGGGCGCTTCGGCGGTTATGCGTTGTACATCCAAGACCGGCGGCTGCACTACCACTACAACCTTCATACCCTTGAACGCACCACTGTCTCGTCAGAGTCAGCGATTCCCGAGGGCGACGTCACGATCACGATGGATTTCGACACGCCAGGTGGCGGTCACGCGCCTGCTGAGGTCACACTCGAAATCGACGGGACTGTCGTTGGCAGTGGGACCGTCCCGAAGATCACGCTCCATACATTCACGCTGATGGGCGACGCGTTCTGTCTTGGCCACGACGACTCCACACCGGTCACCGATGACTACGCGTCACCCTTCCACTTCACGGGTCAACTCCACTCCGTGACGTTGGCCGCGAGGGGTGAAGCCTTCGAGATCTCAGGCCAGGAATGGGAAGCCTCGAGGCGATCGGAATGAGCGAACGCTCATGACCATCCAGCGTCGCCAGAAATGGTTACCAGGTGGTTGCCACGGATCGGTTCGGCGAGGAAAAGGGGGGTGAGTAGTAGGCCTCTGGCCATGTATTTCGTTGCGCCCTCGGCATGATTCGAACATGCGACACACGGTTTAGGAAACCGATGCTCTATCCCCTGAGCTACGAGGGCGGGGTATGTAGAGATTGCGGTAGAGAACTGTATCGGTGAGTGGGTTGGGGCGCGTTCGCGCTCGTGGTTGGTGTGCTGCGGGCCTGAGGGTGTCAAGAACTCGTCTGTGGTTTGATGGCGTTGGTTTCGGCGTGCCGGTGATGCCGCGGGCTCGGTTGTGGGCGCGGATGGTTCGGGCTGTTGGATCTCTGGTGATGGGTGCCTGTGTTGTTCAGGCTGCGTGCTGGTACTCGTTGATGAGTCCGTCGCACACCGTGCGCTGCGTGACTCGTCGACGG
>JABABU010000050.1 GCA_014238065.1 Actinomycetota bacterium
GAGCTATCCGTCGGTACTTGCCCAGGTTGCCACCGCGGCAGTTGTCGCCGGTGTCCAGGACATCATCGTCATCGTTCCACCCATGCCAGGAGGCAGTGGCCAGATCGATCCGGCGGTGCTGGTGGTGGCGGCGGAACTCGGGATCGATCGGGTGTTCAGAGTGAACGGGCCGGCAGGAGTTGCCGCGGCAGCTATCGGGACCGAGTCGATTCCTGCATGCTCGAAAGTTCTTGGGCCAGGAAGCCCACCGGTCGCTTTGGCCCAACTCGAGGTCAGACGGCGTGGAACAGACACGATCGTCCTTGGACCGTCGGAGAGTCTGATCGTCGCCGACTCCTCTGCTGACGCAATGCTGTTGGCTGCTGATCTGTTGAACGAGGCCGAGCACGGTACGGATTCGACGGTCCTCTTGGTGACTCCGGATGCCGATCTCGTCGACGCGGTGTCGATCGAAATCCGGCGTCAGTCGGCCGACCTGCCAACCGAACGTCAGGAGGCTGTCGAGGCTGCGCTGGGGGTCAATGGCGGCGCGATCCATGTTGTCGACATCGCGACTGCCTATGAGGTCGCCAACTGGTTTGCCCCTGAACATCTTCAGCTTGCCGTTGCCGATCCGGTGGCAGCCATCGATCGCATCACCGATGCCGGTGAGATTCTCGTGGGGCAGTCGACCCCGCTCTCCGCTGGGAATTTCGTGATCGGCTGCCCAGCTGCCCTGCCAACGGGTGGTTTCGCCAAGCGGTCGTCCGGAATCAACGTCGAGGCCTACCTGAAGTCGACATCGATCGGGCAACTCGACGAGAAAGCGTTGGCTCGGCTGGCGGCGGCGACAATTACCCTTGCCGAGTACGAGGGATTCCCGGCACATGCCAACGCGATACGCGTCCGACAGGACTGAGCCAACCGGCTACGTCGGGCCCTGACCAGGCGCTGGTATGTTCCACGGCATGATCGAGACCCTCGCCACTTCTGAGCGACAACAACTCGTCGATCGAATGGCCGCCCTCGGGCCTTCGTTTGCGGCGCGGGCTCCCGAGTACGACAGGACCGCGAGTTTTCCGACCGAGAACTGGGCTGATCTTCGCGACGCAGGGCTGCTCGGCGTGTGCATCCCTACCGAGCATGGTGGGCTCGGCGGCGACTTCATCGCGTACGCCCTTGTATCGGAGGAACTCGGACGACACTGCGCGACCACCGGACTCACATTCAACATGCACGTGGCGACCACGCTGCTCGTCGGCCAGATCGCCGACGATCTCGATCTCGACGCCGAGCCCCGGCGTGTCCTGGAAGAGCGAAGGGCCGAACTCTACCGAGGGATCGTCGAAGACGGCACCATCCACAGCCAGCCCTTCTCTGAGGGAATCGCAGGTGGTGCGCTCGACGGCATCGGTACTAGAGCAGTGCCGGTCCAGGGCGGCTATCAGGTCACCGGCAGGAAGATCTTCGCCTCGTTGAGCGGAGCAGCAGATGTTCACAACGTTGTCGCGCTCGTCGAGGGCGATGATCGAATCCGGTTCATGGGCATCCCGGCTGATGCAGCAGGCGTGACGATCGAAGGAGGATGGGATCCCCTCGGAATGCGCGGAACCGATTCGCGGAATCTCGTCATGACCGATGCTTTCGTCCCTTCGGCGAACGAGTGGGCGCCGCCAGGCCTCTTCGACCAGGCCGCGCACCGTTGGCCGTACTTCTACATGACTCTTTCGTTCAGTTACCTCGGCCTGATGCGAGGCATTCTCGATCACACAGGGGCTTATCTCCGAGGCGACTCGGACGGAAGCTCGGCGCGACGCGACAGTCACATCAGACAGGCCGGCTGGGCCAAGATGAATCTCGAGTACGAGCGCGCCCGGGCGCTGTGCTACCAGGTGCTTTCCGAGAGTGGTGTCGACCCCACGTTCGACGCGATCCGTAGGGCCTGGGCTTCGGTGGTGACCACGATGGAGGCGGCGCCGTCGCTCGCGTCTACTGCGATCCGCGTGTGTGGCGGACGATCGATGTTGCGCCCGTCTTATCTCGAGCAGGCCTATCGAGACGCCCGATGTGGTGCGACGATGTTGCCGTGGAGCGTCGAGGTCTGTCTCGATCGACTCGGTCGAGCCGGTTTGTTCCCGCCAGGTTCGAAGCCACCGGCCTGACCCGAGCAACTATCGTTTCGCCGAGCAGGTGTCGGGCAGGGGGATCAATCGCATGGACGAGTACGACCGTATCCGGGTGGTGTGGGCTGACCACCTCGGCATCGCGCGCGGCAAGTATCTGCCGATCCGTCTCGCCGAGCGGGGAACGATGCACTGTGTTGCGACATTTGCCCTCGGGTACGACCGCAGCATGATTCCTGCACCCGGGTCGTACTTGCTTGAAGGACTCAAGGACGCCCACTCCGGATTCGACCCCGCTGATGTGCGACCGAGTTGGGAAGACGACCGGACCGGCGTGGTGGTCGGTCACCTCACCATGGACGGCGAACCGTATCCCTACGCGGCAAGGCATTCATTGCAGAAGGCCGTCGCCGACTGGGCCGCGTTTGGTCTCCATGCCAAGGTCGGCATCGAACTCGAGGCGTACGTGTTGGAGCCTGACGGCGATGGCGGGTGGCGGCGGTGGAACTCTCCGCGTGCAGTGGTCTACGGCACGGGGCGAACAACCGATCCGGATGGCCTGATCGACGAGATCACTCGTCGTGCCGAGGCCTGCGGATTTCCGATCGAGTCGATCAACGGTGAGTTCGATCCTGGCCAGTTCGAGATGACGCTCGAGTACGGCGATGCGGTAGCGGCCGCAGACGACATCTTCTTGTTCCGGCTCCTCGCACGTGAGGTGGCTCTCGAGCGCGGTTTCGATCTGACGTTCCTCGGCAGGCCATTTCAGGATGTCGCAGGAAGTGGCTTGCACGTGAACTTCTCGCTGGTCGACGACCATGGTCGGAACGTGCTGGTCGACGAAGGGTCGAGCCATGGGCTTTCTCCGTTGGCCTATCAGTGTCTTGCCGGTCTCGTCGAGCATCATCAGGCCCTGGTTGCGTTGTGCGCCCCGACGGTCAACGCGTATCGACGCCTTCAACCTGGCGAGCTGTGCGGATACTGGGCGAACTGGGGATACGAGCATCGGATGGCCGGTAACCGCGTACCTGAGGCTCGCGGGCCAGGAACGCGAATCGAAAATCGTGTTTCTGATGGTTCGGCCAATATCTACACGGCCATCGCGGCTGTGTTGCAGGCCGCGCGGCTCGGGGTCGCCGACAATCTCGACTGCCCGGAGCCGCTCACGACAGACGGCATGGAGGACGTGAACACGGATGTCGGCGCGGCACCGAGTCTGGCCATCGCACTCGAACATCTCGCTGCGGACACGACGTTCGTGGAAGCAGTCGGATCGGAGCTATGCGCCAACTTCATTGCCAACAAAGAGGCCGAGTGGGAGCGCTACATCGAGGCGGTCGGCGAGGACAAAGGTGGCATGGAGGTCACCGACTGGGAGATCGACCAGTACCTCATGTTCCACTGATGGCCGGGTTTGGTGCAAGTGTCAGCCTCGATGATCTCGAGCGAGATCCCGATCCGATCCTTGCCGCGATGCGACGCGAGGAGCCGGTGTGCTGGGTCCCAGAGCTTGAGATGTGGTTCGTGACCCGGTGGGACGATGTCGCCGACATCGAGAGTCGGCCCGAGGTCTTCACAGCTGCCACCGAGCCGTCGTTCCTGGCCAGAGCGCTTGGTCCCAACATGCTGACGTCCGATCCGCCGGAGCACACCAGAGTGCAACAGAAGTTCTCGCCGACGTTTCAGCCGGGCGGGACCAGTGGCGACTTTGTCGCTACTCGACTGGTGGCGCTGGCTGACGGATTGCTCGAACCGCTTCGAGATCGGTTCGACGTGATGTCGGCATACGCGCAGCCCTTGAGCGCGGCTGCGCTCGCCGAGGTGCTAGGACTCGGCGATCATGGGGCGGCCGCTGTGTGGCGATGGTGTGAGGGTTTGTGTACCGACATCGCAAACTTCACCAATGATCCTGAGATGACAAAGTTGGGCGAGGTGGCCAAGGTCGAACTCGGGACGGCCATACGGGCGACGATGTCGAACGCCGGGGCCGTTGCAGGGGGCATCGCGAACTTCGTTGCTGCCGGCGCGTCGGAAGACGAAATCATCAACAACGTCAGGCTCATGATCTCCGGCGGAATCAACGAACCCCGTGATGGCATCGGTCTCGTGACTTGGGTTCTGCTTGCTCGCGATGACCTCCGATCTGCGGTTGCCGAAGATCCCCGTTTGATGCGGCGCCTCGTCGAGGAAGTGTTTCGCGTGTACACCCCGGTGGGGACGGTGACCCGCCAGGCGACGGTCGACGTCGAGTTGGCCGGTAGTCCGATCCGGGCCGGTGATCTTGTCTCCGGGATTCTCCGTTCGGTGAACCTCGATGAGGCGCACTGGGATGCTCCCTACGAGATCCGGCTCGATCGACGTGAAGGCTCACATGCTGCGTTCGCACTTGGAGCCCATCGTTGCCTCGGTGAGTGGTTGGGTCGTCAGGAGGTACGAGTCGGTGTCGACCGACTCTTTGCCGCCTTTCCCGATCTCAGACTCGATGCAACCCGGCCCGTGGATCTGCACGGTTTCGAGTTTCGAGGTCCCCGATCGTTGTGGGTCTCGACATGACCGGCCCGGATCGTTCTGGTCGGATACGTGTTGTGGTCACTGGTGGTTCGACCGGAATCGGTGCGGCGATCGCCAGACAACTCAGCGCATCGGGGGCTGCGGTCGTCGCAGTGTCGAGATCGGGGCGATCTCCTGCTGATGGTGTTGTCGGCCTCGCTTCCGACCTCAGCGTTGCCGACGATCTCGATTCGGTGATCGAGGCTGCTATCGGCGACCTCGGAGGACTCGATGTACTGGTGAACAACGCAGGTGTCGCCGATTGGCAGCCGTTCGGCGATTTCGAACGTGACGAGTTCGACGCGACGATGCGTCTGAACGTGTGGGCTCCGCTGCGGCTCAGCCAACTGGCGAGGCCCTATCTGGCAGTTTCGGACAACGCCTCGATTGTCATGATCGGGTCCGTGGACGCGAAGCGACCTTCGGCAGGAGCTGCGCTCTATGGGTCGTCAAAGGCTGCGCTGTCGGCCCTCACGGTCGTGCTTGCCAAGGAGATGGCTTCGGACGGTGTACGTGTTGTCCAGGTCGACCCCGGTCTGGTCGACACGCCACTCGCCGCAGACGCGGTCGACGCCATGCGCTCGAGCGCGAGGTCGATCAATCTTCTGAATCGGGCCGGCCGTCCAGATGAAGTCGCGGGACTCGTCGGTTACCTGGTGTCGGATCTCGGTCGCTTCGCGACTGGCACGTCGTTCACCGTTGATGGCGGTGCGCTCGCCAGCGGGCTGTTCGACGCAGACTGATCTCTCAGCCGGCGATGACCTCGTCGACGAACCATTCGACCAACGCCTTGGTCTGATCGAAGTTGTGTTCGGCGTGCACTGCAGCGTCTTTGACGACCTGTTCGGCTGACACGCCGTAACTCTCGAGGTAAGAGTCTGGGGCAAATTCGGTCCAGACCTTGAGGTGGCGTTCGGTGACCTCGGGATGGAACTGCATACCGACGGTTGTCCCGATGCGGTACATCTGCACAGCGTTCTCGTTGGTGGCGAGGACCTCAGCTTCCGTCGGAGGAAAAAAGCGATCGTGGTGCCATTGAAACCACGGTCCGGGGCCGACGGGATTGTTGGATCCCTCGATTCCGAACCAGCCGATCTCGGTCACTGGCGCGACCTCGACCGAGCCTCCGAGCGCTTCGGCGACCATTTGGCCGCCGAAACAGATGCCGAGAATCGGGACTCCGGATGCGTGGGCCTCACGAATGAGGCCGAGTTCGTCATGGACCCAGTTGTCGATCTCGTCCTTGCGGGTCAGCGACCGCTCGGAGCCGCCGACGATCAGCAGTTCGAAGTCGGCAAGTGCCGGGAAGGGGTCAGACCGATTGATCTGCGAGCGATCCTTCGTCACGACGTGGTTGACGATCTCGAATCCGTGGTCTTCGAGGAACTGACCGACGAGCTCGGGTCCTCCATCGGGCTCGTGCATGATCGACAGTGCTCGGCGAGCGGTCATGGGTTCAGCGTACGGCGGCAAGGTCGACGGCGAGCACACCGCGGACGAAGTTGCTCGCCACCCTCGTTGGCTCTGAGGTTCTCTCAAGGTTGATGTTTCTCGCCAACATCTCCTCGAGAACGACCGAGATCTCCATCCTTGCGAGGAAAGCACCGAGACAGAAGTGTGGACCGCCACCTCCGAATGCCTGATGTGGATTGGGGGAGCGACTGATGTCGAACGTGTCAGGCCGGTCCCATACTGCTTCGTCTCTGTTCGACGACGCATACCACATGACGACTTTGTCGCCTTCGGCGATGGCAGTGCCAGCGACGTTTGTGTCCTGCGTGGCGGTTCGGCGCATGTGCAGGACCGGTGTCGACCATCGGAGAATCTCTTCGGTTGCCGTCGTGATGAGATCGTCGTTGGCGTGGAGCTTGCGCCACTCGGCAGGATGATCGGCGATGGCGATCGCTCCGTGTGTCAACGCTGTTCTGGTGGTCTCGTTCCCGGCGAACACGAGCACGTGGAAGAAGTTCTTGAACTCGTTCTCGGTGAGCTTGACGCCGTCAGCCTCTGCGAACACGAGTCGAGTGACGACGTCCTCGAGTGGCTCCGAAGCTCTGAGACGGCCGAGTTTCTCGCCGTACTCGTACATGGCGTGCGATGCGGGCGATCCAAAGGGAAGCAGACGCGTTGGTGTCGCGTTGCCGTAAGCGTCGTCTGGGAGCGACTGTTGGTCGGTGGTGCCTTCGACCATGTAGTTCGACAACTCGATCATGAAGTCGCCGTCTTCGGCAGGGACGCCGAGGATGGCCATGATGACCTGGATGGGCAGCGGGGCGGCCACAGCGCTCACCCAGTCGCCGCCGCCCTTTGCTACGAACTCGTCGAGAAGGTTTCCGGCGAGCGTCCTGGTGATTGTCTCCCACTCACGGATGAACTTTGGCGTGAAGGCAGTGGACACCACTCGACGCAGTCGAGTGTGATCTGGGGCATCGGAATCGATGATCGAGCGTCGCGCCTCAAGCGCATCGGCCTCGAGGTCCCACAGGTTCGTGTGGCCGACCGCCGACGAGAAGATGTCGGCGTTTCGCCCCACATGGGCAACGTCGGCGTGTCGTGTCACCGCCCAGAAGCCGCCCTCGCCAGGAGGTGAACCGGTAGCGGTTTCGTAGCTGTGCCACGCCAGCCCGTCAGTTTTTCGCATCTCGGCGAACCGAGCGAAAGGAATATCGTCGAGGTACAACGCGGGGGTGGTCACGTCTGGAGCGGCGGACATGGTCGGACGCTACCGACTGTGCTGGCGCGTGTCATTCTTTCTGGCATGTTGGATCTCGACTTCGATCTCGCTGATCCCGCGAACTTCGCGGCCGGCATCCCCCATCACCTGTTCGCCCCCATTCGTGAGGCTGATGGGCTGGCATGGAGCAAAGACAGCGCCTATGGACGTGGGTTCTGGTCGGTCACGCGGCACGCCGACCTTGTCGAGGTGTCGCGCGATGCCGCGATGTTTTCTTCCGAGCTCGGTCATATCCAGATCTATGACATCGACGACGACGTGCGCGACGCACGGGCATCGATGATCGACCTCGATCCTCCGGTGCATACTCGGCTGCGGCGACTTGTGAGTTCGGCGTTCACCCCGAAGCACGTGCAGGATTATGCGGCCGTCATCGATGAGCGAGTCTGTCGATGCGTTGACGCGTTCGTCGCCAACGGTGGCGGCGACTGGGCTCAGCTCGTGTCGAATCCGATCCCGATCGGCGTCATCTGCGACATCATGGGGGTCCCTGACGCCGACCACGATTTCATGATCGAACTCACCGATCATCTGGTCGAGGGAACGTCAGCCGCCGAGCTCGATCCCAGTGCGTACGGCAACACCCGCCCGTTGAGGGAGTTGCCGTTCAACAGCCCAGCCGCGTTCGGTCTCGATGACTACGCAAGACGAGCACGGAGGACGGTGATCGATGCGCCGCGGAATGATCTCATTTCGAAGCTCGCGGTCGTCGAAGTCGATGGAGAGCAATTGAGTGTGACCGACTTCGCTCGCTTCTTTCAATTGATGATCTTCGCCGGCAACGAGACAACGAGATCGGCGATGTCGCATCTGGCGATGCTTCTCGCCGCTTTCCCTGCCGAGTTCGAGCGGATCGGTCTGGACAGGACACTCGTCGACTCAGCAGCTGACGAGATCGTTCGCATCGCGTCGCCGATTCTCTATTTCAGGCGAACCGCGACGCGGGACACCGTCCTTGGGGGCACACCGATCGCCGCTGGCGACAAAGTGGTCATGTGGTACTGCGCCGCGAACTTCGATGACACGGTTTTCGATGATCCGTTGCGGTTCGATGTTGCTCGGACGAACGCGAGAGCCGAGGTAGGTTTCGGTGGAGGGGGTATCCACTTCTGCCTTGGCGCTCCGCTGGCGCGTATGGAACTGGCAGCAGTCATCCGCGAGGTACTCGACAGAGGACTACGAGTCGAACTTGCCGGCGATCCCGTCCATGTTGAGTCGAATTTCGTGAATGGGGTCGAGTACCTGCCACTTCGAGTTGTCGCGTGCAATTGAGGTCGCGGTCCGCCAGTATCTTTTGCGGAACCGATCAGGGGGAACGATGACCGACACCGACAGCGCAGCAACACGTCTCAATGAGGCGGGCGTTCACACCGTTGAGGTCGCGACGCCAGACGTGCATGCCCACATGCGCGGTAAGCGGGTACCAATTCGACGATTCGTGGAGTCAGTCGCTGGGGGTGCGATTGGCATGGCTGACGCGATCTACGTCCTCGACTATGAGAACGACTTGGTCGACAGCCCCTACATCAACATGGGTACCGGCTTTCTCGACTGCGCGCTCGTGCCCGACCTCTCGACGCTTCGGGTGTTCGGCCACCGGCCCGGATACGCCTTGGTCATGGCCGACACGCTGAATCAGCACGGCGACCCGCACCCGCTGGGACCGCGATCGGTGTTGCGCCGGCAGGTCGAAGCAGCCGCAACTGCCGGGTATGAGGTACTCGCCGCAACCGAACTCGAGGCCTACCTCGTCACGCCAGAAGGTGAACCGGTTGTCAGTCACATCCAGTACAGCTCGCTCACCGTGGACAGCGACCTCGAAGTTGTCCTGTGTGCGATTCGTGAGGCCTTGGCCGCCGCCGGCATCGAGGTCGAAGGCACAAACTTCGAATATGGACCAGGACAGGTCGAGATCAACACTGGTCCTTCGGACCCGATCACATGTGCAGACAACACGATGCTGTTCAAATCGATCGTTCGCCAGGTTGCCGCGGATCACGGTCTGCGAGCCACGTTCATGCCGAAGCCGTGGGCCGATCAGTCAGGAAACGGCTTGCACACACACACCAGTCTGCGCGGCGCAGACGGCAGCAACGCGTTCGCATCTTCACACGATGGCCCCAACGAGCTGATGGCCCAATGGCTCGGCGGCATCATGCACCATGCCGGAGACATGGCGATGCTCGGGAGCGTGACCCCGAACGGCTACAAGCGAATCCGCGAATACACGTTCGCGCCAACCCATGTGACGTGGGGGCTCGACAACCGGACGGTGATGGCTCGCTGCATCTGCGAGGCGGGTTCTGGCGCCAACCGCGTCGAGTACCGATCGGGTGGCGCAGATGCCAATCCGTACGTCGTTCTGGCCGCGATCATCGCCGCCGGACTCGACGGCTTGGCCAACAGCTACCCGCTACCACCGATGGGTGTCGGAGACGTCTATGAGGATCCTGGCGACGCTGTGCCCTTGACGACCGACATGGCCGAAGCAGTCGAAGGGTTCCGCAACAGTGACATGGCCGGCTTCCTGGGGGCCGATTTCTCGGTGAACTACGCGCTCGCGGCCGAGTTCGAGCTCACGAAGTACAACGCCTCCGCTGGAGCGACTGACGACGACGAGGTCACCGACTGGGAGCGTCAGAGATACTTGTGGCTGGCGTGAGGGCGCCGCTCATCGGTCTGCCAGGGCGACGAAAGACCGGAGGGCAGATCGAAGGGTTCCCCCCCTCTCTGCACCATCTCGAGATCGACATCTATTTGGCGTCATATGCCCAAGATGTCATCGATGCCGGTGGATTGCCGCTGAATCTCCCACTCGATGTCGACCCGCGTCGTTTCATCGAACATCTCGACGGCCTGATTCTCACCGGCGGCGCTGATATCGCTCCAGAGCAGTACGGGCAGGAGAACACTGCATCAGAGGTCGACGAACAGCGTGACGCGATCGAGTTCGCCCTACTGGAAGGAGCGTTGGATGCCGAGATCCCGGTGCTGGGCATCTGTCGCGGGTTGCAGCTCATCAACGTTCACGCCGGTGGAACGCTGCATCAAGATGTCCCTGCGCATGCGCGCTACGACGTGCACCCAGCCGACAGGATCCACAGCACAGTGTTCGAACATGGCTCGGTGCTCCACGACTTGTACGGTGACGGCATCTCGGTCAACAGTCTTCATCACCAGACAGTCGACGAGCTCGGTGCTGGGCTGCGAGTGACGGCACGAGACTCTGACGGCACGGTGGAGGGGATCGAGTTCCAGGGCAGGGATGTCGTCGCGGTGCAGTGGCATCCTGAGATGACAGAAGAGGTCGAGCCGGTCTTCGGCTGGATCATCGATCGAGCCACGGCTCGAATGAAGAACTGACTTGCGGTTCTCTTCGGCAGGTCGTTTGGATGCGAACTATCATCGACGTCGGACCTAACGATCGGGGATACAGCGTGAGTTCTCTGACCGGATCGGCTGTCGACGATGGCTACACAGACATCACCTCCCACGACAGCTGGGTCGAGGGACCTCCTCTGAAGACGTTCGCCCGACTACGCGATGACGAGCCGGTCACGTGGTGCGATGAGCAGGACGGACCTGGTTATTGGGCTATCACCCGCTATCAGGACATCCTCGACGTGAGCCGGGACGTGAGCACGTTCACCTCCCGCAAGGGGATCCGTCTCGAAGACATGAACGCAGAAGAGACAGCCGCCCGTCGCACCATGATGGAACTCGACCCCCCAGATCACACACGGCTTCGGCGGCTCGTTACGAAGGTCTTCACGCGAAAATCGGTAGAGGAATACGAGACGCAGATCAGGGCCCTCGCCATTCAGGTCATCGAGGAAGCTCTCGAGCGCGACAACTTCGACTTTGTCGAACATGTGGCCAAGCAGCTTCCGATGTTGATGCTCGGCCAACTGATGGGCACCCCGAATGAGGACGGCCCTCGACTCGTCGAGCTCGGTGATGCATTACTCGGCAACACCGATCCGGAGTTCACCGACGTCGTCGTCGATCAGGTGGACTCCGATGAGTACCGGCTCATTCCGTTTCGGTCGCCCGCTGGGCTCGAGTTGTTCGAGTACGCGGGACAGCAGGCTCGAATACGCAAGGAGCAGGCGCTCGATGACGTCATCTCGCGGATCATGGCCCCGACGCGCGACGGCCAGCCCATCACCGACCACGAGTTCAAGAACTTCTTCACACTTCTCGTGGCGGCCGGCAACGACACCACCCGATACACGATGACCGGCAGCCTCGACATCCTCCTCGATCGCCCCGATCTGATCGCCTACCTCCGCGATGCAGACGCCGAGCAGTGGCGTATCGCCACGGACGAACTGCTGCGCCTCACCACCGTCACGACGCATTTCCGCCGCACCGCCGCCGTCGACGTCGAGATGCACGGAACGAAAATCGCGGCCGGTGACAAGGTCGTGGTCTACTACACGGCCGGTAACAGGGACGAGCGACAGTTTGCTGATCCGGACACCGTCGACCTCACGAGGTCGCCGAACGACCATGTCTCGTTTGGTCGGGGAGGGCCCCACTTCTGCCTCGGAGCTTGGCTGGCGCGTATGGAACTTCGCGTGACGCTGCAGGAGTTCTTCGCGAGGGTGAGCGACATCCGGAGAGACGGCGCCCAGGATCGTCTGCGGAGCAACTTCATCTGCGGTATCAAACATCTCCCCGTCACAGTGACGAAACGCTGAGGCGGCTTCGGCTCAGTCGTCGAGCAACTCCAGTGTTCTCAAAATGGTCCTGAGATGATGTGCGAGTTCCTGTTTCTCTGCCGCACTCAAATGCTGCGTGATTCTTGCCTCTTCGCGGTTGAACTCTGAATACAGGCGTTCCATGGTTGCTGCTCCGTCACCCGATGCTGCGACCAAGACCAGTCGTCGATCGGCAGAGTGTGAGCGGCGCTCGACGAGCCCGCGGCGCTCGAGCGTCTTCACCACCCCGGTCAGTGTTCCCTTCGTGATTCCTGCTTCGGCCGCGAGGTGCCGCGATTCCAGTTCTCCCCAGATCCACAGCACCCACAGCACTGTGAAAGCAGTGAACGAGAGGTCGTATGGCCGAAGCACCGAACGCTCGAAGCGGTACCTGGCCGTGTTAGCCACCCGAAACACGTTCGAAACCGCAGCGAGCGATGCGAAGTCGAAGTCGTGCTCGCCGATGCGAGCCCGTACGGTCTCCTCGGCGCGAAGGAGGTCGGTGCCGTCGCTGCTCGAGAATCCCGTGGGCATTTCGGCTCCCGTCCGGAGGATCGTCAGAGGATATCGTTTGGGAGCGAACGAGTGGAGGGCCTGGCATGGCTGAGTACCGGCGGATACTTCTCGAAGGAACACCTGTGTTGACGCAGCGCGATGGGGACATTCTCGTTGCCGCCGACGGTCGATCGATCGGTGTCGAGGAAGCAACGCACCTCGCGCCGTGTTCCCCTTCGAAGATCATCTGCGTTCACCTCAACTACAGCAGTCGAGTCAGCGAGTTCATGACGAAGCTCCCTGCGGCCCCGACCTACTTCCAGAAGCCGGTCTCCTCGCTCACCGGCCACGGTGCGAACGTGGTTCGGCCAGAGCGCTGCAAATGGCTGAACTACGAGGGTGAGGTGGCCATCATCATCAGTCGCACCGCCCGTAACATCAGCCGGGAAGAAGCTGGCGATCACATCCTCGGTTACGCGGCGGCGAACGACTACGGGCTCCACGACTTTCGCGACACTGATGCTGGCTCGATGTTGAGGGTGAAGGGATCCGACACGTTGTGTCCCATCGGTCCAGCTCTTGTGACCGACTGGGACTACCGCGGCAAGCAGATCCGGACCTACGTCAATGGTGAGGTCGTCCAGGACGGCAACACCGACGAGATGGAGTGGGACATGCACTACCTCGTTGCCGACATCGCCAGGAACATCACCCTCGAGCCAGGGGACGTGCTGCTGTCCGGAACCCCTGCCAACAGCCGCCCCGTTCGACCAGGTGACGTGGTCGGGGTTGAAGTCGAAGGTCTCGGCACGCTCGAGAACACCATCGTCACAGGCCCGACACCGATTCGTGATGATGTCGGAGCTCAGCCGACCGAGTCCGAAGAGGTGCTGTCGACAGCCATGGGTGGTGACTGGGAGTTCAGAGGAATACGAGCACCCCGCGGTCCTGGTGCCAAACACTATGACTCGAAGGTCGAGGACTGAAGAGGCCAAGACCGCCATCGATACAGCCGATTTCGTTCAGCATCGACTGCCGAGTCTTCGGCGATGTCGGAGACAGCACGCTGCTGACATCGGCTCCGGGGAACCGCTCGTCTACCACGAGGAACCCAACGACTTCATCTGGGGCGAAATGCCGTGGTCGGCTTCGAAGACCGGGACTCGGGCATCCGTTCCTCAGGCGGCCTGATGCTCCATGTCGAGTAGCTGTTCCTTGGTTCCCAGCCCTCCGGCGAATCCGGTGAGAGCACCTGTCGATCCGATGACTCGATGGCAGGGCACCACGATCGACAACGGGTTCCTGCGGTTAGCGTTTCCCACGGCTCGAGCCGCTGTCGGTCGGCCGATGGAAGTGGCGAGTTCGCCGTACGTCATCGTCTCGCCGTAGGGAATGGTCTCGAGCGCGCGCCACACCTCGAGTTGGAACTGGGTCCCGCGTGGAGCGAGTGGAAGATCGAACTCGGTTCTGGTCCCCGCGAAGTACTCGTCGAGTTGAGCGGCGACTCGGTCGAGTAGTGCGGATTCGTCTGATCGAGCAGGCCTGTGCTCGAGTCGGACGCGGCCGGGAGCGTCATCGGGCCAGAGGACGGCGAGGAGGGCTGTCTCGTCGGCAATGAGAGTCAGCGGTCCGACGGGACTGTCGGTGACTTTCGAGATCAAGGTGCGTTCGTTCATTGTGCTCTCCAGCATTCTGCGGAAGGGGGCCTCTGATATCCACTCTGCGCTCGGTGAGTGCGTTTGACTAGTCAGATCCGGACATGTCAGCGAGATGGCATGCTATGTCCGAATCTGTCTGGTGAACCACACGCGAATAGCGGACGGTGAAGTCATGAGTAACCCGATCTCCGCTGTATCGACCACAGGAATCTACTGCCGCGCTGGGTGCGCTGCCCGCCCGCTCGAGTGCAACGTGACGAAGTACCCGAGTCCGGTGCAGGCCGAAGCCGCCGGCTACCGCGCCTGCTTGAAATGCCGGCCCGAAAGAGAAGCGGCGTGGGCAGTGCCGGACGAGACGCCCGACCCTCTGAAGAGAGCTGTCTCTCTCATCAGCGAAGGTGTGCTCGACTCCGCAAGAGAAGAGGATCTAGCCGCCATGGTTGGTTTCAGCCCGCGCCATCTCCGACGTTTGTTCCTCGAGCATCTCGGGGCGACCCCGTCGTTCGTGGCCCGGTCGAGACGAGCTCACTTTGCCCGATCGCTCATCGACGACACGACACTGTCCATCACCGAGATCGCGTTCGCGGCTGGATTCTCGAGTGTGCGGCAA
>JABABU010000013.1 GCA_014238065.1 Actinomycetota bacterium
GCGAAGCGCCGACGACAACGCTAGAGCGAAGCGCCGAATGGCGGTTCGCCCTACGGCGGCGGGCTTGTCAGGATTGACGACGAACCGGATCCTTCGGAGACATTCTGGTGTCTCGTCTGGCACGCGGTCGGTGGAACGACTCCTCAACCGACAGAGCACGTGTGGACGTGGGTCGAACGTCGCGCCCGGGAACAGGCCCGATCAGCCCGCTCCGATGTCGGCGCTCGCGCTGACAACCAGTTCGAGTTTCTCGGCTGCTGCGCCCGACCGGATCGACGTGAGTGCAGCCTCGTAACCGGCAGCGAGATCGTCGGCGATCCCAGCGACAACCAAACCCGCACCGGCGTTGAGCGCCACGACGTCCCTTCTGGCGCCAGTCTCTTCTCCGGCGAAGATCGCTCGCGCAATCCTGGCATTGTCCGAGGGGTCGCCGCCCACGAGTTCGTGGGCCGACACAGTACGGAGGCCGATAGAGGCGGGATCGAACTCCGTGGTCGACACGATCTCACCATCGGTGACGTCGACGATCCTCGTGGTTCCTGTCAACGTGATCTCGTCGAGCCGGTCCGATCCGTGGGCGACGAGCGCCCGCCTCGACCCGCGCTCCGCGAAGACGCCGGCCACCTTGTCCTGCATGACCGGATCGGCGACGCCGACGACCTGACGGTCGACTCGACCAGGGTTTGCCATCGGCCCGAGGACGTTGAAAACGGTGGGAATGGCCAACTGGACCCTCACCGGCCCCGCATGACGAAGCGCAGGGTGAAATGCTCTGGCAAAGATGAAGCCGCATCCCGTCCGACGGATGCACTCGGCGACGCCGTCCCCGTCGAGACCGATCGTGACCCCGAGCGCTTCGAGCGTGTCCATGGCGCCGCTCGTCGCGGACGCTTTCACGTTTCCGTGTTTCGCAATCACCGCTCCCCCGCCGGCGGCAACGAAACACGCCATGGTCGAGATGCTGAGAGCACCCGTGCGTCTGGTCGGCGCTCCGCCGGTTCCCACGATGTCGATGGTTCCCTGCGGCACCGTCAACGGCGCCACGTTTTCCATCATTGCTTCGACCAGCCCTGTGATCTCCTCGACTGACTCGCCCTTGATGCGCAACGCAACGATGAACCCTGCGATCTGTGCTTCGGTCGCTTCGCCTTCGAGGATGGTCATCAGTACATCCTTGGCCACCTCGCGAGGCAGATCACTTCCCGAAGACAGGGTCGCGAGCACGACGCCCCACCCTCCGTGTGTGTCGATGGCTGCCACCGGGTCTCCTCTGTCTCGATGTCGCGTGCGGAACCCGAAGGTAGCTGGTGATCAGGGCCACACAGGAGGCGATTCGCCAAGCAAAGGAGGTCCTTTGGTCCAGCGTGGCGACGCCCCCTCGATATCACCAACGGGCCCGACGACGCTGACGCGACCGTCGAGCGATTCGAAGTCGACCATCAGGTCGTCGGCCGATGCAGGATCGTCGAGTCGGAGGCCGTCGTGTCGACCGAGCGAGGTGATCCACTGACCGGTCTGCGCGAGCGAGACACGTACATGCCACGAACCACCGACAGTTGCCCTCCTGCGGAGTGCGACGGCGATCCCGAACGCGAGCAGGTATCCCGAGGCATGGTCGAGGGCCTGGGCGGGAAGCGGCCTCGGCCCTTCCGAGCCAGCCGCCTCCATGCCGGTCCACCCAATACCGGACGCAGTCTGAACCAGGCTGTCGAACCCCCGCCGGTCAGCCCATGGTCCGACGTGGCCGAACGCCGACAGCGACGCGTAGACCAGCCCCGGTCGTAGTGCTGCCATCTCCGACGGGCCGAGCCCCATGGCTTCGAGACCACCGGGTCGATAGCCCTGCAGCAGCACATCGCTGCCGCTGACGAGGGAAGTGAACCTGGCTCGCTGCTCGGCGTCGCGAAGGTCGAGGTCGGTGGCCAGTTTGCCCACACACGAGTCGGCGATGAGCTGGTCGATCACGGGTAAGTGTGCCGCTCCGACGCGCATCACCGTGGCACCGTGCGACGCGAGAAACCGGCCGGCAACAGGCCCGGCGATGATCCGCGTGAGATCGAGTATTCGCAGGCCAGAGAGCGAGAGGGCGCCGCCCGCCGGTAGAGCTTCGGCCGGTGCATCGCCGACATGGACGATCTCGAGCACCGGAAGACCGCCGATGGCGCCAGCTTGATCCGTCGCTGCCCACTCGTCAGGTGACCTGAAAGCGGTCGCGCACCCACCAGAAGCCGCGATGGCGGCCTCGAGGTCAAGCCGTGCCCATCTTGCGATGGCGGCTCCGACCGCCACACGGTCCTGCGACGTGCCGAGCACCTCCACGATGCGGTCACGGTGATGCTCGAAGTTGCAATGCAGCTGGATCCAACCGTCAGCAGCCCTGTAGTAGCCGCTGAGCGGCGCCCAAGGGTTCGTGGGGGGACAGCCGTCGACACGGAGATAGCGCTCGCTTCGAAATGCCGACGAAGCGTGGCGGCCATCGATCGTGACCCGAGCTCCCGAGTCGACCACTCCCCTGATCGCCCCGAGGTCGCGTACTGCTGTGGTCGCGGCTGCGGTCGACGCGATCGCGGCGGCACCAACACGGAAGACAGAAGGCAGAACTTCCTCTTCGCCGACGAGATCAACGGTGTCGAGTGATGCGGTGTCGAGCGACACCATGTCGAACCCGCCGGCCGCCCACAGGTCAGTGAGAGCGGCCTTGGCGTGGTGCATCAGGACACAGAGACGAGCGCTCGCTGTTTGGCAGCAGCTCTGCGGCGCTGGCGGATGATCCTGCGCCTCTCCTTCTCGTTGGCGCCGCCCCAGACGCCGTCCTTCTCTCTCACGGTGATGGCGTACTCGAGGCAAGGAGTCCGTACCGGACACGACGCGCAGACTGTCTTCGCAGCATCGCATTCCTCGTCAGATTGTGGGTAGAAGATATCGGCTGCGAGTCCCTGACACGCGGCTCCGAACTGCCACGATTTGTCCACGGTGGCAATCACACTCCTGGGGAAGAACGGATGATCCAAGTTGGGCGCTGGGCCGTCTGGGGGCTCGTCGTCCTTGCGGAGATACTCGCCGAAAATGACGGTTCGTGTCCAGTTGATTCAGCGCTTTCTGCTCCAATTTGCGCCAACAACCGCAACGATTTCCCCATGATCTGTCACCGCGTTACTCCCCATCTCAAAAAGAGATACCTGAGTTCTGATTTCGACCAGTTCTGCGTCGGTAGGTCGCGGCTCTAGGCTGTGCTGACCGATGGCACTCGCAGGATCCTTCAATAGGCTCGACGCCGCTCAGCGGCTCAAGAGCGAACGCTTCGACGTCATCGTCGTCGGCGGCGGGATCACCGGCGCTGGCGTCGCTCTCGATGCAGCCAACCGAGGCTTCACCACGGCAGTCGTCGATCAGGACGACTTCGCTTCCGGGACCAGCTCGAAGTCGTCGAAACTCGTGCATGGCGGGCTGCGATATCTCCAACAAGGCGAGATCGGCCTGGTGTACGAGGCGCTTGCCGAACGCCAGGTGCTCCGAAAGATCGCCCCGCACCTCGTTGGCCTCATGCCGTTCATGATTCCGATGTTCAAGCGCAACGGACTCCTCAACCCGAAGATCGCACGCGCGCTTGGCCTCGCCATGTGGCAGTACGACCTGACAGGGGGTCTACGAATCGGCAAGCGCCACCGACGGCTGACAAAGCAACAGGCACTCGAGCACATGCCGAGCCTCGATGGTGACAACCTCCATTCCGCCTATCTCTATTTCGACGCCCAAGCCGACGACGCGCGGCTCACCCTTGAGATCATCCAGACCGCTGTCGTCCGACATGGAGCCGTCGCGACAAATCGCTGCAAGGTCGTGTCGATCGACAAACCGGGAAAGTTGTTCGAGGTCGGCCTCGAACTCGATGGCGAGATCATCGACGTCGAGGCCAATTGCGTCGTGAACGCCACCGGGGTCTGGAGCGATTCTGTGCGGGCCATGGACGAAGGCGTCGATCCCGGGTCGATCAGGCCGGCCAAAGGCGTGCACATCGCTGTCCCTCGCGAACTCGTCCAAACCGATGTTGCCGTCGTAGTACCAGTGCCTGGCGACAAACGATCGGTCTTTGTCGTTCCGTGGGGAGCGGTGACCTACGTGGGCACCACTGACACCGACTATCAGGGCAACATCGACACCGTTGGCTGCACCAAGGACGACGTCGACTATCTCCTTTCGGCGATCAACAAGAGCACAACAAGCGAACTGACCGCGGCGGATGTCGTCGGGTCGTGGGCAGGGCTCCGCCCGCTGGTCGTCGCCGACGGGTCAGGGCGCACGGCCGACCTGTCACGACGACACAGCGTCACCGTCTCGGAATCCGGCGTCATCTCTGTGACGGGCGGCAAACTCACGACGTACAGGAGGATGGCCGCTGACGCCGTCGACGTCGTCGTCGAGCAACATCACCTGAAACGCAGATGCAGGACCGCTCGGCTTCCCCTCCTCGGAGCTGGCCCGCCACCGGACAATGCCGATGAACGACAGGCCCACCTGTTCTCCAGATACGGCGTCAACGAGCGCATCCTCAGCGCCATGATCGATGTCGATGCCTCGCTCGGTGACCCGCTGGTCGATGGACTCGACTACCTGAAGGCAGAAGCGGTATATGCCGTCCGCCACGAGATGGCGACGACACTCGACGATGTCCTCAGCCGCAGGACGAGAGCCAGGCTGTTCGACGGCCACGCCGCCCTGCGAGCCGCGCCCATGGTCGCCGCGCTCATTTCTCCCGAGCTCGGATGGTCGCGGGTCGACATCGAACGCCAGACTTCGGAGTTCGCAACGCTGATCGAAGCTGACCTCGGGGAAACGAAAGGCATCTACTGACATGGTGGAACTCCAACGGGGCGCCCCGACGAGGCCAATCGAGTTCGGCACGCCCCATGGCGATGTCGTCAGCAAGATCGACGCCGCCAATGTCGAGGTTTCGGGGGCTGTCGTTGCTCGACTCGACGATGTCTGCGAGATCGCCGTAGACCGACATTCGCTCACCGAGGCAAGCCGCGATTGGTGGCCGCTGGCGATGATGTGGGCTACCGAAGGCCAAGTTGGCGGGCTCGCCGGCGTCATCGCCCGTCCAGCCGACAGCGAACAGGTCGCGGCCGTGCTCCGGATCTGCAACGACTCGCATGTGCCGGTGACGGCGGCCGGAGGCCGATCGGGCGTGTGCGGCGCCAGCGTGCCGGTTCACGGCGGTGTCGTCCTCGACATCACCGCGATGGAAGGCATCGTCGACGTCGACACCGAATCGATGGTGCTCGATGTCCGCGCAGGCACTTTCGGAGACGTGCTCGAAGACACCCTCGGGGCCGATCACGGCGTCACCGTCGGACACTGGCCACAATCGGTCAACCTGTCGACGGTCGGCGGATGGCTTGCCTGTCGTGGCGCAGGTCAGTTGTCGAATCGTTACGGCAAGATAGAAGACCTCGTCATCGGCCTCGACGTCGTACTGGCCGACGGCACCACGCTCACCACGGGAGGAAACGGACGAGCTTCGGCTGGGCCAGACCTCAACCAGTTGTTCGTCGGTTCGGAAGGCACCCTTGGCATCATCACCGGGGCCAGGCTTCGAGTCCACCCGGCGACCGGCGAACCGGTCAATGCGGCGTACGGGTTTGAGACGTTCCACGACGCAAACGACGCATGTCGGCGCATCCTTCAACGCGGCGCAGCGCCTGCGGTGCTCCGTGTCTACGACAACATCGAAGCGGACCGTAGCCACGGCACTGGCGACCGGCACGTTCTGCTCGTGCGCAACGTCGGCGATCAGGCGATCGTCGACGCCGAGATGCAGGTGACCGAAGAAGAGTGTCGTTCGGCCGAACACCTCGACCCGCAGCTGGTCGAGAACTGGTGGGGGCACCGGAATGACGTTTCGGGACTCGAGGCTCTCACACACAAGGGTTTCGTCGTTGACACCATGGAACTCACTGCGCCATGGTCGGCGATCGATCGGGTATATGAGGACGTGACCGCAGCGATCATGGCGCTACCCAACGCCCGCGTCGCTTCGGCACATCAGTCGCACGCATACCCGGAAGGGGCCTGCCTCTACTTCACGTTCGCGTCACGCCCACCGGCCGAAGAACGCCAGCGGTTCTACCTCGACGCTTGGGAGGCGGGAACCGTCGCGAGCCTCAAAGCAGGGGCCTCACTGAGTCACCATCATGGGGTCGGCATGAACCGGAGCAGGTTCATGCGGTCAGCGCTCGGGGACGGCGCCATGGGCGTGCTCAACTCTGTGAAGTCAGCTCTCGATCCACATGGCATCCTCAACCCCGGCAAGCTTGGCCTCGACGACCCGTTCGGCACCCCGTCATTCCCGTGAAGGATCGGCTCCGATGAAACTCTTCGGCTACGACATCGACCGTGACGCCGCTGTGCGCGGGTCACTCGCAACAGCCCTCATCGTCATACCGTTGGCCATCGTCATCGGCCGCGTGATCGACGACGAGTCGAACTGGCAGGTGCCGTTGACCTTCGCCGTGCTGGCCGGTTTCGTAGCCGGTGGCGCCGTTGCCGGCCGTCGGTCCCCGCTGACTCCTGCCGTCCACGGAGCCATCACTGCTGTTCCTTGCCTCCTGGTGGTGACCATGGTGGCTGTGGCATCGCGAGCTTTCGGCGAAGGCGACGTCTCGCTGGGGCTCATCATCAGCCAGATCGTCGTCGGCTCCTCGCTCGGCATGCTCGGCGGAGCGGCCGCGGCGCGCTTCGGCGACAAACCAACGCCGCTCACACGTTGATGTGCACGTCCTCGTAATCGACGCCGGCACTTCCAGCGTGAGGGCCGCCATGGCAGATGCCAGCGGCACCGTGATCCGCGAGCACCGTATCGCCACTCCCCCATCTCATCCCCAGCCGGGCCACGTCGAGTTCGATGCCGACGCGCTGGCCGACGCCGCTCTACGAGCAGCAGCAACTGTGCTCGAGGGCGAAACCGTCGCTGCCGTCGGGATCGCCAACCAACGTGCATCAGCTGTCGTCTGGGACCACGCAACAGGGCGTCCCGTCGGCCCCGGCATCGGCTGGCAGGACAACCGAACAACTCAGGAGTGCGTCGTCGCGTTGAGTCATGGCGTTCGACTTGCCCCCAACCAGACACCGACCAAGGCCGGTTGGCTGTGGAATCAGGTCGACCCACAGCGAACAAGGGACATTCGTGTCGGCACGATCGACAGCTGGCTGGTCGACAGGCTGAGTAACGGCGCGAGCCACATCACCGACGCCTCGAACGCATACACCTCTGGCTTCCTCAACCGTGCTGGCACCGACTGGGACGACGACGTGCTCGAAGCCGTCAAGATCCCGCGGCGCGCGCTTCCGGAGTGCGTCGACTCGATGGGCAGGGTCGCCACAGCATCGGCAATACAAGGGAAGCCGCCGATCAGCGCCATCGTCGGTGATCAGCAGGCTTCGATGTTCGGACAGGGATGCCTCGATGTCGGCGACATGAAGGCAACGTTCGGGACAGGCGGGTCGCTGAACATCTGCGTCGGCCAAGATCAACTCTGGCCGTCAGCCGGATCGTTCCCGATCGTTGCCTGGCGGCAAGCCGGGGCGACGTGCTGGGGGCTTGAGGCCATCATGTTGAGCGCCGGGAGTTGCATCGACTGGCTCTGCGAACTCGGTGTCCTGAACTCGCCCGGCGACGCCGCCGGAGTCGCGGGCCAATGTGACGACACAGGTGACCTGGTCTTCGTACCGGCGCTGAATGGCCTCGGAAGTCCGTATTGGGACATGTCGGCAACCGGCATGCTGTTCGGGATGACTCGCGGTACGAGACGACCGGAGGTCGTTCGGGCGGTCATCGAAGGAATCGCCCATCGCGGCGCCGACCTGGTCGAATCGGTCAGCGCTGACTCTGAAAGGGCAGACGAACTCAGAGTCGACGGAGGGATGACGGCGAATCCACTGTTCGTGCAGGCCCTCGCTGACGCAACACAACTGCCAATCGCCGTGTCGAGCGAGATCGAGGCGACCGCAACCGGAGCAGCACGAATGGCTCTCGTCGGCGTGGGTGCGGCTGAGATCTCCGACACCATGTCGTCGACGAGTTCGACGATGCGTGTCAGTCCTCGAGCTTCGCTCGACCGCACACGCTGGGCTCGAGCCATCGAGCGTCGCTGACAATCCCTGCATCTGATAGGTACGGCCACCGAGGGGCACTGGACACGCGTGGCTGGATTTCAGAACGATCGAATGGTCGGCTGTCGACGCAACTGTTGTTGACGTCGCTCGTGGCAGCGCTGATCGCGGCTGTGTACCTGTCGTTGCACCGACGGCGACTGGCGCGGTGAGCCCATATCGAGAAGACGATCCAAGAGTGGGGCGAAGGCAAGTTACGCGCCATCGAGCAGAACCTGGGCGAGTCCACCGTCTCACCTGAGGGCGAGGGCTCGAAGCTCGACTTCGACCACGAGCAGGACCTGAGGTTCGGCCCGTTCGGGACGCTCATGCTGCTACTGGTCACGGGCCGGTTCGCCGGTTGCGGTGAAGGTTTCCTCCACGACGTCGGCAACGCCGTCACTGCGCAGTTCGCCCGAATTGGCGCGCGACCTGCACGACATGGGTGCCTACAGAGCCAATTCGGCCATACGCTCGTGGTGACGGTGAGTTGGCCGGGTGACCGCGGCACGGGAGATCTTCGGATCTGACCGTGTCGAGGAAGGTCGGGACTCCATAGGGCAAGGGTGCTGGAGAAATTCCAGGCGTCGTGAGGCGACGGAAAGTGCAGCAGAGAGGAAACCGCCGATGGGCCGGCTCACTGGTTCACCAGTTGGGCAGTCACAGGCAAGGGTGAAACGGTGCGGTAAGAGCGCACCAGCGTCTGAGGTGACTCAGGCGGCTCGGTAAACCCCACCCGGAGCAAGGTCGAGCAGAGATCGGGCGGCCCGCCTCATGATCTCGGGTAGACCGCAAAGATGGATGGTCACACAGGCGCTTCGGCGCTGGACAGAATCCCGCCTACAGGCCGACTCACCGTCAC